>NZ_PDJA01000001.1:635319-1270638 GCF_002563885.1 Marinobacter sp. LV10MA510-1 | reverse complement strand
GACGCCGGGGTAACCGAATACACCGCGCTGATTTTCTGGGGCGACAGTGAAACCTCTGCTAACCGCACCTTGGCGTTGAAAGCGCCCGGTGCAGCCGCTGCCACCTTGCAGCAGCACCCGGACAATATTCGCTGGGCCCGTGAACCGGGTTACGACCTGATCACCGTAACCGACCCCGTAGCCGGGCGCTGGATTCTGGATGGCCAATTAGGCCAGGGCAGCCGAGTAAGCGTGGTGAGTGATTTGCGGATGATTGTGAGCCCCATTCCGGGCACATTCTCGATAGAGGAGCCGCTGGCGATTCGAGTAAGGCTTTTTGACGGGAATGAGCCGATTACCAATGCCGATTTTCTGAGTGTGCTGACCGTTAACCTGACGCTGGCACATGAAGATGGCCGTAGAGGTACCAAGCTGTTGTCAGAGCAGAGCCCGCCAGCAGATGGTGTGTATCGCTATAACATTGCCGAAATGCCGACCGCCGGCCAGTACCAAGTGGTAGTGGAAGCGCGCAGCAGCACCTTTGCGCGCAAGTTCTCCGGAACCACCCGTTTTGAACCTGCCGCCGGTGCCGAAGTTTCCGCCGCAAACGCGCCACTGTTTGCGCCTGAAATTGACGCCGCTAATCCTTTCAAAACCGCCACCCCTACTGAGCCCGAACCGCAGCCGAATACTGCGCCTGCGGTTGATGAGGCGCCCGCGCCTGAACCCGCAGGCGAACCTGTCGCAGAAGTTAAGCCTGTCATTGAACCTGTAGCAGAGCCCGAGCCGGCAGAACCCAAGAGTGCAGATTCAGCAATAGCGCCTTGGATGATTGCGGCCGGCGCGGGCGCTCTGTTAGTGCTGGCCTTGTTGATCTGGCTGCTGCTGCGCAAACGCAAAAACACCGATGAAATCGATGCCGAAACTAACGCCGAAGTAAACGTGAAAGCAGAAGCGGCTGCGCCCGTCCCAGCCCCGGAAGTGGCTGCCGTGCCGGTGATTACCGACATTGACGAGCCTGAAAACGTACCGGAATTAAGCCCGGACGACCTGATTGAGCCAGAGATTGAGCCAGAACCCGCCGCTGAACCCGTGGTTGACGAAACCCCAGTGCCCACCATAGAGCCACTGCCCGAAGAGACCATGCCGCTGGTAAAGCCGGAAGAGGGCGACCCTGAACCTTTGGCTTTTGATGACGATTTTGAGCTGTCGTTTCCTGATGACGAGCTGGAAGCGACGCTAGCCGAGCCAGAAGAGCTGGCCGATGACGAGCTTGGTCTGGACGACCTTGACCTGTCTGAATTTGACGACCTGCCAGGCGCCGAAGTTGAAAAAGGCGCTGAAAAAGATACGAGCCCTGAGCCAAAGAAAACGCCCGACAACGATCCCAAGAAGTAACTTACAGGACCCAGAACATGAAATTTACCGGCACCGATAAATACGTCGCCACTGACGACCTGCAAATGGCGGTTAACGCGGCTATAACGCTGCAACGCCCGTTGCTGATCAAAGGTGAGCCCGGCACCGGCAAAACCCTGCTGGCGGAAGAAATAGCGGCGGCCTTGGGCAAGCGTTTGATTCCCTGGCACATCAAGTCCACCACCAAAGCCCAGCAGGGTCTGTACGAATACGATGCGGTGTCGCGCCTGCGGGATTCCCAGTTAGGCGATGAAAAAGTGAAAGACATCAGCAACTACATTATTCCCGGCAAATTGTGGGAAGCCTTCGAATCCGAAGAGCAAGTAGTGTTGTTGATTGATGAAATCGACAAGGCCGACATTGAGTTCCCCAACGACTTGTTGCAGGAACTCGACCGCATGGAGTTCTACGTTTACGAGACCCAGCAGTTCGTAAAGGCCAAGTATCGGCCGATCATTGTGATCACCAGCAACAACGAAAAAGAACTGCCCGACGCCTTCCTGCGCCGCTGCTTTTTTCACTACATCAGCTTTCCTGACCAGGGCACCATGCAGAGCATTGTTGACGTGCATTTCCCGGGTCTTCAGCAGCAGGTAGTACGCGATGCCCTGGAAGTGTTTTTTGACGTGCGCAAAGTGCCGGGCCTGAAGAAAAAGCCGTCTACCTCTGAGTTGATTGACTGGCTGAAACTGCTGATGGCGGATGAGTTGTCTGCCAAAATGTTGCACCAGAAAGACAGCAGCAGTGCGTTGCCACCGCTGTACGGCGCTCTGGTGAAAAACGAGCAGGACGTTCACTTGCTGCAGAAACTGGCGTTTATGGCGCGCCGCCGCGGTTAGTTTCAAAGGTAGGGTTTTATGCTGATCAATTTTTTTCTGGAAGTGCGACGGGCAAAGGTGCCGGCCAGCCTGCGGGAGTTTCTCGACTTGCTGGAGGCCCTGCAGCATCGCCTGGCCTTCGCCGACATGGAAGAATTCTACTATCTGGCGCGCCTTTGTTTGGTCAAAGACGAGCGCCACTACGATAAATTCGACCGTGCTTTCAAGGTGTATTTTGAGGGCATCGAGCATCTGGACGAGTTGCTGCAATCGCTGATTCCCGACGATTGGCTGCGGGCCGAGTTTGAAAAGCACCTGAGCGATGAAGAAAAGGCGAAAATCGATTCCCTGGGCGGCCTGGAAGAACTGGTCGAAACCTTCAAAAAGCGCATGGAAGAGCAGAAAGAGCGCCACGCCGGCGGTAATAAATGGATCGGCACCGGCGGCACATCGCCCTTTGGCGCGGATGGCTACAATCCGGAAGGCTTTCGTATCGGCCAGAAAACAGGCCGCCACGGTCGCGCGGTAAAAGTGTGGGAAAAACGCGAGTTTAAAGACCTGGATGACAGCGTTACCCTAGGCATTCGCAACATCAAAGTGGCGCTGCGCCGGTTGCGTAAATTTGCCCGCCAAGGCGCCGCCGATACCCTGGATATGGACGACACCATTCGCTCCACCGCCCGTAACGCCGGATACCTTGATTTGAAAATGGTGCCCGAGCGCCACAACGCGGTAAAAGTGCTGATCTTTTTTGATGTGGGCGGCTCTATGGACCCTCACATTCGCGAATGTGAAGAGCTGTTTTCAGCGGCGCGGCTGGAATTCAAGCATATGGAGTATTTTTACTTTCACAACTTCATTTACGAGGGCGTGTGGACCCAGAACGTTCGCCGCACCAACGAGGTAACGCCCACCTGGGAGCTGCTGAATAAATACAGCTCGGACTACAAGGTTATTTTTGTGGGGGACGCCACCATGGCGCCCTATGAAATCAGCCATCCGGGCGGCTCCATCGAGCACTGGAATCAAGAATCCGGCGCCACCTGGTTTCAACGCATTACCGATCATTTCCGCAAAGTGGTTTGGCTGAATCCCCTGCCAGAGGCCTTCTGGAACCAGGGCGGCTCTGTGGCCATGGCCCGCCAGCTGGTGGATAACCAGATGTATCCGCTGACGGTGGAAGGCCTGGAAGGTGCAATGAAACAGCTGACGAAGTAGTTGAGAAAGTAGCTGTAATTTGCTGGAAAATGAATAAGGTGGCGAGCAGAAACTGCTATTTGCATGCGCTCAAAACTGCTACTCTTTCAACAATTCCGCGACTTAGACTTTCGTCGACTTGATTTCAACGAAAAAGCTCAGTTGCGCGACTTGCAAGGCCAAATATTATAACTAGAAAAGCGCAGACAGGAGTTCGAGTAATGATGAGTTTCGAGCAGTTTTACCAGGACAAGTACCCACAAGGTATGGCCTTGGATGTCGATCTGGCAAAATACTCTAGCATGGTTGACGTGTTCAATCAGGCGGTGACCAAGTACGCGGATCGCCCAGCAGTGTCTGCCGTTGGCGTTACCCTCAGTTATAAAGATCTGGATGTTCAAAGCCGTAATTTTGCAGCCTGGCTGCAGAACAAAACCGACCTGAAGCCGGGTGACCGCATTGCCGTTCAAATGCCGAACGTGTGCCAGTATTTGGTGGTTACCTTTGGTGCTATGCGCGCCGGGCTGATTGTGGTGAACACCAACCCGCTGTATACCCCCCGTGAAATGGAACATCAGTTTAATGACTCTGGCGCAAAAGCGCTGGTGGTGCTGGCTAACATGGCCGCCAACGCGGAAAAAGTGCTGCCCAATACCAGCATTGAACACGTGATTTTGACCGAAGTGGCGGATTTGCATTCCACCTTTAAGCGCACGCTGATGAACGCGGTGGTCAAGCACGTCAAGAAGATGGTGCCTGCGTACAATCTGCCCCAGGCCCACAAATTACCCGCGGTGCTGGCAGCCGGTGCCCGCGAGAAGTTTACTCCGGTTGAATGCAAACAGGACGACATCGCCGTGCTGCAGTACACCGGTGGCACGACCGGCGTGGCCAAAGGCGCCATGCTGACCCACGGCAATCTGGTGGCAAACCTGCTGCAGATTCGGCCGATGCTGGAAGACAACATTATTGAAGGCAGAGAAGTGGTGATTGCACCGCTGCCGCTATATCACATTTATTCGTTTACCCTGAACTGCGGCACCATGCTGGAAGCCGGTGCCCACAACGTGCTTATTCCCAACCCGAGGGATATAGACGCTTTTGTGAAAGAACTGCAAAATCACCAATTCACGGCGTTCCTGGGCCTGAACACGCTGTTTGTTGCGCTGTGTAATAACGAAGAATTCTGCAAACTGGATTTTAGCCACCTGAAGCTGACGGCTTCCGGCGGCATGGCGCTGACCTCCAAGGCGGCGAAAACCTGGAAGCAGGTGACCGGCTGCGAAGTTTGCGAAGGTTATGGCATGACTGAAACCTCGCCGGTGGTGAGTTTTAATCCGGTCAGCGCGATTCAGCTCGGCACCATTGGTTTGCCGCTGCCGGGTACCCTGCTGAAAACCGTGGACGACGATAACAATGAAACGCCCTTTGGCGAGCGGGGCGAGCTGTGTGTCAAGGGCCCGCAGGTCATGCGCGGTTACTGGCAGCGCCCGGACGATACCCGCAAATCCATGACCGACGACGGCTATTTGCGTACCGGTGACATAGCTGTTATTCAAAAAGATGGCTACATCCGCATTGTGGACCGTAAAAAGGACATGATTATTGTGTCGGGCTTTAATGTGTTCCCCAATGAAGTCGAAGACGTGATCAGCGGCCACCCGAATGTGCTGGAATGCGCTGCGGTGGGCATACCTGACGAAAAAAGCGGTGAAGCTGTGAAGGTGTACCTGGTTGCATCCAAAGACGGCGTAACCGCCGGCGAGCTGAAAGAGTTTTGCCGTGAACGCCTGACCGCCTACAAAGTGCCGCGTCACTTTGAATTTCGCACTGAGTTGCCAAAAACCAACGTTGGCAAAGTGTTGCGCCGCGAACTAAGGGATGAAGCAAGTAATCAATAAATCTTCAACTGACACTGTTTCTGGTGCCGCTGTTAATGACATAGCGGAACAGCTTGGCACCTGCGCGCAGCTTGAAGCTGCGCGCATAACCCGCACTCTTGTCCGCGCCAAAGGCCGCCCCGGCACCAAAGAGCTGGAAAAAATCGGCCGCTGGCTGCAGGCAGGGCAGGAAAAAGTGCAGTCGCGCCAGCGCTTGCATAAACCGGCCAGCTTCCCTGAAGGCTTACCGGTTTCAGAGCGGGTAGACGACATAGCCGCTGCTATTGCCCAAAACCAGGTGGTGATCATTGCCGGTGAAACCGGCTCTGGTAAAACCACCCAGATTCCAAAAATTTGCATGAACGCCGGCCTGGGTATTCGTGGCTTGATTGGCCACACCCAGCCCCGGCGTATTGCGGCCCGTAGCGTGGCCGCGCGCATTGCCGAAGAACTGGGCGAGCAAACCGGCCGGCAAGTGGGCTACCAGATTCGTTTTACCGATACCACCTCCGAAGATTCCCGCCTGAAAGTAATGACCGACGGCATATTGCTGGCGGAAGTCCAGCACGACCCGTTTTTAGACCGTTACGACACGCTGATTATTGACGAAGCCCACGAGCGCAGTCTGAACATCGATTTTCTGCTGGGGTATCTGAAACAGCTGCTGCCAAAGCGGCCTGATCTCAAGATAATCATCACCTCCGCCACCATCGAGCTCGGGCGTTTTAGCGAATTTTTCGATAACGCTCCGGTGATTGAAGTCAGCGGCCGCACCTTTCCGGTAGAAGTGCGCTATCGCCCCTTGGTCGGCGATGACGACGACCGCGATCAGGGCTGGACCGACGGTGTCTTGCAGGCGCTGGAGGAAATTGAACAGCACGAACGCAGCGCCAGCCAGCCGCCGGGCGATGTATTGGTGTTCATGCCCGGCGAGCGGGAAATTCGGGCCTTGAGCAACGTGTTGCGCCACGCTGAGCTGCGGCACACCGAAGTGCTGCCGCTGTATTCGCGGCTCAGCAATCAGGAACAGAACCGGGTGTTCCAGAGCCATCGGGGCCGGCGCCTGGTGTTGTCTACCAACGTGGCAGAAACTTCGCTGACGGTGCCGGGCATTCGCTATGTGGTTGACACCGGTGTTGCGCGCATCAGCCGCTACAGCGTGCGCTCGAAAATTCAGCGCCTGCCAATAGAACCGATTTCCCAAGCCAGCGCTAACCAGCGCGCCGGCCGCTGTGGTCGGGTGGCGCCGGGCATCTGTTTTCGCCTGTATGACGAAAACGATTTCATCAATCGCCCGGAATACACCGACCCCGAAATTCTGCGCACCAATCTGGCCTCGGTGATTTTGCAGATGGCCACCTCGGGCCTGGGTGAGATTCGTAACTTTCCGTTTTTGGAATCGCCGGATAATCGCCAGATAAACGACGGCTACAAACTGCTTGAAGAGCTGGGTGCGGTCACCGGCAAGCGCCGGGTAACCGTGGCTGGCCGCACCATGTCGCGCCTGCCGCTGGATCCGCGCCTGGCGCGCATGCTGGTGACCTCTGCGGAGCAAGGCAGCCTGAGCGAAGTGTTGATCGTTATTGCCGGGCTGAGCGTGCAAGACCCCCGTGACAGGCCGCAAGACAAACAACAGCAGGCCGACCAGGCCCATGCGCCGTTCAACGACAAAGAATCCGACTTTGTTACCCTGCTGAATATCTGGAATTTTTACGAAGAGCAGCGCCAGGAACTGTCGCTGAATCAGCTGAAAAAAGTCTGTCAGAAAAACTTTCTGAGCTGGATGCGTATGCGTGAATGGCGCGACGTGCACCGCCAGCTGACGCTGATTTGCCGCGAACAGAAGCTGAAGCTGAATCCCCAGGCCGCCAGTTACCAATCGGTACACACGGCGGTGCTGGCGGGTTTGCTGGGGCAGGTGGCGACCAAGTTTGAAAACCGCGAATACATGGCCACGCGCAATCGCAAGCTGCTGATATTTCCTGGCTCGAAGGTGGCAAAAACCGCACCCAAGTGGATTGTGGCCACCGAGATTGTGGAAACCAGCCGGGTGTTCGGGCGCATGGTGGCGGCCATTCAACCCCAATGGATAGAGCCCCTGGCGGCCCACGTGGTAAAGCATCACTATTTTGAGCCCCACTGGGAGCAAAAACGCGGGCAGGTGATGGGTTTTGAAAAAATCACCCTGTACGGTCTGGATATTGTTCCGCGCCGCGCCATTGTTTACAGCGACATTGACCCGGCCGCCTGCCGCGACTTGTTTATTCGCCACGCCCTGGTCGACGGCGATTACCGCTCCCGGGCGCCGTTTATTGAACTTAACCGGTTAATGCTGGAGTCGGTCGAAGACCTGGAAAAGAAAACCCGGCGCCGGGATTTGCTGGTAGACGACGAAACTCTGGTGGCTTTTTACGATCAGCGCGTGCCGGCCGACATCGTCAGCGGTCGCCATTTTGAGCACTGGTGGAAACATCTGGAAGCCGCCGAGCTGAAAGCTCTGGAATTGACCGAAGAAGACGTGCTGCAGCGCCCGCTTGACGCCCAGGCCGGTGCTCTTTATCCGGACTTTCTTGAGTGGGAAGGGGTGAAATACCCGCTGGATTACGAGTTTGAACCCACCAGCGAGCGCGATGGGGTAACTCTGCGGGTGCCGTTGATGGCACTGAAACAAATACCGGCGCGGCGCCTGGAGTGGCTGGTGCCCGGTTTGCTGCGGGAAAAGTGTATTGCGCTGGTGAAAGGGTTGCCGAAATCCCTGCGGCGTAATTTTGTGCCGGTGCCGGATTTTATCGACGCTGCCCTGGCCAACCTTCAGCCCTCTAACGAGCCGTTGGCGTTGCAACTGGGTGCGCAGCTGCGCCGCATGACGGGGGTACAGATAGACCCACAAGCCTGGCAGCAAAACGATTTGCCGCGGCACCTGCGAATGAACCTGCGGGTGACCGGCGACAAAGGCGCCGTTATCGCGGAAAGCCGTGAAACCGTGGATTTGCAGAGCCAGCTTGAGGCCAAAGCCGAGCAGGCCCTGGCGTCCATTACCGCCACGGATAGCAAAGACGAGACCACCACCGCGACTCACACCAGCTGGCAGTTCGGCACCCTGGCCCCGCAGGTGCAAACCGAAAAAGGCGGTATGCAGGTGACGGTGTATCCGGCTCTGGAAGATCTGGGCAAAGAAGTGCGACAAACCCGCTGCCTGGATTCGTTAACGGCGGAAACCATCACCCGCAAGGCCATCGCCCGGCTGATTCTGAACCGGTTTGGCAATACCCTGGACGATCTGGAACGCAAACTGCCGAAATTCAAACCGGCGGCGCTGATGTTCGCAACGGTTGGGCAAGCGCGTATTCTGCTGGACGACCTGTTGCTGTCGACAGCCATGCAGCATTTTCTGGTTGGCCCGCTACCGCGTAGCCCGGAGGCGTTCGACGGGTGTTTTAACCAGCACAGGGGCGACTTTATTCCTGCGCTTGAAACCGCGGTAGAGCATCTGCACCAGGCCATGCTCGGCTATCAACAGGTGGCAAAACGGCTGAAGGGCAAGATTAACCTGGCCCTGGCCAATTCTATGGCTGACATTAAGTTTCAAATGCAAAATCTTGTTTACCCTGGCTTTTTGGTGAACACCCCGGCGCAGTCTCTGGCCCAGTTCGGGCGCTATTTTGAGGCGGCTTTGGCAAGATTCGAGAAGATGGCGCGGGAGATGGGCCGCGAGCGGGAGTTCCTGCACACCATTGAACCGCTGTGGGCGCGATACGCCACCAAGCTTAAGGAGCAGCAGCGCCAGGGTGTCAAAGACCCGGAGCTTGAGTTGTACCGCTGGATGCTGGAAGAATACCGGGTGTCGTTTTTCGCCCAGCAGTTGGGTACGCAAATGACGGTGTCTATCAAGCGCCTTGATAAGCAATGGCAGGCTACCCGGGTATAACGGGAACGCGGGCAAACGCCTGAGACTGTGTTAACCTTTTTTAACTTTTCAGATTTTCACTATGACATGGGGTTAGCGTGATTAAAGCCATCATCAGTGGAACCGGTTTGTACACACCACCGGCCACCATCAGCAATGACGAACTGGTTGCAACGTTCAATCAGTACGTAGACCTGCACAACGCCGAGCACGCCGATGGGATTGCCCGCGGCGAGCAGGCGGCTCTGGAGCATTCCTCTTCAGCTTTTATTGAAAAAGCGTCTGGCATAAAGCGCCGTCACGTGATTGATAAAGAGGGCATTCTGGACCCCAGGCGGATGAAACCGAATATTCCAGACCGCACAAACGATCAGCCTTCAGTGCAGTGCGATATGAGCGTCACGGCCTGTCACGAGGCCCTGCAACAGGCGGGTAAAACCGCGGATGACGTAGACGCGGTGATTGTGGCCTGCTCCAACTTGCAGCGGGCTTACCCGGCGGTGTCGATTGAAGTGCAGAACGCTCTGGGCATTCAGGGTTTTGCTTATGACATGAACGTTGCCTGTAGCTCTGCCACGTTTGGCTTGCAGGCCGCGGTGAATTCGGTGGAAAACGGCACGGCCCGCGCGGTGCTGGTGGTTAGCCCGGAAATCTGTTCCGGCCACCTGAATTTCGGCGAACGCGACAGCCACTTTATATTCGGTGATGCCTGCACCGCCATTCTGGTGGAGCGGGAAGACGCAGTAGCGCCGGGCGCCGGTTTTGAAATTCTGGGTACCCGTCTGAAAACCCTGTATTCCAACGCCATTCGCAACAATTTCGGGTTTTTGAACCGCGCCGACGACAGCGGTGTGGGCCAGCCTGACAAACTGTTTGTGCAGCAGGGCCGCAAGGTGTTCAAGGAAGTGTCACCGCTGGTGGCCGATACCATACAGAATCATCTGCAGAGCCTTGGATTGGCGCCCGATCAGCTGCGGCGCATGTGGCTGCACCAGGCGAACCTGAACATGAACCATTTGATTGCGCGCCGGGTTTTGGGCCGCGATGCCACCGAAGATGAAGCACCGGTGATTCTGGACGAGTACGCCAACACCAGCTCTGCCGGTTCCATCATTGCCTTTCACCTGAATAAAGACGACCTGGTGTCTGGGGATGTTGGCGTAATCTGCTCGTTTGGTGCCGGTTATTCCATCGGCAGCGTAGTTGTGCGACGCCGCTGACAAAGCAAGGCATTCGAACCTTTCAAGCCGATCAGGCGTTTGTTGCCAGGGCGCGCAGGGCGTCTGGCAAAGGGCAGGAACCGCGGGTGTTGTGGTCAAACCACACCAGCTTTGCGTAGCCTTCCGCGTAGAGCTGTCCGTTGTCTGCGTCTTTTATCTCGTGATAGGTGTCCAGGCTGGTGTTGCCGGCTTTGTCGGCGTAGGTGGTAATCACCAAGTTGGCAGGGTGCTTCAATTCCTTTAGAAAAGTCGCGCTAGTCTTTATAATGATGGGCCCTGTAGGGCCGCTCATGTCGATGTTGATGTCGGCCAGCCAGACAATTCGAGCTTCCTCAAAGAAGCGGAAGTACACTGTGTTGTTGGCGTGCCCGTAGGCGTCCATATCACCCCAGCGCAGGGGAGCCGTGATTGTGTTGACAAGATTTCCCGGTACCGACATCGATCTCTCCGTTTGTAAATATAGAATTCAAAGAGCTTAACATGACCCAATTCAATCTCTGGCCTTGCTCACTGTTTATGCTTCCCCGTGGCGTGTTAGCGACGCTGGCGTTGATGCTTTTATTCGCATCCGGCCAAGCCCAGGCCCAGGCATCGACACAGGCCCAGGCATCGACACAGACAGCAGAGCAACGGGCAAGCGCAGGGTTTACTGAATCTGCGCCCTTGACCACGAACTCCAGCAGGCATAAGCGCGATCCCTATGAAAACTGGAACCGCAAGGTGTTTGCGTTTAACGAAGGCCTGGATCGCTGGTTTCTGAAGCCGATCGCCCAGAGTTACCGTGCGATTATGCCGGAGTTCGTGGACCGTGGCGTTACCAATGTGTTCAGTAATTTGGGTGAGCTCAGCAATTTCACCAACAGCGTGTTGCAGCTCAAGCTTGAGTCGGCCGTTGTGGCCGCTGGTCGTTTTACCTTTAACACGGTGTTCGGGCTAGCGGGCATGTTTGATGTGGCCACCGCCTGGGACTTGCCCGAGCGCCCGGAAGATTTCGGCCAAACCCTGGGCTATTGGGGTTCGGGCGCCGGATCTTACCTGATGTTGCCCGTGCTGGGGCCGTCCAACCCGCGGGATTTTGCAGGCTTTGGTATAGACAGCTTTGTATTGCCATCCACCTGGGACGAAATTGAAAGCCCATACAACGTTTACGCCCGTGGTGTGCAGATAGTGGACATACGCGCTGACCTGATTCCGGCGGAAAAGCTGATTTCCGGTGATCGCTATGTGTTTTTTCGCAATGCGTATATGCAGCGCCGCGACTTCCTGATTAACGACGGCAAGGTACAACGGGATCCGTTTGCCGCCGACGACAGTGACGACCTGATGCTCGACGACTTTTAATGAGTTAGTCTCTCGCTCAGCACGTTCACGAATTAGCCTAACGGGACACGAGCGTAACCATGTATTACGACTTCTTTGACCCGCTGGCGTCCTCGGGCGCCAAGGCGTCTGCAAACAGCGCAGGCGGCGTGCGTTTTCCGCACCTGGTTGAGTTGCCGCTGTCGTTCCAGCGCAGCGTGCCGGATTTGACGGTAAACAGTCACATATTTGCCTCGGTGCCAAAGGCCCGCAGGGTAATGATCAATAACCAGAATCTGCGGCCGGGCGATAGCTTTCAAGGCTTGCGGGTGGAAGAAATTACTGAGGATGGCGTGGTGTTAAGCAGGCAAGGGCAACAATTTCGACTGGGTATTGTACGCGACTGGATGAGCCCGCGCTGATGGCCCTGAGCGAACAGACCAAACAGCAGATTCAGCAGGGTTACCGCGACATGTTGGCGGGTAAGCAGGTGCGTGCACGTTATGGCCAGCGCCTGATGATTGCCGAAATCGCCCGCTATATGGGCGACATCACCGACAACGATGGCCAGCGTACGTCACCGCCTTCGGCCTGCGTGGTGGAAGCCGGGACCGGTACCGGTAAAACCCTGGCCTACCTGATTGCTGCTATTCCGGTGGCCAAGGCCCTGAACAAAACCCTGGTGATTTCCACCGCCACAGTGGCGCTGCAAGACCAGATTGTTCTGAAAGACCTGCCAGACGTGAAAAAACACAGCAAGCTGGATATAAACTGGACCCTGGCCAAAGGCCGCGGCCGCTATTTGTGCATGTCGCGGTTGGAAGGCCGCCTGCACGACGAAGGCAACGGCGACAGCGATACCATGCCGTTGTTTTTGTTGGATGCACCGGGCAAAGAGGAACCCGGCACCCGCGCGTTCTTTGAGGAAATGCTGGCCAGCTACGGCGCGCGCAAGTGGGACGGTGATCGCGACCACTGGCCTGAGCAGATCCCAGACGATATCTGGCGCCAGGTAACCACCGACCACCGCCAGTGCACCAACCGCCACTGCAGTTACTTTGATAGCTGTGCGTTTTTTGACGCCCGCAAAGATCTGGACGCCGCCGATATAGTCGTAGCCAACCACGACCTGGTGTTGGCAGACCTGGCCCTGGGCGGCGGCGCGATACTGCCAGAGCCGGAAAACGCGCTGTATATATTCGACGAAGCTCACCACCTGCCAGACAAAGCATTGAATCACTTCGCCGCGTCGATTTCCCTGAATTCCACACGCAGCTGGTTAAAACAGCTGTCGCAGGTGCTGGTAAAAATGCAGCCCCACCTGAGCCCGGGCACCCAAGGGGCAAAAACCCTGGAGCGCATCAGCGAAGCCGCGCGGGAAGTCGACCTGGTGGTCACCCGGGTGTACGAATACTGCGAACACAATATCACCTGGGAATTTAACGACGAGCGCCGCTCGGCCCAGTGGCGTTATCCCGAAGGCCAGCTGCCGGATGCCATGGCGGTACTGGCGGCGGAAGCACGCATTGCCAGCGCTAATTTTTCGCGCCACGTGGGTGCTTTGGCTGAAGAGCTTCAGGGTGCCTTTGACGAGCGCAAAACCCACGATATTGACCGTGAAACGGCAGAATCCTGGTATCCGGTGATTGGCTCCTTCCACAGCCGCTCTGAAGAGCAGCTGCGCCTTTGGGCGGCCTGGTGTGAGGAAACAAAAAGCCCGCCGCCGGCTCGCTGGACAGTGCGCCAGCGCTGGGACCACGCCGAAGACATTACCCTTTACAGTTCGCCGGTATTGGCTGACAGCCTGCTGTATACACGGCTGTGGTCACGGGCTTACGGTTCGGTGTTAACCAGCGCCACGCTGACCGCTTTGGGTAAATTTGATCGCCTGCGCTCCCGCGCCGGATTGCCGGAAGACGCCCGCTACCTGGTGGTTCCCAGCTCGTTCCGCTACCAGCAGATGGCCACGGTGGAAGTGCCGGCCATGAAGGCCATGCCCACCGATGACGGTTTTCTGGAAGAGCTGATTGAACGCCTGCCCACGCTGTGGCAAGGGGAAACCGCCACCCTGGTGCTGTTCACCTCGCGGCGCCAGATGCATCAGGTAAGAGACGCCCTGGCCGGTGACTATCCCGGGCTGATTATTACCCAGGACGACATGGCCAAAGGCGAAGTGCTGCGCCAGCACTGCGCGCGGGTGGACGAAGGCCGGCCCAGCGTGCTGTTCGGGGTTGCCAGTTTTGCCGAGGGCATAGACTTGCCGGGTAAGTACCTGCACCACGTGGTGATTACCCGTTTGCCGTTTTCAGTACCCGATGACCCGATTGATGCCAGCCTGGCGGAGTGGGTGACCCAGCGCGGTGGTAATCCGTTTATGGAGATTACCGTGCCGGAAGCGTCCATCAAGCTGGTTCAGGCCGTAGGGCGCTTGCTGCGCACCGAAGAAGACACCGGGCGGGTGACCATTTTGGACCGGCGCATTGTGGCGCGGCGCTATGGCCAGCTGCTGCTGGATTCGCTGCCGCCGTTCCGGCGGGTGATTGAGTATTGATTATGCGAAAAAAGAATGAAAATTAATCTTTTTATGCGTAAAATTAATTTTTTATCCTTTCAATAAATCAGTGAGTGCGAGTCGGCCCGTTGCGCCGGTCGCACAGGGAGCAACCCAGATAATGAAATTACAACAGCTACGCTACATCTGGGAGGTTGCGCACCACGACCTGAACGTGTCTGCTACGGCGCAGAGTCTGTTTACGTCGCAGCCGGGGATTTCCAAGCAGATTCGCCTGCTGGAAGACGAGCTGGGGCTGGAGATTTTTGCCCGCAGCGGCAAGCATTTGACCCGCATAACCCCGGGCGGCGAGATTATTGTGCGCGAGGCCGGTGAAATTTTACGCCGCGCTGAGGGCATCAAAAAGATTGCCCAGGAATTCAGCGACCAGCGCGCCGGTGACTTGAGCATTGCCACCACCCACACCCAGGCACGCTACGCCTTGCCGCCGGTGATTCGTGGGTTTCTGGACGCCTATCCAGACGTGTCTCTGCACATGAAGCAGGGTACGCCCACCCAGATTTCAGAAATGGCCGCCACCGGCGCGGCCGATTTCGCCATTGCCACTGAAGGCATGGAAGTGTTCAATGACCTGATCATGATGCCCTGTTACCGCTGGAATCGCTGCATCGTGGTGCCCAAAGACCACCCGCTGGCAGCGGAACCGGAGCTGACCCTGGCCAAGCTGGCGGAATATTCCCTGGTAACCTATGTATTTGGCTTTACCGGGCGCTCGCGGCTGGATGAAGCCTTCAAAAGCGCAAGTCTGATTCCCAAGGTGGTGTTTACCGCCGCCGACGCCGACGTGATCAAAACGTACGTGCGCCTGGGGCTTGGCGTGGGCATTATTGCCAGCATGGCGTACGACCCGAAAGTAGACACTGACCTGGTGGTGATAGACGCCAGCAAGCTCTTCGACAGTAGCATTACCCATATTGGCTTTCGCAAGGGCACTTTTTTACGTGGTTACATGTATGATTTCATCCAGCGCTTTGCTCCCCACCTGACCCGCGACGTAGTAGATCAGGTTGTGTCTAAACAGAGCAACCGCGGTGAAATTGAAGCGCTGTTCGAGAATGTAGAGCTACCCGTGCTCTGACGGGCTGTTTGCAGAGCGGTGCAATTCCGTGCGGTTTTTTCTATTATAGCGAACCGATGCGGGTGCGCGGCACTGCGATGGCAACCGAATCTTCCCTTATTGATGAAACAGGAGAGCACTGTGGAACTGGCATGCCTTGATCTTGAAGGAGTATTGATTCCAGAAATCTGGATTGCGTTTGCGGAGAAAACCGGCATTGAAGAACTCAAGGCAACCACCCGCGACATTCCTGATTACAACGTACTGATGAAGCAGCGCCTGAAGCTGCTGGACCAGCACGGTTATGGCTTGCCACAAATTCAGGAAGTGATTGGCGGGCTGGACCCGCTGCCCGGTGCCGCGGAGTTTCTGGACTGGTTGCGAGAGCGCTTTCAGGTGGTGATTCTGTCAGACACGTTCTACGAATTTGCCATGCCGCTGATGGCCAAGCTGGGCCATCCTGCGCTGCTGTGCCACAAGCTGGAAGTCGCAGACAGCGGCCAGATTACCGACTACTTGTTGCGTCAGCGTGACCCCAAACGCCAGTCGGTTCGCGCCTTTCAGCTACTGAATTACCGGGTAATTGCCGCCGGCGATTCGTACAACGACACTACCATGCTGGCGCAGGCTGAGGCCGGTATTTTGTTCCACGCGCCGCAAAACGTGATCAGCGAATTTCCGCAGTTCCCGGCGGTGCAGACGTTTGAGGATTTAAAGCAGGAATTCCTGAAGGCCAGCCTGATTCATAGCGCCTGAAGATCCGGAGCCTGTGGTGCCAGAATTTTCAGAGCTCAAATGTAGAGTCATGAACAAGAAGGCGGGTCTGTGTACTTTAAACCTATAGCCCGCCTTCTTTTTCCAGGCAATCCATTAGCGGTTTTACCTTGGTCAGGGTTTCCTGATATTCGCTTTCGGCTTCTGAATCCGTGACTATGCCGCCGCCACCCCAGCAGTGGATGGCGCCGGTGTTGTCGCACACCAGGGTGCGGATAGCGATGCTGCTGTCTAGCTGGCCGTCAAAGTTGCGATGAAATACCGATCCGCAGTAAGGGCCGCGCCAGTGGGGCTCCAGTTCCTGAATAATTTCCATAGCGCGGATTTTCGGCGCGCCGGTAATTGAACCACCGGGAAACGCATCAAAAAACGCCCGCAGCGGTGATACATCGGGCGCCAGCGTTGCGCGAATGTGGCTGACCAGGTGGTGCACATTGCGGTAAGACTCCAATGCAAACAGCTTGTCCACACGCACCGACCCCGTGGCCGCGTTCAGACCCAGGTCGTTGCGCAGTAGATCCACAATCATTAGATTTTCTGCCCGGTCTTTTTCCGAATCCATCAGTTCCTGCGCCAGGGCGCGATCCTGCTCGGCATCGTTGCCCCGCGGGCGTGTGCCTTTGATAGGGCTGGTTAGCACGGTATCGCCGCTGATCTGAAGAAAGCGCTCCGGCGAGGCCGACACAATGGCCTGGTCGCCGAGCCGCAGAAAGGCGCCGTAAGGCGTAGGGTGCGCGCTGGTAAGCGCCTGGTAGGCGCGCCAGGGATCGCCCCGGTACTGGCCGCTGAACTGCTGGGACAGATTGGCCTGATAGCAGTCGCCCGCCAGAATATATTCTTTAACCCGCTCAACGCCGGCCATAAAGTCTGTCGCAGATTGCCGTGGCGCAAAGGCCTGGGTCATGCGCCAGTTGTGGCCGGGCAGGGGCGAGGCTGAATCTTCCCTTTGCCAGTGCGCCAGTTGCGCCTGGGTTGCCGCTGCGCACTGGGGGTGAATCCACAGGTAATACTGTCCGCTTTGCCGATCGCAGCTCGCCATCCACAGGTACAAACCGGCTTGCATGGCGGGCAGTGGATTGCGGTCGGCGCTGGGTAAAGCGGCTGTTGCCGTGTTTGTCGGAGCTTTCAAATGCCGATAGCCCAGCTCGTAACTGGCGAAACCCAGCCAGCCACCGCTCAGCCAGGGTGTCGTTTGCGACGCCGGCTCGTCAACCTGCGAAGGCTGACTTTTCATCTGCGCCAACTGGTCTTCCATAAAGTGTGCGGTGCGGGCCAGCGCAGCTTTATCGGCGAATACATCGCTACAGTCGAGGGTTACGGTTATGTTTGCGAGGGCGGCGAAACCAAAGCGTTCGCCACGGCCAGCTTCTGCCCCGGGAGCGCCCAGGCAAATAAAGTCGCTGCACTGGCTGGCGTGAGCCTGAAGCCGGGCAAATTGATCAGCGCTGATGGGTGTAGCCG
Source organism: Marinobacter sp. LV10MA510-1 (assembly GCF_002563885.1). Taxonomy (GTDB): domain Bacteria; phylum Pseudomonadota; class Gammaproteobacteria; order Pseudomonadales; family Oleiphilaceae; genus Marinobacter. Next base: position 1,253,055 of record NZ_PDJA01000001.1, on the reverse strand, counting down.
CTATCAAGGTTAAAACCTCTCATATTCTTTTGAAGGAAAATTAATTCGGCGATTTGTTAATACGCTGGCGATTCGCGAAAGGCTGTTACGTATACTGGATTTATGACAATGAAGAAACCGACAAACGATGGTTTTTGGCAGCGCTGGGTGAATCGACGCCTGCCCAGATCTGATCGCCAGACGTTCAGCCAGAAAAATCTGTTTATTCTGCCGACCGGTGCCGGCGTTATGTTCGGTGCGTTACTACTGATTATGCTGATTACCGGCATCAACTATCAAAACAGCCTGATTTATATGCTGACCTTTGTGCTTGGCGGGGTATTTGTGGGCGCCATGCACCAGACTCACCGCAACCTGGCGGGTTTGACTCTGGCCCTGAGCCGGGCGGGAGAGGCCGTTGCCGGTGACATGGTGCCATTTAGCCTGCGCCTGACCGCCGGTAAAGACGACGCCATTGCGGTGCAGGTTAGCAGCGGGGATTCGTTGCCGGTGTGGGTGAGTGTGCCCGCCGGGCAAAGCCGTGATGTGTCTGTGCAGGTTTTGGCGCCGCGCCGTGGTTATGTGCGCCCGGACCGAATTCGCATAGAAACCCGTTACCCCTTTGGGCTGTTAAAAGCCTGGTCCTGGTTGCGGCCGGTGTCAGCCGGCCTGGCCTTTGCAAAACCCATCACTGCGCCCGAGCTGCGGGCCACCGCCGAGGACGGCGAAAGCGAGGCGGTGGCCAGTGTTCAGGCGGGTTCAGACAGCGCCGATTTGCGGCCCTGGCGCGAAGGCGATTCCAGCCAGCGAGTACTGTGGAAACGCTTTGCCCGCACCGGGCAGCTGGTGGTGGCAGACTGGCAAGGGCAGGCTGGAAGTCCACAATGGTTGGATTTTCAGGCGTTTATAGGTGCAAGTAACGAAATGCGTTTAAGTTATCTGGCGTTTCTGGTGGATGACCGTCAGCGCCTGGGTGTGCGCTACGGGCTGAGTTTGCCGGGGCAGTTAATAGAGCCAGACAGCGGCGCTGCCCACGCATTGCGCTGCCAGCGCGCGCTGGCGGTGTGGGGGCTAGAGAAGCCCCGTGACAACAAGCCCCGCCGCTTTGGCAGTCGCTTGAAATCCACTAGCGCCGACCCGGAACTGCTGAGTGGCGCCAGCAACGGGAGCCCGCAATGACTACCCGCCGAGGTAACAAACAACCTTCGCCAGCCCTCGGTTCTGGCGTGCAAGCGCCGGCTGCGCAACTGCCTGGCAAGGCACTTTTATGGTTAGTGGCGGCGTTTACCATACTGCTGGTGCCACAATGGGACCGGCTGCCGCCCTGGCTTTTGGTGGTGTGTGTTGCGCTTATGCTCTGGCGCTGGCTGGCGCGGTTGGGCCGTGTACGCTTACCTGGAAGATGGTGGCGAACGGGGCTGGTGGTGGTGTTGGGCGGAGTGTACGTGGCCACGGTAAAAAGCCAGTTCACGGTAGACACAGCCGCGTCGTTTTTTGTGTTGTGCGTGGCGCTTAAATGGCTTGAAACCCGCAGTGCCCGTGATTTTTACGTGTTGTTTTTCATACTGCTGTACATGGCCGCGGTGAATTTTTTGTTTCACCAGGCCATACACTGGACCCTGCTGAATTTTACCGCGGTGGTGTTGCTGCTGATGGGTTTGCAGGTGCTGAACGCGCCCGAATTGCCAGCCGGTGTGCGCTCTGGTGGCCGCCGGCTAGCGAGCTTGCTGCTAAAAATGCTGCCGGTGGTGATTGTGCTGTTTGTGTTCTTTCCGCGCATGGCGCCCCTGTGGAGCGTACCGCTGGTGTCGGGCCAGGCCCGCAGCGGCATAAGCGATCAGATGACCCCGGGGGATATTTCCAGCCTGGCTCAGAGCAGCGAACGTGCGTTTCGCGTGAGCTTCGGTGGGCCGGCACCACCCCAGCCGCAACGCTATTGGCGCGGCCTGACCCTGGATTATCTTGACGGCGCAAGCTGGAAACAGTCCGCGCAGCCCGCTTTTCGGCGCTTGGGGCGGGTTGAAATCGAAGGCGTATCCGGGCCTCTGGACGCAAACCAATACGAAATATTGCTGGAGCCTACCGATCAGAGCTGGGCGTTCGCGCTGGCGGACTCGGTGGCGGCATCGCCCAATATTGAAGAAGTAGAAGTAGAGGAAGATCTGTTTCGCTTCCGCCGCCCTGCGGACACCAGCGTGCGCTATCGCCTGGCCTTGGAAACGCCTGCGGCCAATGCTGACGCGCAACTGTCACCGGCGCAGCGCCGCCAATTGTTGCAACTGCCTGGCCGTGGCAACCCGCGGGCCCGGGCTTTGGCTGATGAACTGCGCAGCCGTTATGACGACCGTGGGGTAGCCGCTGCGCTGCTGCAGCGTTTCCGCCAGCAGCCGTACTTTTACACCCTGCGGCCGCCGGCCATGCCCGATGACGGTATTGACGCCTTATTGTTCGATGTGAAACGGGGTTTTTGTGCCCACTACGCCGGCGCCATGACCTTTGTGCTGCGTGCGGCCGGTATTCCCGCGCGAATAGTTGTTGGGTATCAGGGCGGTGAATCCGGGGCCGGAGACGAATACCTGATTGTGCGTCAGTACGACGCCCACGCCTGGGTAGAAGGCTGGTTTGAGGGTGCGGGTTGGATTCGGCTTGACCCGACCGCGGCGATTGCGCCGTCGCGCATTGAATCCGGCCTGCGGGAGGCGATGGCAGAGGAAGGTTCGTTTCTGGAAAACAGCTGGCTGTCGCCGCAAAAATACGGCAACTTGCCCCTGCTGACCTGGGCCAGCCTGCAGCTGGATCGCGTCAATTATCAGTGGCAACGCTGGGTGGTAGGGTATCAGGGCCAGAGCCAGATGGACCTGCTGTCGCGCTTGCCCGGTGGCCTTACCATGCGCGATCTGGGTTATATCAGCGCCGGTACTGTGGCAGCCGCACTGTTGCTGGCCGGGTTGATCAGCGGCTGGCGCGGCCGGCAGGGCCGTCGCAGCACCGGTGTGGCGCGTCAGCTTCAACGGTGGCAAAGGTTTTGCGAGGGTGTTGGCGTGCCTGTGCGCCAGGGTGAAACGCCCCTGGGCCTGGCTGAACGACTGGCGCGGGCGGAACCGGCGCTGGCGGATTCGGCCAGAGTTTTTGCTGGTGTGGTCAATACTCACTACTATAGTCGCCAATACAGTCGCCAAACGGCCGATGCCGCTGTGGAGCCGGCGTCTGACATTCGCCGTCTGCGACGCTTGCTGGCCCGCATGAAACGGCAGCGGCGGCAGGCGGCGGCGGGTACAGTTGCGGCTTCCACTAAATCTAGCGAATCATTTTGAGCGAGCAGCGAGGCAAAGGATTGATACATCAGGACACCGATATTGCGACCGATATGCCCTGGCTGGCAAAAGCCTGGCACAGCGTACAGAAACAGCTGACGGAGTCGCGGCTGCCCCACGCACTGATTATTAATGGCGAGCGCGGTGTTGGTAAACGTGCCTGGGCCGATGCGGTTGCCGGTTTGTTGTTGTGTGACCAGCTGCAAACCGACTCCCGGGGAATGCCACAAGCTTGCGGCCACTGCAAGCAGTGCGAATTGAAACGTGCCGGCAGCCATCCGGACGTGCGGGTATACGCCCCTGAAAAATCGCGCATGGTACGCATTGTTCAAATCAGGGAATTGATTGCGTTTGCTTCGGCGTCACCTCAGGTGGGCCAGCGCAAGATTGCGATTATTGATCGCGCCGACCAGCTCAATATCAACGCCGCTAACGCCTTGCTGAAAACTCTGGAAGAACCCAGCGGCGATACCGTGCTGCTGCTGTTGCAGGAAAGCGGCCGGCCGCTGATTCCCACGATTCGCTCGCGCTGCCAGACTCATAATTTGCCGGTACCTGAAGCCTCCGACGCTGAACGCTGGCTGGTGAGCCAGCTGACCCTGCTGCCGTCTGAGAAACAGCCCGAAAGTATCGCCGTGGCGAAAGCGTTGATGCTCGCCGGCAATGCCCCAAGGCTGGCTTTGGATTATCTGAACGGCGGCTTTATAGCGCTGCACGACGCGGCTTTTTGTGGTTTTCGCGATTTCATGAAAAACCAGATGACTCTGGCCGATGCCGCCAAAGCCTTCAAAGCCCTGGGGCTGGATGAAACCCTGTGGCTGTTCGAAGGCTGGGCCGCAGACCTGGCCCGCCTCAGCGCCGGGAGTGAGCCGGCGCACCGTGAAGCTGCGGATATGCTGCGCTTTCTGGCCGGCTGCAATCCGCCCTGGCGCGCCCATGCATTGCTGGACGCGGTGCACGAAGGCCGTGAAGCCGTTGTATACAATGCCAGCCCGGAGCTGGAAGCCAGCCGGTTGCTGCTGGCGTGGCAACAACTGATGCCAAAACGCCAGCGAGCCGGCTGAGACAGCCGCGCGGGCCAATGTTGATTGAAGAGCCGGCAAATACCCGCATCGGTCTCGCTACTGTTATGATTAACAGATATTTATTGAAACCTTTGCCGAAACGTTTATTGACAAATTTTGTTGCAACATTTATTGACACATCACAGATAAGGTATTTGTTATGGGGCCCGGATTCGGAAATCGCAGTGGCATATTGACCCTGACCATCAAAGACAAAGCAGTGCTTTACGCTGCGTACATGCCTTATATCCGCCAGGGTGGTTTGTTTATTCCCACCCAAAAGCAATATCAGCTCGGTGACGAGGTGTTTTTGCTGCTCAATCTGATGGACGAACCGGAGAAATTACCGGTGTCTGGCAAAGTTATCTGGATTACACCAAAAGGCGCGCAAGGGAACCGTGCGGCCGGCATTGGCGTACAGTTTAATGACGACGCCGAATTGGCCAGAACCAAAATCGAGTCGTATTTGGCGGGTTCGCTGAGTTCAGACCGCCCCACCCATACACTCTGAGGTACCCGATGACCCAAGTTGCTGCCGCTTTGGCGGATACAGGCACAGAAACCGCTGCCGGGCAGGAAGCTCTCTGGCCACTGGAACACATCACGCTGGCGGGTTTGAGCTGGCCCGCACAGCCTGAAGCCCCGAACCGGCGGCCAACGCTGTTGCTGCACGGCTGGCTGGATAACAGCGAAACCTTTACCCATCTGGCACCCGAACTGACCAGCCTGGGTGACGTGTACGCGTTTGATTTTGCAGGCCACGGCCATTCCGGCCATCGCCCGCCGGGGCAACATTATGTGTTGATGGATTACGTAGCGGATCTTGCCGAACTGATCGAGCTTCACTTTGACGCTGACAAAACTCCGCTGGACCTGGTTGGGCACTCCCTTGGCGGTATTGTTGCAGCGCTTTACGCTGCGGCATTCCCTGAGCGTGTGCGCAAACTGGTGCTGATTGACAGCCTGGGTGCGCTCAGTCGCCACGAACACGATGTGATTCCGCAGTTGCGCCGCTCCATCAGCAAACGCCTGGCGGGCTCTGGCAAGCCGACGTTGTATCCGGATTTGGCGACAGCGGCGAAAGTACGGGCCGGCGGCCTGAGTCCTTTGAGCCCGGAAGCTGCTCTGGCCCTTATACCCCGTAATATGCAAAAGGTGGAAAGCGGCTGGTTGTGGCGCACCGATGCGCGGCTGCGTCATCCTTCGGCGCTGATGCTGTCAGAACAGCAGGTGCGGGCGTCTTTGGCGGCGCTGAGCACACCAACATTATTTGTGCGGGCGCAATCCGGTTTGTTGGCAGACAACGCCGACACAACCCAGGCCCGCGCCCAAGTGATTAAAGATTTCCAGCAGGTTGATGTTCCCGGCGGCCACCACTGTCATCTGGATGGCGACACCCGTCCGGTGACCCTGGCTGTTAAACGATTTTTGAATCAATAGGTGATGCTGTGTTGAATGATCGATGTGCGAAAAACTTTGTAATTGGAGCTGCGTTAATATTGGGTGCGATGCTCGCTGTAGCGAGCCAGCAGGCACTGGCGGCATTTCCGGAGACAGCTCCAGAGAAGTTTCCCGCGTCAGAGCTGGAAGAAACCCGGCCGTTGGAGTCGGGTGGGCATCTTGTTCTGTTCAGCCCGGTGCGGGAGATTAACAGCGAAATTCGCTCCGATGTGATGGCTCGGCTGCCGGTATCCGGCAACAGCCTGCTGTATCGCATTAACGCAGACGCCAGCCGGGTGGGTGCGTTGAATCACTATCGCCAGGAGCTGCTGAATTCCGGCGCTAACATCTTGTTCGAATGTACAGGCGTGCGCTGCGGCCGCAGCAACGTGTGGGCCAATCAGATTTTTGACAAATCCATGCTGCTTGGCCGGGATACCGCACAGGATTACCTGGTGGTGGGCACCGTCAGCGAAGACGGCCAGCGCTGGCTGACTCTGGTATACACGGTTACCCGCGGTAACCAGAGCGAATACGTCTGGGTAGAGCACTTCGAGGTTGGCTCGGGCGCCGTGGTGCCAGGCCTGGGATCCCTGCAAAGTCGCATTCGCGGGCCTTTAATCGTAGCTTGGCAAGACGGCTTTATTGTGCGCTTTGACTGGAAATCAAAGGACCGCCGCATGTTACGGGACTGGGCCGATGCCGACGGCAGTACCGTGATACTGATCACCTACTCGGAACTGGAAGGCAGCGAGCCGCTGGAAGACGCCATGGCTCGCGCGCGCACGGCCGGTGAATCCATGTCTGATTTGCTGGTGCAAACTGGCATTGTGAAGGAACGCCAGCAGTTAGTGGTGGTGGGCCCGAGCATCGTTCAGTCAGATCCGCTGCGCAAGGGTAACCGTGTGGAAATTTTAGTTATTTCAAGGTGATGGAATGACATCTAAAGACGATGACAAGGCTGTTGCAGCTGCTGGCAAAAGCCTGGCGGCAGGTCCCGCGAAAACTGCTGCGAGCAGCAGTTCCGGGGTGGTCGAAAGCGGCGGCCTGGATTCTGCCGGTGCGCCGGAAACCGGCAAAGACAAAAAGCCGGCGTCTCGGCAAAAGCGCGCTACCGTAGCGCTCGCCTTGGGCAGCGGCGGTGCCCGCGGCTATGCCCATATTGGCGCTATTGAAGTGCTTAACGAGCGCGGCTATGAAATTATTGCCATATCCGGTTGCTCTATGGGGGCGCTGGTGGGCGGCATGTACGCCGCGGGAAAACTGCAGCAGTACAAAGACTGGGTAACGGGGTTAGGGCAGTTTGATGTGCTAAGGCTGCTGGACGTTACCTTTAGTGCGGTGGGCGCTATTCGTGGTGACAAAATTTTTTCTATTGTAAGCGACATTCTAGGCGATACGCGCATAGAAGACCTGCCCATTGCGTTTACCTCGGTCGCCACAGACCTGCTGGGCCATAAAGAAATCTGGTTTCAGGAAGGCCCGCTGGACCAGGCCATACGCGCATCGGTGGCTATTCCCGGTGTGGTTACGCCGCTGGTGCTGAACGGCCGGGTGCTGGTCGATGGCTCCACCCTGAACCCGCTGCCGATCATTCCGACCATTTCGGCCCACGCCGACTTGATTGTTGCGGTGAACCTGGCGGGTGAAGACGACCGCCGCCAGCGCCTGTCGGATGCGGCTTTTACCAGCCTCGACGATGATGACGACAGTGAAGAGTGGATGAGCGCCATGCGCGAAAAAGCGTCGCGCTGGTTTGACTGGGACACATTGAAAGGGTTGGCCGGCGGCAAAGTCGACGGCGAACCTGCGGAAGATAAAATCAGCCGCGAAGTGCAAAAGCAGAATGCCAAAAAACAGCGTAAGCAGGAAGAAGAAGAAGCGGTACAAAGCCCGAAAACACCAGAACCGGGCAGCACTGGCAAACAGCAGGGCGAAGTTGAGACCATTGATTGGGACAAGCTGGGTATCGGCAAGTTCGAGGTAATGAACCTGGCCATTGAAACCATGCAGAGCGTGCTGGTGCAGTACAAAATTGCCGGCTACCCGCCTGACCTGTTGGTGAATATTCCGAAAAACGTGTGCCGCAGCTACGATTTCCACAAAGCGCCAGAGCTGATTCAGCTGGGTCGTGAGCGCATGGCAGCGGCTTTGGACCGCTATGAGCAAGACCACAGCAGCTCAGGCCCGCTCGCGGTTTAAGCCGGTTTAGGCCGCGCGCAAGACAGCCGAAACACGTATACTGTGGGCCCATTTTCCGTTCAGACAGGACTCTTTTGCCGTGACCAGCCCCGTTGATGATTTGGCCACCGTACGCGATTTTTTGCGTTACGCCTGTTCCCGTTTTGCCAAGTCGCCGCTGTACTTTGGCCATGGCACCGACAACGTTTGGGACGAAGCGGTCCAGCTGGTTATGCGCAGCCTGCATTTACCGCTGGAAAACAATAACCTGTTTCTGGATGCGCGCCTGGTGCGCGAAGAGCGCGAGCTGATTCTGGAGCGCATAGAGCGCCGGGTAGAAGAGCAGGTTCCATTGGCCTATCTGTTGGGCGAAGCCTGGTTTATGGGGCTGCCATTTAACGTGGATTCACGGGTGCTGGTGCCACGTTCGCCGCTGGCCGAGCTGCTGGAGAACGGTTTGCAGCCCTGGTTGGGCGATGTGTATGTGGAGCGCATTCTGGATTTGTGTACCGGCAGTGGTTGTATTGGCATTGCCGCCGCTACGGTGTTTGAAGACGCCAAGGTGGACCTGGCGGATATTTCTACTGACGCGCTGGCGGTGGCCGATTCCAATATTACATTGCATCAGCTGGGTGAGCGGGTGCGCACCGTGCAATCGGATGTGTTCAGCAATCTGAATGAACGTTACGATGTGATTCTGAGCAACCCGCCCTATGTGAACGCGCACGACCTGGCCAGCATGCCAGCGGAGTTCGGCCATGAGCCAGTATTGGGCCTGGCGGCCGGTGAAGACGGCCTGGAGATTGCCCATCGCATATTGGCCGGAGCGGCTGATCGGCTGACCGACAACGGTCTGTTAATTGTGGAAGTCGGTAACAGCTGGCCAGAGCTGGATGCGGCCTATCCTCAGCTGCCGCTGACCTGGCTGGAGTTTGAAAACGGCGGCGACGGGGTGCTCGCTATTGTCGCTAAAGACTTGCGTAAATACCTGTCGAACAGCTGATAAAATCTTTACACCTTTTTTATAACAACTGGATAAGATACTGAATTATGTCTGGAAACACATTTGGCAAGCTGTTCACGGTGACCACGTTTGGTGAAAGCCACGGGGCCGCTCTGGGGTGTGTGATTGATGGCTGTCCGCCGGGGCTCGAGCTGTCTGAAGAAGACATGCAGTACGATCTTGATCGCCGCAAACCGGGCACGTCGCGCTACACCACCCAGCGCCGCGAAGCCGATGAAGTGCGCATTCTTTCCGGCGTATTCGAAGGCCGCACCACTGGCACATCCATTGGTCTGCTGATTGAAAATACCGACCAGCGCTCTAAAGATTATTCAAAAATCGCCACCCAGTTTCGCCCGGCTCACGCCGATTACACCTATCACCACAAATTCGGTGAGCGGGATTATCGCGGTGGCGGGCGTTCCTCGGCCCGCGAGACCGCTATGCGGGTGGCCGCTGGCGCCGTTGCGCGCAAATTCCTGCTGCAGCGCCTAGGCATTACCGTGCGTGGCTACCTGAGCCAATTAGGCCCGATAAAAGCCGAAACCCTGGATTGGGAGCAGGTACACCAGAATCCGTTTTTCTGCCCGGATGCCAGCAAAGTGCCGGAAATGAAAGCCTACATGGAAGCGTTGGTTAAAGAAGGCAACTCGATTGGCGCTCGTATTAACGTGGTGGCCGAAGGCGTACCACCGGGGCTGGGCGAGCCGGTGTTTGACCGACTAGACGCAGAACTTGCCCATGCTTTAATGAGCATTAACGCCGTGAAAGGCGTTGAAATTGGTGCCGGTTTTGGCTGTATTGATCAAAAAGGCACCGAGCACCGGGATGAAATGACGCCGGAAGGTTTTTTGTCAAATCAAGCCGGCGGCGTTCTGGGGGGTATTTCCTCCGGCCAGCCCATTCTGGCCAGTATCGCACTCAAACCTACCTCCAGCCTGCGCTTGCCGGGTCGGAGTATTGATGTCGACGGCAACCCGGTGGAGATTATTACCACCGGCCGCCACGACCCCTGCGTGGGCATTCGCGCCACGCCCATCGCCGAGGCAATGATGGCCATTGTGCTGATGGACCACTATCTGCGCCATCGCGGCCAGAACGCCGACGTGCGGGTAACCACGCCGGTGCTGCCTCAGCTTTGATAGACCAGGGATGAGACACCGGGGACGGATTTGAAATCCGTCCCCACTCCTCGCTCCTACACCAGGGACGGATTTGAAATCCGTCCCTACTGGCTTAAAAATGGTACTGAAAGGTAGCGGCGCGAATCAAAGGTAAGGGGTAACAGTGACGCACTGGCGCCTGTCGAATTTGTATTTCTGGTTCTTCGCCCTGTTGGGCGGAATGCTGCCGTACTGGTCGCTTTACCTTGACGGTCGCGGTTTTTCCTATCTGCAAATCGCCAGTCTGATGGCGACCATCCAGCTTACCAAGATTGTGGCCCCGAGCGTGTGGGGCCATTTGGGCGACCGCACCGGGCAAAGGGTGCGGCTGGTCCGCTTCGGTACGATCACCGGTTCCCTGTGTTTTGCTGGTGTGCTTCTGGAGCCGGGCTTTACCGGCCTGCTGCTGGTGATGCTGGCGTTCACTTTTTTCTGGAACGCGGTGCTGCCCCTTTACGAAGTCATCACTCTGCAGGTTCTGGGTGCACAGCGGGACCAATACGGCAAAATCCGCTTATGGGGTTCGGTGGGCTTTATTGCGGCAGTGGCGTTGATTGGCGTGCTGCTGGAATGGGTGGATATTCGATACTTGCCGATGCTGTTGATTCCCCTGTTTGCCGGCATTGCGGTGTCGGCCTGGATGCTGCCTGTTGAAAAAATCGTTCGTAAGCAGAAGTCCCCGCGGGGCAGCCTAAAAGCCATTCTGACCCATCCTGCGGTGATTGCGTTTTTTGTGATGAACTTTTTACTGCAAGTGGCCCACGGCTCTTACTACACGTTTTTCAGTATTCACCTGCAGCTGCACGACTACGGCAAGCTGGCCATTGGCTTGCTGTGGTCACTGGGTGTGATCGCCGAAATTGTCCTGTTTATGGTGATGCATCGCCTGGGCGCGCGTTTCAGCGTGCGCCACATTGTGCTGGCGGCCTTGCTGCTAACCCTGCTGCGCTGGTTGCTGATTGCGGAAATGGCGTCGGTGCTGCCGGTGCTGATATTTGCCCAGCTGTTGCATGCGGCATCTTACGGCGCATTACATGCGGTGTCGGTGCAGTACATTCAAGGCTTTTTTGGCCGCCACCATCACGGCCAGGGGCAGGCTCTTTATAGCGGGCTAACCTTTGGTGCCGGCGGCGCGCTGGGCGCCTGGGGTGCGGGGTTTCTGGTAGACGGCATCGACACCTCCGCGGCCTTCCTGGGCAGCGCGGTTGTTACCGCCCTGGCGCTTGCCGCCGCCTGGCGCGGCTTGCAACCGCCGCCGAGGCTGGAGGAAAGTAGGGGACAGATTTGAAATCTGTCCCCAGTGTGCGGTCTGCGGTGAGAGGTAGGGGACGGATTTCAAATCCGTCCCCGCTTTGCCTTGGGTTCCTGTTGCTCCACAATCGCCAGCAGAGCCTGGGCGGCACCGCTCAGGTCTCTGCCTGACAGGCCAATAGCCCCCATCAACCGCGCCACCGAATGCGCCACCGGCAGCACCCGCAGGCTGCTGTCTAACATGCGCACCGGCAATACGCTCCAGCCAAGACCCACACTGGTCATCATTTTCAGGGTCTCCAGGTAATTTGTGGGCATTTGCGAGCTCAACGGCAGGTTGGCCTCCATAAACAGCCGGCTGACCAACCGGTAAGTTCCCGTGCTGGTGTCTGGCAATAGCGCAGCGTGGCCAGACAAGTCCGCCAGAGTAGGCTGCTCCAGCGCTGCCAGCGGATGCTCCGGCCCGACCACAAACGCCATTGGATCTGGCCACTGGGCGTACACCTTAAAGTTCGGGTCTATGCCGTCGCTCAGGGTAACAAACGCCAGTTCGGCGCCGCGTTTGCGCATCTGGGCGTAGGCGGCGTCTGATTCCATAAACTGAAGATCAAGGCTGACCTGCGGATAGTCGCGCTTGAAGCGCCGCAACCAGTTTGGCAGGTGGTGCAGGCCAATGTGGTGGCTGGCAATAATCTGTAGCTTACCGGCCACTTCGCGGGTGCTTGGTGACAGCGCAATGCGGGCGTTGTGGATTTCATCCAGAATCCGCCTGGCGTGGGGCAGCAGCCGTGTGCCGGCGTCGGTCAGTTTGAGCTGGCGCTGGCTGCGATCAACCAGTTCGGCGCCGAGCTGGACTTCCAGAGCGGCCAACCGCTTGCTGATGGCAGGTTGGGTAATGTGCAGCTGCTCGGCGGCTTCAGAGAACGAGCCCTGGTCAACAATGGCCAAAAAGGCGCGCAGAGTATTGGAATCCATAGTCACCACGACCGTCGTCGACTAAAAGTGCTTTTTACAACACCCTGAAACGGTTCATTCTATTCGGTAGTATTCCAAATAGGAATGCTATGCATAAAAAACATGAATTGAGGTTATTGGCGAGGCACTTTAAACTGTTCAGACAATCAGAACTTCAAAGGGCGCAGCCTTACCAACGGTGATGCGATTTTCAAACCCCAAAACGATGAGAGAGCGATCATGGCGGGTAAAACCTTATACGACAAATTGTGGGACGATCATCTGGTAAAACAGCGTGATGACGGTTCTGCCCTTATTTACATTGACCGCCACCTGCTGCACGAAGTGACGTCGCCGCAGGCGTTTGAAGGTCTGCGCCTGGCCAACCGAAAGCCCTGGCGGATTGATGCCAACCTGGCAACGCCCGACCATAACGTGCCTACCACTGACCGCGCCATGGGAATCGACGGCATTGTGGACCCGATATCGCGCATTCAGGTAGAAACCCTGGACAGCAACTGCGACGAGTTCGGCATTCTTGAATTCAAGATTAAAGACCAGCGCCAGGGAATAGTGCACGTGATCGGGCCCGAGCAGGGTGCAACCTTGCCCGGTATGACCATTGTCTGCGGTGATTCCCATACCTCGACTCACGGTGCGTTCGGATGCCTGGCCCACGGTATTGGCACCTCGGAAGTGGAACACGTGCTGGCTACCCAGTGCCTGGTGCAGCAGAAAATAAAAAATATGCTGGTGAAAGTGAATGGCCAGTTGGGTAAAGGCGTAACCGCCAAAGACGTAGTGCTGGCGATTATTGGCAAAATCGGTACCGCTGGCGGTTCCGGGCATGCTATCGAGTTTGGCGGCGAAGCCATACAAAGCCTGAGCATGGAAGGCCGGATGACGGTGTGCAATATGGCGATTGAAGCCGGCGCCCGCGTTGGCATGGTGGCGGTAGACGGCACCACTATTGATTACATCAAGGGTCGGCCGTTTTCACCCAAGGGTGAAGCCTGGAATGCAGCCGTTGCTCATTGGAGCACCTTGCACAGTGACCCGAACGCCGAATTCGACAAAGTAGTAGAGCTTGAAGGTGCGGATATTCAGCCTCAGGTGAGCTGGGGCACATCCCCGGAAATGGTGGCGAACGTGGCCGGCCAGGTGCCAGACCCGGCGAAAGAAACCGACTTGATAAAACGGGAAGGGCTTGAACGTGCGCTGAAATACATGGGCTTGCAGCCCAATCAGTTGATCACCGACATCAAGTTGGATCGGGTATTTATCGGTTCTTGCACCAACAGCCGTATTGAAGATCTGCGCGAAGCGGCGCTGGTGGTTAAGGGTCGCAAAGTGGCGGCGAGTTTGAAGCAGGCCATGGTAGTGCCAGGTTCAGGCCTGGTGAAGTTGCAGGCCGAAGCCGAAGGGCTGGACAAGATTTTTCTGGAAGCGGGCCTGGAATGGCGCGACCCCGGTTGCTCTATGTGCCTGGCCATGAACGCCGATAAGTTGGGCCAGGGCGAGCATTGTGCGTCTACTTCTAACCGCAACTTTGAGGGGCGTCAGGGCTTTGGTGGGCGTACCCATCTGGTTAGCCCGGCTATGGCAGCGGCGGCAGCGATTGCCGGCCATTTTGTTGACGTTCGTGAAATGCTGAACTGATCCACAGGAGACAATGACCATGCGCGCATTTACCCAACATCAGGGCCTGGTAGCCCCCATGGACCGTTCCAATGTGGACACGGACCTGATCATTCCCAAGCAATTTTTGAAGTCCATCAAACGCACCGGCTTCGGCCCCAATCTGTTTGATCCATTGCGTTATCTGGACGAGGGCCAGCCTGGTCAGGACAATTCCCAACGCCCGTTAAACACGGATTTTGTGCTGAACCAGAAACGCTACAGCGGCGCCAGTGTGCTGCTGGCCCGTACCAATTTTGGCTGCGGTTCCAGCCGCGAACACGCGCCTTGGGCGCTGGAAGATTTCGGCTTTCGGGTGATTATTGCCCCCAGTTTTGCTGATATTTTTTATAATAACTGCTTTAAGAATGGGCTGTTGCCTATTGTTCTTGATGAAAAAATAGTTGATCAGCTGTTTATTGAAGCTGAGGCCAGCGAAGGCTATGAACTGACGGTGGATCTTGCAGCGAAAACCGTTATCACGCCGTCTGGGGAATCTTTCAGCTTCGACGTAGACGGCTTTCGTCGCCACTGCCTGCTGCATGGCCTGGACGATATTGGTGTGACTTTGGAAGACGCCGATGTGATCCAGCATTACGAAGATGCGCGTCGCAAAACCGCGCCCTGGCTGTTTGGTGCCGGCCAGTAATTTTCCTGTTAAACCAATGTCGAAACCGATATCAAGGAACCTGATATGTCACGAACCATATTACTGCTGCCGGGCGACGGCATTGGCCCTGAAATCATGGGCGAAGCCGAAAAAGTACTGCGCCGGGTGAATGAGTCTTTCAAACTTGATTTGAGCTTTCAGCACGGCTTGGTTGGCGGTGCTGCGCTGGATGATTCTGACACTCCGCTGCCGGATGAAACCCTGGAGTTGGCCTCCAAGGCCGATGCGATTCTGCTGGGCGCCGTTGGCGGCCCGAAGTGGGACGCCCTGCCGATGGCCAAGCGCCCGGAAAAAGGTTTGCTGGGACTGCGCTCCAACCTTGAGCTGTTTGCCAATTTTCGCCCGGCTATTCTTTATCCGCAGCTGGCGTCTGCTTCTTCGCTGAAGCCTGAAGTAGTGTCGGGCCTTGATATCATGATTATCCGTGAGCTGACCGGCGGTATCTACTTCGGTCAGCCCCGGGGTGTGCGGCAACTGGAAAGCGGTGAGCGCCAGGGCTATAACACCTACGCCTACACCGAGACGGAAATTCGTCGTATTGGCCGGGTGGCGTTTGAAACGGCCCAGCAGCGCGGCAAAAAACTATGCTCGGTCGACAAGGCCAACGTGCTGGAAGTGACGGTGCTGTGGCGTGAGATCATGAACGAGTTGAAGCTTGAGTATCCGGACGTAGAGCTGTCGCACATGTACGTGGATAACGCCGCGATGCAGCTGGTGCGCGCACCCAAACAGTTTGACGTGATTGTAACCGGCAATATGTTTGGTGATATTCTTTCTGACGAAGCCGCTATGCTGACAGGCTCCATCGGCATGCTGCCATCGGCTTCTATGAACTCGGCGAAGCAGGGCATGTACGAGCCTTGCCATGGTTCGGCGCCGGATATTGCCGGCAAAGGCATTGCGAATCCGCTGGCGACCATTCTTAGCGTTGCGATGATGCTACGCTATAGTCTGGATGAGAGCGCCGCCGCAGCAGCCATTGAAACCGCGGTTGGCAAGGTACTGGACCAGGGGTTGCGCACAGCGGATATAATGTCGGAAGGCTGCACCCGGTCTTCTACCCGTGAAATGGGTGAAGCGGTGCTGTCGCAGCTTTAACATTCACTCCGCCCGGGCCCGCGAAACCGGCCCGGGCAGGTATAAAAAAGGTTTGAAAGTCACATGAAGCGAGTTGGGCTTGTAGGTTGGCGTGGCATGGTGGGTTCTGTCCTCATGCAGCGCATGCGTGAAGAAAACGATTTCGCGGATATCGAACCGGTATTCTTTTCCACGTCGCAAACCGGGCAACCGGCGCCGGATGTGGGCCGCGATGGCATTCTGCCGCTGCAGGACGCCTTCGATATTGACACTCTGAAAACCCTGGACGTGATTTTGACCTGCCAGGGCGGCGACTACACCTCGGCGGTGTATCAGAAGCTGCGTGACGCCGGCTGGAACGGCTACTGGATAGACGCTGCGTCTACCCTGCGCATGGTTGACCATTCTGTGATTGTGCTAGACCCGGTTAACCGTAACGTGATTGATGCAGCGCTCGACAAAGGCGTGAAAGATTACATTGGCGGCAACTGCACCGTGAGCCTGATGATGTTGGCCTTGGGTGGTTTGCTGGAGCAGGACTTGATTGAATGGGTATCGCCCATGACCTATCAGGCCGCTTCCGGGTCCGGCGCGCAGAACATGCGAGAGCTGCTGAACCAGATGGGCGAGCTGAACGGCAGTGTTAAAGCCGAGCTGGAAAGCCCGTCTTCTGCGATTCTTGAGATTGATCGCAAGGTGACCGACACCATGCGCAGCGACGCCTTCCCGACCGAGCACTTTGGTGTGCCCCTGGCGGGCAGCCTAATTCCGTTTATCGACAAGCAGCTCGAAAACGGTATGAGCAAGGAAGAGTGGAAAGCCGGTGTTGAAACCAACAAGATTCTGGGCCGTAGCGACAATCCTATTCCTATCGACGGTTTGTGCGTTCGAATCGGTGCCATGCGTTCACACAGTCAGGCACTGACCATAAAGCTGCGCAAAGATCTTCCTGTTGCTGAAATCGAGAAGATTCTGGCCGCCGGCAACGATTGGGTGAAAGTTATTCCCAACGAGCGTGAAGCCAGCATGAACGAGCTGACACCGGCGAAAGTCACCGGCACTCTGAGTATTCCCGTGGGCCGTATTCGCAAATTGACCATGGGGCCGGAGTATATTTCTGCGTTCACCGTGGGTGACCAACTGTTGTGGGGTGCGGCAGAACCGTTGAGGCGCATGCTGCGAATTCTTCAAAGTCGTTGATTAATGCCAACTGCGTCCGGTTTCAACCAACCGGTGAGGGGCGAAGGCTGCTTTCAGCCTTCGCCCCTGTTATTTTCATAACTATAAAAGCCGGTGTCTCCTCAGCGCCCGCAATAACTTAATCTTCGTGATGGCTGTGTGTTTGCGATCAAGAGTTGGCAAAGTAGCGCAGCAGTGCACTGAAGAACGTTGATTTATTGATAAAATGATGCTTATCAACAATACTTGCCGCGTTGAGGATTAAAGTTCCGCCACACTTATACAACACCCAGACGGAAGTCATCCAACCTCGTCCGAAACTGCTTTAACGCCGCCGTGCACCGAAGCAGGTACGAATAACGGAGACTGGAAAGGAAAAAGCATGAAGGTACGCAAGCTTGCGGTTGCTCTGGCACTGGCTGGAGGTCTTGGCTCCGGCGTTGCACAAGCCCTGGGATTGGGGGAGGTGGAGCTGCAGTCCTACTTGAATGAGCCCCTGGATGCGCAAATTGTGCTACGCCAGAGTCGCGGCGTTAGCCCTGGTGATGTTTTCGTCAATGTGGCTTCTGAATCCGCCTATCAACGGGTGGGTCTTAATCGCGGCCAGTTTGCCAGTAAGCTAAAATTTCAGGTGGTTACCCGCAGTGATGGCAGCCTGGCGGTCAGCGTGTCTTCCCGTGAACCGTTACGGGAGCCGTACCTCAATTTTCTGCTGGAGCTGACCTGGCCCAGTGGCCGTTTGCTGCGCGAATACGCGGTGTTGGTAGACCCACCTGTGTATGCGGCAGAAACCGGCATCCGGGAACCGCTTGTAGCGGCACCGTCTGCTGGCCGCAGCAACTCATCGCCCAGCGCCAATAGCGGCGCAGTGAGCCGACCGGCGCCCGCAAGTTCTGGTTCCGCACAATCTCTTGCATCTGGCGGTGTTTACGGCCCTACAACCTCGTCTGATACCCTGTGGAGCATTGCCACCAGGATGCGCCCAAACAACAGCGTATCTGTGCAGCAGGTTATGCTGGCGATTCAAGAGATTAATCCCGATGCGTTTATAGGCGGCAATATCAACCGTTTGAAACGCGGTGAAGTTCTGCGCGCACCCACGCTGGCGCAAATCCAGCGCCTGGGCCAGGGCGAGGCAAATCAGGTCGTGCGAGCACAAAACCAGGACGTCAACACGACCCGGGCAACGATTGATGCCAGCCCAGCGGCTACGCCATCTGCGCCCGCAGCGATAGACGGCGGCGATGCGGAACTGAAACTGATTGTGGCCGAGACTGAGGCACCGCAAGCCGTCGATAACACTGAACAGAGCGGATCTGCCGGTACTGACGGTAACCAGGCTGACGGCGCAGATGCCGGCACCACGGTGGCGCTCGAAGAACTTGACAGTGCTCGCCGTGAAAACAGCGAGTTAACTACCCGTGTTGATGCACTGCAAGAGCAGGTAGAAACCCTGCAGCGGTTGCTGGAGCTGAAAAATAGCCAGTTGGCCGACATGCAGCAAGCGGGTATGAACGGCGATAACGCGGTCGTCAGTATGGACCAGAATGCAGCTGACGAACCCGCAATGGATGGTGTCGCCGAAGCCGAAACGGCCAGTGCGGTTGCAGTGCAACCTGAACAAGACGCGCAGCCCCAGATCGCACAGCCTGATCCAGCTGAAGAAAGCGCAGCCCAAGGTGGTTTGGTCAACAGCATTATGAATAACCTGCTGTACCAAATGGTTCTGGGCGGCGGCTTGCTCTTGCTGCTACTGCTGCTGCTTTTGGTGTCGCGCCGCAAATCTAAAAATCAGGATGCAGCCGGGACCGAGACTGCGACTGAGACTGCGACTGAGAGAGAGACCGAGGCCGATAACGGCTTTGAACAAGCACCCTTGGTTGAATCTGTACCCAGTTCCGGTTCGTTTGACCTGGATCTTGGCCTGGACGATCAGGAACCGCCAGCACCCGATGCTGAACCAGACGTTATGGCAGAGGTTAATTCCTACCTGGCTTACGGTCAGCACGAACAGGCGGTGAATACTCTGGAGTCTGCGATTTCCCGCGAGCCTAGCCGCACCGAACTGCGCCTGAAACTGCTGGCGGTTTACGCAGATGCCCAGGACAGAGTGGCTTTTGAACGCCAGTATGGCGAGCTCAGAGCTTTGGACGATGACCAGGCCATGGCAGAGGCTGATCGTTTGCTGACTGATCTTGAGCAGGCGGAAGCGGCACCCAGCATTGATGATCTTGAATCTGAATTGCGCTCCGGTTCCTTTGCCGGCTCTTTCGGGGGCTTCGATGAGGAAGCAGGCGAAGCAAAAGACAGCGCCAAGCCAACGTCAGACGATCCTATAGACTACGATCTGAGCGGCATTGACGGCCTGGGCGACAAGGAAGAGCTGGCAAAGCCTGAAGCTCCGGAAGATTTTGAAGACTTTGTGTTGTCCGACGACTTCGCTCGGGAATTTGCCGATGAAGACGCCGCACCGCTGTCCAAGGCTGACGACACCGTCAACACGGCCGGCAATACGTCTGACGATGACGACCTGAGCCTGGATGAGGCTTTCCTGGACGAGCTGGATGCCGAGCTTGATAAAGACGACCCCGAGGCCGAACTCAAGCCTCTGGACATGCAGGAACCGGATCTGGATATGCAGGAGTCTGATCTGGAGAAATTGGATCTGGAGATTTCGGACGATGACCTGGCGTTGATGGGCGAATTTGCGGATGGCGCAGACAGCTCCAATCATGCCGGTGGCGATGATGCCGAATCTGAATCCGAATTCGAAGCAGAGCAACTGCCTGAAATGACCGACGCTGAACTACTGGCTTTGGAGATGGGTGACGACCCACAAGCTGAAGTTGAAGCCGAGGAAGAGCTGGGCGCAAAGCTGGCCGAGAACCAGGATGATGAAGATGACATCAGCCTGGACGATCTGGAGACGCTGGAATTGCCCGAAGAAGACCTCCCGGCCTATGATCTTCCTGAGGACGACCTGCCAGAATTCGATTTGCTGGAAGATGACGTCCTGGAAGAAGACCTGCCCATTGTGGCAGCTGGTGCGCCTCAAACAATTGACGAGAGCGATCTGGGTGACGACGATGATTTCGACTTCCTGGCTGGCACCGACGAGGCAGCAACCAAACTGGACTTGGCGCAGGCCTACGTTGAGATGGGCGATATTGACGGCGCCCGCGACATTTTGATGGAAGTGGAGCTCGAAGGCACCGCCGAACAGAAGGCAGAAGCGAAGGAACTGCTTAAAAATCTGTCCTGATTGGTTATAATCCTTTGAACGAAGCCGGTGCTCAGAGCCTTCTGACCGCCGGCTTTGTTTTTTAACACCCAGACAACACATCGAGCTGACTTTTGTTTCTTGAACCCCAGGCGCTTACAGCGGATACACCCATCGGCAACGGCCGTGTGGCATTGGTCTTCGAATACGATGGACGTGACTTCCACGGCTGGCAGCAACAAAAATCCGGTATTCGCGCTGTGCAGCAGCAACTGACAAAAGCCGCCAGTAAAGTGGCCAATCACAGCGTAGAAATGGTGTGTGCGGGCCGCACCGATGCCGGTGTTCACGCCAGTTATCAGCTGGTGCACTTTGATACATCATCACTGCGCACCATGCGTTCTTGGGTGATGGGCATTAATACGGCCTTGCCTTTCGATATTTCCGTACGCTGGGCTGGCCAGTGCCAGGGTGACTTTCACGCCCGGTTTTCTGCGGTTTACCGTCGCTATCGCTACATTATCTATAACAATCCGGTGCGCCCGGGCATTCAACGCGGCCAGGTTAGCTGGAACTTTCGGCCTCTGAATGCCGAAAACATGCATCAGGCGGCCCAGGCGCTGGTAGGCGAGCACGATTTTAGTGCTTTTCGCGCCGCTGGCTGTCAATCTCGCAGCCCAATTCGGTTTTTACAGAGCATCAGCGTCACCCGTAAAGGCGATTATCTGGTGATTGATGTTCAGGCCAATGCTTTTTTGCACCACATGGTGCGCAATATTGCCGGAGCCTTGATGGCCGTGGGTTGCCAGGAGCAGGCGCTGGATTGGATTGGCCAGATTCTGGCGACGAAAGATCGCAGGCAGGCGGGCGTAACCGCACCGCCTGACGGTTTGTACCTGGTCGACGTGGGTTATCCCGCCGAATTCGGAATTCCCCAGCCCAGCTGTGGCCCGGCGTTCGCAGAGCCCTGGTTTAGCCCGGAGCAGAATCGGCCGGTTGCGGCCACCCATATTCACCGCAAACAAAGGCCGTCCAACTGTGATTAGCCGTGTAAAAATCTGTGGCCTGACCCGCCTTGAAGATATAGACGCTGCCGTGGCCGCCGGTGCTGACGCCATCGGTCTGGTGTTTTACGACCCTAGCCCGCGGGCTGTCAGTATTGACCTGGCGCGGCAGCTGGCCGCGCGGATACCGGCGTTTGTTAGCGTAACGGGGTTGTTTGTGAATCCGCAGGCGGATTTTGTCAGGCAGGTATCGCAGCAGGTGGCTCTGGATTTGCTGCAGTTTCACGGTGACGAAACCGCTGCTTTCTGTGAGCAGTTCCAGCGCCGCTGGATTAAGGCCATACGGGTACGGCAGCAAGGGCAGATTGAACAGGCCTTTGAGGCGTACCAGAATTCAGCCGGTTTGCTGGTCGATGCCTGGCACCCTGAGCAATACGGGGGCACCGGCCATGGTTTTAACTGGTCGCTGATTCCTGAACAGCGCCCGTTGCCACTGATATTGGCCGGAGGCTTGCAACCCGACAACGTTGCCGCTGCCGTGCAGCAGGTACGGCCCTGGGCGGTGGACGTCAGTGGCGGCGTGGAAAGCGGCGGCGCGAAAAGTAAGAAAGGCATCAAATGCGCCAAAAAGATGGCAGACTTCGTAGCCGCGACCAGAAGCGCTGGGTCTTGATAGGCTCATGGATTGGTTAAATAGAACGCAGGGGCAGGGTGTGCGATTGGAAAAATTGGGTCAGCCCGGCGTTATATGTACTATGTTTCATTGAATGAGACGTTTACACAGCATGGCATGCTGCCAGAATAGGCTTATCAAACACGCTATTCGATGGTGTAATTGTTGGCCGGTAGCGGGTGTTTACAATAGAACGATCAAAACAGGTTCTACAGACGGGATTAAATCATGAGTAGTTGGCTAGATAAGATAATGCCGAGCAAGATCCGCTCGGAATCCAAGACGAGGACCGGTGTGCCGGAAGGCCTGTGGAAAAAGTGCCCGAAATGCGGCGCTTTTCTGTACAAGCCCGAGCTGGAAAAAAATCTGGACGTTTGCCTGAAGTGTAATCACCACTTGCGAGTGGCTGCCCGCCGCCGCCTTGATATTTTTTTGGATCCAGACGGCCGTGAAGAAATTGGCGCAGACCTGGAATCTTGGGACCGCCTTAAGTTCAAAGACACCAAACGTTATAAAGATCGCCTGAGCCAGGCCCAGAAAGCGACTGGCGAAAAAGACGCCCTGTTAGCCATGAAGGGCACCACAATCGGGATTCCACTGGTGGCTTGCGCCTTCGAGTTCAACTTCCTTGGCGGTTCTATGGGCCAGACGGTTGGCGAAAAGTTTGTGCGGGCGGCCAATGTGGCGCTGGAAGAGCGCATTCCTCTGGTGTGCTTCTCTGCCAGCGGCGGCGCGCGTATGCAGGAAGCTATTCTTTCGCTGATGCAGATGTCCAAAACCGCGGCGGTTCTTGAGCGCATGAAGCAGCAAGGTTTGCCCTATATTTCGGTAATGACCGACCCGGTATTTGGCGGTGTATCGGCCAGCCTGGCCATGTTGGGCGACCTGAATATTGCCGAGCCCAACGCACTGATCGGCTTTGCCGGACCGCGGGTGATTGAGCAGACCGTGCGCGAAAAGTTGCCCGAAGGCTTTCAGCGCAGCGAGTTTTTGTTGGAGCACGGTGCTATCGATATGATTCTGCACCGTCACCAGATGCGTGGGCGAATTGCACACTTGTTGGCAAAATTTGGCAACCTGGAAAAACCTGACACCGAGGCACCCATCGAAATTGAAGTGACTGAAAAGCCGGACGATGATGTCCCAGTCTCATAATCCGGATCAGACTGCGCCGAAAATAGCGGCCCCCGGCGCCGATGCCAGCCTGGGCCAATGGCTGAGCTACCTTGAGGCCATTCACCCGGTTGAAATCGAACTGGGGCTGGACCGGGTGATGGTGGTTTTGCAGAGACTGTTCCCGAATAAGCCCGAGGCTCGCATTATTACCGTGGCCGGTACCAACGGCAAGGGCAGCACGGTTGCAGC
Organism: Marinobacter sp. LV10MA510-1; assembly: GCF_002563885.1. Lineage (GTDB taxonomy): Bacteria > Pseudomonadota > Gammaproteobacteria > Pseudomonadales > Oleiphilaceae > Marinobacter. The sequence continues at coordinate 1,229,841 of NZ_PDJA01000001.1, read as the reverse complement.
GCTGGAGGCGCTGTTGCAGGAATCAGGGCGTCGCACCGCAGCCTACACGTCGCCACATCTTCAGGTTTATAACGAGCGGGTACGCCTGCTGGGTGAGCCCGTTTCGGACGCGCAAATGATTCACGGGTTCGAACGGGTTCAGCAGGCCCGGGCGGAAGTGTCGTTGAGCTATTTCGAATTCGGAACTCTGGCGGCGTTCGTTGCCATGTCCGAAGCCGATGTAGACGACTGGATTCTGGAGGTTGGCCTGGGCGGTCGTCTGGATGCGGTGAACGCGCTAGACGCGGATTTTGTGATCCTGACCTCGATTGATATCGATCACGCGAGCTTTCTGGGTAACGATCGCGAGTCTATCGGCTTTGAAAAAGCCGGTGTGTTGCGCCCGGGTATTCCCGCGGTGTACGCCGATTTTGATCCCCCGCGCTCGGTATTGCAGCAAGCGTTATCGCAAGAAGTAGACCTGGCGTTGCTGGGTCGTGATTATCAGTTGGTGCAGTGTTCAAGCCAGCCGGCGATGGTGAACCTGGAGTTGGGGGAAGAAGAGTTTCGCCTGCCAGATTTTGCCCTGCCGGTGAAAAGCTTGGCTGCAGCGGTTGTTGCTTCCCGCACCTTGGCGCCCAATCTGGGTGTTCAGCAGATTGAGCGGGCGGTGGCCGCAGTGTCGGTGCCCGGGCGTTTTGAACAGGTAGCCACGTCGCCGCTGGTGATTCTGGATGTGGGACATAACCCCCACGCAGCCTGTTGGCTGGCTAGCCGGTTACGCCTGTTACAGCATCCGGAAACCCGCATTCACGCGGTCTACGGTGCGCTTGCTGATAAAGACGTGCAAGGTGTTGCCAAAGCCATGTCCAGCGTGGTTCACAGCTGGTATCTGGCTGGACTGTTGAAAGAAGCTCCCCGCGGCTATAGCGCCGAGGCTCTGAATGCGCAGTTTGAGCAGTGCGGTATAGAGCCTGCCGGTTGCTGGCACTCGGTGTCGGAGGCCCTGGCTGAAGCCCAAAGCCAGGCCCGTGCTAATGATATTGTGATCGTGTTTGGTTCGTTCTTTACTGTGGCGGCGGCCCGCAATATTTTGCATCCAAGCGCCGCCGTTACCAACCCTGGAGCATGATTGTGGACGGATTAAAGCAGAGGATCATCGGCGCCCTGGTGCTGATTTCACTGGCGGTGATTTTTGTGCCGATGATCTTTGACGAGCCCCATTCAGGGCGCAACTCCACCTCGATAAGCATTCCTGAAGAGCCGCCATTTCCGGAAGTGAACACCGAGCCACCTCCGCAGACCGCCATGCCAGAATATCAGAGCGCCCCCGGGTCAGAAACGGCGGTAGCAGACCGTGCCAGTGGGTCTGGGGAATTTCAGCTCATTGAAGAAGTGACGCCGCAGGCGCCTGAGCCGACTGCGGCCAGCAGCGCCGTTACGCCGCCACCGGCGGCAGCCGCTCAGCCTGCAGAGGTCAAACAGGCCACAGCGGCCCCGGCCCGGCCCGAACCCAGCCCGCAAACCGAGGAAGAGTTCAGCCGCTCTCTGGAAGGCGCATGGGTTGTTCAGCTGGGCAGCTTTGGCGATGCCGACAACGCCCGGCGTTTGCGTGATAACGCCCGCGAAAAGGGCTACAGTTCACATCTTCAAGAATTCAGCCGCGGTGAAACCCGGCTGACCCGGGTATTCAGTGGGCCTTTTGTCAGCAAATCCGAAGCCGGCGCGGCCAAAGCGGCCCTTGACAAGGCCTTCAGCCTCAACAGTTTGGTCACCAGCCCTGATAAATAAGCCGCACGGCCAGGTTTTCTCGCAACGGTGGTTTGGCAGAGGGCGGTTTCCTGATAGAATCCGCGCTCTCTATTTTGCGTCGCCCGGGTGGTTCATGAATGCGTTGATCTGGATTGACTGGGTCATTATTGCGGTTATTACCATATCAACGCTGATCAGCCTGAGGCGCGGCTTTGTTCGCGAAGCCCTGTCGTTGGTTACCTGGGTAATGGCCTTCATTGTTGCTCGCACATTTCACCCCCAGATGCAGTCGCTACTGGCCAGCACCGTGGAAACGCCCATGGTGAGGTCGGTTGCGGCGTTCGCGATTCTGTTTATTGGTACGCTTATTGTGGGCGCCATCATTAACGGCATTATCGGACAGCTGGTGCGGGCCACAGGCTTATCCGGCACCGACAGGGTGCTGGGTATGGGCTTTGGCCTGTTGCGTGGGGTATTGGTGGTGGTGGTAGGCATTGCTTTGTTGCGTTACACACCGGTGTCTCAAGATACCTGGTGGCAAGAATCGCCAATGATTGACCGGTTGTCGGTGTTAGAAGACTGGTCCCGTCGTACCTTTGGTGATGAGATTTCCGGATTCCTTACTCCCCAAAGCGAGGGGCAAGGCATCTAGTAAACTTGGCTATTCAAACGCCAGGCGCTATATCAGGCAATCTGCCTGGCGTGGCTTTCATTCAGTTTTAACACTCGGAGAATCTCCATTCCATGTGTGGCATCGTCGGTATCGTCAGCACTTCCCACGTGAACCAGCTGCTCTATGATGCGCTGACCGTTCTTCAGCATCGGGGTCAGGACGCAGCAGGTATTGTTACCTTCGAAGACGAGCGCTTTTACCTGCGTAAAGACAACGGCCTGGTACGCGATGTATTTCATACCCGCCATATGCACCGGTTAGTGGGTAATGTCGGCATTGGTCACGTTCGATATCCTACCGCCGGCAGCGCGAGCTCCGCCGAGGCTCAGCCGTTTTACGTCAACAGTCCCTATGGCATTACCCTGGCCCACAATGGCAATCTGACAAATTCTGACGAGCTGAGCACCGACCTGTTTCGTACCGATCTGCGCCACATCAACACCAACTCCGATTCGGAAGTGCTTTTGAACGTGTTTGCTCACGAGCTTCAGAAACTGGGCAAGCTAGACCCCACCAAAGACGACATTTTTGCCGCCGTGCGTTCTGTACACGAACGCTGCCGCGGTGCTTACGCGGTTATCGCAATGATTACCGGTTATGGCATTGTCGGTTTCCGCGACCCCAATGGCATTCGCCCTATCTGTTATGGCGTGCGCGTAGCCAGTGACGGTCGCAAAGAATACATGATTGCGTCTGAAAGCGTGGCCCTGGCCGCCTCCGGTTTCACCCTGGTGCGTGACATTGCGCCGGGTGAAGCGGTGTATATTGAAACCGATGGCACCTTTCACAGTGAGCAGTGCGCCAAACAGCCAAAGCTTTATCCGTGTATTTTCGAGCACGTTTATTTTGCCCGCCCGGACTCCATCATGGACAAAGTCTCGGTTTACAAAGCGCGTTTGCGCATGGGTGAGACTCTGGCGGATAAAGTGCTGAAGGATTTTGCCGATCACGATATTGACGTGGTTATGCCGATACCAGACACCAGCCGCACCTCGGCCATGCAGATGGCCCACCGCCTGGGCGTGAAATTCCGCGAAGGCTTTATTAAAAACCGTTACATCGGCCGAACATTTATTATGCCCGGCCAGACCATGCGCAAGAAATCGGTACGCCAGAAGCTAAACCCCATTGATCTGGAGTTCCGCGGCAAAAACGTGATGCTGGTTGACGATTCCATTGTGCGCGGTACCACCTGCAAGGAAATCGTGCAGATGGCCCGCGATGCCGGCGCCCGCAAAGTGTATTTCGCCTCGGCCGCGCCCCCGGTGCGTTATCCCAACGTGTACGGCATTGATATGCCGTCTGCGAAAGAACTGATCGCTCACGATCGCACTGTGGAAGAAATCCGTGAATTGATCGGCGCCGACTGGTTGCTGTATCAGAACCTGGAAGACCTGATTACCTCTGTTAGCGATGTTAATAGTGACATCGATGGCTGGGAATGTTCGGTGTTTACCGGTGAATACGTAACCGGCGATATTGATCGTGCCTATCTGGATCGCCTGGATGGCCAGCGTAACGATGCAACCCGCTCCGGCATCGTGAAGAACGATACCGAAAACGGCAGTATAGACATGCATAACGACGAAGACTGATTCTTTGGACCGCACAAGAATTCTATAACCAGGAGAAAACCATGACATTTTGCCGCGAAGAATCGATTTTGATACCAGAATCAGACCTGGACGGCATGTCTGGCGATACCCTGGCGGTGCGCGCGGGGCAGATTCGTACCGGTCAGCTGGAACACAGCGACGCCATATTTCCGACGTCCAGCTTTGTTTACGCCAGCGCGGCGCAAGCGGCTGCGCGTTTTGCCGGTGAAGAGCCCGGCAATATTTATTCGCGTTTTACCAATCCCACGGTGACCGCCTTCGAAAATCGCATTGCGGCGATGGAGGGCGGCGAACGGGCAGTGGCAATGGCCTCGGGTATGGCTGCCATTACCAGCACCTGTATGGCGTTGCTGAAGGCCGGTGACCACGTGGTGTGTTCACGGGACGTATTCGGCACGGTGAATTCGCTGTTTCAGAAGTATCTGAGCAAATTTGGTGTTGAAACCACGTTTGTAAAACTGACAGACGAAGCGGGCTGGGAAGCGGCTATGCGGCCCAATACCCGCCTGTTGTTTCTGGAAACGCCGTCTAACCCGTTGTGCGAAATTGCCGACATTCGAAAGATGGCGGATCTAGCCCATGCCCATGGTGCGCTGTTAATGGTAGACAACTGTTTCTGTACGCCAGTGTTGCAACAGCCGCTGGCGTTGGGCGCAGACTTGGTAACCCATTCCGCGACCAAGTATCTGGACGGTCAGGGCCGTTGCATAGGCGGCGTTGTTGTAGGCCCCCACGCGCTGCTGGAAGAAATATTCGTGTTTTTGCGGGCAACAGGCCCAACCATGAGCCCGTTCAACGCCTGGGTGTTCATGAAGGGCCTGGAAACCTTACCAATTCGTATGCGAGCCCACTGTGACAATGCGTTAGAGTTGGCACAATGGCTGCACCAGCAGAGCGCGGTGGAAACGGTTTTTTATACCGGCCTGCCGCAGCATCCGCATTATGAGCTGGCGAAACGCCAGCAAAAGGGTTTTGGCGGCGTATTGTCGTTTCGGGTAAATGGGGGCAGGGAAGAGGCCTGGCGCTTTATTGACGCCACTCGGATGGTGTCTATTACCGCCAACCTCGGTGATGTGAAGACCACCATCACCCACCCGGCAACAACGACCCACGGGCGATTGTCGCCCGAAGACAAAGAACAGGCCGGTATTAGTGAAAACCTGATTCGCCTGTCGGTAGGCATTGAAGCCATTGACGACCTGAAAGCCGATCTTGACCGGGGTTTTCAGGCCCTTCAGAACCCCGGTCATGGCAACATCTGAGCATTCATGGCAGCAAGCGCAAAAGCAAAAGACACATCGGCCCAGCCGCTGACTGATAAGCAGCTGCGTTTTCGCAAGCTGCTGACCCAAGGTGCCCGCGAGGGCGCCGTTATTGCGCTCATTGCCCTGGCGATTTATTTATGCATGGCGCTGTTCAGCTTTCACGCCAATGACCCCGGCTGGGCCAGTGTAGGCCATGACGCCCAAGTGCTGAATTACGCCGGCCGCAGTGGTGCCTGGCTGACCAGCCTGCTGCGCAATTTCTTCGGCTACGTGGCCTGGCTGTTTCCAGCCATGGTGGCAGGTTACGCGCTGCTGCTGATTCGTCTTCGCAATCGCTCCCAAGACCTTCACTGGCCCCTGTTAATGGTGCGCTTTGGCGGGTTTGTTCTGATTCTGCTGTCGGCCACCAGTCTGTTGTCGCTTTATTCTCTTTTTGGTCTGGGTGAATCTTCCGGCGGCGTGATGGGCGTCGCTGTGGCCGATGCTATGGTGCGGTTTTTTAACCTGCCGGCCACCACCTTGGTATTGATTGCCATATTCTTGTTTGCGCTCACGGTTACCACTGGGCTTTCCTGGTTCTGGTTGATGGACCAGTTGGGCGGCATGGCGTTGACGGTTGGCACACGGATACAAGATGGGTTGAGAGGCAGCCGTTCCGCAAAGAACTATGCTGAAAAAGCCGCCGAAGAAACCGCTGAAAATTATCAACCACCGCTTTTGAATCATAGGGTTGAAGGCAAGGCTTCAGACCAGTTTGATAACGAAGTTCGCGCGGCAAAAGCGGTTGAACGAGTGCGCTGGTGGCAGCGTATTCCGGGGTTTGGCCGTCGCGGCCAATCTAAAACGGAATACAGCGATGACTCCGGCGACTACTTTGATCTGAGCGCCAATTCAGACGATGAGCCGGCGCGCATTGAAAGCTTTAGTGCCCATGACGAGAGCGCTCGCAGCGATTATAGCGATTCCAAAAGCAGTAGGCCCACACCTGCATCGCGGCGATCAGCGCGCAAAGCCACGCCTTTATCGGCTTCCGCCGATATCGCGGCAAAAGGCAATTCTCAAGACACCGGCCGTTCATTCAAGATCGCCCCGTTCAAAAAAGACGATCAGGGTAAGCCCGGCGCCAGCAATGGGGCTGGCAAACAATCTTCGCTGCTGGAAGATATCGAAAGCCCGATTCCACCCATCACGCTGTTAGACCCGCCCGAGGAGCAGCAGGAAAAAGGCTACACTGAAGAGTCTCTGCAACATATGTCGCGGCTGCTGGAAGAAAAGCTGGCTGACTTTGGGGTCACCGTAGAGGTGGTTGAGGTGAATCCGGGCCCGGTGATTACCCGTTTCGAGATCAAGCCGGCGGCGGGCGTTAAGGTCAGCAAAATATCCAACCTGGCGAAAGACCTGGCGCGTTCCCTGGCGGTGCTGAGCGTGCGGGTGGTTGAAGTAATACCCGGGAAATCCGTAGTGGGTATCGAAATTCCCAACGAATACCGCCAGATGGTGCGGTTGAGTGAAGTATTGAGCTCGCGGGTATTCTCCGAATCGACCTCCGCGCTGACCATGGCGCTGGGCAACGACATCGGCGGCAATCCTATAGTAGCCAACCTGGCGAAAATGCCTCACCTGCTGGTGGCGGGCACCACCGGTTCCGGTAAGTCGGTTGGTGTGAACGCCATGCTGCTGAGCATGCTGCTGAAGGCCGGGCCGGAAGAAGTTCGCTTTATCATGGTAGACCCGAAGATGCTGGAACTGAGCATCTACGACGGTATTCCCCACCTGTTGGCGCCGGTGGTCACAGACATGAAAGAAGCCGCCAACGCACTGCGCTGGTGTGTGGCCGAAATGGAGCGGCGCTATCGCCTGCTGGCCACCCTGGGCGTGCGTAATCTGGCCGGTTATAACCGTAAGGTAAAAGAAGCGGCGGAGGCCGGTGAGCCCTTGCGAGACCCGTTCTGGAAACCCGACGACTATCTGGATAACGACGAGCAGCAACGGCCGGAACTGGAGCCATTGCCCTCTATTGTGGTGGTGATTGACGAATTTGCCGACATGATCATGATTGTTGGCAAAAAAGTGGAAGAACTGATTGCCCGTATCGCGCAAAAGGCTCGCGCCGCCGGTATTCACCTGATTCTGGCTACCCAACGACCGTCGGTGGATGTTATCACCGGTTTGATAAAAGCCAATATTCCCACCCGTATCTCGTTCCAGGTGTCGTCAAAAATTGACTCCCGTACCGTGCTTGACCAAGGTGGCGCAGAGCAGTTGCTGGGCCACGGCGATATGCTGTACCTGCCACCTGGATCCGGCTTGCCTGTGCGGGTACACGGTGCCTTTGTGGATGACGATGAAGTGCACCGGGTGGTCAGTGCCTGGAAAGCCCGAGGCGCGCCGGTATACATAGACGACGTTCTTAATGGCGCCGAAGGCGAAAATCTGCCCGGCGTACCCAGCCTGAACGACGATGACAGCGAAACAGATACCTTGTTCGATGAAGCCGTGGCGTTCGTGACAGAAGGCCGCCGGGTGTCGATATCGTCGGTTCAACGTAAATTAAAGATTGGCTATAACCGTGCCGCCAACCTGGTCGAGGCGATGGAAGCTTCGGGGGTTGTCAGTTCGGCAGGTCACAACGGCGCGCGGGAAGTATTGGCTCCGCCGCCTCCACGGAACTAGTGTCCAGGAGCAGGCAGTATGGCGAATAAAAACACAACGGGTGTTTTGAAACAGCTGGCCACAGCGCTGTTTGCAATGATTTTAACCAGTGCCGCAACGGCGGCTGTCAGCGAAGCGACTCTGGGAAAAGACGCGGCGACTCAATTGGCGGCGTTGTTGAGGAGTTACCAGACATACCAGGCTGATTTTATCCAGATTGTGGTGGGCAACGGCGGCGAACGCATTCAGGAAAGCCGCGGCTCTATGAAAGCCAAGCGTCCGGGATTGTTTTACTGGGAAAGCAAAGCGCCGATGGCCCAGCACATCGTCAGTAACGGCGATGAAGTGTCGGTGTACGACCCGGACCTGGAGCAGGTAACCGTGCACAAGCTTAATAGCGATGTGCAGGCCACGCCGGCTTTGCTGTTGAGCGGTGAGGTGGACAACCTGGCGCAAACCTACGACGTTTCTACCCGCAGGGTGGGCGACAACATTCGCGAATTTACGCTGACGCCCAAAAATCCGGATTCACTGTTCGTTTCGCTGCGGATGTCGTTTTTTGACGGACAGCTGCAGGAAATGCGAATGGAAGATTCCCTGGCGCAGATCAGTATTCTGAGCTTTGACGACATCGTGCTGAACGGGGATATACCCGCGTCGGTATTCAAGCCGGACTACCCGGCCGGTGTGGATATTATCCGTGACGGCAGCTGATGCAGGATAGCCTGTTCGCCAGCAGCGGCGGATTTCGCCCGCTGGCTGCGCGCATGCGCCCGACCCAACTGGCAGATTATGTGGGTCAGCCCCACCTGGTGGGGCCCGGCAAACCGCTGCGGCGGGCGGTAGAGCAGGGCCAGCTGCATTCGATGATTTTGTGGGGCCCGCCCGGGGTGGGCAAAACCACTTTCGCCCAATTGCTGGCTAACGTCAGTGACCTGGCCTTTGAGACCGTGTCAGCGGTACTCAGCGGTGTAAAAGATATACGCGCGGCGGTTGAGCGTGCGCGGGCACGCAAGCAGGGCAGCGGCCAGGACACTTTGCTGTTTGTGGATGAAGTTCACCGCTTCAACAAAAGCCAGCAAGACGCCTTTTTACCGCACATTGAAGACGGCACCTTTATTTTTGTGGGTGCCACCACCGAAAACCCGTCTTTTGAGCTAAACAGCGCGCTGTTGTCCCGCACCCGGGTTTACGTCTTGAAAAATTTGGAAGACGACGATATTCAGCGCCTGCTTATCCGCGCGCTAAGCGCCGAAGAAGGCTTTGGTGGTCGCCTGCGGGTGGCCGAGGACGTACTGGCGATGATGGCCAGCGCCGCCAGCGGCGATGCCCGCAGGGCACTGAACATTCTGGAAGTGGCCGCCGATCTGGCGCAGCCAGACGCTGATGGTGTCGATAGCGTCAGTGAAGATCAGCTTGAGCTGGTGATGCAAACCAGTCTGCGCCGTTTCGATAAAGGTGGCGATGTTTTCTACGACCAGATTTCGGCGTTGCACAAGTCGGTGAGGGGGTCTGATCCGGACGGCTCGCTTTATTGGATGTGCCGTATGCTCGACGGCGGCTGCGACCCGCTGTACGTGGCTCGCCGGCTGGTGCGTATTGCCAGTGAAGACATAGGTAACGCTGACCCTAGGGCGCTGCAGCTGACTCTGGAAGCCTGGGATACTCAGGAACGCCTGGGTTCGCCCGAAGGTGAACTGGCGCTGGCGCAAGCGGTGATTTACCTGGCCATGGCGCCAAAAAGCAACGCTGTCTATAAGGCGTTCAACCAGTGTATGGCTGACATCCGCCAAGATAAAGATTTCGAAGTACCGGTACACCTGCGCAACGCACCGACCAAATTGATGAAGTCCATGGGCCACGGCGAATCCTATCGTTACGCCCATGACGAGCCCGACGCTTTTGCGGCCGGTGAAGCTTACTTGCCCGAAGCCATCAGCGAGCGCCGGTATTATCAGCCGGTGGCCCGCGGGCTGGAGATCAAACTCGCTGAAAAACGCCAGCGCCTGGACCAACTGAACGCCGCCAGCCCACGCAAACGCTATAGCTGAAGCACTGGCCACGCGCTGCCGTGACGGTATAATGGCGTCCATTCGTAAAATCATTGTTAAACCGACCAGTCAGGATAATCATGCTCGACCCAAAACGCGTTCGCAGCCAAACCGAAGACATTGCCCGCCGTTTGGCCATCAAAAACTTCACCTTTGATACCGCCACCTTCGAGCAGCTGGAAGAGCGCCGCCGCGGCCTTCAAGTGCGGACCGAAACCCTGCAAAGCGAGCAGAATAAAAAATCCAAGTCCATCGGCAAAGCCAAAGCCTCCGGCGAAGACATACAACCGTTGCTGGATGAAGTAGACGACCTCAAAGCCCGTAAATCCGAAGCCGAAGACCAGCTGCGCGAACTTCAGGAAGAACTGAGTCACTTTCTTGCCGCCATTCCGAACGTGCCGGACGAAGACGTACCCGCGGGTAAAGACGAGGATGATAACGTGGAGCTTCGTACCTGGGGTACGCCCCGGGAGTTTTCGTTTGAGCCGCAAGATCACGTTGCTCTGGGCGAAGCCCTTCACGGTATGGATTTTGAGACCGCGACGAATCTGGCGCACTCGCGTTTTGTGGTGATGCGCGGCCAGGTGGCCCGCCTGCATCGGGCGCTGGCGCAGTTTATGCTGGACCTTCATACCGAAGAGCACGGCTACACCGAAGCTTACGTACCTTATCTGGTGAACGCCGACGCGCTCTATGGCACTGGCCAGCTACCAAAATTTGAAGCAGATCTGTTCCGGGTAGAAAGTGAAAAGCCGCTTTACCTTATTCCCACAGCGGAAGTGCCGGTGACCAACCTGATCGCCGACAGCATTCTGGATGCCGCTGAATTGCCCTTGAAAGTGGTGTGCCACACGCCTTGCTTCCGCAGTGAAGCCGGCTCTTACGGCCGTGATACCCGCGGCATGATTCGCCAGCACCAGTTTGACAAGGTAGAGCTGGTTCAGGTCGTACGGCCTGAAGATTCTGACGCGGCTCTGGATGCCCTGACCGGTCACGCTGAAAAAGTGTTGCAGCTGTTGGAGCTGCCGTATCGCACCATGGCGTTGTGCGGTGGCGATATGGGCTTCTCCGCTGCTCGCACATACGATCTGGAGGTATGGCTGCCGGGGCAGCAGAAGTTCCGCGAGATTTCGTCTTGCTCCAACACTCGGGACTTTCAAGCCCGCCGCATGCAGGCGCGCTGGCGCAACCCTGAAACTGGCAAGCCAGAGCCGGTGCACACCCTCAACGGCTCAGGCCTGGCCGTTGGCCGTGCTTTGATTGCGGTGATGGAAAACTACCAGCGCGAAGATGGCAGCATTACAGTGCCGGACGTTCTAAAGCCGTATATGCGTGGCCTCGACAAGATAGGCTGAGGCAAACCCGAACCGGGAACACAGCAGGGACAGATTTAAAATCTGTCCCTATCTTGCTGAACCTAGCACCAGTGACAAACCGGGGACAGATTTCAAATCTGTCCCCATCTCACGCCCTGGCGCGCTTCGGCAGCACATCCTTGAGCTTGTTACGCATGTCGTGAACCGCTTTTTCGGTGGTTTCCCAGTCAATACAGGCATCGGTAACCGATACGCCATACTTCAGGTCTGCCAGATTCTGCGGAATCGACTGGTTGCCCCAGTTGATGTTGCTCTCAATCATCAGGCTCTGGATAGAGGTGTTGCCGTCCAGAATCTGGTTAGACACGTCGTTCATCACCAGGGGCTGAATGCCTGGGTCTTTGCTGGAGTTGGCGTGGCTGCAATCCACCATGATGGATTTGCGCAGGCCAGACTTCTCTAGAGCCTGTTCGCACAGGGCAACGTTGACCGAATCATAATTGGGTTTGCCACCACCACCGCGCAGAACCACGTGGCCGTAGTTGTTGCCCCTGGTACGAATAATGGCAACCTGGCCTTGCTGGTTTATGCCCAGAAAGCTGTGGGGGTGAGACACGGATTTCATGGCGTTTACGGCAACGTCGAGATTGCCATCGGTGCCGTTTTTAAAGCCAATGGCCATCGACAAGCCACTGCTCATTTCCCGGTGGGTTTGCGATTCGGTGGTGCGAGCACCAATGGCCGACCAGGAAATCGCATCCTGCAGATACTGCGGGGAAATAGGATCTAGTGCCTCTGTGGCCGTGGGCAGGCCCAGTTCGCTGATATCAATCAGTAATTTGCGGCCAATGTGAAGGCCCTGCTGAATATCAAAGGTATCGTCCAGCCGGGGATCGTTAATCAGGCCTTTCCAGCCAACAGTGGTGCGCGGCTTTTCAAAATAGACCCGCATTACAATCAGCAGTGTGTCGCTTACGTCGTCAGCCAGCTTTTTCAGGCGCCGGGCATAATCCAGGGCGGCATCTACATCGTGAATAGAGCAGGGGCCCAACACCAGAAACAGCCGGTGATCAGTGCCGTCGATAATGTTGTATATATCCTGGCGGCCTTTCGCCACGGTGGCGGCTGCTTTGTCTGTAAGTGGCAGATCTTGCTTAAGTGTTTCAGGCGGCATCAGTGTTTCCTGGCTCGCCACGTTCAGGTTCTCTAATTTCGTGCCTAACATAGTTATGATTATTCCTTGATATTCCTTGAGTAAGAGTTCCGGAGATGCACGCAGTTGTTAAATCTCTGCGTCTTCCAGTTCACCCATACCGGTGATGTTGAAGCCGGCATCGACATACATGATTTCGCCAGTGATACCACTGGACATGTCGGACCCCAAGAAAGCCGCGGCGTTGCCGACTTCATCGGTGGTTACGTTGCGGCGCAGCGGGGCGCGCCTGGCGTTTTCGGCCAACATTTTGCGGAAGCTCTTGATACCAGACGCTGCCAGAGTTCGGATTGGCCCGGCAGAAATGCCGTTCACGCGGATGCCGTCGCGGCCCAGGCTGGCTGCCATGTAGCGCACGTTAGCTTCCAGCGAGGCTTTTGCCAGACCCATCACGTTGTAGTTCTGCAGCACTTTCTCTGCGCCCAGGTAGCTCAGGGTCAGCAGCGAGCTGCCTTCGTGCATCATGCCGCGAGCGCCTTTGGCCAGGGCCACAAAGCTGTAGGAGCTGATGTCGTGGGCAATGCGGAAACCTTCACGGGTGGTCACGTCGACGTAGTTGCCGTCAAGTTCGTGACCGGGGGCGAAACCCACGGCGTGAACAATAATGTCGATGTTGTCCCAGTGCTTGCCAAGTTCGGTGAACACGTTGTTGATTTCGTCATCACTGGCGACATCGCAAGGGAAGGTGAGCGTGCTGCCCCATTGTGCGGCGAATTTCTCGACCCGCGGCTGCAGCTTTTCATTCTGGTAGGTAAAGGCCAGTTCGGCGCCCTCGCGGGCGAAGGCTTCAGCGATGCCGTAGGCAATCGACAATTTGCTGGCAACGCCAACGATCAGGGCTCTTTTGCCACTGAGAATTCCCATGGGTGTTCTCCTTATAGTAACGCGTTACGCTTTATTAACGAATGACGCTCAATTAGTCTAAAGGTTTCTGGTAAAAGAAGGCTGCATTCAGCAGCTCCCGTGTGTACGGCTGTTCAGGTGCGGCAAATATCTCGGCGGCTTTGCCGTATTCCACAATTCGGCCATGCTGCAACACCAACAGTTTGTGGCTCAGCGCCCGAACCACCGCCAAGTCATGACTGATAAAAATGTAGCTTAGCGCATATTTTCGCTGCAGCGATTGTAACAGCTCAATCACCTGCTTTTGTACGGTTCGGTCTAGAGCCGAGGTTGGCTCGTCCAGGATGATCAAATCCGGCTGCAACACCAGAGCCCGGGCAATGGCTACCCGCTGGCGCTGACCACCGGAAAATTCGTGCGGGTAGCGGTGGCGGTCCTGCGGGTTCAAGCCCACGTCCGTCAGCGCCTGCACCACCAGCGCGTCTTGGGCTTCAGGGGTGTCTGGCGTATGAATTTCAAGTCCTTCCTGCACAATTTCGGCAATCGACATGCGCGGGCTAAGGCTGCCAAACGGATCCTGAAACACAATCTGAATGCGTTTGCGAAAAGAACGAAACTGCTTCTGGTTCAGGTTCGCTAAGGGCTGTCCATCCAGATCGATGTGACCGCTGGCCGTCGTTAGCTTCAGCAAAGCGTGGCCGATGGTGGTTTTGCCGCTGCCGCTTTCGCCTACAATGCCCAGAGTCTGGCCCCGTTCCAGCTCAAAACTAACGTCTTGTACCGCATGGAAGCTCGATTTTACGCGCCCTAGCAGGGTTTTGGCCGTGGTAAAGCGCACATTCAAATCGCGAACCCGCAGCAGCAGCGTTGCATTTTCAATGTCGGGCCTGGCGGGCGGTGATTCGGGTGGTTCGGCGTCTAGCAGGCGTTTGGTATACGGATGCTGTGGCGTTGTAAACAGAGTTTCAACCGTGGCCTGTTCCACCAACTGGCCTTGTTCCATCACCACCACCCGGTCGGCGTAGCGGCGCACAATGGTCAGATTGTGGGTGATCAGCAAAATGGCCATGCCCAGCTTTTCCTGCAGCTGCTGCAACAGTTCCAGGACCTGCTTTTGCACGGTTACGTCCAGCGCGGTGGTGGGCTCGTCAGCGATCAGCAGTTCCGGCTCGTTGGCCAGCGCCATAGCGATCATTACCCGCTGTTTCTGCCCGCCAGACAACTGATGTGGGTAGCTGGCCAGGCGGCTTTTCGGGTCGTCTATGCCCACCAGCTGCAGCAGCTCCAGGCAGCGGGCCCGAGCCTGGTCACCGCGCAGGCCTTTGTGTAAGGCCAGTGTTTCGCTGATTTGCTTTTCCACGGTGTGCAGCGGGTTCAGCGAGGTCATCGGTTCCTGGAAAATCATGCTGATCTGGCGTCCGCGCACCTGGCGTAAACGGTTTTCCGGGGCTTTTAACAGGTCTTCACCGTGGAACAGAATCTGGCCGCTGGGGTAACTAACGTGGCGGGCGTCCAACAGGCGCAGCACAGACAGCGCTGAAATGGATTTGCCAGAACCGCTTTCACCGACCAGAGCCAGGGTTTCTCCGGCGTGTACCTGAATATCTAGGCCTCGCACCAGGGGCGGCTGGCCGTTAAAGCTGATGGACAGGTCATTAATGGATAATAACGGCTGTGTTTTTTGACCCGTCATATCAGTTTTTCCTCGGGTCAAAAGCATCGCGCACCGCTTCGCCGACAAACACCAGCAAAGTCAGCATCACCGACAGGGACACGAACGCCGAGATGCCCAGCCAGGGGGCATGAAGGTTGGCTTTGCCTTGGGCAATCAGTTCGCCCAATGACGGCGACCCGGAAGGCAAACCAAAACCCAGAAAATCCAGCGAGGTCAGCCCGGTAATGGCGCCGGTTAATATAAACGGTAAAAAGGTGAGGGTGGCCACCATGGCGTTGGGCAGAATATGGCGGAACATGATTTTCCGGTTGTCCAGCCCCAGTGCCCTTGCCGCCTTCACATATTCAAAATTACGCGCGCGCAAAAATTCGGCACGGACCACATCCACCAGCCCCATCCAGCTGAACAGCAGCATAATGCCCAGCAGCCACCAGAAGTTTGGCTGCACAATGCCAGACAGAATAATCAGCAAGTAGAGCACCGGCAGGCCGGACCAGATTTCGATAAAACGCTGGCCAAACAGGTCTACTTTACCGCCGTAAAAACCTTGCAGTGCGCCAACGGTGACGCCCACTACGCAGCTGGCCAGGGTCAGAATCAGCCCGAACAGTACGGAAATGCGGAAGCCGTAAATAACCCTGGCGGCAACATCGCGGCCTTGGTCGTCTGTGCCTAGCCAGTTTTCGGCGCTGGGCGGCGCCGGCGAAGGCACGTCCAGATTGTAATTGATGGTGTTGTAACTGAAGCGGATGGGTGGCCACAGCATCCAGCCGTTAGCGTTGATTTCATCAGCGATAAACGGGTCGCGGTAATCTGCGGTGGTAGGTAGAAAGCCACCAAAGGTTTCCTCCGGAACATCCTGAACAACCGGGGCGTACAACTGGCCCTGATACGACACCAGCAGCGGCGAATCGTTGGCAATCACCTCTGCCATCAGGGCCAGTCCGAACAGCAGCAAAAACAGCCACAGCGACCAAAAACCGCGACCATTGGCGCGGAAGTTAGCGAGCCTGCGCTTCTGTATGGGGGTTGGTTTTGGGCGCAATGTTGTCAAGAATGCGGTCAAGGTTGCTGTCCAGTTTGACACGGGTCAGGCACCTTCCCGGCTTTCGAAATCGATGCGCGGGTCGACCAATACGTAGGTGATGTCGCTGATCAGCTTCAGCAACAGGCCCATCAGAGTGAATATGAACAGGGTACCAAATATCACCGGATAATCCCGGTTCAGGGCCGCTTCAAAGCCCAGTAGCCCAAGACCGTCGAGGGAGAAGATAACCTCGATCAGCAAGGATCCGGTGAAAAACAGCGACACCAGAACCCCGGGCAGACTGGCGATTACAATCAGCATGGCGTTGCGGAAAACGTGGCCGTAAAGCACCTGTTTTTCTTTCAGGCCTTTGGCGCGGGCCGTGACCACGTAGTGCTTGCCGATTTCATCCATAAACGAGTTTTTGGTCAGCAAGGTGAGCGTGGCAAAACCGCCAATCACATTGGCCGTCACCGGCAGCGCCAGGTGCCAAAAATAGTCGCCCACCTGCTGATACCAGGTCATTTCGTCGAAGTTGCTGGAGGTAAGCCCGCGCAGGGGGAACCAGTCATAGTAGCTGCCGCCGGCAAACAGCACAATCAGCAGTATGGCAAACAGGAAGCCAGGAATGGCGTAGCCGATCACAATCGCCGAACTGCTCCAGACGTCAAAGCGTGAACCGTCGCTGACTGCTTTGCGAATGCCCAGGGGAATAGAGATCAGGTAGATGATAAGGGTGGACCAGAGCCCGAGGGAAATGGACACCGGCATTTTGTCCAGAATCAGTTCCAGTACGCTTTTGTCACGGAAAAACGAGTCGCCGAAATCGAGAGTGGCGTAATCCTTGAGCATTTTGAAAAAGCGCTCGTGGGCGGGCTTGTCGAAGCCGTACATCACTTCGATTTCTTTTAGTAATTCGTCAGGAATACCACGGCTGCCGCGGCTATCGTTGCTGGTAACCACTTCGCCGCTGCTATCGCCGCCACCGGCGCGGGCCAGAGTGTTGCCACCGTGGCCCTGCATCTGAGAAATCATTTGTTCAATCGGACCGCCCGGGGCGGCTTGAACAATCGCGAAGTTGAGCAGCATAATGCCGATCAAGGTGGGAATGATCAGCGCCAGCCGACGAAGAATGTAAACGCCCATTTAGCGTTCGACCCACCAATCGTTGATGTCGATGCCGTTTTTGGCGGTGTGTCCGGGGTGTTTTAGATGTGACCAGTAGGCCACTCGATCACTGGCCAGATACCAGTGTGGCACCACGTAATAATCGTTTAATAGAACCCGGTCCAGGGCGCGGGTGCGGTACACCAGTTCTTCGCGGTCGGGTGCTTGAATTACCTGCTCGACCAGTGCATCCACCACCGGGCTATTCACGCCAACGTAATTGCGTGAGCCGTTCACATCCACACTGGAGGAATGCCAGTAGTCGCGCTGCTCGTTGCCGGGGGAGTCAGACTGGCCAAATACCTGGGTGGTCATGTCGTAGTCAAACGAACGCACCCGCTGCACGTACTGGTTGCTGTCTACCAGGCGCACGGTAACGTCTACCCCCAGGCGTGCCAGGTTGTTTTTGAACGGCAATACTACCCGCTCAAACGTTTTCTGAAACAACAGCACTTCAAAGGCCAGCGTTTCGCCTGTTTCGCTGTGCACCATCTTGCCGTTCTTGATGCTGTAGCCGGCGGCGCGCAGTTCTTCCAATGCGATCTTGAGGTTGGCACGTAAACCCTGCTGGCCGTCGGTCACCGGCGGCTGATAGGTTTGGTTGAACACCCGTGGCGGTAATGAATCGCGGTAGGGTTCCAGAATGTCCAGTTCGCGGCCCTCAGGCAAGCCGGAAGACGCCAGATCACTGTTGGCGAAATAGCTGTCGCTACGGGTGTACTGGTCATAAAACAGGTTTTGGTTGGCCCATTCAAAATCGAATGCGTAGGTCAGCGCTTTGCGCACTCTGGGATCACTGAAAATGGCCTTGCGAGTATTGAACACAAAGCCCTGCATGCCGGCTGGCCGCTGGTGGCCAATGGTTTCGGTGATAATTTCACCGCTTTCGAAGCGTTGTCCGGTGTAGGAGGTAGCCCAGTTTTTGGCGGAGGACTCCAGACGGAAATCAAAATTACCGGCTTTGAACGCCTCCAGGGCGACTGTGTCGTCGTTATAGTAGTCATAGCGGATCTGGTTGAAGTTGTAGCGGCCTTTGCGCACGCCCAAATCTTTCGCCCAGTAATCCTTCACCCGTTCATAGGTCACTGACCGCCCGGCATCGAATTCGGCAATCCGATAGGGGCCGCTTCCCAGTGGAGGCGTTAAACCGCTGTCGCCGAATTCGCGATCGGCCCAGTAGTGTGCCGGCAGTATCGGCAGCTGCCCCAGAATCATCGGTAATTCGCGGTTTTTAGTGGTGTCGAAATCAAATCGTATGCGCAGGGGGCTCTCTACAGTTACGTTGCTGACATCGGCGTAGTAGTTGCGGAAAAACGGATGGCCTTCGGTAACCAGCGTGTTAAAGGAAAATGCGACGTCTTCGGCGGTAATCTGTTCGCCGTCTTGAAAACGGGCTTCGGGGCGCAAGTTGAACACCACGTAGCTGCGGTCGGCGGGTGTTTCAATGGATTCGGCAATCAGGCCATAGGCCGAAAATGGCTCGTCGGCGGATGACTCCATCAGGGTGTCGTAAAGATAGCCACTGATGCCAGCCGCCGCCACTCCGCGCAAATGAAATGGGTTGAAGGTGTCAAAACCGTTGGCGACTACCGCAAGGCGCAAAGTGTCGCCTTTCGGCGCGCTGGGATTGACGTAGTCGAAATGGGAAAAATTCGGTGGGTACTTGGGATCACCATGCATGGCGATGCCGTGCTGGGGGGTGTTAAAAGGCATGGTATTTGAGGCCGGGGGCGCGTCGCTGTTTTGCGCCATCAAGGGCGTGGCGAGCATGGCCAAGCCGATGGTAGCGGCGCAAAGTAAGTGGTTAAAAGGCCGGGCCAATGATGTATGCGAGCGTTTTTTTATCATGGGTACCTTTTTTGTTTTAACCACTTTCATGGTTCCCTAATCAGGGGCTGTTACGAATGTCCACGTAGAGTACCAGACTTTGTCCAGGTTGCAGATAATGCTCGGTATTCAGGTCATTCCAACCAGCAATATCGCTGACGTTGACCGAAAAACGTCCGGCAATGGCCGCCAGGGAATCACCTTTGCGCACCCTGTAGCCGACTTTGCGCACCAGGGCTTTTATCCGCGCACTGGTACTTGAACCAGAGCTGGCGACGGTGGTTTTGGTGTTTTGCGACCAGATCACAAGCTTCTTTCCCGGGATCAGCGGATCGGCCGGCGCCATGCTGTTCCAGGCGGCCAGTTCACGCACTTTCACCCGGTGTTCGCGGGCGATATCCCAGAAGGTGTCCCCGGGCCGAACGTGGTAGCTGACTTTGTCGCCATCACGCGGCCGCGACTGTTTCTTTTCCAGACGCTGGGCGGCGCTTAGGGCATAGGTTTCGCTGTCGCCGGTTGCGGATGGGATCATCAGGCGCTGGCCGATACGAATTGTGTCGCCGTTGAGTTTATTAAGCTTGCGGATGACCGGTGCGGTGGTCTCAAAACGCTGGGCTATGGTGCTTAGGCTATCCCCGGAACGCACCCTGTAGTTGCGCCAGGACACACGTTGATTGACCGGGTAGGTTTTCAGTGCTTTGCGAAAGCGTTCCGCGCTGGCCACGGGCACCAACAGCCGGTGTGGGCCATCGGGGTTGGTGGCCCAGCGGTTAAAAGACGGGTTTAGCAGGTACATTTCGTCTATATCGGTCGCGGCCAGTTCGGCGGCTTTGGCCAGGTCTAGCTGCGAGCCGGTTTCAACCACGGCGAAGTAAGGCTCGTTGGCCAGTGCTGGCAAATCGATACCATAAGCTTGCGGATCGGCGAAGATTTTCGCCAGAGCCAGTAGCTTTGGTACGTAGTGGCGGGTTTCTTTCGGCAGCTTCAGCGACCAGAAATCCGTTGGTTTGTCAGCGTTTGTATTGCGGCGTATGGCGCTGGAAACCGTGCCGCCGCCGCTGTTGTACGCAGCCAGCGCAAGTGTGTAGTCGCCGTCAAAGCGTTTGCTCAGGCGTTCGAGGTAGGTTAGAGCAGCGTCGGTAGCAGCGACGACATCGCGGCGGTCATCGTGCCACCAGCTTTGGGTTAAGCCAAAGTATTTTCCGGTGGCCGGTACAAACTGCCAGAGCCCGGCGGCGCGGCCGTGGGAGTAGGCAAACGGGTCAAACGCACTTTCTACAATGGGCAGCAGGGCCAGTTCTGTGGGCAGGCCACGGCGCTCGGTCTCGCTGATGATGTAGTGAAAGTAGCGGCTGCCGCGCTCCATCACCCGTTCAATGTAGCGCGGGTGACTGGCAAACCAGGCCAGTTGCTGTTCCAGGCGCGGTTGGTCTACGTCATGATCCAGCGCAAAGCCGTCCCGCAGGCGTTGCCACAAATTGGTGTTCTCGGTCTTGATCCCGTTTTCAAGAGCGTTATCGGCTAGCGTTGCGGGCTGTTTAATATTGGCGGCGTTTAGCTTACTTCGGGCGGTTCTGGCCTGGGCTTTTAGCTCTGGCGCAATGGCGTCGTCTAGCGGGTCGTCCTGGCTGGCATCGGCTTGGCCTTTGATGACCGCCTGTTTGAGGTCGTCATCACCGCTGGCGACGGCTACGTGTGTGGAATCGAGAGGGTTGTCAGCGCTGCTGAGGGGGCGTTCACTGGCGCAACCGGCAATAAGAGCGGCGCTAAACAGGCAAGTTAATAATCGGTTGGGCGACATAAACACACGTTCCGGGATAATAGTTGGCCAAACCAGTGGCAAATTGTGCCCGGCGACTTTGGCTGCAAATAATAAAGGTGAAAGGATTTTATGGGTGTGGTTTACCAGTGGTCAAGAAACCGATTGTTACCGCTGCGAGAGGATCGCACAAACCAGGGGCAGATTTCAGGAACCAGGGACAGATTTCAGGAACTAGGGACAGATTTCAGGAACTAGGGACAGATTTCAAATCTGTCCCTATCTTGATCGGTTAGCCGCGAAAATGATCTTTACCGTGGCGAATCGCGGCAAAGACGTCGTCTGCGCTTTCCATCGGCAGTGTGTGCTCACTGGCATAACGTTTGGCAACATCAATTACCTCGGGATCGTCCCAGCGCAAAAAAAGGTTCAGGCGCTTCTCCTCAGCCAGGGTGGACGGCACCGTTGCCTTGTTATTCGCTCGTGCTTGCTGGCATCGCTGTTCAAACTCCACCAGGGCACTTGATTGCGGTAACCAGGTGCGGGCAAACCTGAGATTTGCCAGGGTGTACTCGTGGCCGCAGTAGACAGCCGTGTTGTCAGGCAGCTGACGCAGGCTTTCCAGGGATTGGCGCATCTGCGCCGGTGTGCCTTCAAAGAGCCGGCCACAACCTGAAACGAACAGAGTGTCGCCGGCGAACAGCAGCGGTCGCCCGGTTATGGCTGTGTCGTCGGTAAAAAAGGCGATATGGTCCAGGGTGTGGCCCGGGACCGACATGCTGGTGAAAGTAATGCCCTCCCATAACGCGGTGTCGCCAGGATGGATGGGGTTTGTGCTGCCTTTGAACGGGCTGTCGGCCGGACCAATTATCCGGCAGTCGGGATACGCTTCGCGCAGCGCTTTTACGCCGCCAACGTGATCAGGGTGGTGGTGGGTGATTAGAATGGCGGTGAGCGCCAGGCCCTGTTGCGCCAGGTGGTCCAGAACCGGTTGCGCCTGGCCCGGGTCCACGATCAGGGCGTTGTGCCGGTGCGGGTCAGCGATGCACCATATATAGTTGTCATTGAACGCCGGTATTGCAGAAATCGTCAACATAACCCACCCATGTGCTTAGCCAATGTGGCTGCTACTATAAAGCATTCATCGATTTACCCCAAAACTTGCAGGCCCGGGTGGCGTGCGCCGGCTTAGCTTTAGAGTTGAAAAGCGGGGTTAAAAAGCAGGGCTAACAGGAGCAGCAGTATAGTGAAACTCGAAGACGCTATTGATTACCAGGCGCGCCATGACAGCTTCGAGCACTGGTTCCAGACTCCGCTTGGCCGGGCTCTGCTGGCCGATCAGCGCCAGTACCTGGACCATAAGTTGGCCAGCCACACCGGCGCCCGTCAGTTGCAGGTCGGCGTCAGCCATCGCCTGCCGCTGGCAACCGGTACCGATTTTTTGCAACGAATTATTGTCGTGCCTCAATGGCATCCTGATATTCCCGGCGGGGTTGCGGTTTGCGACGCGGATGAACTGCCATTTTCCGGCGATTCGATGGATTTGGTTATTTTGCCCCACACGGCGGATTTTTCCCGTTACCCCCATCAGGTTCTGCGCGAATCTGCGAGGGTGTTGAGGGGGGAGGGCTGCATCGCCATTACCGGTTTTAATCCGTTTAGCGTTTGGGGCCTGCGCCGGCTTTTGTCCGGGCGCTTTGGCAGGCCGTCGGGCGGTCCTTGGGGCGGGCGTTTTATGCCGGCGGGGCGGATGGAAGACTGGTTGCGGTTATTGGGCTTTCAGATAGAACATTCGGTGACCCGTTTTTACGGTTTACCGTTACAGCGCTGCGCACGCAATCCGGTGCAGCGGCGGCCTAGCGGATTTATGCCGGGCGGCGCTTATTACTGTATCCTTGCGCGCAAACGGGAACTGGCCCGCACGCCTGGCCGACGTGCGTGGAGTAAAAGCAAGGTTATAGGCCTGGCGGGTAGTCGCCCCGTAGGAGTGGCACATACGAGTCATCAGAATCATCAGGAGAGTGAATGAGCGGTAACGTGATTATGTACACCGACGGCGCCTGCAAGGGCAACCCCGGGCGCGGCGGTTGGGGAGTTGTGCTGCGTTGGGGCGAGGTTTGCAAAACCTTGCACGGTGGCGAACAGCACACCACCAATAACCGCATGGAGCTGATGGCCGCGATTGAAGGGCTGAAAGCGCTGAAGCGTGATTGTGACGTAGAGTTGTATACCGACTCCCAGTACGTGCGCAAAGGCATTACCGAGTGGCTGGCCGGCTGGAAACGCAACGGCTGGAAAACCGCGGCTAAAAAGCCGGTTAAAAATGACGATCTGTGGAAAGCCCTGAATGAACAAAGCGAGCGCCACCGTGTAAACTGGCATTGGGTGAAAGGCCATGCCGGCGTGCCGGATAACGAATTGGCCGACCAGCTGGCTAACCAAGGCGTTGAAGAGTTGACGGGTTAACCGGTCAGCCTGAAAACAGTAAAGGGCAACTGCATGCGACAAATTGTATTGGATACCGAAACCACCGGTATTGACCCCAACGACGGCCATCGAATTATCGAGATTGGCTGCGTAGAGTTGGTTGAGCGGTCGTTAACCGGCCGTAACTACCATGTTTACGTGAACCCTGGCCGCGAAATAGAAGCCGAAGCCATCGCCATACACGGCATTACCAACGAGTTTCTGGTCGACAAGCCGCCATTTGCGGTTGTTGCTGACGAATTTTTCGAGTTTATCCGCGGTGCGGAGCTGGTGATTCACAACGCGGCATTTGACGTCGGCTTTATGGACGCCGAATTTGGCCGTCTTGACGGCGGCCGTAAAACCGCCGAACACTGTGGCATTGTTGATACCTTGGCCATTGCGCGCAAGCGCCATCCCGGCCAGAAAAACAACCTGAACGCCTTGTGCAAACGCTACGGGGTAGACAACAGCAATCGCGAATTGCACGGCGCTCTGCTGGATGCGGAAATTCTGGCCGATGTGTATTTGCTGTTAACCGGCGGCCAGACTGCGCTGTTGCTGGATGCCGGCTCGGGTGAGGGTGGCCAGGGCGATGGTATCCGCCGGGTGCAGGCCGCCCGCGAGGCGTTGCAGGTGATTCGTGCCAGTGCAGACGAAGACCTGGCCCATCGCGAGTTTATGGCGATGATGGAAAAAAAAGCGGGCTCGACCGTGTGGAGCCAGGTTCTGGGCGCCGAATGAGAACTGGGTCGGGAGCTGTGCCAGGAACTGCGTAGCAAACTGGGTAGAAAGAAATTACCTGACCCTGACGCCCTGGTTGAGTGGCGTTAAAATTGTGTTATAACTGACGGGAGTTACGTCATTTTTTGATGTAACCGGTCAAGTAGCGTGCGGTGTCACCGCAGGGTCAACAGGGAAGCGTGAGTTATGGTGTAATCGTCTCTGGCAACGAAATCGCAGTCCTTCGATCTCGTTAAAAGTGAAATCGAGCAAACCATCCGGCAGGCTGAAAACAACCTGGCATGCTTTCAGGAAAATCGGGAAAGTGACGAAGATCTGCAAAACTGCCTGGATTGTCTGAACCAGCTGCGGGGCATCTTTACATTGGTGGAACTGCGTGGCGGAACCTTGCTGTGCGAGGAGGCGGTAAGTACCTGCAATAATGTTCCAGTTGGTGCAAGAACCGACAAAAATATTCTATTAACCGCCCTCAACAAGGCCTTATTTGTTCTGCGCCGTTACGTGGAATACCATCAGCAGCAGCGCCAGGACCACCCCAATCTGCTGTTACCGGTGATTAACGAACTGCGCGAAGCGCGCAACGAAGCTGTTTACCCGGAATCCTGGCATTTCAAGCTCGACCTTGCGCAACGCCCGGACTTTTGCAAAGGCATGAAGCTGCGGCCTGTCGCCGGCGACACCAACGATGTCGACATTATGGCCCGGCGCATGCGCCTGACCTATCAAGTGGCGCTGCTGGGCATTCTGCACGAACGCAACGACGCAGTAACAAAGAAGCTCATCAGCCGCGCTGCTCGCGGTTTTGCGCGGCTGTGCAACGGTAAACCCCAGGGGCAACTGTGGTGCCTGGTGGAAATTGTTGCCGATACCATGCTCGACCGGGCCATGATGTTTTCCAAGGCTCGCAAGCGACTGTTTATGGCGATTGAAAAATACGCCCGCCAACGGGTTTACATGGGTGCTGATTCGGCCAATAAACCAATACCTGACGACTTGCTTACCGATCTGGTGTACCTGCTGCATTGCAGTGGCTCGGCCAATCCCGAAGTGGTGCAGGTACTCCAGGCTTTTCGCCTGGCGCCTGCAGAATTTTCGGACGCCATTCTGGAAGCCCATTCCCGCAAACTTTACGGCCCGGGCAGTGACGTGCTTAAGTCGTTGTCAGAAGCAATGCAGGATGAGCTGAACCAATTAAAAGACAAGCTGGACATTATTGAGCGTGGTATCGAACCAGACCTGGCTGAACTGGGATTGATTGCCGTAATCCTGGAGAAGTTGGCCAACACGCTGCTGATGTTGGATTTGAAGCGTCTGGCTGCAACCGCGAACCAGGAAGCCGTTAAGTTGCGCAAGCTGGAGCAGGAATCGCGTCTGCCAGATGAAGCCGAGCTGCACAGCCTCGCGGATTCTGTACTGGGCATCGAAGACGTGGTGTTGCAGATTGCCAATCGTGGCATTAACAACGAAGCAGATCTGGCAAGCGTTAACCCGTCTGACAGCCGCGAAGAATCATTGTGCCTGCGCGAAGCCGTGTGGGTGGTGGCGGATGAAGCCCGTAACGCGCTGACCCTGGCAAAACGAGCGATTACAGCGTTCATTGAATCGGATTACGATAAATTGCACCTGGCTAACGTGCCGGCCACCCTGCATACCATTTGGGGTGGATTGGTAATGATTAACGACCCGGATGCCGCGGAAGTTCTGCAGCGTATTGGTGATGCAATTCAGCACCGGCTTTTGGATGACACTGAGCCTCCGTCTGAACAGGTGCTGGAAGCCATGGCAGATGCTTTGACATCCCTCGAATACTACATTGGCAATATTGGCAAACACGAGCCCGAAAACGCCGACCTGTTGCGCCTGGCGAAAACGTCTTTGGACGACGTTCGCCTTTAGACGCGGACAGACTCAGCCCATGTTAAACAGGTCGCCGAGTTTGGTAGCCAGCATCATGTCGCCTTCGGCGCGCAGTTGGCCAGCCATGAATGCCTGCATGCCGTCGGTTTCACCAGAAACCACGTCTTCCAGGGTTTCGGAGTTCATGATCAAGGTAACGGAAGGGTCGTCGTGGGCGCCATGGTGCAGCTTGCAGGTGCCGTCGTTAATCACCAGGTGATAGGTTTTGTCGTCCTCGATATCGAACTGAAAAACTAGGTCCAGACCTTGCGCGGCTTCGGCGTTAAAACTCTGTTCCAGCTTTTCAAAGATTTGTTCTACGGACATAAATTGACCCTTTAAATGGTTGTGATGACGGCGACACAGCCCGACTCAATTCCTGACTTTATGGCCGGTAGCGACAGCTGTCAAGTGCATTCAAACGATTGTTTTAATTTATGCCCGGGTTATCACCCGATGAGCTCTGGGTTACACTTGCTTGCTTATCTGAACCTACGGGAGAAACCCTTTGGAATTCCTTGCAGACTATGGTCTTTTCCTTGCTAAAGCCGTCACCTTGGTGCTGGCTGTGGTGGTGATTATTACCCTGATTATCTCCGCTGCCCAGCGGGAGAAAAGCAGTGAACACGAAGACGGTGAACTGCGCATCCGCAAACTCAATGATAACTACCGTAAATTGCGTGAGGGCATCGAAGCGCGATTGATGACAGACCCCGAGCGCAAAGCGTTTGCCAAGTTGCGCAAAAAAGAAGACAAAGCCGAGCGCAAAGCCGAAAAGGTAAAAGCCAAAGCGAAAGGCGCCAAGAGTGACACCGCTGAGACTGCCGACGAAGCAGCCAAAACGCGAGTGTTTGTGTTGGATTTTGATGGTGACATAAAGGCCAGCGACACCGAAGGCCTGCGCCGCGCGATTACCGCCGTGCTCAGTGTGGCGAAGCCGGAGCAAGACGAGGTGGTGGTGCGCCTGGAAAGCGGTGGCGGCATGGTGCATTCCTACGGCCTGGCGGCAGCACAGCTAGACCGCATCCGCGCCAAAGGCCTGAATTTGACCGTGTGTGTAGACAAAGTAGCCGCCAGCGGTGGCTATATGATGGCCTGCGTAGCAGACCGCATTGTGGCGTCGCCGTTTGCGATTCTGGGTTCCATCGGCGTGGTGGCGCAATTGCCCAACGTGCACCGGTTGCTGAAAAAGAACAACGTAGACTTTGAAGTATTGACGGCGGGTGAGCACAAACGCACATTGACCATGTTTGGTGAAAACACCGATAAGGGCCGTCAGAAATTTCTGGCAGACCTTGAAGACATCCACCAGCTGTTCAAAGATTACGTAGGTGAGCGCCGGCCGCAGTTAGACATGGCAGCGGTTGCCAACGGTGACATCTGGTTTGGCCGCCGTGCGTTAGACGTAAAGCTGATTGACGCTATACAAACCTCAGACGAGTATTTGCTGGAAGCGGCAGATCGCGCAGAGGTGGTTTCGGTGTCGTATCAACGCAAACGCACACTACCAGAGAAGCTTGGGCTGGCAGCCAGTTCGGCCGTGGAGAACACAGTTTGGCGTTTGCTGAGTGTGTTCCGTAACCAGAATTTGCACTAAAAAGGCTCTTTAGATAGTACTTTTTAGTTAGATAGTACTTTTTAGTGCCCCAAACCAGGAGTCGTCAAATGAGTGAATCCCAGAGCAACCCGCAGCAAAACGGACAGACTTACCAGGCCTGGCAGGTCAGCGAGCAGGATGGCGGTTATCGCGGTAGCGAAATGACCCTGAGTACAGCCGATTTGCCGGCTGGCGACGTGCTGATACGGGTCAGCCACTCGTCACTTAACTACAAAGACGCGCTGTCTGCCTCCGGCAATAAAGGCGTTACTCGACAGTTCCCCCACACACCCGGCATAGATGCTGCTGGTGAAGTGGTTGAGTTAGCCGCTGGTGCGCCTGCGGGTGTACTGGGTGTAGGCAGCCAGGTGCTGGTGACCGGTTACGATTTGGGCATGAACACCGCTGGCGGATTTGGCGAATACATTCGCGTGCCTGCAGCCTGGTGTATTGCCATGCCAGAGGGGTGGGCGGCGAAAACCGCAATGACCTATGGCACCGCCGGCCTTACAGCCGGTCTGTGCGTGCACAAGCTGCTAACCATGGGCGCTGCACCAGAGCAGGGCAAAGTGGCTGTTTCTGGCGCCAGCGGTGCGGTAGGCAGCGTGGCGGTGGAAATTCTATCGGTTCTGGGTTTTGACGTAGTAGCCATCAGCGGCAAAGCCGAACAGGAAGACACGCTACGTACCCTGGGTGCGGCTGAAATTGTGGGCCGTGAGGCACTGGAGGCGCAAAAAAAGCCGATGTTAAAACCGGCGTTTGCCAACGCAGTAGACTCCGTAGGTGGCGCGCCGCTGGCAGAGCTGCTGAAGCAGGTACAGCCCGGCGGATCTGTTAGCTGTTGCGGTCTGGTTGCGGGCATTGAGTTGCCTACCACCGTGCTGCCGTTCATATTGCGCGGCGTGAACCTGTTGGGTGTCGACTCGGTAGAAATTCCGCTGGCGGATAAACAAGCCATTTGGGACAAACTGGCCGGCCCTTGGGGCTGTCCGCAAACGGAAAAGTCGGCCAGGGTCATCGGCCGCAGTGGCCTTGCCAGCGCCTTGGAAGCATTTTTGGCGGGCAAGTCCAGCGGCAAGATTGTGCTGCAGCACGGGTTGAATTAACCCGAAAATTGGCAGATTACGCAATTCGTGCTTAACTAAGGGCAATTGTTTTCAATTAAGCACGAGGAAGCGGGTATGAGTAAATCTGTACGCAGTGATAGCCAAGTAGACGCCATTGCGGCCGTTGTGTTGATAGCACTTGCGGTCGTTTTAGCGGTGATTTGGGTTTCTGGCCAATAAGACGGGTGCTGGGTCTCAGCGCTCAGGCGTTGGCCAGCACCACATTCACCAGAAGTACCAAGCCGCCAATCAACAAGGTGGTAAACAATATCCCGCCAACAATGTAGGCCCACGGGCTGGGGTTGGCAAAATCTTCCTGATGGCGCTTGCTGGATTGAACACCCAGAGCGCCCGCCAGAATACTCTGCATCACTTTCCATAAACTCGGCCGTGGCAGCGCTTTGCTGCCGGGCTGAGTGTTTTCATTATTGTCTTTTGTGGTCATAGCCAGTCTCCGCTGTTTACATCAGAGCGTTATTCCGCTGGATCGTATGCCAAGCTGGGTTGTAACCAGCGTTCGGCTTCGGCTTTGGTTTGGCCGGTACGGTCAGCATAGTCTTCAACTTGGTCTACGCCAATGCGGCCGACGGCAAAGTATTTGGACTGCGGGTGCGAAAAGTACCAGCCAGAGACCGCAGCGGCCGGGAACATGGCGAAGTGCTCGGTCAGGGTGATACCGGTTTTGGCGGTTGCGTCCAGCAGGGTAAACAGCGTGGCCTTTTCAATGTGGTCGGGGCAAGCGGGATAACCGGGTGCCGGGCGAATACCCTGATAGCGCTCTTTGATCAGCGCGGCAGTGTCCATGCTCTCGTCACTGGCGTAGCCCCAGAATTCAGTGCGTACGCGTTCGTGCAGACGTTCGGCGAAGGCTTCGGCCAGGCGATCTGCCAGAGATTTCACCATAATGGCGTTGTAGTCATCGTTCGCATCTCTGTACTCGTTAGACATTTCTTCAGCGCCGATACCGGTGGTGACCGCGAAGCCACCTACGTAATCAGGGTGTTCATAGCCTTTCGGAGCCACGAAATCTGACAACGCCATCATCGGCTTTCCGGGTGCTTTTTCATCTTGCTGGCGCAGGTGGTGCAACACGGCGAGCTCTTCAGTGCGACTTTCATCGGTGTACACAACAACGTCATCGCCACGGCGGTTAGCCGGCCAGAAACCGGCTATGCCACAAGCGGTGACACGCTTTTCATCAATCATTTTGTGAAGAATAACCTGGGCTTCGTCGAACAGGGTTTTAGCGACCGCACCGCGCTTAGGGTCGTCAAAAATCTGCGGGTATTTGCCCGACATATCCCAAGAAATGAAGAACGGTGTCCAATCAATGTAAGGCACCAGTTCGTTCAGGTCATACTCTTCAAACACGCGCGCGCCCAAAAAAGCCGGCTTGGGCGGCACGTAGTCGTCAAAATCGATTTCGGGTGCTCGATCACGAGCTTCCTTCAACGACACCAGTTTGGTGCGCTCGCTCCGACTTTTTCGGC
The DNA here is from genome assembly GCF_002563885.1 of Marinobacter sp. LV10MA510-1. GTDB lineage: Bacteria > Pseudomonadota > Gammaproteobacteria > Pseudomonadales > Oleiphilaceae > Marinobacter. Next base: position 1,199,727 of record NZ_PDJA01000001.1, on the reverse strand, counting down.
GTTCGCGGATGTCGTTGTACTCCGCCCGGGCCGCTTTTACCAGGTCAGGTTTAGCGGTTTTATTCAGCAGTTTTGAGGCCACGTTAACGCAGCGCGAGGCGTCTGACACGTAAAGGGCGATGTCGTTTTTATAGTGTGGCTCAATTTTCACTGCGGTGTGGGCTTTGGAGGTGGTGGCGCCGCCGATCATCAGTGGCAGGTGAAAATCCAGACGCTGCATCTCCCGCGCCACGTGCACCATTTCATCCAATGACGGGGTGATAAGCCCGCTTAAGCCAATAATGTCCACATTGTGTTCTATCGCCGCGGCCAGAATTTTGTCGCAGGGCACCATTACGCCCATGTCGATCACTTCGTAGTTGTTGCACTGGAGTACCACGCCCACAATGTTTTTGCCGATGTCGTGTACATCGCCTTTTACCGTGGCCATCAGGATTTTGCCCTTGGCCTGCTGGCCTCCGGATTTTTCCGCTTCAATAAATGGAATCAGGTGGGCTACCGCCTGCTTCATAACCCGGGCGCTTTTGACTACCTGAGGCAGGAACATCTTGCCGTCGCCAAACAGATCGCCAACAACGTTCATGCCGTCCATCAACGGGCCTTCAATGACGTGAATGGGGCGATCGGCTTCTTGCCGGCAAGCTTCAGTGTCCTCAATAATGTGACTGGTAATGCCTTTTACCAAGGCGTGTTCCAGGCGTTTTTTGACCGGCAAATCACGCCAGGCCAGATCTTCTTCCGGGGTTTTTACGCCCTGACCTTTGAAACGCTCGGCAAGTGCCAGCAGGCGGTCGGTAGAATCTTCGCGGCGATTCAGCACCACATCTTCTACGGCTTCTTTTAGTTCCGCTTCAATGTCGTCGTAAATCACCAGCTGGCCGGGGTTGACGATGCCCATATTCAGGCCGGCTTTGATGGCGTGGTACAAAAATACCGAGTGGATGGTCTCGCGCACCACGTCGTTGCCGCGGAACGAGAAAGACACGTTACTGACACCGCCGGAAATCGAGGCGTGGGGCAGGTTGGCGCGAATCCAGCGGCAGGCGTTGATGAAATCCACCGCGTAGTTGTTGTGTTCTTCAATGCCGGTGGCAATGGCAAAAATGTTCGGGTCAAAAATGATGTCGCCGGGTTTAAAACCGATGCTGATGAGTGCGTCGTAAGAACGTTTGCAGATGTCGGTTTTACGCTTGAAGGTGTCAGCCTGGCCTTGTTCGTCAAACGCCATAACCACCACGGCGGCGCCGTAACGCATGCAGTCCCGGGCGCGCTTGAGGAATTCTTCCTCGCCTTCTTTCAGGCTGATGGAGTTCACCACCGCCTTGCCCTGAATACAGCGCAAACCGGCTTCGATGACGTCCCACTTGGAGGAGTCAATCATGATGGGTACGCGGCAGATGTCGGGTTCTGAAGCCACCAGGTTCAAAAAAGTGACCATCACCTCTTTGGACTCCAGCATGCCTTCGTCCATGTTGATATCAATAATTTGCGCGCCATTCTCAACCTGGTCCCGGGCCACGCTCAGAGCTTCTTCGTAGCGTTCTTCTTTAATCAGGCGCAAAAAGCGCTTGGAACCGGTGACGTTGGTGCGCTCGCCCACGTTGATAAACAGGGTGTGTTTATCACCGGTAAACGGCTCCAGGCCCGACAGGCGCAGTGCGGGTTTTGGCTGCGCGATTTTCCGTGGCGGGTATTTGGCGACGGCGTTGGCAATGGCTTCAATATGGTCCGGTCGTGAGCCACAGCAACCGCCGATGATGTTAAGAAAACCGTCGCGGGCAAAGCCTTCAATGATCTCGGCCATTTCCTCCGGGGTCTGGTCGTACTCCCCGAATTCGTTGGGCAGACCGGCGTTGGGGTGGGCGCTGACGTAGGTATCGGCTTTAGCGGACAGTTCTTCTACGTAAGGCCGCAGGGCGTCAGCGCCCAGGGCGCAGTTCAGGCCCACCGAGATGGGCTTGGCGTGGGCGATGGAGTTCCAGAAAGCCTCGGTGGTCTGGCCCGAAAGAGTGCGGCCAGAGGCATCGGTAATGGTGCCGGAAATCATTATGGGCAGCTCGATACCGCTGTCTTCAAAATACTGCTGGGTGGCGTAGATGGCCGCTTTGGCGTTCAGGGTGTCGAAAATGGTTTCGATCAGAATCAGGTCGCAGCCGCCTTCAACCAGGCCTTCCACCGCTTCGTAGTAGTTATCCACCAAGCCCTGGAAGTCCACGTTGCGATAGCCCGGGTTGTTCACCTGGGGTGAAAGCGAGGCGGTGCGAGACGTGGGACCAACGGCACCGGCCACGAAACGCGGTTTTGCGGGGTTTTTGGCGGTAAACTCGTCGGCGATATCTCGCGCCAGCCGTGCGGCAGCCACGTTCAGTTCCTTGGCGATGTCTTCCAGACCATAATCCGCTTGCGACAGACGCGAAGAATTAAAAGTGTTGGTTTCAATAATGTCTGCGCCCGCATCCATGTAATCTGCGTGAATATTGCGCATAAGCGCGGGCTGGGTCAGGTTCAGCAGGTCGTTGTTGCCCTGCAGATCGCTTGCGTAATTGGCGAATCGCTCACCCCGAAACGCCGCTTCGTCCAGCTTCAGTTGCTGGATCATGGTGCCCATGCCGCCGTCTAGAATCACAATGCGTTCTTTCAGGGCTTGGTGCAGTTGGTTCAGGCGGGTGGTGCGATCAGTCATGGGTTTCTCTTTCATAGATTGTTGTAAAACAGGCACGGGCGTTGCTGGCTGCTGAGCGCTGTGAAAATGGCGCTAAGGCGTTTCTGTTAATATTCGGCGGCAGATGATAGCAAATTCGGCGCTTTTGGCGTAGTTCATACGCTGGATAATCCACACTGGAGCAATAGCGGAAAGTAATTATACCCCATAAAGACCAACCATTTTGGTTGGTCTTTCATGTTGCCGCCATCTGCCGTAAAATGGGATGAAATTCTAAAGCGAGTTCAAACTATGTCCGTGGTAACTGTGACCGATCCCGCGCGGGACTATCTTGCGGAACTGATTGCAAAGCAGGATGTGAAAGGTATGGGTGTGCGTATTTTCGTCACCCAGCCCGGCACCAAAAATGCCGAAACCTGCCTTGCTTACTGCCCGCCAAATGAAATTGTGCCGACGGACGAGCAGTTCGATCTGGACAAGTTCACCTTGTATCTGGACCACGCGTCTGTGCCATTTCTGGAAGAAGCCTATGTGGATTATTCCAAAGACCAGATGGGCGGACAGCTGACAATCAAGGCACCGAACGCCAAAGTGGCCAACGTCGATGAAAACGCGCCCCTGCCAGACCGGGTGAATTACATTCTTGCGTCGGAAATCAATCCTGGCCTCGCGTCCCACGGCGGTGAAGTGTCGCTGGTTGAAATTGTCGACGACTCCATTGTGGTATTGCGATTTGGTGGTGGCTGTCAGGGCTGTTCCGCGGTCAGCCTTACGCTGAAGCAGGGCGTTGAAACCACGCTAAAAGAGCGGGTACCGGAAGTAACCGCCGTGCGCGACGTGACCGATCACACCGTGACTGAAAACGCCTATTATCAATAACATCCCGCTCAACATAGGGGACAGATTTAAAATCTGTCCCCGGTCCTAGCCTCACAAACAATTAGTAGGCCTTGGCAAACCCGCAACGCGGCAGGCGCTTTTGGCCGGAGTACCGGAAAACAGCTGCATTAGGTAAATACTGTTGCCTTTGTCTTCACCCAGAACTTCCTTCACCGCTTTTACAAACAGCCGGTTTGACGGCGGTGACATGGCGTGCTGCTGATAAAAATTCCGCAAAAACCGCACAACTTCCCAGTGGGCCGGCGACAGCTCCAGACCGTTATCGGCGGCGATGCGCTCGGCGACCTGTGGCGTCCAGCTGTGGGCATCTTCCAGAAAACCTTCGTTATTGCGTAACGGCATGTTGCTTGCGTTGATCATCGATATCACCAGCTTATGATCCGTGTGGCCAGGGCGCTTAACTGCACCATCTGCTCGTAGCTAATCTGTGGTTTAACGCCCGCCACTTCCGTGCTTGCATCCGCTGTAGCAGTCAAACCGCGGGCGCGGGCGTCGGCGGCCAGCATGAACACCGGGCAGGGCGCTGCAGTAGTCACTTCAGACGCGCTTAACACCGCGTTTTCAATCAGCAGCACCGTGTCTGCAGCGGCCAGCGTTGCAAGGCACTGTGCTGCCCTGGGGTGCTCCGCTGTCTTGTTCAGTATGTGCAGGGTGTGAATCTGGACGGGTAAGTCTGCAACAGACTGGCTCATAAGGTGGTCCAATGGTTGTAAATGTTCAGCCGGCGAAAGTGACATTTTCGAAACCCGTCATGAACGCCTGGTCAGGTGTTATCAGGGTTATGCCAGCAATCACAGCGTCATCGGCCAGCCCATAGCGTTGACAAGCCCGGGTGTCGGCATACAGAGCTTCAACACCAAAAATAGCAGCCGCTCCCAGATTTTGGGCCACAGACTTCTGGCCCAGGCCATCGGGTTGCTGCCCCGCGCGCAGCCAGTTCACACCGGCGCCGCTGAACAACAAGGCACAGCTTTGGTCAAAGGCGGCCAGGGAAAACGCCATATCCAGACCTTCGCGACCGCTCCAGCTGCCATAGGGTGCCTGGTCAATCACAATCAACGTCGTCATGGTCAGGCCCCACTGTGAAAATAAAGAACTTTGCTGCAAGCGCTGGCTTCCACCCACTCGCCCAGCCCGGCAATTTCGAACGGCGCCAGAATGTTGTGCGCAGGTAACTCATAGCGTTGTTGCTCGCCGCTGTCGACCAGGCCGCGGCGCAGGGCCGAAGCCACACAGGCCACGGCTGGAATGCCATGCTCTGCCAAGAATTCCGACCATAGCCGGGGCCAATGGGGCTCATCAGAAGGCGGGCATGCCAGCGCCGAGGCGATGTGAACGCCATCGCCGTAGAGAAAGACACGATCAATCTGGTGACCTGCGGCAACGGCCGCACGGGCGAAGTCCAGCGCGGTTTGAGGGGCCTGGGATGAGTAGGGGGCACCGGTTATGACCAGTGTGTAGGTTTGCAGAAAAATGTCAGCCATGGTTTCGAATCTTGTCTGATAACAAAAACCCCGGCAAATGCCGGGGCTTCGGGTTACGTTAAAACCAGATTAAATCAGTCGTTACCACCGAATGCGCCCAGCAGGTGCAGCAAGGCCAGGAACAGGTTATAGATGTTCAGGTACAGCCCTGTGGTTGCCATGATGTAGTTGGTTTCACCACCGTTAACGATACGGCTTGTGTCGTACAGGATGAAGCCTGACATCAGTAGCACGATAGCAGCGCTAAGGGCAAGGCTGAAGGCTGTTATCTCAACACCAAACATGCTGGCGACTATGCCACCTACCATCGCGACAAGTACCACAACCAAGCCCGCAACCAACATGCCGCGCATGAAGCTGAAGTCTTTTTTGGTGGTCAGAACGTAGCCAGAAAGCGCAAAGAACACCAGCGCGGTTCCGCCAAGAGCTTGGGTGACAATCTGCCCGCCATTCGAGAACTGGAGGTAGTACAGCAGAGTCGGGCCCAGTGAAAGACCCAGCAGACCGGTGAATGCGAACACCACGGCAATACCGGCAGAGCTGTTGGCTGTACGTGGCAATACAAACCACACCAGAGCAATAGCGCCAAGCATGCACATCAGGCTTGCGCCCTGGCCCAGGCCAATCGACATGGCAACAGCCGCCATAACAGCACTGAACGCCAGCGTCATTGCCAGTAACGTGTAAGTGTTGCGCAGCACTTTCGTCGCCGAAGCACTGATGGGTGCGGTAGCGGATCCGCGGGCAATCTTGCCGCTAGAACTCTGTGGAACGTTGTACTGTCTGTTTTCCATTGTCATCTCCGATTAATATTTCTGGGTGCCATCTGAACCATCTGAGTTCCATTCAAGCCAGCTAGATGCCCTTTTAAGTGGGGCAATCACTGTAGCTCATAGTAATGTCGATTTCACAACTTTCAATCATTAAACGGTTAATTTTGTCGGGTTTTTCGGTAACTACTGTGACAATTGCAAGTTTGAAAAATTTCATTAAGTTGACGTAACTCTTGTTGCACTATTTGACGTAACTCTTGTTGCACTATGTTGTAGCTATGGTTTACCTCTGTGGTGGCTCTGGTTTAACTGTGGGGCTGACTCTTTGCAGTTTCTAACCCTGAATTTTGTGCAGGGCGTTGACAGAGATAAGAATTCCGGTATCATTCCCCCGGCTGTCGCTAGGCAGTAACGGAAGAATATGGTGGGTTGGCAGAGTGGCTTAATGCAGCGGTCTTGAAAACCGCCGAGGATTAATAGTCCTCCCGGGGTTCGAATCCCTGACCCACCGCCATTTTTTCTTTGAATACAGTTAGTTAGAGGGGCTTCTCTTAACTGCTGATAGGTCGCTAAAGTTCTTGTATATCCTCTATAATATACAGTTGTATATTATCCTTCCGATTTTTTCCGATTCCAGGCCTTAATAGTCACGGCTTTCTTTGCCCTCAAATAACCATCTGTTGTGCGCTTGTCATCGTGCAGAAGGTTTGCTGTGGCATCGCCGCCCGCAGCATCTACGTCAGTTGCGTGTTTAGCTCTCAAGTCGTGCTCGGTAAACCGCTCAACCAGATCTGTGCTTTCAAGCGCACGGATCATCACTGCTCGCCAACGATTCTGAAACGCGCTGTCACTCATCGGTTTGCCACTGCGGTCACAGACGATCGTCAACCCTTGTTTTTGATTGCAGGCCTTCAGTGCAGTTACTGCCATTTTTAGCTCTGGCGTCCACGGTATGAAGCCCTTGCGCCCAGTTTTTCTACTTTTGAAACGTATGCCGTCATCCCGCAGGGAACTCAGCAGCATGGCCAGCATATCGCCCTGGCGCAAACCAGTCATCATTTTCACGTCTACCCAGGCCAAAATAAACGGCGTTGAAACAGACAGGAATTCGTCGAGCTCCCAGTCTTCTACGTATCTGTCTCGCGCAATGGCTTTGTGCTTTTCGACGCCCTTAACTGGGTTGCGATCAACAACCCCCCACTGCATGGCTTTGCGAAAAATGTGCGAGAGCAGCGCGATTTCGTGATTGGCCTGAGTTTTGGACGAGTCTCCACGTTTATCCAGATACTGTTGACAGTGCATGGTTGAAAGCTCGCTGGGGTGCATTTCGCCAAACACGCTCCGCAATTTCTTCAACTCTTTTGTATTGTCCTTCTGAGTGCGAGGTGCCTTTGAGGGGATCACCTCTGCAGCGTATCGATTAAACAGCTTGCTCATACCGGATTCTGCAGACAAATTGCCAACCAGTTCTGCATACTTTTTTAGCGCCTCTTTCTTGTCAGTGCTCAGAGTGATCCACGTCTTCCTTCCTGGAACGTAGTTGCGCAGATGTGCGGGTGTTTTGAATCTCCATTTGCCGTTCTTCCAATGTACATACGTTGGCATGTCCTGATTACGGGATCGTGGCTTTGGGCTCATGAAACCTTCCTTAACGCATTAAAATTCGGCCCGGTTTCGATGCCGTGATGAGTTATATCCGACAAAACGCGTTCAACGTGAACCGTTGAAATCACCAGTTCATCAATGCCGTTTTCGATATATACAATCCCAAGGGCTTCCAGAACTTGCTTTTGTTGAGTCCGCCGGTGCCTTCCGGTTAGCCTCACTACTTCGTTATTGGTCAAGAACATGACAATCTCCCGTGATTACTAGATCGGATCTATCTGGACGTTTGGAAACGCCTCACCGGAGGCGGCAACGACCGAGCCTTTAAACTACTGTAAGACTTTTTTTGTAGGTGCAAGCACCGAACGACCGCATAAAACTGCCGCCGTTCTGCAGGGGAGTGCAAAACTTAGTTATTGGGAGCACGCAGGCATAGTGGTGTGAACTCACACGCGGTAGGAACCAGCAATGCGCGACACAGCACTTGAAACTCACGTATCAATAATCCTTAGCAACCTGCTCGCAGGCCACGGTAATCATATTTCAGTGGATAAATTTAAAATTATCCTGGAAATTTTTACTGAAGCTATTGTTCAGATGGATCATTTGGATGACTGCGCTCCAGGTAACGCACATTTGGTCAACGCCAGAAATGTCATCACTGAGTTTTATGAGTACCAAGACTGCAATATCACCTCAGTCGCTATTGAGATGTTCAATGACCGGTTGGTAGGGAATCTCAGGAACGACAAGCTCGGACTGCTAAGCCACTCTCAGTACCAGCCCAAAAAACTGATTCATTACGCCATTGAGGTTATGAGCTGGGGGTTGGTCGTCGGAATTGTCCTTATTTCGGAAAATACAGTGCTCCACTAGCGTCGAGGAGGATGCTTGAAAATAGATGCGGCTATCGCAACACGGTCGTCGCTTTACGGGTGTTTGTCTCATAGTTGTAAGGTGCTAGCGGCAAAATTACGGTCGCATTATGCAGGGGCGCGTTAAAACATCCCGCACCTTTCATCGAGAACGAGCTAGGTGATCCGTAGCTTTTTCTCTCAATAAACGACAGGTAGTCGGCAGCCATGTCCGAAGCGGGCATGCGTCGCAACATCGACGCGATCTTGTTTGCAGAGTTCTGTCGAGGCGTATCTCCATTACACACTGTCGCTGCAACCTTGCCGGCTTGAGCGTCTTGCGTCACCGCGCTGATCTCTGGGTGCATGCCTCCGTTGAGTAATTTGCGCCCGATGCTTGCCGCCATGCCGTAGTAGTTGGCAGCCATCCAATACTTCTTTCGATCTAGGGCAAACGACCCCTGCACAGAATAAACCATAAAGCTTTCTTTGGAGGCACTTCCATGACCGGCCATTAGGTTTTCGTAGAGGTGTTCGGGGTGAAGGTACCTAACGTGCAGACTGCTTTCGTCGGTAACGACGGGCAGGCGAAACTGGTAGTTATCGAAGATGGTCTGAACCCGGTCATCCAGGGCGAAAGCCAGGAGAAGTTGTGCGGTCTGATCGCCGTCGTTGGATGCGCGATCCATAATGTCCGCAGCTCGTGTTCGGTCGAAGTCCCAAGCTGATGCGGAACCAATGCCGGTAATGGCGACTAGGAGGCCGAAGAAAATTTGTTTTGCAGTCATAGCGGATACCTTTGCCGTATCTTTGAAAAAGCAGAAGCTTTGATCTGGTAAATTCTTGCTCTGGTTACTCCAATATCTCGAGATATCTGGTCTGCCGTTGAGGTCAGCTCTTCCTCGTTTAACCCATAGAGCCGTCGTATGACGAATCGCTCACGCTCGGTGAGCAGGCTGATTACTGAACAAACCTCCTTCGCTCGATTGACAGCCATAAACTGTTGATCGGGGTTTGCCATTAGACCAACTAGAGCTTTCTCGTCTCCGTTTAAGAGGAGTTTGGCTTCACTGTGCGTGTCCAGTGTGAGCGATGTAAGTTTAGCGCTTTCATATTCGCGCTCAGACGTCTTCTTTAGCTCATACTGGATCCACCGGTATGCAAAGGTCATGAACTCTGCCTTGCCCGGGTCGTCGTACATCTCCGCGGCCTTTATCAGCGCAAAGAATGCGTACGACACCCACTCTTCATCTCCCCCAGTTCTTTGCCGTTGCTGGTTGGCCAGCTTAAAGGCCAGTCGCTGGTATTTGTTCACGAGCTTGTTAACGGCATCGCGCCACCGATTGTAAGGCTCGCTGATGGCGTCGCGCTCGGACGCAGGCCAACACGCGAATAGCGTATGGGCCAGACCCGGAGACAACTGGTATTTACTGATCACGCCTTGGAGTAGCTCGCCCTGATCATCGGCGGCCCGGTCAATGGCAATCTCAAGTGCAGACATCGCCTTACTTCTCTGATTATTATTCCAGGACATGAATTGTCTGAATGCACGACGAGCTTGCGTGGGGCTGTGAGGTGCCATCCGTTTTAGCGCGGCACTCCAGATGTCTGGCCGTTTTCCAGCAGCCCGAAATAGACTCGTCAGCGAAAAGCCAATGTCCCTAGCTATCTGGTGTTCCATAGGCTGCCCGCCCGATGGATCAATGGGTGCCACCTCTTCACAGTTTGGTTTGTTTGCGGGCGCTAACTGAGTTACTCGATGATCTGAAACTTTTATATCCACTGATGCCTCCAACAAATTTAGTGTTAGCTAGAGATTCTCATGGGGCATCGAAACTGCAAGTGCGGGCTAACCAGCCGTTAGTATCGGCGGTGATTGCGGGAGCGAGCACTCTGGATTGCTTCTATTATCAGCTCAGACTCACTCATGTCATGAAATGTTTTCTCTTTGAAAATGTCACAGTCTTTCTCGCAAGCCGAGCCGAATAGATTGAGCTCCGCATTCAACCCTTCATTCATCATCTCAATCACTTCTGACTCGTTTCTCGCGTCAAAAGGGATTTTGATGGTGAACCTCTCGCCACAATAGACAGCAGACTCATATCTCACTACTGATCCGCAAGAAAGGGCTGACTTGTAGCGATCTACCACTGCGGTGCCGCCTGCAACATTGCCCTTCATCATAGATATCTCTCCACGCCGCGCCTGGCCTACCTGATGGTTGTTCGTGGCGGTATCCAACGTCATCGGCTGAGCTGAGATGAGTAACGCGTTCTTATAAAGAATAAACTGAGAAGTCAGTCCGCCAACTGATAGGCGCACGGGCAGGGGATGGGCCAAATCATACTGCAAGGTTCTATCCACCCGACCGCTCTTTTCAAGATCCACCCGGGCAACATTGCGATGAACCTTTAGAGGCCCCTCATCCAACACCTGGCTGCCTTGCGGTGCCAGTACACTCACTAGGTGATAATAGGTGTTCCACCAGGATTGATTGACTGTCACATCGACATAGATGTTGCCGCTTATAGAGCCAGTATCAACAGCGCGAGCGTCGTAGGATCTCAGAACAAAGGCATACCCTGCGTTTAACTGATTTCGCGGGCCAACAAGAAATTCATCAAGCACTCGACGGTAATTGCCAACGGTTCTCTGCGCCATGTCCAAGGAATGCGTTTCGTCGATTCGCTGTTCCCACGTCTTGATTTCTTTCGGGGCGATGCGCGACAAATTCTGATCTGTGAGATTCACCGATAGGCGAACATGCACACCGTCGAAAGTCTCATACTCTTCCAGCACCTCGAAGTCATCAATGCGTCCAGCGGTAACCGATGTAGACATCGAGTTAAACGAGTCGCCGGTCTTTGTTGAAACAGAAAAGACATGACTACCAAGGGCCTCAACCAGGGCGTCGCCCAGGGCCAGCTCGATGGCTGCGTCACGATTGGCCGCAGTCGCCCCGACAGTAACCTGCGTGCTCGCAGTTGCCGCCTGAGCAGTCATCGCAGCTAAAGCAAAGGTAAGGGTTCGAAATATAGTGCTCATACATTACTCCAGATTTTTCCAGCCAAGCACATAGCTCTCTGCTACGGCGGTGTTTCCTTCCCACCAGATTCGCTCAGCAATAACTTCCGATCGCACGGTGCCTGAAGATGTTGTGTAGCTCCAATTAGAGCGGCTACCAGATTGGACGGTTGCTGACTTTGCATTCAGACCGTGAATCTGTTCTGTTGCTGACACCTTGGCATCGTGCCGGGCACGTTCCCGAGCTGTGCGCTCAACCGAGATGGCGGACATGCCTGACTGTCGATCTGACGATGATTTCCCAACGACAAACGCATAAACGGTGCCGTCCACATCTCCCTGGCGGGACTCCTTCGCAAGTTTGTACGCTTCCAACTTCCGCATAATTGCCTGCTCGTGACTCCGCTTAACTTCCTCTCTGGCATCCTTCAGAACGTCGATTGGAACGCTCATCCGGACATAAACAGTAATGGATCCTTCGTCCCTATAAACCACATACTCCGACTGCGTGCTGTGGAGTAGGGCAGATGAGGTGGAACCCGTGTAACGCTCACTAGAAACCGATCGCTGAGAGATCCCGTCGGAATCAGACTTCCCTGACTCCCGTATCCGTTGGCTGGTCACGACTGTTCCGCCCACCGCCCGGATGTACTGAGCCTGGGCGTCACTTCTTGCCCGACGCTTTGCCTCCGGCTCAATGGATGCCTGGCCAATACCAACAAAGACCTGATGGGACGCCGCGGCGTCAACAAACTGGGTTTTTGTCGTCCAGGCTGGCAGCCCACTGCGATCCTGAGCTACCGGGCCTGACGCACAACCAGTTACCGCAAGAACGATTGTGGCGATCGCCAGCGAGCGCAGGGCGAACATCACTCCACCTCCAGAGCGCTCACGATTTCGTTTTCCTGAACGTCAAAGGTGCTCTCAGGGACGGACGCACGAACAAAGGCCTGGAAGAATGTTTTGCCCTTTGCCTTATCTCCCCACTGCTCGAAGCGCCAATCGACCGGCTTCATCTTGCTTAGGGCGTGAACTGAAACCTGGGTTGTGACACGTTCCAGCTTCTGCATAGGATCTTGGATGTTGCTCTGAAGACTTCCGCCTTCCTCCATTCGCGTGACAACATCCTCAACCTCGGTGGTTGCGTAATTGGCAACCTGCCGGCGAGCATCATCCATGGCCGCATCACGCGCACCTTTCTGAGTGCTGTGTCGGTTACTCATTCCAACGAATCGAACAACCTCCTCGCTGGCATCTTCCTGAATCTCACCTGTCAGCGTCCACATGGGGCGCTCTTCTTCAGAGTCGGAAGTCCAGATCAACGTATCCGCCACCTGGGGCGGCTTGTAAGTAGAAGAACAACCGGCACCGAGTGCGCCAACGGCCAGGGTGATTGCAATCAATGTCATTTTGTTGAGTTTCATATTGCACCTTTTTTCTGTTTATCTCACTACCAGTATCCACGCAACTTTCTATCTGCAACCCTAGAAACTAGATTTTTTTAGCCCACTCATAACGGAGGCTCTAAGGTCTTTGTGTGGATCTTCCTCGGGTTCTGGCTCCGGCTTGGATGGTAAAGCAGCAACAGATTTAGCATTGTCATCATTAACAGCGCTGGCTGACTCAGAAGTTGGGCGCTCCCCCTTAATCTGGTTGCCGGCTGGTTTCCGCTTGGTGCGTTGACCGCTGGAGCCGTCGGGATCGGGCCTAACATCGCCTGCAACGGCGACGCCAGAAAGAGCCATAAGGGCGAGAGATCGAATCCGCTCAGCCCTGCCATCGTTATTTTTGAGCGCCTCATGCAGCTCTGGATGTCGGGAAGGGTTCACCTTCACAACAACTCTTATGGTTTCATCCGCGGCCATACTCGAAGAACCCCTTAGCGTTAGTGATCACCGGGTCATAAGCCGTTACGACCTGGCTGCCTTCCATAATCGTTGATGCAGATTGCTTGTATAGGTCTGCACCGCCGCCGGCAAGAAGGGTGAAATCCGCGCCCTGCACCTTAGAACGGCGAAGGTTTTGGCGGACTTTCCGCATGACAGTTTCAGCAACATTGGTCGCTGCAAGAGTGAGGTAAGGGGCCAAGTTCACCATCTTCCCAAAGACAGGAACCTGCATATCCCCTCGCACAGCATCCTCTATTGAGGCCAGATCGAATGGGCGACCATGATCCAAAGTGATCAGTTTCCCGGCCTCTTCCAGTAAGACGCTCATCGCTTCTTGGCTGGAATTGGATGAGGCTTTGTCGAAATTACCCTTATCAATCGCGCACCAATCGACCGAGAAAAAACCGGGGTCAATGACCAGAACTCGTGACGCACTAACAATAGCCGGGTTCTCGCAGGTCATTAGATAGTCGATGTACGCGCCAACCGGCTGCGGAATAACGAAGACTTTATGAACGACAACAAAGCGCCCAGGGGAGATCTCGTGACGGCCCTGAAGAAGCTTTTCAACACGCTCTTTATAGGCTTTGTCAGCACACTGCTCGACAGGCAGCCCGGTCACCAGGGTGTCGATTTTTTCGCGTTTTGTGGCCATCAGGCTGGCATGGAAAAGCGCCTTATAGTCGATGGAGAAGGGATACTCTTTCGACAGCACTCGCTCCCACCCGTCGATCGAAGATTGCTCAATACCGGCCACATACTCCTCGCCGTTAACGCTCACTTTGAACCCGCCATGATCACCACCCGAAGTGATAGATGTCGAGATGCAATCCGTTGGCGCAGCGCCAGAAGGGTACACAGCCATGGCGGGTTTTTTGGCATTACTGTCACCCCAAACAAGCTTCAGATTCGAGTAGCCAATATCCATTCCCAGTATAAACATTCAATTCTCCAAGAGGTTCGGGTGTACCTGTAGGTTCACCATCGGTTCACAAGTCATAGCTCACTCTGCGTGTTCGGTTGGCAGATGTAAGGAGGCGGGTGTCATTTGTGTACCCACAGGTTCACTGGCGGTACACGAAGCTCTGACCCAGAAAGCTCTTCAGCTGCACCTATGTACCCACAGGTTCACTGACGGTACACAGGTGAGCTTACCGACGCGCCCCGTTTCGGCCCGTGTGTACCCGTGGGTTCACTAGCGGTACACATGCCAGGCTAGATGACCCTTCGGAGTCCGCCTACGGTGTACCCACAGGTTCACAAAGAGAACCCGCCCACAAGTAGATTAACCTCGCTCTCTCAACTGCAAGCGCAAAACGACGGCCAAAAAACAAGGGCGTTATGTAAGTGGCGATTGGTAAGGCCGGTAGACTTATACGTAGGCATTAAAAGCACCCATGCCGCATCAAGATGAGGGAGAGACGAACAATTCCCACATCAAACATCAAGTAAGTAGATGTTTGATGTGGGAAAAGCAAAAGATTCCCTCATCAAGATGCGGGAACAGGTCAGGAGAAGGCTCTGAAATAGAAGGTTGGTGGCGCTACTTGGACGGTTGCCTTATCTGAATAGGGAGTTGTCCGTAATTCCCGCATCAAACATCTCACGGCAGATGTTTGATGCGGGAAAACTAAGCACCCCCCGCATCTGATGCGGGTCATAGGTTTGGCTCCCGCATCTAACATCGCCGTTTTTGGCTTAAAAGATGTTTGATGAGGGAATTGCTCAGTGTTCCCGGAACGGCAGAAAGGTTGGGAAATGACAAAATTCGATTCGATGATTATTGAGTGTGAAGAGCGTATCAAGGAATTAGCAGGTGATGCTCAGGAAGTTGCTAATGAACATTGGCGGTTTCACTACAGGGAAAACGCAGGGCGACCTCCGCGGGAGAAGGGGCGCCTGAACGTATGGGTAAGGGCTCGGAAAGGCGGCCTAGAGATTTCGTGGACACATTTCCGGTTTGTGAAGCATGCGGGAGCCGTGTCTTCTCGGCCCAAATCGATTCACATCACAAAAGGGCGAGGCAACAAGTACCGCGCTCACAGCCTGACCGTTCGCGCAAAAGATTGGGAGATCGACCAGGTGCTGGAGACGGAAGAGAAGCTGGCCGAGATTCGCGCCGAATACGCGAGCGTTCGGAAGATCATCACCTATGCGAAAGAGGTCAATAAGAAGGCGGCCAAACGTCTTGGTCAACCGCGGAAAGAATCTGGCAACCAAGAAGTGCTTGGAGGGGAAGTGGCATGAGCAGTCAAAGTCGAGCAGGTAAAACCATAAGGCAGGCTTAAGCGGCATTCTGGAAAGAGTGGATCATTCTGGCGGTCGGGCTGGTGATGATTTTCATGCCTGGGATGATCATTGGCTGGCTTGAAGCGGAGGTGGGCCCTGAAGTGCTGGAGGGGATTCCGGTCAAGCTCATATTGCAGTGCTCGGGGATACTGGCTGCCCTGTACTCATGCGTCTACAAAATCGGCTACGACTTGCTGGCTAACCGATACACGCTGACCGATGAAGAGGTGACCGAGGTTTACGGCCTAATCATGAAAGACACCCGGGTAACCAAGCTGATCCATATTCGTCGCGTCAGCGTCGAGATCGGAATCATGGGTCGGATCTTCGGGTACGGGGATGTTCTGTACTACACCGCTGGTTCTGGCGGCGTCGATGTTCGACTCAAGGACATTCCAAACCCTGAAGCCTTGGCGAAAGAGGCGGATAACCTGGCGAAGAAAAAGCAGGGTGGTGACAGGGAAGCGGAAGCGCAGTCGGAAGTTCGGGCCAGTCAATTGTTGGGTGCTGGGTCGTCGTCTGACCACCAGATACTGGCTGCCTTCAGTGAGTCCGTGACGGAGAGTGTCGCGGTCCAGAAGCAGATGCTTGCGGCGATCCAAGGGCTTCGCAGTGAGACTCGGCGGAATGCCTCTTTGCTGAGTGCGGCGCTGAAGAGTGGCGCAGTTGGTGCGAGCGAATCTGACCCGGACCCGGATGATTATGCAGAGTCCTTCGTAGCGTCGCGCTCCGCCGATATGCCGGAGGAGCCAGAAGATGTTTCGGATAGCGATTACGGGGAGTTACCTGAGTCGGGCGAAGAAGATCATCACTCTGCCAGCCCGAAGATGTTTGATGCGCCTGAGGATAGCCAGGCCGAGCCGGAAGCGATTTCTTCGGATTCGGATCTGAGCGCTACCCCCGAATTTGATCTGGAGTCGGAACCCGACCGCGAAGAGTTTCAGTCCGGAGAGTTCAGCTCTGAAGAGTCCGAGACACCAGATGAGTCAAAGCCGGATGAGTTTTTCGGCCTGATAGCCCCCGGCAAGAAGTGAGTAGGAGCGCAAGATGGGCTTGAGTAAACAACAAGACAGGGCTCGGACGGGTGGCGATTACGTTCGTGTGATCGCCGGGCCTGGCTCTGGGAAGACAACGCTGCTGGTGGCTCGGACAGGGTTCCTACTTGAACAGAGGGGTTCGGTTGTAGGGCTGGTGACGTTTGCGAACCCGGCGGCTCAGGAAATGCGAGAGCGGCTGGGAGGGAATGTAGATATGAGTCGCGTCCGGGTGTCGACGTTCGACGCCTATGCGCGACAGCAATTCCTCCCTTTTCTGAATGGCCGTCGGCCGCCGAAGTTTTTTGAGCGCCAGATACTGATCAGTCGTTCGATTGCCAGCACAGGTTCTGACTTCGACGAGGAAACGGCGGGGTCAGTAATAGACGAACTGAATAACCGGTTACACCCGGAGGAGGGTGCTGCGGAATGCGTAGAGCTGTTTGATACTTACCAGTCGCTGATGGCTGAAGACGGCTTGATAGATTTTGCGGAAGTGGCGCGGCAGGTTGTGCTGAAGCTTCAGTCGGGTGAGATCGAGCCGTTGCCGGTGACGCACTTATTGGTTGATGAGTTTCAGGACACGGCGCCGGTTCAGCTGGCGTGGCTCAAGGCTCACTGGGATCGCGGGATCAAAGTGACGGTAGTGGGTGATGACGATCAATCGATCTACGGGTTTCGCAGCGCAATGGGGAATGAGGGTATGCAGGAGTTCGCGTCGCAGACGAGCGCAGAGGATTTCTTTCTCGATGAGTGCTACCGGTGTGCGCCCGAGATTGTGGATGTTGCCGGCAAGGTGATCGGTCACAACCTGGCGCGAATTCGTAAGGACATTCGATCGATGTCGGCGCCTGGAGGGATTGTTAAGCACGGTCGTTACGATGAGCCCGAGAATGAGTTTGAGGCTCTGGACATCTGGATCAAGGAAATACGGGCAGAGCGTCAGGGTCAGACGATAGGGATTCTGGCCCGGACGAACCGGCTCCTGGATAACATCGAGGCCATGCTCCGGGTCGGCGGCTACAAGTACCGTCGTATTGGCGGTAAGTCGATCTGGGACACTCAGGGCGCTGGTCTACTTCTGGGCCTGGCGGAGCTGGCCACGTTCCGGACGTACCTGGAAGCACCGAATGCGGCGAACGCTTTGTCTTGGGCGCAGGTTCCTCAGGGTCTGGTAAACCGGTATCGGGGGCACATTGTTGATCAGGGATTGTACGCGGGTCTGCCCGGGCACCTAACTGAGGATGGTAGGGTCACGGGCTTTCACGAGCAGCTCGCATTTTGGTCGGGGATGATCATCGACGGGATGGAAGGCCCGGCGCTGAAGTGCATTGCGGCGTGGATTACGGATCAGTAAGCGCCAATAAATCAGCACCTACATTTCGGCTCGCCGATTGCACACACTGACTTCCTCACCCATTCCATGAGGAATCAGCATGACCCCAACCGAACGAGCACACGTCTGGCAGCAGCATATTACTGACTGGGAAGTCTCCGGCGTGTCCGGCAGCGCTTACTGCAAGCAGCAGTCATTGGTTTATCATCAATTCGTTTACTGGCGCCGGAAGCTGGCCCCGACTGAAGACTCTCTGGAGCAGGCGCAAACGGTCACCGGGTTCGCTCGGGTCGTTTCTGGTCCTGTCGTTAGCACTGGCAGAGTTGATGGCCTGACCGTGTCACTTCCCGGCGGTGTCTCCATTACCGGGCTGCACACCGGCAACATCGAGTTGCTCGGCGCTGTTCTGAGACAGCTGTGATGCGCCACCGATATTTACGCCCGTCCTTGTCGTTGCCAGAGATTTATCTGTACCGGGCACCCGTTGATTTCCGTAAGCAGGCCCAGGGCCTGGCAGTCTTGGTTGAACAGGAACTGGGCCACAATCCGTTTACCGGAGCGCTTTACGCCTTCACCAACCGGCATCGAAACAAGATCAAGTGCCTGATGTGGGAAGACAACGGTTTTGTGCTCTATTATAAGGCGTTGGCGGAGGAGAAGTTCAAGTGGCCTAAGGCCTCGGATGAGCTGATGCCACTGACGGGCGAGCAGATCAACTGGTTGCTGGACGGCTACGACATTGCCTTGTTAAAAGGGCACAAAATTCTGCATTATGAGGCTGTTAATTAGCCCTTTTTTCGTGCTTTAGAGCGTTGTTTTTGCTATACTTTGTTCATGAGATTAAAGCCTGAATCACCTTCAAAAACACCCGATATCAGCGGCCTTTCGGCCGCCGAATTGCTGTCGGTTGTCGAAGGTCTTCAGCAGGAACTGGCGGCCAAGAGCGCTGAAATCCAACAGCGCGATCACGCTCTTGCGCAAGGCGCCCAAGCGGTCAAACAACGCGATCACACCATTCAGATTCTCGAAGAACTGCTGCGTTGGAAACGGATTCAGCAGTTCGGCGCCAGCAGTGAAAAGTCCGCACACCAGATTCATCTGTTTGACGAAGCCGAGCTGGAAGTTGAGATTGATGCCCTGCGCGATCAACTGCCCGTGTTAGCGCCGGTGAAGATCCGCTGTTATTTGCCGCAGTTTAAAAATGGCGATAAAACGACGTTTATTGCCATTTTTCAATAGCCGTTGAGTTGGATGCCTTAGTCCTTAGAAGTCCATGCCGGCATTAGACTGCTCGCTTTTTTCCTTTTGTTCGTTGGCAATATGTCTGTACATTCCGGTAATATCTTTGCCGTAACTTTCCCAGATAGCGGTTTGTAACGTGTCGAGCGCTTCGTGAACACATGCCGCTTCTTCTGTTGTCCAATGGGTGGTAATTTTCAGCACTTTCATTTTGTCTTTCCTCTTTTAACTTTTCCCCGTGCTAATGCCTGCTCTTGTGCTTCTTTCATGCGATAAGAGTCTCCTTCAATCGCAATCACTTCGCTGTGATGCACCAAGCGGTCGATTAGCGATACCACGCAGGCTGCATTCGGGAACACGTCATTCCATTCGCTAAACGGCCGATTCGTTGTGATGAGGGTCGCGTTTTTCTCATAACGGCGGTTGATGATTTCAAACAGTAAGTCGGCATGGCGATTGCTGTAGGACAGGTAGCCCACTTCATCGATGATGAGTAACGTCGTCTTGCTGTAATGAGCTAATCGTCGTCGAAGTGCGTTATCACCATCTTGCGCCGCTAAATCGTTAAGCATGTTGGCGGCAGAAGTGAATAGAACGGTGTGTCCTTGCATAACCGCCTGATAGCCTACGTTCTGCGCGATGGTCGATTTGCCCACACCGTTACTGCCAATGAGGATGATGTTGCTTGGGTCCTGAATGAAGTCGAGCTGCATGACACGGTGCACTGCTTGTTGGTCTATTTTTGCTGGCCATTGCCAGTCGAATTCGGTTAATGATTTAAACCGACCGAGTTTGGCACTGCTTAATCTGCGCTCAAGTGAGCGCTGTTTACGCTCGCTTATTTCCCACGCTAATAGTTCTGCCAGCCAGGGTGTTTGCTCGGGCGTTAATTCATTCCAGTGGCTGAGCAAGCCATGCAGTTTAAGGGCAGATGCCTGGGCTTTAAGGGTCTCATGTTCATTCATCGTCATCATCTCCTTGCATTTCTACCGTGCTCAGCGCGTCATAATGAGTCAGGTTGGCGGGCTTGACGCAGTATTGCTTCACTTTATTGGGCACGCTCACCGCAATGGGTGGCGGTTGTTGACGCCTTTCTCTGCGGTATTCTAGGATCTGTGCGACGCCTTCTACCGGGCCTGGCAGGGCAAGCTGGACTTGGTGATGCGTCAGGATCATCGAGCGGGTGAGAAGCTGTTCGTGGACTACGCCGGCCAGACCGTGCCCGTCATTGACCGCACCACCGGAGAGATCCACGAGGCGCAGATCTTTGTGGCGGTTATGGGCGCTTCCAATTACACCTACGCCGAAGCCACCTGGAGCCAGAAGCTGCCGGACTGGATTGGCTCCCACATCCGGGTCTTCGAATTCCTCATGGGAGTGCCTGAACTGGTAATCCCCGATTATGTGCCCGGGCACATAATCGGGGTTATGTTCCCAACTCCGTTATGTGCCGTTCACTGCGGAAGGCCTTGAAAGCACGGGGCGGAGCCCGTGCGAAGGGGCACATAACGATCACAGAGATTCGAGCCACTGCAGTAGCTCCGGATTGGTACGCCATACGGGCTTTCGGGGGGACGCCGCCGGAGAGTCCCAAGCAGGCTCGCAGGTGCGCACCGCATCCACCTTCATTCGGAGGGTGATTTCGGCGTATCTGTTGGTGGTCTCCAAACTGACGTGGCCAAGCCAGGCGCGGATGACATTCACCTCGACACCCGCCTCAAGCAAATGCACAGCCGTTGTGTGGCGCAAAACATGTGGCGAGATGTGCCGCACCGTGCCATCTGCGCCTTTTTTCACGACCTTGGCGGTATGACGCCTCACCACCTTGTAGATACCAAATCTGGTCAGCGGCGCACCGTTACGGGCCAAGAAGACGGCGTCCTCGGATTGGCGCCGTCGCCGATTATGCTCCAGCAAGCTCTGTAGCAGATTCGCCGTCTGCGTCCATAAAGGACAGGTACGCCATTTATCACCTTTACCATGCAGCCGCACTCGGGCTTCAGTGCCGAGGTCCAGATGCGTTGCGCGCAGATCCGCCGCCTCTTGTACCCGTGCCCCGGTATTGTAAAGGAAGCGAAGCAAGGCCTGGTCGCGCAGGGCCTGCGGGTGACCGGTGGGCAAGGCCGCGAACAGAGAATCGATCTCGTCGCGTTCGAGATACAGAGTCTCGCCTGGTGGTGAGCGTTTGACAGGGATGGAGCCAACTCGTTGAGCCTCCCCGAGCACACAGGGCTCACGATCGGCAAGATACTCGAAGAAGGTGTGCAGCGCCGCAAGACGCTGGTTGCGAGTCCGGACCCCATTACCACGTTGTTGTTCAAGGTTCTGCAGAAAATAACGCACCCGCTCACTGGTGAGATCAGCCAGTTCCAAACGGGTGATTCTGCAGCGCTTATCCTTTGCGATGAACTGGAGGAACAGGCGCAGACTTTCCTTGTAACTTCGGATACTGGCCGGACGCAGTCCCCGTTGGCACTTAAGGTGATCTTCCACGAAGGCAAAGAGCAAGCGCCCTAATTGATCGTTCATGATAGATCCTCCTCATCATGGGGAGTGGCGAAACGCTCAAAGCGCCGGTTTGCCTCCTGGAGTAACGCATCGGTGATGGTCAGATACCAAGCCGTCGATGCCGGGTCGGCATGCCCCATGAAGGTGGACAGGTGAAAAAGCCGTTGATTGGGATCCACGCCGGTGCGATACCAGCGCAGCAGGATTGCGACCGCGAACGAATGACGCAGACAATGCAGGTGGGGTTGGCGTACGCCGGGTGGCACGGACAGATTGAGCTCCGGCATCAAGTGGTGGAAGGTCTGACTGACCGTCTCTGTGCGCATCGGCTTGCGCACAGAAGTAGTGCTGAAAGAAAATACCGGATCCTCCGGTTGCCAGGCTCCGTACCGCCCAATGCCCAGTTGCAAATAGCCGGCAATCCGTTGCGTCATGAGCGGACCGAAGGGAACCAAACGCGTTTTGCCAAACTTGCTCTTGTCGATTATCAAAAGGTTGCGCTGGGAATCGACGTCGCAGTATCGAAGACGCACAATCTCGCCGACACGCAGGCCCAAACCGTACATCAACGAGAAGATCAGTGGGTAAACAACACCGCGGCCGGTTGCGCGTGGGTTGTCCGGAAGTTCTGATGCCAGCGCCAGAAGCCATTTTATCTGAGTCGGTTCAAACAGGAAGGGTTTAAGCTGGCAAGTGACCCGCCGAGGATGAGCCCGAACTGGGGAGTACGTCAGCCGCTCCTGAGCCACCTGCCAGGCAAAAAAGCAGCGGAGCACACCCAAAAGGTGATTGTAGCTGCGCGGGCGAGTGCGTGGCCGCGAAGCGAGAAAAGCCTCGATCAACGCCGGTTGCACTACCGCCGCATCGCTCACTCGTTCATCGATCAGGAACCGATCGAATAATCGCAAGGCCCGCTCTTCAGTATCGAATTTACGGCCAAGCGCTCGCTTGTAACTCAAGTAGGCAGAAAAATCCTTGCCCAGTGCACTGCAGAATGAGGCGTTCATGGCAGCAGCTCCTCGTGATCCAGCGCCACCGTGCGCAGAGTTTCCACATCCACCTTGGAATAGATACGGGTTGAGCTGGGGGATGCATGACCGACGTAATCGCCGATGACTTTGAGGTTGAACTCGGCATCGACCAGTCGCTGCACGCAAGTGTGTCGCAACGTGTGGGAACCCGGGCGACGAACATGAATACCCGCCTTGCGCAGGTATTGTGTCGCCTGGTTGGCCACGGTAACCGCCGTCACAGGTCGGATAGGTGCCACAACCCGGAAGAATAACCTACGCTCCTCCGTGTGTGGGCGCGCATTTTTTAAATAGTCGAGGATCGCTTCACCGACTACCGAAGAGAGAGGGTAGGCTGTGGTGTGGCCCGCCTTGCGCTGAGGCACCAACAGGCGTTCTCGCTTCCAGTCGATATGATCCAACGTCAATCCGGCCACCTCATGGCCGCGCAGTCCATAAGTGACGAGCAACAGCAGAATCGCGTAGTCACGCTTGCCAAGGGCACTGCGTCGATCAACAACATCGAGCATGCGCCGGACCTCGTCCCAGGAGATCGAGCGAGGAAGATCGGCCAACTGATACCGGCGCGGGGACTCAACGGTAGCGCCGAGATCGCGGTTGATCAGCCGCTCGCGGTACAAGTAACGCAGGAAGACCCGCAAGGAACTGCACAGCCCCGTCATGGAATGCTGGCTCAGGCGGCGCCCGCTCTCCACTATAAACGCGCTGAGTACAACTGGCGTGAGCTCGGACAACTGCAACAGATTGATCCGTGTCAGGTAGGCTTCCAGGTTACGCAGATAATGGCCGTAGTGCCGGAGGGACTTCTCACGCAGGCCCCGTTCATCACGCAGGTAAGCAAAGAAACTCGGCGCCTGATCCAGGAAGGGATCTTGACGGGTACGTCTACGGCCTCCGCCACGGAAATCGGGCAATATCAGGCAGAGCAATTGCTCGATCGGTGTTCGGGCTTCATTGGCCACCCACTGCTCTGCCTGGTATGCATTCTTGGCATGAATCTTTATCCAGTATTGGACATAGGACTCGACATGAGTTGGCAGCTCACTCCACTGAGTGGCTCCGTGATTACGAGCAAACTCACCAAACTGCCTCAGGATCGGGACTCGTCGCAAAACTGTCCGGGAGCGATACCCATTTCCAGCTAACCACTCGACATACTGCTCAATCGGTCCTCCGATCCAGGAAGCGCGAATCGCATCAATGGTATCGGGCTTAACGAAGTAATGTTCTAACATGACAATCTCCTTTCTACCGTGGTGGTAAGAAGATCATGCGCCAGAACGGAGCCTTTCGTTATGTGCCCGTTAGAAAGGGCGCCCCCTGTGATTTAGAGGCCTTCTGCGGGGAACGGAACATAACGGAGTTGGGAACATAACCCCGATAACCTAAAATCCGGTGTGACCAAAGCTCACCGCTACGAACCAGACCTCAACCCAACCTACCAGGACATGGCCGCCCATTACGGCGTGGCCGTAGTCCCTACGAGGGTCCGAAAGCCACGTGATAAAGCCAAGGTGGAAGGCGGTGTGCTGATCGTCGAACGCTGGATCCTGGCGGCGCTGCGCCACCGTCAGCACTTCTCGCTCGGACAGCTCAATGCAACCCTCCGTGAGCTGCTGGAAAAGCTCAATCGCCGCCCCTTCCGAAAGCTGCCCGGCTGCCGGCGTGACCACTTCGAACAGCTGGACAAACCCGCCCTACAACCCCTGCCAGCTGAGCGTTATGTCTACGCGGAATGGAAGAAGGCCCGAGTGAATATCGACTACCACATAGCCGTTGACGGGCATTACTACTCGGTACCCTACACCCTGATCAAGAAGGAGGTGGAGGTCCGAATCACCCACAACATCATCGAGTGTTTTTACCGGGGCAACCGGATCGCCAGCCACCGCCGCTCTGATCAGAAGGGGCGGCATACCACCATCGCCGCTCACATGCCTGAATCCCATCGGCAGGCGGGTGAGTGGTCACCGGAACGGCTCATCGCCTGGGCGGCCAAGACCGGGCCCGCGACGGAAAAGCTCATCCGCACCGCACTGGGTGCCCGCAAACACCCGCAGCAGGCTTACCGCTCCTGCCTGGGCATTCTCCGGCTGGGCAAGAGCTACGGCGAGGCACGACTGGAAGCCGCCTGCCGGCGGGCCCTGATGCTGGGTAGTTGCCGTTACAAAAGCATTGAATCCATCCTCAAGCATCGCCTAGACCAGCAGCCCCTGGAAGAACAGCAAGAGCTGGCCTTACCCGATACCCACGACAACATCCGCGGCCCGGCCTACTACCACTGAGGAAACCTGACATGCTGAAACATCCGACTCTGGACAAACTCCATGCCCTCAAATTGACCGGCATGGCGTCCGCACTAGCCGACCAGTCGGCCACGCCTGACATCACGGAACTGAGCTTCGAGGAACGCCTTGGACTGCTGGTTGACCGGGAGATGACCGAACGAGATAACCGACGCCTGACCAGCCGGCTGCGCCGGGCTGGACTGCGACACACCGCCGTTCTCGAAGACCTGGATTACCGGAACTCACGCGGCCTGGATAAGGGATTAATCCAATCCCTGGCAAGCTGCCAATGGGTGAAGGAACACCTGAATGTGCTCATCACCGGCCCCACCGGCGTTGGCAAAACCTGGCTGGCCTGTGCCTTGGCGCACAAAGCCTGCCGGGAAGGCTACACCGCACAGTACGTTCGTCTGACTCGGCTGCTACGAGAACTGACCATCGCCAAAGGAGACGGCCAATACCCTAAACTGCTAGCAAATCTCGCCAAAGTCGATGTGCTGATCCTGGACGATTGGGGGCTCATGAAACTGAGCGCAGAGAACCGAAGAGACTTGCTGGAAGTGCTGGAAGACCGGTATGGCCGTCGTTCCACCATCGCCACCAGCCAACTCCCTATCGAGGAATGGCATGACGTCATCGGTGACGCCACTCTGGCGGATGCGATTCTGGATCGGCTGGTTCACAACGCCTACAAGATCAACCTCAGGGGTGAATCCATGCGAAAACGACAAGCAAAGTTGACGGGCACCACGGCTTCGGAGTAACAATGAAACCCCCGCGTCGCTACGCTCCGATGGGTGGCAGCCTTGCTCCGGTCCGGGTGGCAGGCTTCAGGTGGAATGGGTGGCAACCTTCAGCGGTTTACGCAGCCTTCTACATAAGGTGCGTTTTTCTCGATGGCTTCGCCCATGGCCTGATGCAATTCAGTGGCGCCATAATCATCCAGTAATTGGTTTAAGCGATTCACGGCGCCTTTCAGCGCATGGCCTCGGTCAATGATGTGCTGCAGTAACGGCTGTGCATGGGAGGATATTTGGCACAGCCTATCTTGTGCGCGATGTTGTTTGGCGTTCGTTTTCATCAGCCATAAAGCGTTCACGTGCGCTTCGTTTTCTATTTGTTCGCCTTTGCTAAAACTGCGTAAATGAGTCGCGATAACATTCGTGCCACTAATAATACGCACCTCTTTTAGGCAGGCGTTCACGGTTAAGGATGTTTGGACGTGCTGATGAGGCACCGAGTAATCATTGCTATCAAACCGGACGTAAGGTGTTTTTTGTGCGCGCACCACCACATGCTCACGCGTATCGAAGGGGTTGTCTGGCAGTGCCAATAAGCCAGGTTGCTCTTGCAAGAAGGCCTCTCCTACGCTGAGTTGAGGGTCTTCAGGGCAGCGCCTCTGTGCGCTTGTGCCTTTACACCACTCATCCGCTTGCGCATTTAAATCTTCAAGCGATGAGTAATGACGACCGGCAAAAAAGTTATCGCGGATATAGCGAATGGCTCTTTCCACTCGCCCCTTCTCATTGCCTCTGGCCGGCGCAGCGGCCCGAGGCTCGAAGTGATAGTGGCTGGATAAATCGAGCAGCGCAGGGTGGAATCGAATAGCGCTGCCATTGCGCTCAAGCACCGCCGTTTTCATGTTGTCAAAAAGGCAGACCTTGGGCACGCCGTTAAATGCCTCGAACGCCGCCACTTGCCCGCGTAAAAAACTGGCTGTTTGCTGATTGACATAAAACTGTAAAAATATCTGCCTTGACCAACTCAACACCATCACATACGCCATTAATGCGCGCTTTGCCTGGCCGATTTGTAGGTGCCCGAAGTGCCCCCACTATGCCGACCACCGGACTATGCCGAGTGGTTTCATTTTCCCTCATTGCTTACCTGCATCGCCTGGGATTGAAGCAAGATAGGCAAGCACCAGCTCGACATAGTCCTTGGCAGTTACAACGACTTAAGAAACTCGAGCAACGTATCATCCGGTTGATAGCGACAGGGTCGTCCGGTATGTGGCGCTACCTTTTCCAACATTTTTTCTTTCATTGCCAAATCTGCTTCTAGGTAGATCTGGGTGGTTTCGCTGGACTCATGCCCCAGCCATAGGGCAATGACGGAGGTGTCAACACCAGCGTGTAGCAACTCCATCGCTGAGGTGTGACGAAGTACATGCGGCGATACGCGCTTCGTTTGCAACGAGGGGCATAGGTGACAAGCCACGGTGACATGTTTCGCCAACAGATATTGAACGCCATCGTTACTCAGGCGACCGCCGCTGCGATTGGGAAACAGCACACGCCCATCACCTGGCATCGGTTGTTTCATCCAGGCTTTCAATACAGCCCTCGCTGTTTTGGTCAATGGTGTACAACGCTCTTTTCTCCCCTTGCCCATCACATGGACATGCGCACCCGTGTTCAGGCTAACATCCTGGTGCGTCAGCCCGGTTAATTCCGATACGCGTATCCCTGTTTGCACGGCCAGAAGAATCCATGCATGATCTCGGCGGCCTGACCAAGTGCTTTGATCAGGCGCCGCCAGCAACGCATCGACTTCCGGTCGCGTCAGATAATTAACCTGTACATGAACGCAGCGTTTGGCAGGAATCGCCAGTATGCGCTGGATTTGCGCGGCGTGATCGGGCAACTCGTAGGCGATATAGCGGAAAAAGGAACGAATGGCGGTCAAGCGGAGATTGCGAGTCCTGGCCGTGTTTTTCCTGTCGTTTTCAAGATCATCCAGAAAGGCGCTGATCAAAGGTGCGTCAATGTCTTGCACGGATAATCTGGCAGGCTCTGTTGCCAGTCGTTGATGGGCAAACTGCAACAGCAACCGGAACGTATCGCGATACGACGCGATGGTGTGGGGACTGGCATGTCGCTGTTGAATGAGCCGATCAGTAAAAAAGCGCGTGAGGAGCGTGGGAAAGCCGGCATTGGTCTTCATGACGTCTGCTCCCAATGATGCTCCAGACGATCCCTCGCTCCCTGCATCAGTGCGGGGCAGGCAGACAGATACCAGTAGGTATCGCGCGTTTCAACGTGCCCCAGATAGGCTGACAGTGTCGGCAGGCAGCGCTCCACGTCATGCCCATCGTGATACCACATGACCAAAGTTGACAGCGCGAAACGATGGCGCAGATCATGCATGTGTGGCCTGCGCTGTTGGGTTGCTCGGGTTGAAATGATCGACGTCATCAAATGATTGAAGTGATATCTTGCACAGTCGTAACCCAACTGGCCCCGTTGTCTGCTCACAAACCAGAAGGGCAACGGGCGTCCCGCCAGCGCTTTTTGTCTCGTCTCTTTATAAGCCGCCAAAACCCAGACCGTCGTCTGGTGCAGCGGTATCAGGCGAGACTTTCCAAATTTGGCGCCGTGAATCGTCAGCACACCGATGTCAAGATCGACGTCGTCCACGGTGAGATTCAGCGCTTCCCCCACACGCAACCCTGACACGCTCAACAAACCAAAGAGACAATGCAGTGTTTGGTTGAGAAAGCGATCCTTCAGGGTAAGTTCCAACGTGGCCTGTAACAGGTGCACGATGTCGTCATCCGTAAAAAAATACGGCGTCGGTCGCGAATACTGTAGTGGTAACAACTCACACGGTGGAATCTCTGACCGTGAATCCAGCGCCCGGCAATAGCGTGCGAAACCCCGCACCATACTCAATCTTCTTGCCCACCGTGCCGGTTGGACCGATGCTGGCCGGGTGGCCCAGGCAAGAGCCAGTTCTGTCGAAATGGCGTCTTGATGTTGCTGCTCCATAAAGGAAGCAAAGGACTCAAGTGCAGTGCCTTCAGAGTGAAGTTTGTAGCCCAACCCGCGCCTCAGGGCCAGGTAATCCTGTAAAGTATGATGCCAGTTCATTGCGCACCTCCCGGCCAGGCCATGCTGATCGAGCGCAAGGCATCTACGTCAACCTTGGCGTAAATATTGGTTGTCTTGGGATGCTGGTGCCGTAACAGGCTGCCTATCTCTGTCAGACTAGCTCCCTGTCGCAACATCTGTGTCGCCAGCGCGTGGCGAAACTGATGCGCGCCTCGGGTGGGTGTATTGACGCCAGCACGGCGCACGGCTGCGTTCACTATCGTTCCAATCGTCTCCTGACCACCAAGACCTCTGATCGGTGCCAGTGCCCGCAAGAACAGCGCGCGATCTTTGCAATGGGGTCGACCCTGTCGGAGGTAATCTGCCAACGCTTCTCCGACCTCCGTGGGCAGAGGTAAGCAGGCACGTTGATCGCCCTTGCCACTGACCGTAATGCTGCCACCTTCCCAGTCGATGCTGTCCAACGTGAGCGAGACTATTTCGCCCGAGCGCAGACCCAGGTGCACCAGCAGCATCAAAATCGCGTAATCGCGTCGCCCCATGGGTGTATCACGGGGGCAATGTGCCAGTACCGCTTGTATGTGATCCTGAGAAATGGCTCTGGGAATGGCCGTCATGGACCAGGCGGCGACTGAGGGAACGGCCTCAACAAGATCAGCGCTGATATCGCCACGATAAACGACGTAACGAAGAAACGCGCGTAAGGCATTGGTCGCCACTTTTGCACGTGCCGTGCTGAGATGAGCCGACTGGTGATGTATAAACCCGATGATATCGGCGCCAGACAAGGCAGAGAGACTGAATGGTCCTTCTGCGAAGCATTCTGTCAAAAAGCACTCTACAAACGGGCCGTATTGCTTGAAGGTCTGGTGCGATAAACCTCTGTTGTTGAGAAGATAGCCGCCAAACTCATAAACCACCTGCTGGATTGGCGTTCGATCAACAGGGTCGTCGGGCGGTCGAGCGATACCCATGTGTTGCAAAAACCGAATCACGTGACGCAGCGTGGCGACATCACCTCGTTCAATGGCATACGGGTGATGGATGCATTGAATATATCGCTCTGCATGCGCGTGTATGACGTCACTTGCGGTCACACTCTGGGCCTGAAGCCAGCCACTGAATGATGCAACGACTCGAATCTTTGCGCCGATATACCGTCGACAGTACCCTTGCTCAACGAGGTGATTCGCGAAGGGTTCGAGATGGTCAACCAAAGGGCCTGCTGGTTCTTGCTTTAACGTCCAAACTGCTTGTATTACGTGTTTCATTACGTCTCTCCTGCTAAATAGGTGGGTCCAGCAGGAGCCATTCTATGCCGAGTAAACGAGGCGCATATCGCTTTGTAGAGTGCACAAGAAATAGAGACTCGGCATAGTCCGGTGGTCGGCATAGTGGGGGTTATACCGAGCTCGGCATAACCCCCAATCGACCTGTGCTTGCTCCCCGGGTAAGCTCTTTAAGCGTAAATACGCTTCGGGCTGCTTACGGGGCCTAAGCTCGCTAATACGGTGGCGAAACTGACTGGGCCCGCCAGGATAACCGCGCTGCTTCGCCATTTCATACAAGCGCACGGCGGTGAGTGTGGGGTAAGTCTCCAAGGTTTGAATGATGAAGGGCAAATAGGGCGTCAGAATAGACGTGCGTTCAGTGCGTTCTACTTTAGGCAAGCCCGCTTGGGACAGCACTCTGTCAACCACGCTATGGTGAATACCTAATTGCGTGGCAATGGTGCCGGTGCGCCATTTCTCCACAAAGTGATAGCGCAATATCTTTGCTTCCATGTCTTTATTTATGGTCATTAATCCTGCCTTATTCACTAAGCGTCGGATCTAAATGCTGCCGTAAGATGGTTTAACACCTCAGTCGTTCTTTAAAGATCGTCCCGCGTAAAAAATCATGTCGTAAAAAGGGACTACAGACCTCACCACAATGATGGCAGACCATAAAGGTGCTGTTTTTTAGCGGCGGGATCACCCTTTTACGACTTTTTCGTTGCGCATTGAGTACATCATTACGGGTGATTATCTGGGAAGACTGATGCGTTACTTTGTGCTTTTTTTGTTGACGAAATCGCTGTTGACGCTCGGCATTTTTGAAGCACCCAACGCGACTTTCTTGATACTTTTTTGAGGCACGAGCAAGGGATACTCGACGGGCTTTTTCAGAACACCCATCCGTGCAATAACGATGACCGCGATCACAACGAGAACAAATAATGACTTGTGCATGGCAAAGGAGGCAGTGATATAGGCGACTTGAAGTTTGCATCGACAGCTAAAGGTCGATGAGGGCTGGATTTGATCCCAAAGTGTGTAACAATCATTGGGTCGTGCGCCTGCACGATTTTGAGGGGTATGGCGTCAGTTAGGACTGTCAAATCATTCTTGGCGTCATACCTTTCTCACCGACAACATCTTTATAGCCCGAGTAAAACGATATTGCTTGGCTTATCTATTTCCAATCTCGTGAATGACCCGCCTGAATTGTGCAATGTTTTATGGATTTTCGATCTGAGGAAAAATCTGACTGTGTGGATATTCGGCAAATAGCAGCGCTTTTAGACCGGTGTTTACAATAGGCGACACCGCGCCTCAAAATATGACTAGCGTTTTATGGGCGCCAACACTAGCATCGCTATGAAGTCCGGCGCGGGTGAGTTCAGCGCGGTGGAGTTTGGCAAAGGAATGCTTGTCCGCAGAGCGAGGGTTCAAACCCTTGTAGACAGACGATTCCCCGCGACCTCAAGAACGCCGTCATCTTGCATACGCTTCAAAGTTCGGTAGAGGGCTTCGTGGGTAAGGCCGAGTTCTGCAGCCCACGACTTGCGGGACTGATTCAAGGTGACGACGCCAACAGACCCCTCGGACTCGATGTAGTGATTGACGCGGTCGGCTGCGCTGTTAAGGGCCATCCTTTCGCATTGGGCTCTCAGCTTGCGCACCTCCTTGGCTAACTGCGTTTGCCAGGCCCGGCAAAAAGCAAAGTCATCTTCCAAGGCCTGCCGAAAAACCGAAGCGGTGAACATGAGCATCGTGGTGGATTCGGCTGCGATGGCGTCGCAGTGGTAGGAACGGCTGTCGAGGCTCGCTTCCGCGATGAAGCCGCCGCGCGAGCGTTGCAGGATGACTTCCCCGCCGCGACGGTCGATTCGAATCAGGCGGACTTCGCCTGAGATCACCAAATAGATCTGACGAACCGGATCACCAATGCGAAAAAGCGTTTCGCGAGCGATGGCGTCCACCCTCTTGGCGACTTCCCGTAGGGCCTCGGGTATGAGCCCTGCTGTCGGTTGGGTTGCAATGAGGCTCGGCCAATTTAAGCTTTCGCTGACTTTTTTCATGTGATTTGGATCCTATGCGCAGGAGAGTATCTAACCGTAGGATCAGCCCAACATCAACATTGGAGAAATATCGTGCTCAAAACTGCCATCGCAACAATCGTTATCTCGGCTCTCGCAGGAAGCCTTCATGCCCAAAATATGGATCACTCGACAATGGACCATGGCGCTCACATGAAGATGATGGCCGATTCGCAGCGCCAAGCCGAAGTAGCCGGTCGAGGCAAGGACGTGATGCCGTTCAGCCTTGCGGCAACGACCCACATCTTCACCAAAAACGTTAGGGGCGGCATTCAGCAAGTCGTGGTTAAGAAGCCCACGGACGCAGGCCAAGTCAAGATGACCAGGCAACACCTGCAAGAGATTCGGGATCAATTCATAAAGGGTGACTTCTCCGGACCGTCCCATATCCACGGGCAAGACATGCCAGGCCTGGCCGATCTCAAAGCATCTAAGCCAGGGCAGATCGCAATCGACTACAAAGAGGTAAAAGGCGGGGCCCAATTGACTTATACGACATCGGATGTGAGCCTCGTGGCAGCATTGCACAAGTGGTTCGACGCTCAACTCTCCGATCATGGCAAGGACGCCATGGAGGGCCATGCGCTCCATGATGGCATGAAGTAGCAGTGAGCCGCAGTGACGTGATCAAATGTAGCTGGTTGATGCTTCAGGCTTGCCTAGAGTAGCCCCAAAGATACTTTCGCTGAGCAGTTGGCGAGTTTGAAAGGTGCCGTATGACACTGCGCTCCACGGCTACCACTGCGCGAAAAGCCGCGCGGGCACCTCAACTCCACGTTAAATGACCGCTTTGGCAATCAGCGTAATTCCGCTTTCGGTGGCGGATTCAACCGGTCGATGCAACAAGTTGACCGACCGCTATCTGCCAGAATCCGACCGCCACGGCGTTCAACATACGGTCGTTTTTTGGACGTTCCCAGCGCTGTTTCAAAAAGACCAATTTTTCGTTGTTTGTTTAATGCTCAACAATCACGTACAACAATCTATGAACAGAAAAGGTACCTTTTATGATCGTAGGTTATGCACGTGTCAGCACTCAGGACCAGAACGCTGAGCTCCAAGTGGATGCTTTGGAGAAATCCGGGTGCGAACAAATCTTCCAGGAAAAAATAACGGGCAAGTTGCGTGAGCGACCTGAACTGTCGCAATGTCTTCGTACGCTTCAGACGGGAGATACCCTGGTCGTTTGGAAACTGGACAGGCTTGCTCGATCCCTCAAGGACTTGGTTGAGATAGTCCAGGATCTCAATGATCGCCAGGTCAGTTTCAAATCTCTGACAGAAGCTATCGACACAATCAGCTCCGGTGGCCGGCTCGTGTTTCATATTTTCGGTGCATTGGCCGAGTTCGAGCACAGCCTGATTCGTGAACGAACGATAGCGGGACTTCAGGCAGCCAGAGCAAGAGGTCGAAAAGGGGGGCGCAAGCCATCCATGTCAAACTCTGACATCAGAAAAGCAGCAGCCATGTTGTCCAATCCAGATATTACGAAAAAAGAGGTGGCTGAACATTTTCAAGTTTCCAGAACTACATTCAATGCATCTTTCCAGAGGTACACCCAGATCAACACACCACCCTTTGGTATTAGCAATAAAGATAGCTAGATTTTTAAGATATAGTCGCCGAATGTGCACACAAATATAGATGTAATCATAAGAGTTTCATTTTAGATCAAAATCTGGTCAAATTTTTTAAAACTCAGTTTTTTACGGTTTGGACTAATCATGAATCAGCAAGATGCACATATTTTTGACTTTGAAGAGGCGGCTCTTGCTTACGCAATAACGGCCGAAAAGATGATAGAAGGTGATGGAAAGCTATTAGAAGCAGAGCCAGCGGTTGTCCCAATATTTGTCACTATGCTCTATCAATCGTTAGAAATATCATTAAAACATGTAGGAATTGAGTCTAACCTATTTAATCGTAATGAAACTTTTAAAGGACAAACCAAAAAAGGCCACGGGGTGGAGGAGTTAGCGAGATTAGCTTATGAGCGGTTAGGGTCATCGTCATATGATCCTATAATTGCAGCCATGACTTATAATAATTGCGGTAATAATAGCGCGCTAGTCATCCGAGAAATGATATATGGTGACCGAATGTCTAAAACTCGTAAAGTCTACGCTTCGCGCAGATTAGGCTATGGAGAAATTGGTAATTCTGATTTCGCTTTAATTAATCCACTCGAAGAGTGGGTTTGTGCTGTTAAGGAAACTGCAGAAAATATACAAAAAGCAATTGATATAATTTCTCAATGGCACAAATCATCGTCAACAAATTCAGAGAATTTTTTGATTCGTTTTGACTAGCGGTGGTTAATCTAAAGCATAATAGATTTTAAGCAGCCGGAGAAAACCTAAAGTGAAAACTAAATTTATTTTCGTATTTATCTTATCGATAGTTATTTTCTCTCTTATTCCCTCTTTCTTGTCTGCTGCTGATATTCGGATGGCTTCGCCCAATAAGGGTATTGATACCTCCAAATTACTTGTAATTTCAGGAGATATTGAAAAAGGTGATACTGAGACTTTAACCAACCTCATTTTTAACCTCTCCGAAGATCAGCTTGCGTAAACCGCTGAAGGTTGCCACCCATTCCACCTGAAGCCTGCCACCCGGACCGGCGCAAGGCTGCCACCCATCGGAGCGTAGCGACGCGGGGGTTTCATTGTTACTCCGAAGCTGTGGTGCCCGTCAACTTTGCTTGTCGTTTTCGCATGGATTCACCCCTGAGGTTGATCTTGTAGGCGTTGTGAACCAGCCGATCCAGAATCGCATCCGCCAGAGTGGCGTCACCGATGACGTCATGCCATTCCTCGATAGGGAGTTGGCTGGTGGCGATGGTGGAACGACGGCCATACCGGTCTTCCAGCACTTCCAGCAAGTCTCTTCGGTTCTCTGCGCTCAGTTTCATGAGCCCCCAATCGTCCAGGATCAGTACATCGACTTTGGCGAGATTTGCTAGCAGTTTGGGGTACTGACCGTCTCCTTTAGCGATGGTCAGTTCTCTTAACAGCCGGGTCAGGCGAACGTACTGGGCGGTGTAGCCCTCCCGGCAGGCTTTGTGCGCCAAGGCACAGGCCAGCCAGGTTTTGCCAACACCGGTGGGACCGGTGATGAGCACATTCAGGTGTTCCTTCACCCATTGGCAGCTTGCCAGGGATTGGATTAATCCCTTATCCAGGCCGCGTGAGTTCCGGTAATCCAGGTCTTCGAGAACGGCAGTGTGTCGCAGTCCAGCCCGGCGCAGCCGGCTGGTCAGGCGTCGGTTATCTCGTTCGGTCATCTCCCGATCGACCAGCAGTCCAAGGCGTTCCTCGAAGCTCAGTTCCGTGATGTCAGGCGTGGCCGACTGGTCGGCTAGTGCGGACGCCATGCCGGTCAATTTGAGGGCATGGAGTTTGTCCAGAGTCGGATGTTTCAGCATGTCAGGTTCCCTCAGTGGTAGTAGGTTGGGCCGCGGATATTATCGTGGGTATCGGGTAAGGCCAGCTCTTGCTGTTCTTCCAGGGGCTTCTGGTCCAGGCGGTGTTTGAGAATGGATTCAATGCTTTTGTAGCGGCAGCTACCCAGCATTAAGGCGCGCTGGCAGGCGGCTTCCAATCGTGCCTCGCCGTAGCTCTTGCCCAGCCGGAGAATGCCCAGGCAGGAGCGGTAGGCCTGCTGCGGGTGTTTGCGGGCACCCAAGGCGGTGCGGATGAGTTTTTCTGTGGCGGGTCCGGTCTTGGCCGCCCAGGCAATCAGCCGTTCCGGCGACCACTCACCCGCCTGCCGATGGGATTCGGGCATATGGGCGGAGATGGTGGTATGCCGCCCCTTCTGGTCAGAGCGACGGTGGCTGGCGATCCGGTTGCCCCGGTAAAAACACTCAATGGTGTTGTGGGTGATCCGGACCTCCACTTCCTTCTTGATCAGGGTGTAGGGTACCGAGTAGTAATGCCCGTCAACGGCTATGTGGTAGTCGATGTTAACCCGAGCCTTCTTCCACTCTGCGTAGACATACGGTTCTGCCGGTAGCGGCTGTAAAACGGGCTTGTCCAGTTGTTCGAAGTGGTCACGCCGGCAGCCGGGCAACTTTCGGAAGGGGCGGCGATTGAGCTTCTCCAGCAGCTCACGGAGGGTTGCATTGAGCTGCCCGAGCGAGAAGTGCTGACGGTGGCGCAGCGCCGCCAGAATCCAGCGTTCGACGATCAACACACCGCCTTCTACCTTGGCTTTATCTCGGGGCTTTCGGACCCTCGTAGGGACAACGGCCACGCCGTAATGGGCGGCCATGTCCTGGTAGGTCGGGTTGAGGTCTGGCTCGTAGCGGTGAGCTTTGGTGACACCGGACCGGAGGTTGTCGGGCACCACTAATTCGGGAACTCCATTCAGATACTGAAAGACTCGGATGTGAGAGCCAATCCAGTCTGGCAACTTCTGGCTCCAGGTGGCTTCGGCGTAGGTGTAATTGGAAGCGCCCATAACCGCCACAAAGATCTGCGCCTCGTGGATCTCCCCGGTGGTGCGGTCAATGACGGGCACGGTCTGGCCGGCGTAGTCCACAAACAGCTTCTCACCCGCTCGATGGTCCTGGCGCATCACCAGGTCCAGCTTGCCCTGCCAGGCCCGGTAGTGCTCACAGAACCAGCTGTACTGATACCCTTCCGGGTTCGCTTGCCGGTACTCCTGCCAGAGCAGGAACAGAGTGACGTATTTACCCTTCAGTTCATCGTGAATCTGCTTCCAGTCCGGTATGCCCCGGACCTGAGCCGGCAAGTCTGGGGGTGGCGGAAACAGCATTTGTTCTAGGCGAGCCTCCCCCAGATCCTCCGGCAATGGCCAGTTCAGACCGGCTTCGGCTAAACGCCGAAGATACTCGCTTACCGTGGGGCGGCTGACGCCGCAGGCCGCCGCAATCTGTCGGTTGCTTAGCCCTCGCTCCCATTTCAGGCGAAGGACTTCTTTGATCTTACGCATGGATAACCTCTTTGCTGGCATCTGATCTTCTCCGGATGAAAAGACTCAGAGTACCGTTAAGTTATCCCGCGCCGGACGGTTTCGATGGGGTGAGTCAGGCAACCTGCCGGGGTGGCAGCTTTGCCGTGGAATCAGTGGCAGCTTTCGCGTGGAATGGGTGGCAGGCTTCGTCTGGAATCAGTGGCAACCTTGGTCTGGAATACGCAATCAGCTCCCCATTTCCACTCTTCTGCTTGGTCCATCAAATGGTGGGAACCTTGAGGAGGCAATGAGTATAGGCTTCTTAGCCCGCACATTAAAATGGAAGGTTATCGTTCTTAATAAATGCTACAGCGCATGCTCAATGATTGCGCTTTCAAGCGTTTATCGCGTTTTCGCAGGCGAAATTGGGCTTCATCGTCCTTATTATAATCCGGAGTTTTATGAGGAGACGGATCCATTCTACGTTGAGCAATGGCATCGCCGAATGGATAAAGAAGTCCGAGATTTTTTGGAAGACGCTTATGTTTCTGAATCGATCATTGAAAAAATGATGGGTGTTAGTTCCCGTGAGATGTGGACGATATCAGCAACTGATGCTGACAGAGTTCTGTCCAACTTTCCGTCTTACTTTGAAGAATTGATCTTTGCTCGATGTACAGGAAAAGCAGTAACCATACCGGAATTTGGGATGAATGCAGACTGCTTGAATCGTGAGCTGAGCCAGATGCAGCGCCAGTCTTTAATTACTTTCTTGGAAGCGATTTCTCAGGGAGAGTTTTGACGGATTCTAGGCGACGCCTCAAACTCTATCGACACCGATCGGTCAGGAACCCGTTGCGCACAACAGGTCTTATGGTAAACCGACTGTCGCATCCGGACGATCACGCCCCGACAATTTTCCGATTTTGCGCTACCCTTTACCGCTCAAATCCCAGATTTGCAGGAGCAAAAACCCCATCATGCGACTCGACCAGCTACGCCTGTTGTTTGAGGCCGGCAACCTCATGGTCGCGGACATCGTGCCTGCGCCCCTGGAGTCTGGAGCTGCCAGTTTCGCCGGCGCAACGGGGCAAGGGTGACCCTGGACCTGAACCGCAAGCGCCACGGCACCGACCAGGTGCGGATCTTCAACAGCCTCGATGCCGCCTTTGCGACGTGCCAGGCGTGTGCTCGTTCGGTTGTGGTCATGCTGATTTCTCATGGGATGGGTGAGGAAGTCAGTGTGTGCAATCGGCGAGCAGGAATGTAGGTGCTGATTTATTGGCGCTTACTGTTCAACGGTTGGCGCAGCCGATGGAGTTAAACTGAGCACAAATATTTATTTTCTAGGCATGATGTTTTCTACTGAGCAACATGTGAGCGGTTCGGTTAGGGTGCTAAACAAGGAATCAAGAAGCCAAGCGATTACATGGCGATGCAGGAATAATTGGACTAAGCTATTGTTAAATATGAGACTTTCCTCCACGTGTCGTAACAGAAAAGTGGTATTATCGAGAACGCACTTTTCTACAATATCGTGGAATTCGGTATAGCTACTTTTAGGCACTAAGTTGGAGAAATTTGTGAAATTGGCAGAATTCGTCGCGGGTGAGCATGAGGTCGCGCTGGAAAACGTGATGTTGCTCCGACACTCCGATAGGGCAGTGAAAGAACTTCTAGATGCGGGTGGTACCTTGGAAGAGTACACCTTCGTGCAGCCTATACGCTCGTCATACGATTATCGACATCCCGATCACCCTCCGGTTCACCTTTTAGTAGTGGTCGTTCATGACCGCGTTTATGGTGTTTTCAAGGTCCTGGACGTCGACGCGGAAGGCGACACTTACTCTCTATCTAGCGCGGGGCACCAACAGTTTGACAATACCCGAGGAAAACCGCCACGGCCTGCGCGTCGATTCCAAATGGAGCACGTCCATAGTGCAGCCCAAAATGTTAGCGTCCATGGTTGGGAGCACCGACAACGAACCGCAGTTCAGCGAGCGTCGGGTGGTTTTTTTGGCGAAATCTCCATCGCACCGGACGTTGAGTATTCCAAACAAACTGTAGTCCCTCACTCTAACGTCGTTCGCGACTTGGACGAGCTAAACCAGCGCTTCGCCGAGGAGGTTCAAGATTCACTTTCTGGCACCACAGTAACTCGCCAGAAAAGGCTTGAGGCAGCACCCGTTAAACCGATCCGAGTTCCGGTGACTACTACCGCGTTCATACGCAACGCTGACGTTATTGCAGAGGTGTTGTCCCGAGCCAACGGAATCTGCGAGCTTTGCCACCAAGCCGCTCCTTTCAATCGTCGCTCAGATGGTACTCCGTATCTTGAGGTTCATCATAAGGTGCGACTCGCAGATAACGGGGAGGACACGGTAG
Organism: Marinobacter sp. LV10MA510-1; assembly: GCF_002563885.1. Classification (GTDB taxonomy): domain Bacteria; phylum Pseudomonadota; class Gammaproteobacteria; order Pseudomonadales; family Oleiphilaceae; genus Marinobacter. The sequence goes on along the minus strand of NZ_PDJA01000001.1, from coordinate 1,160,312 downwards.
AGAACGCGACCGCACTTTGTCCGAACTGCCATCGCAGGGAGCACTACGCCTAACAAGTGGCTGTTGGTGGACGCACCTACGCTGCGCTTCGGACGCCGCAAAGCTAAGCGTTAGGCATCAAAACTAGGATTGGCAATGGCGAGACTAGATACACGGCTGGAGGCAGAAGGAGCTGAGTTTTTGGTTCTGGGGCAGCTTTTGCTCCACAAAATTGCTTCCTACAAGACTTATACAAATATGCCTGGCTATGATTTGGTCGCGACAAATCCTGAGTCAAATAGATCCGCGATGGTTCAAGTAAAAAGTAGGTGGCGAACCGGGGCTGGTGGGTTTCCCATCAAAAATTTCAACTGCGATTTTGTTATTGTGGTGCTGCTCAACCGGGGTTCGAAGGATGGCAAAAAAGAAGTTATGCCGCCGAATTATTTCGTCTTTCCGGTAGCTATCGTGGAGTCCGCTCCACGAAGCGAAAACTGGGGCAAAGTAAATCTTAGAGACATTCCAAATTACGAGCAATACGAAGAAAAATGGCACCTGATCGCTAACTTTCTTCGCGAGAAAAATGCCTAACAAATCAATTAAGTTCGTTTCGGTCTGCGGCCTCCACCGGACGCCCCTGTCGGGTCGCCGTTTGGCTATGCGATAGCTGTTCCAAGAAGGATTCCTGATATATGAACGTAAATGTTTTGATAGCTGTTCTTGTTTTGTTTTCTGGGTCTTCAGCCTTGGCGCAAGAAAAAGATGAAGGTAAGCAAAAATTTTTAGAATGCCTAAGTGTCCATAATTCTACTTTAAAAAAGGTAGCGGGATTAAGCGTAGACGAAAAATTTAGATTTGCTTACACATTTCTTGAATCATACGGAAGCAAAAAACAAGCAAGCGACTTTTTATCAAAAAAGGCTGAGTTTATTTCGAATCCGGATACTGCTGATAGCTACATTAAGCTTCTTTCAATAAAATGGACAGAATCTTGTGTATCAAATATTTCACAATAATATGCAGCTAATTGGGTGGCCGAGGGTATCTAACCCCCAGCCCTACAACACTCTGCATGCGAATCCGCACAGGGCGTTTCCCGAAAACGTTTAGAGTAATTGGATGGATTAAAAATTTGGAAACCTTAGGCTGACTCACCCTTAGTGGACGGCAACGTTTGTAAGGCACGGTAAACCGTCATTCGTGATACACCCATGTCCCTGGCAATCTGGGCCTTCGTGCTTCCGTTCGCCATCCGTTTGCAGATTTCGGCTTCGTCGATCATTTTTGGACGGCCCTTATAAATCCCTTTTCGCTTTGCAGCCTCAATGCCAGCAAGTTGCCTCTCCTTTATAAACGTCAGTTCCATGTCCGCGACCATGCCCAGGGCCGTGATCATCATTCGACCCATTGCACCTTTCGTCGTAATGTCTGGCTCAAGGATTCGCAACGAAGCGCCCCGGGCATCCAGCTCATGAACCAAATTAAGGACGTCACGGGTAGAACGACCAAGACGGTCAAGGCGATGAACGACGAGTTCATCATCACGGCGTAAGAACTCAAGCACAGTCTCCAGCTCGGTGCGCCCATCGCGCGAAGCACCAGACACCGTTTCGGATCGAATGACTTCGCAACCTGCGTCGGTCAGTTTTCTGATTTGAATATCTAGATCCTGGCTGGCACTGCTAACACGTGCATATCCGATACGGGGCATAGTGTTTGTGTCACATTAGGGTGGTTATCGTAATGTTACTGTAACAAAATTCATTTTACACCCAATAGTTACTATTTTAAGTGTCACATCACACCATCCCCTATGGGTGTACTCTATTGTGACGCTTGATGCGGCCAAAGTTGAATTTGTCTGATAATCTGGCGACATAAAACGTGGTGCTAACTTCATAGGAAGCACCACGCTATTTCGCAGACTAGTCTTCTTCAAATTCCGAAGAGCTGAATTTCAGAACATTGCAGTTTTCCTTGATTGTTCGCTGCAATGATTCGTCGAACCCACCTTTTTTACGCGCTTCAATTTCGACCGAGATGGTCACATCCACACCGAGCTGGGCTGTGAACTGCTGGACTACCTCGTCCATGATGGTGGCAAAATCCATTTTTGCCTTTACGGCGTCCAGATCCACAGTTCCATAGAAGTGAGTCTTTGCTATAGCAGGTGCAGCTGTTGGTTCAGCATAAGAGCCACCGACAGGACCCTCCGAAATGTCAGGTCGGGACCCAGACGCTGCGCCAGTTCCAATTAGTCCGGAATCGATGGCTCCAGGCTGCGGTGCGGGTTGCTGAGCTTCGCGCAGTTTCTCGGCGTAGGCGGCCGCAGCTTCGCGTTCGATCAAGAGTGATGATTCATCCAGCGGCGCTATAGAACCCTTTCCGAAGCAGAAGCCCAGATAGCGGTCTTCTTCCTTATCAGAAGCAAAGCCGAAGAAATCCTCGCTTTCTACGCCTTGGCTAATAGCATTCCGAAACACTTGGTCGTTCACCAGTCGAGGTAAGTAAAGGTAATGACAGGTGTCTCGCCACACTTTTGGAGCGTTTACCTCGGAGACGCCATCCTTTAAGTACCAATCCTTGAGCACTTTGCGCAGGTGAATCGCCGACCACTCGTACACCATCCACTCTTCTTCTTTGAGCTTTTCCTCAATACTCTGGATCAAATTGGGCGAAGTTGGTGGAATAGATACCGCTTCCCAGCTCAGCTCAGGTCGACCTTTCACAAAGTCTTCGACAGGAGCTAGCAGCCATTTCCATGTTTCCCGGATCAGCTGACCGAGTGACTGTTCAGCGCCATCACGATTCTGCTTGGCTTGGTTCAGATGAGACAAATCTTGATTGAGCGCGCCACTTTCAATGTCTGCCACAATAGAACGCCACGCCAGGTAGATACGTGCCTGTTCTTTGAGGCGGCTGACCACGTCAAAGTCTGGAGCCAGGAATATCAGCCGGTTCTGTTTCTGACGAGGTTGATCTCCTCGGTTACGCAGAACTTTCTCAGCTTCACCAAACGCTTGATTGGAAGGGGTTCGGCTGTAGCCAGCACTTTCGGGTAATACCACTAAGCGTGGGCCAGGGCCGTAGTCGTCTGGGACGTCAACCGACGGAGTGAAAACATGAATTCCACTAAACTGATGGTTGCGCCCAAACACGCGAGTAACACGATCTTTCAGTAGGGGAATTACGTCATCCCGCTCGCTGACATTTTGTTTTCGGCTCTCCATTTCCCGGCGTAGGTTTGGCTTGGTGTCTAGCCAGTAGCGGTCGTGCTCTGAGTACAAATAGTGCAAACGATCTCGCAGGCGCTTGAGCACGTCTTCAAAAACACCGATAGTTTGGCCTGGCTGCACAGTGGCCAGCAGAATTCGTTCTTTTTCAACGCCACGAATCATCTGCTCCTGAGAAGAGGGTGCACTTCCCAGAAAAATTGCACGAGCTGTACGTCGGGCTGCCTGAACACCACCAAACAGGGTCTGGTGGCCATCAATATTCGCAGGCACAGATCGTGGCCCGTCAACCTCCCTTTCGATGACCGGCTCCCAGCCTTGAGGTAGATAGTGAATGCTTTTGTTACGGACGTTTGTATCATCTAGTGGCAACGAGCCAGGCATGATCAACGCATCTTTGTTACCGCTGTTCCAAAGCCGATGAATTACGATCGCCATGTATTGGAGTACACCCCGAGTGCGCTGGAATTTATCCAGCATGGACCAATCCTCATAAAGGCGGTCAAACACTTCGGGGTGGATAGGATAAGAGGAGCACAGCCGCTCGTAGTATTCGTTGGACTGAGTTTCGACCGGAAACTTCTCGGCATTTTTCCGATAAAAGTCTGAGAACTGGCGGCTTATGCCTTCCACTTCGGCACGTTCGCCCGAGCTTTCGAACAGGCGCCGCCGGACGATTTCAAAGGATTCGCTGGAACCGACAGGCTTCCACACCGATTCTACCCTGGCAAAGTACTTTTCCAGGGAGTTCAGAGCACGTTGGCCCATGGTACCGCCAACTTCCAGTTCAGATTCAGGCAAAGACGCTAGCAGCATAGCGTTAGGCACCGCCTTCAGCGCTTCAGTCAAACCTTGAACGAAGCTGATGTTGCTGTCGAAGGTGCCGCCTTTATATTGTTTACCCAGCTCCAACTGTCGAATGTAGGCAACCAATTCGTCAATTAGAATGACACAGGGCGAGGCTCTGGTAAGCAATTCTTTGAGTACTTCCTTACCGGGGGAAGTGCCGTCTGCATCACTGGCCGCAACCAAAGCGTAACCCTCTTCGCCAAGAAGCCGCCAAGCTAGCTCACCCCAGAGGGTATTTACAGTGATAGATCCATAGGAGCTGGGCTGGCTGGGTGATTGGCGTATTCCATCCAGAACGGCAATACGCGCCTTCGGCAGCTCACTAATACCGGCTTCATCCAGAATCGGGGGAATGCCCATTAACTTGTCTGTGCTGACTTCACGGCTGGCCAAGTGATATACCGCTAGCATTGTGTGAGTTTTACCACCACCGAAGGCAGTTTGTAGCTGAATGACTGGGTCGCCACCCTGACCGGCGAGGCGCTGTGCCACAGACACAAGCAGTAAGCGCATTCCTTCGGTAATGTAGGTACGGGAAAAGAACTTTTCCGCATCTTGATACTCGTCTGGGGCCGTTCCGCTTGCCACTTGGGTGATGTCGGCAGCAAACTCAGACTGTTTGAATGAGCCCTCCAGAACGTCTTTATGTGGGCGGGCAATCTCGCTCCAAGGTTTCAAACTCATAGTCGTATCCTGTTACCTGTCAGTGCATCGTCGGGTTCAAGTTTGTTTAATCAACAATGCCCGAATGACGATCCACTGTTTTAAAAATATGTTTTTGAGTCCAGCTGCAGTTTTGACGTATCAGCCGTCCACACTCTCAAGCCTTTGGTGAACCTCTGCGGCACTGTACCAGTTCAAAAAATCCAGAAGGTCTTCTTCGCCATCGAGCTTCCAGAACAACACGGGATTGCCCAGGCGCAGTGCAGGGCAGTTCTTGCGATTAAGATTTGAGTTGCGTGTGTCTATGTCCGAATACTCGCGCGTCGGCTCAAATTCTGAGTCGCTCAATACAACCCTCTGTGTCCACAGAGTGACAAATTCACCCGTTCTTTCAAACGCCAACTCTTTGCCATCATTTGTTCGAAAACCCGCAATGTATTTTGTAGGCTCTGAAATCCGATCCAGAAACTTGGCCAGTGTCGCCTCTACAGTTCCTGTCTCTGCTGCCAGTGAGCCAGTTGTTGTATCGTTGTGTTTTTCGATACTAGCTGGGATCTGCGTGTCAGCTGTTGAAACTGGCTCTTCTGCCTCCGGCTGCGGATCTTCAGCAAGCTTTATGGATTTAGAATCGTCAGTGAACGGATGCTCTTCATGAGCAGGCTCTGGCTTAGTAGAGTGTGGGCTTGCTTCGCTACCGGAGATCAAGTGTTTCAGCTTTGCCACTATGAGCGCCTTGCGAGCGACTATAAACTCATCAAACTTCTCGATCTCCCACAACGAGGGCCTGGCGGGGATTAAGTGCATGCTCAGGTAAGCATCAGACTTATCCGCAAACCAGTCTCTGGGGAGCTTGTCGCACTTTCCCTGAAAACCATTATCGTCAGCAGTCAGTAGCATGCAGTTGGCAAGCTGATCTCTTACAGCAGCTGGGTAACGGAGAAGTGATTGCCTGCCGGTCTCTGGGTTTTCATCCTTCATGCTTTTCAGCAAAGACTGCGGAAATATGTGGTCAACCTGTGGCAAATTACCGGCATAGGCAGGCTGGTAGTCAAACTGGCGATACCAGATGTTGAAGATAAGATGAATGGCTTTCGATCCATAGCTGGTCTGGAATAGGCTTTCCTCGAAAACATCCAGGTTGCGCCCGTCATTGCGCAACACTTCAAAAAGATTTGTGACTGAGAAATCCTGATCCTGATTAATTCGGCGAATACATTTATCAATTAAACCATCCGGACGACCACTGAAAGCGCCGCATAGCAGTGTTCTTAACAAGTAGGTGTCAAGACCTGACAAGGACTGCCATTGCTGTGGGAAATGGAATCTGTAATAGATCACAGGTATAAGCGTCAGGTACGAAGGCAATGCCCGGTCAGAGCGTATAAACGTTTTGGAGTGCAGGTAGTCTCGTACATCTCTGATAGCAGAAGAAATGCGAGGCCATTTTTCGATAATATCCTGCTTGGTTTGTTCGTCGCGGAACTTTTTAACGTCATAGGCGGCTCCTTTTCCTAGCAGTACGAGGCACGTTTTCATCACAAAATCACGTGTGAACTCGTAGCCAGACAGGTTCAGCTCCCCAATTAAGTCTTCCATTGCTTCATCAGCATCTTGCCAAGATGCGGTTAGCAAAGAAAAGAGAAGGTCAGATTTGCCGAGTTTGGTGCCACCAGAGTTTGCCCGAATAAAGATCTCTACCACATCGTTCTCGGTGTAAGCCTCCGGGTTATCAACGCTATCAAGCTCCTGATATCCCACATACTCTTCAGAAACAAATACTCTTTGTGCCTGCCAAAGATTGCGGATGAGTGTTCGTTCCTGGTCCTCCGTTAATGCCGAAGCGGCTTTTGTTTCCAAATTTCTGGCCAAGTCGTTTGGCATTTCATTGCTGAAAACAATTTCTTTAAATTTGACCCAAGGGAAGGCTGCCCTGGCTGAGGGCAAAAATCGAAACTGATAGCGCATTTCCTCGGTGCTGGTGGGAGCGCCACTGAGCACATTGAAATACAATTCCTGTTTGCTGTGGCTGCCGCAGAGCCCGATAAACAGGCTTTGTAATCTCTGCTGCCCATCCAGAACCAAGAGTTTCGTCCGGCTGTCTTCGGGTATTTGGAATTGGGATAGCTTGATGCCATCGTAATAATTATCGATAAACTTGCGACGCTTGATAATGGACGGGGTGCGCCAAACCAGCATCGTACTGATGGGGTACTCGCGCATGATCGAGTCAAATAACTTCTCAATCTGCTCTGGGCCCCACACAAACGGCCGCTGGATATTTGGTAGCCAAAAGCCCCCGTCGTATTCTGGGTTATTGAGATACTTAACGATCTTCCGGATGGCTACATTTTTGTTTCTCATAGATATTCCTTAAAAGTCCATTCCTTGTTGCTCATCTTTGTGACCTAGAGAATGCGACGCTGCAACAATGGCATGCCATGAAGCAATTAATTCGTTGTAGGCGCGAGCTTCTTCGGCCCATTTTTTGCGCTCACATAGAGTGTAGAGGTGATAGGCCAGTTGGCGGATGGCTTCGCCATTTTCTGGCATTTTAGCCAGTAACTCACCGGCGGCGGATTCGCCGTGGTTATTTAGGCGGCGGATCATCTGGTGGCAGGCCTCCCATATCGGAGTGCGTTCGTCTTTGGTGGGGTCCCAGTCTGACTCATACTCTGCCCAGCGAAGCAGACGTACTTTGCCGCTGCCTGACTCAGCCACACCAGCTGATTTAACACCGTCGACGGTTGTCCCTTTTGCCTGCGCTATAACATTGGCTTCACCAAAATGACCGCTACTCCAACCGTACTGCTCGAACCAACTTGAACAAAATTGCGTATCAGCATCGAAGTTGCCTGAATCTGGGCTCAGATATTCAGTGATAGCGCGGTTAATAAACACCAATGCGTCGTGCACGCTCATGCGACTACCGTCTTGGTTCAGCACGGCTTTGTACTTTGAGTAGATAGCCATGCCTGGACCAATCGCGGCTTGTGATAGATCCACAGGAGCAATCGGCGTTTGGCCAGTCTGCCCGCCGATCATGGTCTCCAGTGCTTCGGGCATGTCTTCACGGAGTTGGCGTTGGAACTGGCGGCGTGAGATGGACTTAACATTGGCTTCGCGTTTACGACATACTAAAACGATTGATGAGGCAAGGGCATTAGATCCTACGCCTCGAATGCGAGATGATTGTTCACTTCGTAAAGGCCAGGTGCCATCAATAGAAAAGCCCGCCAGAATAACTGCTTCAAGAAAGGTGACCCAGCCCGTATTTGTTGTGCTATCGCTTTTAGTTTCAGACTGCTTAAAAGCATAGTAAATAGCAACAGGGAAGCTTGGGTGAGCTTGCTCTGACATGTTATGAATAGCTTGAGTCATACCTTCCAAAAAAAAGATTTCTGCTTCTTCTTTGCCCCCATGACGGAAAGGAGTTGCTACTAACTCCTCAGTTTTTGGAACCACCATAGTCCCAAAAAGACTCGGAAAAATATTTCTTAACGACTGTCTCATCCAAACGTAGAAAAAATCGGAGAGGTCAGCGTAGCCAATGTTGTCGTAATACGGAGGATCTGTCGAAATGACTTTTAGGCAGCTAGTATCTTGTGCAGCGGCGTTAAGTTGCAGCGCGTGACCTGGACTATGGCTTGTTCCCAGTTTTAGCAAGCACTTAACCTGATATTCAAGATTAGTGATAAACCCGCCAACCACGTTCTCCAAAATATTCGCTTCACCAAAATCCCAAATCATTGAGATCGTTTGCCGGGCAAACAAATACATGATTTTTTCGTTACCTGGACGCCACCCTGTAAGTGAATTGTTGAAGTCAGCGCAACGGTCAACGCAGAAGGTGAGATATGTAGCGACGGCATCTCCATAAGCCGTGGCACCTAAACCACCCGAGTCCAAAGCTTGACCATCATCGTTCATGCCGGCAGTTATGGCGTCTACAATCGCCCTGTCTCTGGCTATTTGCACTAAATCTGAGAAGGTGGATAAAGCTAACAGTTGCCGGGGGGTGAAAAGGTCACGATGCTTTAGCATCCCGTACTCTTGAACCCTAAATCCTAATGCTTTATCCGGTAGGTTTGTTTCGGGCACCCGGCTTGGCTTGGCTTGTCTCGCAATTTGCTCAGATTCGACCGAGGGGGATAGATAAACTCTGCCACGCACCCCTTCAGCAACAATAGCCATTAGACGTTCACCCATCCGACCTGCTTTAGCTTCAGTTCGCACATATTTAAAAGGCATTGCTGTCTGAGACATTATGCAGGTTGCACCGGTACGCGTCATGGTTCCAGCTACCGCATCTGAGGGTTGTTCACCCGTTTTGACCTCAAAGTAGTAATTGTTCTCATCGATGACAGGCTCGACCCATGCTTCCTTGCCTTTCTTATTCGACAGCACAAAGGATCGAACTAACGGAACATCTACGTTACTAAAAGCAGGGTTGGGGCTGTTTACTGTCCTGGACCACAGCCAAGCAATCACAGTTAGTTCTTTGTTTTCATAAGCTTTAAGATCTGATCTTTTTGCTACCATCGCTGGCGTAATTTCGATTTTTGGATAGAGAGGGCCAATACTTCTGACGGCCTCTTCGTGCATCCAATGGCCATAGCGTCGCACATCTTCGGCTAGCCCTTTAATACCAGCCCAGTCCTCAAAAGCGTCGTTAGTCGCTGTTTTTTTCTTCTGACTGTCGGATTTCAATCTTGGGCCAACTGGTGGTTGGCCGGCAAACTTTGGCGGAATCTCAATCATCGCTTTGTTAATCATTACTGCGACGGGATTTAAATCACTGGCATAGCTTTCCAGCCCTAGGCGCTGGGCTTCTAGTGGAATCGCACCACCACCAGCAAACGGGTCATGGAAGGCGGGCAATTTGTCCGGATTGAACAACTCCCCTGCTTGCGGATGATTACGGTTTAGCTGACAAGTTTCACGCCAGCTTTCCCATATTGCTTCGCGGGCGCGGTTGAGCACTTCTTCGTTATTAGTGTTTTCCCACTTCACTAAATCGCGGATGATTTGAAATAGTGTCTCGCGTTTTATTTCCGCTTCTTTTTTGTTAACGCCATAACCCAGCTCCCGCTGGTAGCCAGGGTCATTGACTAGCTGGGCGAACAACACTGCACGGGCTGCAGCTAAAGGGCGACGCGCCCACCACAGATGTATCCCTCTGGGGTGAGGGCCAATACCGGGCATTTTCTCATGGGCGCAAGCAGCATTAATGTCATCCAGCGGTAACGCCACTTCGATCAATTTTTTTGGGGACTTAATAGCAGTCATAATGATCTCTTACGCAATCTGCAAAACATGGCGAATGGCTGTCTCAAACGGCTGACCGGCAATGTCTTTCAGTTCTTGCTCGAGACATGGTCGCCATTCTTCCTCTTCAAACATTTCAGAGAGGCCTAGAAGTGTTTCTGCCGTTTGCAGATAGCCCTTAACATAAGTTTCTCGGATTTTCCGGAGTGAGCCATTCAGGTTGAATACCCTGATTGTTTCTTCCGCCCGCTGAATCTCGTCTGGTGCAAGGTTCTCGGCAGGAACTACTTGGCCGTCTGGCAAAAAGCGAAGGTAGCGATCCGGGTTTTCCTGATCTGCCTTAATTAAGTCGTGGTGCTCATAGGTCTGTTTATCTTTGTATTTGCCGCAGCTGTCTCCACGGTTGCAGGATCCAAACAGATTATTCCAATCGAACGTGCCTTGTGGGTGGCAGTTTCGCTGTCGAAAGTGCTCGATATGGGCATGATGACTATCTGGCTCTGTGCGTATCTCGTATTCGCAGTATGCACAGCGATTACTCTGCATCATATTTAGGCCAGCCCAGATCTCTGCCTTTTCGACTTTTGTCACCTCGGCCCAGTTATTTCGGCCATGTCGGTAACGATTGAGGAATAGTGGTGCCGGTGGTCGGTTCAATTGGTGCATGTCAGTCCCTTGATTTACCGGCCGATAGTTTTCCAGCTAGTTTGGCTTTCATCGCTTGCAAGCGTTCGATGCGCTGACATTCCAGCCACTCGGGGTGATCGTCACCAAAGTGGGCAATGATGTTGGTCATAAGCGCTTGTTTTCTATTAGCTTGCTCAGGCGTTAGCTGGTTTGAGGTGACGAGCGCTTTGTAATCTTGGAGCCATTTGGCTTCTTCGACGTTAGGGACGGCGTCGGTACCTTGTAGCTCTGCCATTACATCGTTACTCGCTACGCCACGACTTTGCATAGTTGGTATTACTGCTTGTGAGATGAACTTTCCTGTTTCCCGGTCGAGCTCACTGCGTACTAGGCGGATAGATTCAGATTTCACCGTTGAAAGGACTTGTGGGCTGTGTGTAGTGACAATGAATTGCACATTGGGGAAGGCAGAGCGCAGGGAGCCAATCACAGTCTGTTGCCATTTTGGATGAAGGTGCATGTCAACTTCATCGATAAAGGCGATGCCTGCTGTTTTTTTGGATGCATCTGCCCCCATCTGGGGGTTGAGCTTGGCACAGCGCCAGGCCATATCAGCCACTAGCGACACCATAGCGCGAACGCCGTCGCTGAGCATGGACACAGGCAATACACCCAACTCTTCATGAGTCATTGCTAGCTCTTCATGCTGAACGCTGTAATGGAATCCACTCCAGCCATCGCTGCTAAGAACGGTATCAACGGTGTTTTGGATGCCTTTAATCTGATCCGCAATTTTGTGGCCTTGGTAAACTTCCATGCTCTGCTGCTGAAGCGCCGCGAAGGTAGCTTTGGTCATCCATTGCTGCACCTGGGTAAAACTGGAGGCAGAGCTGAAGCAGTCTTCATACCCCAAAGTGCGGCTTTCGCTAAGCACAGACTTGCGACTCATATTTTTATGAGCATTCCAGAGGCGGCCTGAACCATAGTAAGCCAGCAATGGCAGTGGCACGGACTCTAAGGCTTGAACCTGTTTCATGAGTATTTTGCCAAGCCCTGTGAGCGCGGACGCATGTTTTATCGTTGTCCGGCCTTTTGCACCAAGAAGCTCCCTGATGACAGGTTTATCCATGCTCTTTAGGGTGGCTTCAAGCCGAACGGGGAACACTTGTTCACTATCAGAGTGGCCGGGTAGGCGCTGATAGCGAGCATCTGCCTGTGCGATATGTTTGGCCGTTCCCAGGTCAAAAGCCCCGACAAATGTTCCCAGAGCAATAGCTGCAGCATCCAGTATTGAGGTTTTACCTTGCCCGTTTCGGGCTGCTAATATGGTCAGCTCGGGATGAAAGCTAACCTCCAGATGTTCAAAGCGCCGGAAATTGGTAACTTTCAGCGTCTCAAGATTCATGAGCTTGGCTCCTGGGGCACGGCTTTGGACAGCAGGTGTTTGAGTTCGTAGTTCACAGAGGGCACACCAAAATCTGGTTCTATAGTGAATGGATTTTGCACGTAGTAAGGGCCTTCGAAACTGTTACCGTCCACTAAAACAATCGCCAACCAGAACTTATCTTCCTGATTGAGAGCGTAGAGAATTTCGTTACGGCTAACGGTGATCACATCGTGACCTTTTGCTCGGCCTTTGACTTCAATATGCCTGTCTTGCGGCAAAGACCCATCCGGGTTGGCTTTTGGGCGCGATGTGATATCCCAGCCGCATTTCTCGGCGGATACATCTTTCACCGTGTGTCCCAAGGCTTCTTCATGATCCGTTACGGCCTGCATAGCGACCTGCTCGATGTGCGCGCGGGCCCGGGCATCCACTGTGAACAGGGGTTTACCCTTTCGCATATCCAGTAAACCCTGCGGAATGACAAGGGCGCCACCAATAACCACTGGTGTGCTTGAGACCACGTTCTTCATGGCCTCCAGCTCACGTTTGCGCTGTTCTAATCGGGCAGTCAATTCTTCTGCTCGTCGCCGAAAGTTCTCTGGTTGCATGCGCGGCTGTTTGCCTGCGGCCACATCCTGGTCCAATTTAATGGCTTGCCCAGAAAGGTAGTTGATCTCTTTCACAAGCCGTTCATGAACTGCCGCGTGGATTTTTTCAGACTGAAGCTCTCTGCGCGTTTTTATCTCCCGATAATGTTCTGGTACCAGGTGCTGAGAGGCATGGTTCAAGGCTACGGCTTCAAGATTGCCGGTAATCCAGGGGGCATTCAGTACGTCTTGAATCAACTTGCGGTCGTCACTATCGATAGGTTGCAGGTCCAAATGTGGTGCCCAACCAGCGTGAGAGGTGTTGCCCTGCTGATCAATCTCCACAAATTGCAGGCGACGCGACGCGATGGCGGGTTTTTCAGCGGTGCCTGCACTTTCACCTTCACGGATACTATGATCCACCATAAAGAGAATTCGAGGCTCGATTCCTTCGTCGTTCGGATTAACCAGTACCGCGCCTTGTTTGAGTTTGCTGCGATGCGCAGAAAGCACAAGGTCCGTGGTGGCGGCCATCAGAGGGTGGTTAGGGTGAATTAAGTCAGCCATCGGCTTGCCAGGGCTACGAATCAGCTGCTTTTCAAAACAGACACGTTCGTACTTTTTCAGCACTGGCGTGCGGCTTTCGCCCATAACGCGGTCTCGTTCGCGAATGGCTGCGGGTACATGGCGAACTTCATATCGGCCAGATTCCCTTTGTCGCATCTCGCCGCTGAGCGTCCGAAAGGCTTCGGTAAAAAAGGCGCGAATAAAATAGGGTTGAAGCTTGCGAGCTTCGGCTTTTTCCATTTCCTCTTTTACTGCGTAAAGGTCTTCCAGTGACATGTGCTGTTCAACTAAGGCGTTGCGTTTAAGGATTTCACGCAGATGCGCCGTGTCCAAGGCGCCATCAATCACTTGGTTCAGTCTGGCTTTGACTTCTGGCGATTCGCCATAGCGAATGGCTTCCACTAGCAAGTCTTTGAGCGATCGGTTTTCGAAGGCTTCGCCCAGTACGTCGAAAACTTTGCCGCCCAGCGCTTTCTTTTCAATTTCCAGCTTTTCAAACAGCTTCTGGAAGACTGCGCCTTCTCGCGTCTCGTTGGCAATCAAGTTCCATAGATGGCATACCTCAGTCTGACCGATACGGTGAATACGGCCAAAGCGCTGTTCCAGGCGGTTAGGGTTCCAGGGCAGGTCATAGTTGACCATAAGACTGGCGTTTTGCAGGTTTACGCCTTCGCCTGCGGCATCTGTTGCCACCAAAACCAGTACATCCGGATTGTTTCGAAACTCTTCCTGGGCCTTGCGCCTGGCATCCCGGCTGGTACCGCCATGAATAGTGAGCACGGCCTCGGGGTTGCCCAGCAAGCCACGAATACGCTGCATCAGATAGTTAAGTGTGTCTTTATGCTCAGTGAAGATGATGAGCTTGCGACGACTGCCACCTGCGGTGTACATCTCGGGACGGTCTTGCAGCAGGTGAGAAAGCTCTTCCCATTTTTTATCGTTGCCAGATTGCACAACGGTCATAGCTTGGTATTCCAGATCCTTTAAAATCTGAATTTCTGCCTCTAACTCAGGAATGGTTTCAGCAGCTGTGGCTTGGTCTACTACCTGTTCTGCGAACCGTTCATACTCTTCTGCGCTTAGCTCGTCGTCATCCAGTTCGTCGATGTTGTCGGGTATGTCGAGTTCTTTATTGAGTTGATATTCGCCCAGAGTTTCAGCGACGCTGTTTTTGCCTGCTTGCGCCACAGCATGGCCGCGAGCGACAAGCTTCATTTCATCCAGACGTGACTCCAAACGCTTACGTCTGCGTTTAATGGACTGATATATGGCCTCTGGACTTGATGCTAGGCGACGCTGTAGCTGGGTTAGAGCGAACCCAACTGTGCCCCTGCGCTTGCCATCCAGGTTGTCCGCACGGTTCATTTCGTTGCGAACGTAATCCGTTACTTGGGCATAAAGGTCAGCTTCGGCGTCTGACAGCTGGTAGTTTGCGGAGTAGGCCAGCCGTTCTGGGAATAGGGGGGTACCGTCGAACTTCAGCAGTTCTTCCTTGACCATGCGACGCATCATGTCGGAAATATCGACTTTGTGTGCGCCTTCTCGGAATTTGCCGTAAAAGCGGTCGCCGTCGAGCAAGGATAGCCAAATCTGGAAATCTTCTTCTTTGCCGTTGTGGGGCGTGGCTGTCATCAGTAGAAAGTGACGGGTAATGGTGCCCAGTAGCTCGCCCAGCTGAAACCGTTTGGTCTTATTAACTTTGTTGCCAAAATAGTTGGCTGAAAGCTTGTGGGCCTCATCGACAATGATGAGGTCCCATTCACTGTTTTTCAGTTTTTCCTGAAGATCTTCGTTTCGGGAAAGCTGATCAAGCCGGCAGATCAGAAGGTCGACTTCGTTAAAATAGTTACCGGATGCACACTGCTCTTGTTTCTCGCGGCTAAATATTTGGAACTGGACGCTGAACTTTTCCAGCATCTCATCTTGCCATTGGTCGGTCAGGCCGCCTGGCGAGACGATCAGAATCCGCTTTGCATCAGCCCGCATGAGCAGCTCGCGAATCAGTAAGCCAGCCATGATGGTTTTGCCAGCACCCGGGTCATCGGCCAGCACGTAGCGAAGTGGTTGGCGCGGCAACATGTGCTCGTACACTGCCGAAATCTGGTGGGGTAGGGGTTCAACATTGGATGTGTGAACCGCCATCATGGGGTCGAACATCGCAGCTTGGGTGATGCGATAGGCTTCCAAACCCAATTTAAAATCTGCTCCGGGCGCATCAAATGCCCAAGGGCGGCCAGCCTGAGCGAGTTCTAAGCGTGCTTCATCGGTGCGGAACAGCATTTGTTCGTTCAAGCGACCCTGGCTGTCTTTGTAATACACGGTCAGAGCATGATCACCCACGGGCTCGGTCTGCACGACGCGAACCACCTCGTCGCCCTGTATACCGCGGACCTGCGCATCTTTTTTTATGTCTTCAAGCTTGAGCATGTTTAGTAATCCCTACTTTTCCGCAGACTGTCCAGACCGAACCCATTCATCCACTTCTTCTTTCTTGAATTTCCACAGCCGGCCGATTTTGTGAGCTGGAAGACTTTTGCGCTCTATCCACTTATAGACAGTATCGCTGGAGACTCCCAGGTACTGGGATATCTCACTGATGGAGAGCCATCGATCTGTTATCTCGCTCATGCTTCGTACCTTGAGATTCCCTAGATTGTGATTCAACTGTACCGGTGAACATGCCGGTTTTGACCCACTTTAATCCGATTTCGCCTGATTATGGCAGAGGTAATAATGTGGATACAGGGGAAATTTAGAAATGCCGCAGCTGTGGAAATTCCGTTATCTGGCGCGTGTTAGTTGTTTGCTGTGGCGGCTACACCCATCCGGCACTTCCAATGACTTTGCGGCGCCCACCCACTTTGTCCAACGTCAATGCACGGTAATTCTGGATTCATAGGTTATGCACGGGTCAGCACCCAAGATCAGAATTCGGATTTCCGAGTGGATGCTTTGGAGAAAGCTGGAGCTGAGCAGATCTTTCAGGAAAAGTTTGCCGGCAAACTAAGAGAACGACTCGATTTGTCGCAGTGCCTCCGCATGCTCCGGAAAGGTGTCTGGAAGCTGAATCGGCTGGCCCGTTCGGTAAAAGACCTGGTTGAAGATAGTCCAGGAACTCCATCATCGAGAAATCGGCTTTAAGTCATTGACGGAATCCATCGACATCACCAGTTCCGGTGGCCGTCTGGTGTTCCACATCTTCGGTGCTTTGGTTGAGCTTAAACACGATCCGATTCGGGAACGGACGATAGCCGAATTGAAGGCAGCCCAGGCCCGAAAGCAAAAAGGTGGCCGAAAACCGGCCATGTTAGACACTGATGTGAAGAAGGCTGCGGCCATCCTGTTAGACTCAAACTGACTGGAATAAAATAATGTGGTGAGAAGGTAACTGGCTTCCTCCTAAATCTGCGTATTTAATTTAAAATGACGCCCTGAGTTTTGCTCACCAGTCACTGCGCATAATACCCATTATGTTGGCTCGATCGGACGCTCACATTCGCCGGTGAGCCCGGCTGTAAACCTCACCACGCTCTCGCTTACCAATGGCGACAACAGTGACCACTACGCGGTCGTCTTCGACTTCATAGACCAACCGGTAACCTGCGCTGCGCAGTTTAATTTTGTGGCCGTTTACCAGGCCGGATAAGGCGTCAGGCTGGACGTGGAGATCGTCGAGCCGCTGTTTCAGCTTTTTCTTGAACGGCTCTTGCAGCACCGGCGCTAACGTCTTCCACTCTTTCAGCGCAGATGGTTTGAACTCCAGGGCATACTTAGAGTGCATCCAGGGTCACCGGAATACCACGCTCAGATCGTCGCGACTCCACTAAACGAATCAGTTCCTGATCGTCCAGTCTCTCCAGCATGGCCTCGTAGATATCCGCTGGCACACAGTAGAATGCGGGTTTGTTTCGGTTTAGAACGACGATCGGAAAACCTTCTCCGGCGCCCACGACCGCCATTGGGTTTTTCTTCAATTCAGAGATACTCGCCGTGATTTCGGTATAAATGGGGTGAGTCATAAACATACCTCCTAAGACCTATTAACAGGTCTTAGGGTATCAGAGATACTCGAATCCCGCACCTCCTAGTGGGCCAGTATTACTGTGGCGGTGACACATTGCTCTGTAGTCGTCTAAATGTAAGCAAAATGTCATGTTTGCTCGCTAGCATTAAGTCACTTAAGAGTTGGCAGCCGCGAGTGTAGTGCCATATAGGCGATGGAAATATGGCCGCCATGGTCGGTTCAGGGAGATTATGATGACCGTTTGCAGTCGTACTACGGGCTTTTTCGCCACTACGTTGTTCAGCACCTTGGCCCTGGCAAATCCCGATGTCACTTCTCGCGAATACAAGCTGATGCTGGATGCCAGTCAGTTCACATACCAGAATGAAGCGGTAGCGGTTGGACAGCTACTGGCCGCTGCAGAAGCTGCGATCGAATCGGCCATTGCTCGTGACGTTTCCGGGAGCCCCGTTTTGGCAAAGCAGCGAGATGTACGCTTTTTCGATACTCAAGGCTCCTGCGAACTTCGTCAGTTGGGTTACTCTTTTCGTGAGCGAGTGGAAAATGGCCAGTCGGAAGTAACTCTCAAGTTTCGGAGCCCCGACCGTTACATTTCCGATTATGAAGACCTCTCGTCCACCACTTCTGGCTCCGAAACCAAGTTGGAAGCTGATATAGGGGCCACATCCGTCGTCCCATTCAAGGTGGTATATGGTCATTCTACCAAGGCGCCTAATACGCGGAATCTAAACGAAATCAAGGATGTAAACCACCATTTTCCCGGCTTCGAGGTCGATTATGGTCTCTCGGACTCACAGTCCCTGTCACTAGTGGGCAACCTGGTGGTTCGTGAACACGTCTACCGTGGTACGGAAATCGACTTGGGTCAGTACGATGCGCAGATAAGCGTTACCCTCTGGTACCAAGGCGTGCCGTTAGGGGCACAGGCACCTTTGATTGGCGAGCTGTCATTCCGCTATGAAGATGGTTCCGCCGACTACACCCGTAAGGTGGTGAGCCGGGCGATCAGGTCCTTTGAGGCACTCAAATCCCTGTCCTCTTGGGTTTCGCCCGACTCACAGACCAAGACAGCTTTTGTATACGGTTTCAATCCTGCCTTCTGTCCATAACTGGCATTTCAGGTATCGGACGGCGCCAACCTGCACCCAATAACTCGACAAGGAAACAATGAATGAACAGCTATAAACTTCTGCTGGCCTCCCTACTGGCCTCTTCTTTGCTGGTAGGCTGCAGCGATGACGACGACACTGATAACGCCACGGCTTCCGTGTTCGACAGCTTCCCGGCAGAAGGTGCTTTTTTGCCCTACAGTGTACTTCGGGATGATCTGGTGGATGGTAAGTCCCAGCAAACCTTTGAGATACGTAATGGTGGTTTTGGGTCGGCGATGACGGCACACCCTTCAGATTCAGCGCGCTTCTATGCACTGACTGATCGGGGACCGAACGCTAACTTTACCGGTGATTTTGGCAAGGGTAAAACCTTCCCAACACCGGACTATATTCCGCGCATTGGCCTGTTCGAAGTTAAGGCGGACGGGGTGATCGAGTTAGTCAGAACTGTACTGCTCAAGCGTCCCGATGGCACTGAGATTAGTGGCCTGCCTAACAGCTCCGCCCTCGGTGGAACTGGCGAAACCCCATACCACGCTGATGGTCAGCCGATCCTAGAGGATGACAGTCAGCCCTATGATGAATCCACCAATCCGCTCCGGCTGGATGACTACGGCCTAGACGGTGAAGGTCTGGTGGCGCTGTCAGACGGCAGCTTCTGGGTCAGCGACGAGTACGGTCCGCACGTGGTGCACTTCGATGCATCAGGCCGCGAGATTGATCGTATCAACCCGTTCGCTGACGATGATCGGGTCAGCATTAATCTTCCGGCAGAATTTGCAAACCGTCGGGCCAACCGGGGTATGGAAGGGCTGGCTGTCACGCCGGACGAGAAAACCTTGGTGGGCATTATGCAGTCAACCATGTACAACCCGAACAGCACAGTGAAGGATTTGGACATCACCCGTATCGTGACGGTGAACTTAGAGTCCGGCAAAATCGGCCAATACCTCTACCGTCAGGAAAAAAACCAGAACTCAAATTCAGAGATTGTAGCCCTAAGCGCTAATGAGTTTCTGGTGATTGAGCGAGACGGCAGCTTCCTTTATGGCGGCCCCAATGGTGCCGGGGCAGCGACACCGAGTGCCCAGAAACAGGTCTATCGCGTTGATATTGCCTCCGGCATCAATCTAGAATCGATCGCAACCGGCGGCAACTTGGCTCAGGATGCTGAACTGGGCTTGACCCTGGCCGGAAAGACCATGGAAGAGGTTGTTCTGGAGCAAGGCTGGAGCGCCCTAAGGAGCGCGGGGATTGTTCCGGTGAACAAGTCACTGGTCGTCGACATGGTCTCGAGAGTCAGCTATTCCCACGACAAAATGGAAGGGCTGTGGGTTATCGATGATCAGCATCTGGGAGTACTCAACGACGACGACTTTGCTACCTGGGCGACAGGGGGTGAACTAGAGCAGAAGATGTTGGACACCAATACAGTGGATGGCAATAGGCTGTTTATTGTTGAGGCCAATCTTAGTACGGATTGATGAAACAAATTTGAATCAATCCGATCACGAACAGGGGGTTTATGGTTCCTCTAAGCTATACATAATATAGCTACTGGTCCGGGGCGGGTACCTTGGCTGAGCCAAGGTTCTCCAGAATGCCATAGGACGCTGGCAACACCAGCAGTATCAGAACGGTGGAAACTGGCGGGCCGATGAATCCCGAATATACGTCCTAAAGAAGACGGCAAAACAGCCCAATCGGACAAATGGATGTGGGTCACCCGCGGCGGTCCGCCGGGGCAACCGTCGGTTCTATTTGAATGCGACCCATCACGGGCGGGCAAAGTGCCGCAGATCGACTGAGGACAAGTGGGTCGATTTAACGGCGTTTACAGACAGACTTTAGGGTAAGCAGTTTTATCCACTGCGCATAATCGCGGTTATGGTGAACGTAGAAAAAAGAGAGGGGTAAGACCAGACCTCTCCCTGGTAGTCACACCACTTGGCAGGTGTCGCATCAGCCAGACATCCGAGTCAGCTATAGGGCATGAACGGAAACCCACTCAAAGACCCTAACGAAAAAAATAACAGAAAAAACCAATTCAACCTAAACTTGGCCCGCCTGGCTTGTCATCGACAAAGTCATCGATTTGATGGCCGCTCTCGTTATCAAAGCCCTGCTGTTCTTGCATGACTATTGTTCGCTCAGGCTCCTGCGTTTGCCTTTCATGCGACTTCTGGGCTGTTAGCAGGCGTCCATTTTGCGCAATGTTATCGAAGCTCACAACGTCTGAGCGGTTGTCCTGCACTGTCATTTTAATTAGCTGATCGGCGACTTCATCGCTGACTGTGAAGTGCGCTGTAGGCCACTTTTCACAACTGCCACGGTACAACGCAGCGGCGATCTGTGCCGGTGTCGCCGGGTTCTGCGGCGGCACAGTCACCTGTTTTTCAGTCTCGGTGACGATCAAACCGTAACGCTGTACTAACGTTTGACCGACCGCCGTTCGCTTCACGTTGAACCTGTTCTTGGGCCGTCCTGAGCGTACATGCTGATAATGACTAGTCCGCTCTTGAATATCTCTAGCAAGCTGAAGATGATTGTCTCGTGCGGTGTCTGCTATGTTTTTTAAGCTGCCGAACAATTCTTGAATTTGGTTGGCTGGGTAATAGCAACTCACTTGCCGATGTATTGGAAAAGCGGTGTTTTCCCGGCTTTCTTGTCGAACGTAGCTGTCTCATCTGCCCCGGCGGCTTTCCCGAACCAAGCAATTAGATGGTCCGGAAAGTCGGCATTGGATTTTTGGTAATCGACTACGGCACGACGCACCAACTCTCTGTCCATTACCGCCAATTGCTGCGCATCAAGCAGTGCGGCGATTTGGTCGGCTATATCCGCTCTTGATACTTTGTATGCTCGTTGCAGAACCCAGGCCAACTCACAAAGCGCAATGGTTGAAACGGCGCACGGGGAGTCTGCGGTGCAGTGAGTCTCGATGAAATCCGCAGCGATGACGTGCTGCTCGGGGTCGCCTTCAGCATCGACCAGAAACCGAACCAAAACATTGGTATCCAAAGCCTTCATTCGCTGACAGCTCCGGACTTAATAGCGTCGTCCATTTCCTCTATAGATACAGAACGCCCACCACTCTTGATCCGACCCTTGAGCGCCATCAGGTCACCCTTGGCTATTGTTACCCTTAGCGTGCCGTCATCCTCCACTACCCATGCCAGCTTGTCCCCCCTCTGAACATCGAGTGCGTGTCGGATCTCCCGAGGGATGACTAACTGGCCTTTTTCACTGACTGTTGATTCACCCCTGATCATTTCGCAATCTCCTGTCTGAATGATTTCATGCCACACTCAAAGTATACCGTCTTACTAATCGTAAGACAATCTGTAAGCGACCCTCTCGCTTACACATCTTGACAGCTGCGACATCAGGCTCAGGACAAAGGGTTGAGCTAATGGTCAGATTCACGCTAATTCCGTGAAAATACAAAAGTATGCATATGCCTTGCATAGGCAAGAGCTCAGCGCTACATTGTTTGTGACACATATATGTAGGAGCAGCTAAAAATGCGCACCGTCTCTATTTTCAAAAACGGCAAGAACCAGGCTGTTCGTCTTCCCGCCGACATGGCCTACGAAGGCGTAGGAGAGCTTGAAATTTCACGGGAAGGCGACGTGATCACTCTGCGTCCTGCTCGCCCATCCTGGGCCTCCTTTTCTGAGCTGCCGAAGGCTGATGCTAGCCTCTTGCAAGAGCGTTCAGTGGTCGTAAATGACGAAGGCAGGTTCAATTTTTGATGACCTACATGCTCGATACTTGCATTTGCTCTTTCATAATGCGGGAGCATCCGGCCTCGGTGATTCAACGGCTAATCGTCGAAGTTGAGCAGGGCAACCGGGTTGTTATTTCAGCCATCACCTACGCTGAAATGCGTTATGGTCAGATCGGCAAAAAAGCTTCAACCAAGCACAAGACGCTAGTGGATGAGTTCGTAGAACGGTTGGATGCCGTGTTGCCGTGGGATCACCGGGCAGTCGACGCTACCGTCGAAGCCATGCGATTATTGATGAATGCCGGCACACCCATTGGCCCTAACGATACAGCCGTTGCGGGGCATGCCATCGCATCGGGCTGTACGCTGGTAACAAACAATGTGCGTGGATTTAGCCGTATTACTGGCCTTATTTACGAAAACTGGGTTGAAAGTTCATTCGATTCAGCCCACTGAGCGCGAGTGATGTCGAAGTACCATTGGTTGCCCTTTTGGGTCTGGTACATCTCTGGATCGCGCTGACCACTTTCGTTCTTGGTGAAGCTCAGCGCCGAAATGATGCTGGCGTCCACGATACTGACTTCACGCAGTATCAGACCGTTCTTCTCCAGGTTGAATCTACCGTCGCTTTTTTTAAGATGTCTTTCGCCATTTTCAAGCGGTGATTCTCTTCTCGCAACTGACGAATTTCCAACTGTTCAGCAGTCAGTTTGAAGTTCCCTCTGAACGCCTGTCCATCGACCGATTCATGCTCTTTAATCCAACGCCCCAGCATGTTTGGTTTGATTTCCAGACTGCGAAGGGGTGGCGTCACGCTCAGGAGCAAGGGCGGGCATTCTGATATCATCGATCTAAAGCTTTCTGACCAGGAGTTCAGCATGAGCACAAAAGCATCGATCGCAAGCGGTGAAAACTTCCTGCATATTCCGGCGAACGTGAACACTCATTCCGACTGAACGTGAACACCTTTTTTCTTAACGCATTACCCACCAAGGTTTTTACCCCGGGTGTTCACGTTCAGTCAATATCCTGAAGTCTTTTTCTCATTGATTCTCCGTTCAGAGCCCAGCGATGGTCGTTGTGCATCAGCCGATCCAGGATGGCGTCGGCCAGGGTGTTGTCACCAATGGCGGCATACCACTGATCGATGGGCCCCCTCTGTCAGGATAGATATCGCATCGATACCGCTGCAAGCCACCAGAACGCCCCCGTTTGACTGGGTGTTCATTGCCGCAGTGAGGGCATAGAAGATGAGGGCTTGCCATTTCGATTAGAGTGTCAGCTTGAGCGTTCAATCTGCCCAAGAATTTGATTCGCGCAGTATTTTTTGCGCTCAATAGGGAGGCTGGACAGTAACAGTTCAATGGCGTTGATCTCTGTTCGCTTCATCGCGGGTTCCAGAGAAAATTTAGATATACAGTACCTCATACAGTAATGTGTAAATGCGCCAACAATCGATAACAACATGGCCACATAGATACAGGAGCGTTTAAAAGTGCCAATTAAATTTATTCACGCCGCCGACCTTCACATTGACTCACCACTAACAGGACTGGATCGATACGAAGGCGCACCGGTTGAGGAACTGAGAAATTCCACCCGGGCCGCTTTCCAGAATCTTATTGGCTTAGCGATTGAAGAGCGTGTCGCGTTTGTGCTGTTGGCTGGGGACGTTTTTGACGGTGACTGGAGGGATTTCAGGACGGGACTGTTCTTCGTATCGGAATTGCAGAAGTTGAACGATGCAGATATTCCCGTTTTTATTGTGCACGGTAATCATGATTCGGAAGGTGGAATGACGAAGCGTCTGCCGCTACCCAACAACGTACATGTTTTTTCTAGTCGCACGGCGGAGACCCGACGTCTTGAAGATAAAGGGGTGGCCATCCATGGACGTTCTTTTCCTGAGCGCCATGTGCCTGAAGATCTGGTACCCGACTATCCGGCGCCTATAGACGGTCATTTCAATATCGGTATTTTGCACACCAGTCTGACCGGCCGGCCCGGCCATGCCGAATATGCACCAACGTCTGAGCAAACCCTGACGGAGAAAGGCTACGACTACTGGGCTCTGGGACACGTTCATGCTCGGGAAGTGGTCAGCGAATCTCCGCGCATTGTTTTTCCGGGCAACATCCAGGGGCGGCACGCTCGAGAAACCGGCGCCAAGGGATGTGATCTGGTCACGGTTAAAGAGGATGGCACTGTCATTAGTGAGCCGGTTGAGCTGGATGTTGTGCGGTGGCACCGAACGACACTGGATCTCACCGGTATCGATGATGACGTTGGGTTGAAGGAGGCGGTGATCGGGTGCTTGGAGGCGCTGGCGATCCAAGGCCAGGATCGGTTGTTGGCGGTGCGGATCATTTTGATAGGGCAAAGTCGACTGAACGAGAAGGAAGCCCAGACTCCAGGAGTGCTCAGCGCAACGGTACAAGCGGCAAGTTTTGAGGTTTCCGCGGGGCAAGTCTGGGTAGAAAAAGTGATTAATCAACTGAGCCCAATTATCGATCGCGAACACGAGGCACGGCGGGATGATGCGGTGGGTGAGTTGGTTAGACTTGTGGACGACATCAAATCGGATCCTGATACGCTTAAGCAGTTTATGAATGATCAGATGAAGGAGTGTTTGGCGGTTCTGCCGTCTGATCTGCGAGATCTGGAGGTGCTCTTGGGAGAAAGGGGGCTTGAAGGGCTGCTCACAGATGCGGAAGCGACCATCCTTGCAAGCTTGAGTGCAGGAGGTACTCGGCCGTGAAAATCAAAAAACTCATCCTGGATCGCTACGGGGTCTTTACAGACCGAGAGATCGATTTTTATCCGGAGCAGGGCTCTGCGGGCCATCTGCATCTGCTCTACGGGCCAAATGAAGCGGGTAAGTCTACAACGCTCAACGCCTTGGCAGATCTGCGATTCGGATTTCCACATTCAACCAGCATGGACTTCATTCACAACTCACAGGAGTTGGCCGTCTCCGCCGTGATGGAACGTCCGGACGGGACAGAAGTCGGAGTCAGGCGCCTGAAAAAGCGAAAGGGCGACCTGAAAATCTTTGATCCGAATGCGCCGGACGCTTTAGAGCAGGACGCAGACGTCGAACTGGTCGCGTTACTGGAAGCAGGACTTTCGCGTCAGGATTTCCAGCAGATGTACGGAATTGATCACAGCCGGCTCCAGGAAGGGGGCAGGCAACTGGTCAATGGTGAGGGCGATCTCGGCAGTGCATTGTTTGAGGCAAGCGCCGGCACCGTTGGCCTTAAGTCGATTCTTGCTAGTTTGGCGGGCGAAGCCGGCAAATACTTTACGCCCCGTGCATCCACTAGAGAGATTAATAAATCGGCAAAAAGGTTATCTGAGCTGGCTAAAGAGCTAAAGCAGCGCCAGGTCAAACCAGCTGTGTGGGCCGAGAAGGATAAGAGTTTTCGCGACGCGAAACGACATCGTGAACGCCTGCTTGAAGATATGGAAAACCAGCGTCGGGAACTTGCTCAAGCGCAGAAATTGCGGGCGGCCCTACCAACGTTGGGCAAAATTGACGGGTTTCGACGATCCTTGGATGAGCTTGCGCATTTACCCGATCTCAGCAGTGATATCCGTGACCGCAGACTGTCGGCACAACAGGGAATCAAGCGTGCCACGCTCGACATTTCGACTCTGGAAGAGGCCATTCGCATAAGCGACGGGGAGTTGGCTGGGTTCGACATTGACCATCAGGTTCTCGAAGCCCAAGAAAGCGTGGAGGCATTGGACCGACAAAGGGATCGTTACAGTGAGGCACTTGAGCAATGGAGGGCAAGTCGGTCGGCCGTCGAGCAGAAGCAACAGGAACTGGTGTTAGCGCCGGTGAAGATCCGCTGTTATTTGCCGCAGTTTAAAAATGGCGATAAAACGACGTTTATTGCCATTTTTCAATAGCCGTTGAGTTGGATGCCTTAGTCCTTAGAAGTCCATGCCGGCATTAGACTGCTCGCTTTTTTCCTTTTGTTCGTTGGCAATATGTCTGTACATTCCGGTAATATCTTTGCCGTAACTTTCCCAGATAGCGGTTTGTAACGTGTCGAGCGCTTCGTGAACACATGCCGCTTCTTCTGTTGTCCAATGGGTGGTAATTTTCAGCACTTTCATTTTGTCTTTCCTCTTTTAACTTTTCCCCGTGCTAATGCCTGCTCTTGTGCTTCTTTCATGCGATAAGAGTCTCCTTCAATCGCAATCACTTCGCTGTGATGCACCAAGCGGTCGATTAGCGATACCACGCAGGCTGCATTCGGGAACACGTCATTCCATTCGCTAAACGGCCGATTCGTTGTGATGAGGGTCGCGTTTTTCTCATAACGGCGGTTGATGATTTCAAACAGTAAGTCGGCATGGCGATTGCTGTAGGACAGGTAGCCCACTTCATCGATGATGAGTAACGTCGTCTTGCTGTAATGAGCTAATCGTCGTCGAAGTGCGTTATCACCATCTTGCGCCGCTAAATCGTTAAGCATGTTGGCGGCAGAAGTGAATAGAACGGTGTGTCCTTGCATAACCGCCTGATAGCCTACCAATGTCATCAACTTAAGACATTTCCCCAAAAATATCATATAATTAGAGCTCAACCATCAACGAGGAAATGCCCTATGGAGCACAATAAAAAAACAACGTTTGACAACCCAACCGACATTCTTTCCGAAAATTGTACATAAAATAACCAGCTTACTGAGCTGCCCCGAGTTTATTGCCCAGCATCGCACCCATCCGAAGCACTTTACCCGCAAACGCCATTTGACCTTCCGCAATCTGATCCTGTTTCTGCTGAATCAGCCCAAAAGCGCCCTGCAAACCGAACTGGATGCCTTCTTTCAGGCGCTCAATGGCTCGGCCTTTGAAACCCAGGTGGTCACCGCACAAGCCTTCAGCAAAGCCCGCCAGAAGCTCAGCGCGTCAGTTTTTGAGGCTCTCAACAGCGCCCTGCAAGCCCAGATGGATGAGCTGGGGCTGCACAAGACCTGGCAGGGCCTGCGCCTGCTGGCCGTGGACGGCTCCAGCATGCACTTGCCGCTGGAAGACCCACTGGCCAAGCACTTTGGTACCCACAAAGGGTTGCCGGTGGCCCGAGTGTCGGTCCTGCAAGACCTGCTGTCCAATCAGGCTCTGCACACCCTCCTGATCACGCCGGATGTGGATGAGCGGGGCTGTGCCAGCATGCACCTGAAGCATGCTCCTGACCACAGTCTGATTCTGTTTGATCGGGGCTATCCCGCCCACTGGCTCTTTTCCGAGCTACAGCGCTGTGAACAGCAATTCCTGATGCGCCTGACACTGACCCATTCCCGAGAAGTCCGCGCGTTTGTGGATTCTGGAAAAGACGACGACACCGTCTCGATGACGTGCCGGCACGGGTTATCCCGACAGGTCTGTAGGCAGTCCGGCGTTGATCCGGACACGGCCCTCCAGATCCGGCTGATTCGGGTGACGCTGCCCACCGGGGAAACGGAAGTGCTGGCCACCTCACTCCTGGACACCGGGGCCTTCCCCGCCGAGCTCTTTGCCGACCTGTACCAACGGCGCTGGGGCATCGAGACCGACTACCGCCGGCTTAAGCAAACCCTGAGCCTGGAAAACGTCAGTGGCCGGACGGTCTGTGCCGTACAGCAGGACATCCACGCCTGCCAACTGCTCAAGAACCTGGCCCTGCTGATGCAGGCCCTACAGCAGCCCGACATTGAGCGCAAAACCGCACACCGGAAACTGGCCTGGAAGGCTAACTTCACCCAGGGCGTATCCCGCCTGAAGCATACCCTCGTCGCCCTTCTGGTGAGGCCCAGCTGTGAGGCCCTGGATAACCTGTGGCGCCTGTTGGGTAACAGCTTGAGTGCAGTGCGTCCCGGGCGAAGTAGCCCACGACGCCGAAAACGACTGGCCACCAAAGGCTGTGAAGGGTACAAGCCGACTCGCTGACCGACACCACCCCGGCGGCGTATAACAAGACTTCCTGACAGACTGTGCCGGCCACCGGTCGAATGGTTCTCGCCCTGAATAACGCTTAAACCGCTCTGACACACCGGCAAATACACCATTGACGGTCTTTGGCGCTGATTTCGGGTTAGGCTCTGATTTTAATCGCCTGTCGATTCAATAATAGGCTGTCTCACGATTGGCAATCTTGGTGACTCAGAGGATCATAATGGACTTCTGGGGCTTAAGTTGATGACATTGGATAGCCTACGTTCTGCGCGATGGTCGATTTGCCCACACCGTTACTGCCAATGAGGATGATGTTGCTTGGGTCCTGAATGAAGTCGAGCTGCATGACACGGTGCACTGCTTGTTGGTCTATTTTTGCTGGCCATTGCCAGTCGAATTCGGTTAATGATTTAAACCGACCGAGTTTGGCACTGCTTAATCTGCGCTCAAGTGAGCGCTGTTTACGCTCGCTTATTTCCCACGCTAATAGTTCTGCCAGCCAGGGTGTTTGCTCGGGCGTTAATTCATTCCAGTGGCTGAGCAAGCCATGCAGTTTAAGGGCAGATGCCTGGGCTTTAAGGGTCTCATGTTCATTCATCGTCATCATCTCCTTGCATTTCTACCGTGCTCAGCGCGTCATAATGAGTCAGGTTGGCGGGCTTGACGCAGTATTGCTTCACTTTATTGGGCACGCTCACCGCAATGGGTGGCGGTTGTTGACGCCTTTCTCTGCGGTATTCTAGGATCTGTGCGACGCCTTCTACATAAGGTGCGTTTTTCTCGATGGCTTCGCCCATGGCCTGATGCAATTCAGTGGCGCCATAATCATCCAGTAATTGGTTTAAGCGATTCACGGCGCCTTTCAGCGCATGGCCTCGGTCAATGATGTGCTGCAGTAACGGATGTGCATGGGAGGATATTTGGCACAGCCTATCTTGTGCGCGATGTTGTTTGGCGTTCGTTTTCATCAGCCATAAAGCGTTCACGTGCGCTTCGTTTTCTATTTGTTCGCCTTTGCTAAAACTGCGTAAATGAGTCGCGATAACATTCGTGCCACTAATAATACGCACCTCTTTTAGGCAGGCGTTCACGGTTAAGGATGTTTGGACGTGCTGATGAGGCACCGAGTAATCATTGCTATCAAACCGGACGTAAGGTGTTTTTTGTGCGCGCACCACCACATGCTCACGCGTATCGAAGGGGTTGTCTGGCAGTGCCAATAAGCCAGGTTGCTCTTGCAAGAAGGCCTCTCCTACGCTGAGTTGAGGGTCTTCAGGGCAGCGCCTCTCTGCGCTTGTGCCTTTACACCACTCATCCGCTTGCGCATTTAAATCTTCAAGCGATGAGTAATGACGACCGGCAAAAAAGTTATCGCGGATATAGCGAATGGCTCTTTCCACTCGCCCCTTCTCATTGCCTCTGGCCGGCGCAGCGGCCCGAGGCTCGAAGTGATAGTGGCTGGATAAATCGAGCAGCGCAGGGTGGAATCGAATAGCGCTGCCATTGCGCTCAAGCACCGCCGTTTTCATGTTGTCAAAAAGGCAGACCTTGGGCACGCCGTTAAATGCCTCGAACGCCGCCACTTGCCCGCGTAAAAAACTGGCTGTTTGCTGATTGACATAAAACTGTAAAAATATCTGCCTTGACCAACTCAACACCATCACATACGCCATTAATGCGCGCTTTGCCTGGCCGATTTGTAGGTGCCCGAAGTGCCCCCACTATGCCGACCACCGGACTATGCCGAGTCTCTATTTCTTGTGCACTCTACAAAGCGATATGCGCCTCGTTTACTCGGCATAGAATGGCTCCTGCTGGACCCACCTATTTAGCAGGAGAGACGTAATGAAACACGTAATACAAGCAGTTTGGACGTTAAAGCAAGAACCAGCAGGCCCTTTGGTTGACCATCTCGAACCCTTCGCGAATCACCTCGTTGAGCAAGGGTACTGTCGACGGTATATCGGCGCAAAGATTCGAGTCGTTGCATCATTCAGTGGCTGGCTTCAGGCCCAGAGTGTGACCGCAAGTGACGTCATACACGCGCATGCAGAGCGATATATTCAATGCATCCATCACCCGTATGCCATTGAACGAGGTGATGTCGCCACGCTGCGTCACGTGATTCGGTTTTTGCAACACATGGGTATCGCTCGACCGCCCGACGACCCTGTTGATCGAACGCCAATCCAGCAGGTGGTTTATGAGTTTGGCGGCTATCTTCTCAACAACAGAGGTTTATCGCACCAGACCTTCAAGCAATACGGCCCGTTTGTAGAGTGCTTTTTGACAGAATGCTTCGCAGAAGGACCATTCAGTCTCTCTGCCTTGTCTGGCGCCGATATCATCGGGTTTATACATCACCAGTCGGCTCATCTCAGCACGGCACGTGCAAAAGTGGCGACCAATGCCTTACGCGCGTTTCTTCGTTACGTCGTTTATCGTGGCGATATCAGCGCTGATCTTGTTGAGGCCGTTCCCTCAGTCGCCGCCTGGTCCATGACGGCCATTCCCAGAGCCATTTCTCAGGATCACATACAAGCGGTACTGGCACATTGCCCCCGTGATACACCCATGGGGCGACGCGATTACGCGATTTTGATGCTGCTGGTGCACCTGGGTCTGCGCTCGGGCGAAATAGTCTCGCTCACGTTGGACAGCATCGACTGGGAAGGTGGCAGCATTACGGTCAGTGGCAAGGGCGATCAACGTGCCTGCTTACCTCTGCCCACGGAGGTCGGAGAAGCGTTGGCAGATTACCTCCGACAGGGTCGACCCCATTGCAAAGATCGCGCGCTGTTCTTGCGGGCACTGGCACCGATCAGAGGTCTTGGTGGTCAGGAGACGATTGGAACGATAGTGAACGCAGCCGTGCGCCGTGCTGGCGTCAATACACCCACCCGAGGCGCGCATCAGTTTCGCCACGCGCTGGCGACACAGATGTTGCGACAGGGAGCTAGTCTGACAGAGATAGGCAGCCTGTTACGGCACCAGCATCCCAAGACAACCAATATTTACGCCAAGGTTGACGTAGATGCCTTGCGCTCGATCAGCATGGCCTGGCCGGGAGGTGCGCAATGAACTGGCATCATACTTTACAGGATTACCTGGCCCTGAGGCGCGGGTTGGGCTACAAACTTCACTCTGAAGGCACTGCACTTGAGTCCTTTGCTTCCTTTATGGAGCAGCAACATCAAGACGCCATTTCGACAGAACTGGCTCTTGCCTGGGCCACCCGGCCAGCATCGGTCCAACCGGCACGGTGGGCAAGAAGATTGAGTATGGTGCGGGGTTTCGCACGCTATTGCCGGGCGCTGGATTCACGGTCAGAGATTCCACCGTGTGAGTTGTTACCACTACAGTATTCGCGACCGACGCCGTATTTTTTTACGGATGACGACATCGTGCACCTGTTACAGGCCACGTTGGAACTTACCCTGAAGGATCGCTTTCTCAACCAAACACTGCATTGTCTCTTTGGTTTGTTGAGCGTGTCAGGGTTGCGTGTGGGGGAAGCGCTGAATCTCACCGTGGACGACGTCGATCTTGACATCGGTGTGCTGACGATTCACGGCGCCAAATTTGGAAAGTCTCGCCTGATACCGCTGCACCAGACGACGGTCTGGGTTTTGGCGGCTTATAAAGAGACGAGACAAAAAGCGCTGGCGGGACGCCCGTTGCCCTTCTGGTTTGTGAGCAGACAACGGGGCCAGTTGGGTTACGACTGTGCAAGATATCACTTCAATCATTTGATGACGTCGATCATTTCAACCCGAGCAACCCAACAGCGCAGGCCACACATGCATGATCTGCGCCATCGTTTCGCGCTGTCAACTTTGGTCATGTGGTATCACGATGGGCATGACGTGGAGCGCTGCCTGCCGACACTGTCAGCCTATCTGGGGCACGTTGAAACGCGCGATACCTACTGGTATCTGTCTGCCTGCCCCGCACTGATGCAGGGAGCGAGGGATCGTCTGGAGCATCATTGGGAGCAGACGTCATGAAGACCAATGCCGGCTTTCCCACGCTCCTCACGCGCTTTTTTACTGATCGGCTCATTCAACAGCGACATGCCAGTCCCCACACCATCGCGTCGTATCGCGATACGTTCCGGTTGCTGTTGCAGTTTGCCCATCAACGACTGGCAACAGAGCCTGCCAGATTATCCGTGCAAGACATTGACGCACCTTTGATCAGCGCCTTTCTGGATGATCTTGAAAACGACAGGAAAAACACGGCCAGGACTCGCAATCTCCGCTTGACCGCCATTCGTTCCTTTTTCCGCTATATCGCCTACGAGTTGCCCGATCACGCCGCGCAAATCCAGCGCATACTGGCGATTCCTGCCAAACGCTGCGTTCATGTACAGGTTAATTATCTGACGCGACCGGAAGTCGATGCGTTGCTGGCGGCGCCTGATCAAAGCACTTGGTCAGGCCGCCGAGATCATGCATGGATTCTTCTGGCCGTGCAAACAGGGATACGCGTATCGGAATTAACCGGGCTGACGCACCAGGATGTTAGCCTGAACACGGGTGCGCATGTCCATGTGATGGGCAAGGGGAGAAAAGAGCGTTGTACACCATTGACCAAAACAGCGAGGGCTGTATTGAAAGCCTGGATGAAACAACCGATGCCAGGTGATGGGCGTGTGCTGTTTCCCAATCGCAGCGGCGGTCGCCTGAGTAACGATGGCGTTCAATATCTGTTGGCGAAACATGTCACCGTGGCTTGTCACCTATGCCCCTCGTTGCAAACGAAGCGCGTATCGCCGCATGTACTTCGTCACACCTCAGCGATGGAGTTGCTACACGCTGGTGTTGACACCTCCGTCATTGCCCTATGGCTGGGGCATGAGTCCAGCGAAACCACCCAGATCTACCTAGAAGCAGATTTGGCAATGAAAGAAAAAATGTTGGAAAAGGTAGCGCCACATACCGGACGACCCTGTCGCTATCAACCGGATGATACGTTGCTCGAGTTTCTTAAGTCGTTGTAACTGCCAAGGACTATGTCGAGCTGGTGCTTGCCTATCTTGCTTCAATCCCAGGCGATGCAGGTAAGCAATGAGGGAAAATGAAACCACTCGGCATAGTCCGGTGGTCGGCATAGTGGGGGTTATGCCGAGCTCGGTATAACCCCCAATCGACCTGTGCTTGCTCCCCGGGTAAGCTCTTTAAGCGTAAATACGCTTCGGGCTGCTTACGAGGCCTAAGCTCGCTAATACGGTGGCGAAACTGACTGGGCCCGCCAGGATAACCGCGCTGCTTCGCCATTTCATACAAGCGCACGGCGGTGAGTGTGGGGTAAGTCTCCAAGGTTTGAATGATGAAGGGCAAATAGGGCGTCAGAATAGACGTGCGTTCAGTGCGTTCTACTTTAGGCAAGCCCGCTTGGGACAGCACTCTGTCAACCACGCTATGGTGAATACCTAATTGCGTGGCAATGGTGCCGGTGCGCCATTTCTCCACAAAGTGATAGCGCAATATCTTTGCTTCCATGTCTTTATTTATGGTCATTAATCCTGCCTTATTCACTAAGCGTCGGATCTAAATGCTGCCGTAAGATGGTTTAACACCTCAGTCGTTCTTTAAAGATCGTCCCGCGTAAAAAATCATGTCGTAAAAAGGGACTACAGACCTCACCACAATGATGGCAGACCATAAAGGTGCTGTGTTTTAGCGGCGGGATCACCCTTTTACGACTTTTTCGTTGCGCATTGAGTACATCGTGAGCTTACGGCAGCATAGCGCAACTTCCTGCTGAGCTTCTGATTCAATGAATGCCTCAACCCTATCAGGAGGCAGTCATGATTCCACTAACCCCCGTCAACGATACCGTTCAGCTCCAGAGGCGGCTCGATTCGCTGGCCGCAGACTTCACGCGCTGGCGTGCGCAACGACCACACCAGCGGGCTGCCGTGCCTCAGTCACTGCGCGACAGGGCCGTCGCGCTGGCACTGGCATCCTCGCGGGTCTGTGTCAGCAAAGCCCTCGGCGTCAGCTACACCATGCTGAACACCTGGTCGCCGAAGTTGCAGGCGCAAGCAACGACACGTCGGGGCGCTGCTCCACAGACAGTGACACGCTCATGTGTATCAGCACCAACCTTCGTGCCGCTTGAACAGGCGATAGCCGAAACCGAAACCGATATCACTGTCCCTACCTTCACCCTCTCGACCTCATCAGGCCAGCGGCTGACGATCGAAGGGGCCTGCAGTCCTGCTCAGGTGAGTGCGCTGGTACTGGCGCTCTGCGCCACGGAGGCCGCATGATCCTGCTGACCAGCTCGAGCCGCATCCTGCTGGCAGCGCAGCCGGCTGACTTTCGTCGCGGCATCGATGGCTTCGTGGCCCTGTGCCGTGATCAGCTCAGACAGGATCCGCGCGGTGATACCCGCTTCGTCTTCACCAACAAAAGCCGCACCATGGTCCGCGTGCTCTGCTATGACGGCAGCGGGTTCTGGCTCATGACCAAACGCCTCTCGCAAGGCCGCTTTACCCGCTGGCCGGCCGCAGGCAGTGCGCTGACCGTGCTGGAGGCGGCGCAGCTGCGGCAATGGCTGCGTGGCCCTGTCGAGAAATTATCTTGAAAACGTTCGAAAACTCAGTAGGCTATGCCAACACCTTCAAACAGACTCACAACAGGAACAGATCATGACTGCCAGTGCCACAACACTGACCGAAGCGCAGGTAGAAGCGCTGACCACGCGCGTGCAGCATGCGCTGGATCATGATCTGGCCCTACCACCTGAAGATGTCAGGCTGCTGCTCGATGCGCTGATGACGCTGGCGAAGCTGCAGGCTGGCATCAAGTCCAAGAGAGTCGGCCTGCACAAGCTGCGGAAGCTGGCCGGCCTGGTCGATGCTTCAGAAAAGCTCAGCAGTCTGCTGGGCACCGCCACTGGGAAGAGCGGATCACGCAAAGCCTCATCACGCAGTCCGGCCACCTCGGCCGAACCACCGGCTGTCGAGGCGGTGCCACCGACGGTCGAACATCATGCGCTCGAAGACGTCAGCAAGGGCGACGACTGCCCTGAATGCGAGACCGGCAAGCTCTACAAGTACGATCCGGCCAGCTTCGTCCGCATTGAGAGTCAGCCACCGTTCAATGCTGTGCAGCACGTGGCCGAGCGCCTGCGCTGCAACGCCTGCGGTGTCTTCATCACGGCCACACTGCCAGACTCTGTTCTGCAGGACGGCGGGCGAGGCCAGAAGTACGGCTACGGCGCCAGAGCCCTGATGGCCATGAACAAGTACTTCGCCGGCCACCCGTTTTACCGTCAGGGCACCCTGAATCAGCTCCTGGGCGTGCCAATGACAGCCTCGACGATCTTCGATCAGTGCGAGCATCTGGCCAATGATCTCAAGCCGGTGCATGACACCCTGCTCAAGCTGGCCGCCGACGCCTGGCTGTATCATATCGACGATACCGGGAACCGGATACTGGATCAGAAGCCGGTCATGAAACGCAGTCGCCATGACGGCCGTGAGCGACTGCGCTCCGGCATTCATACCTCCGGCATGATTGCCGAGCAAGGTGACGGTCCGCCCCTGGTGCTGTACCAGACATCGCTCAGCCATGCCGGTGAATTACTGGACGATGTCCTGCGCCTGCGCAGTGACGGCAGCCCGCCGCCGCTGGTGATGAGTGATGCGCTCTCATCCAATCATGTCAGCCGCACCCCGCTGCGCATCGCCCTGTGCAATGCACACGGCCGGCGCAACTTTGCCGATCTGGTGGTGCACTTTCCTGAAGAGGCGGAGGCGGTACTGACGCGTTACCAGCTGATCTGGCAACACGACACTGAAGCGACTGAGCAGCAGATGACGGCCGCGCAGCGGCTGGCCCATCACCGCGAGCACTCACTTCCGGTGATGGAAGACATCCGCCGCTATGGCGCAGACCGGCTGGCCGCGAACGCCGCCGAAGCCAACAGCAGCTTTGGCCAGGCGGTCAACTACTTCAACAAGCACTTCGACGGACTCAGCGCATTCTGCCGCCATGAGGGGGCACCGCTCGACAACAATCGCATGGAGCGTGGTCTCAAGCTGCCGATCCGCAATCGCAAGAACGCCATGTTCTTCAAGAGCGCCGCCGGTGCGGCCATCGCCGATGTGATCACCTCAGTGATTGCAACCTGTGCCGCAGCCGGGATCAATCCGCTGATTTACCTGCGCAGCGTCCAGCGCCATGCCAGCGAAGCCAGGCAAAGTCCGCAGAGCTGGTTGCCGTGGACCTATCAAAGCCACAGCAGTCAAGACGTCAAGGCCGCCTGAGCGCGCCCTCCAGGTAGGTCTAGCACAAGCGTAGCGCGAAGTTGCGCTATGCTGCCGTAAGGTCACCTTCCTTCACGCTGGCGAGCTCTGAGAATTTTGGGATACCAAGACGCCGGATCATTGAAAAAAGTTTATCTACAGCGGCGTTTGCAGCGTCATGTTCAGAAAGCGAGGGGTCCACGCCTAGGCAAATCGCCACTTGGGAATGGCGATAGATGTCGGCGTCGCAGTTGTGTTGAAACACAAATGGGAGAAAGATTGAGTTAGCAACACCATGCGATGTGTCATACATGCCGCCGATGGCTTCAGATATGCAGTGCACGCTCGCTATGTCCGCGTTACCAAACGCCATCCCTGCAATCAGACTCGCAATGAGCATCTGCTCTCGAGCTTCGTTGTTGTCGCGTTCTTCGACAGCTGCCACCAAATACTTACTAATCAGTCGAATGGCGTGCAAGGCAAGGGCATCGCTAATTGGATTAGACATCTTGCCTGTATAGGCTTCAATTGCGTGAGTGAGAGCATCCATGCCGGTGGCTGCCGCGATCGATCGGGGAAGCTTGGCGGTCAACTCAGAATCGAGTAGTGCCAACGTTGGAGCCAGTCGCACGTCCAGCAAACTCATCTTGTACTGACGTGCAGTGTCGGTAATGACTGAAAAAAAAGTGACCTCACTCCCTGTTCCAGCTGTGGTCGGGATCGCTACTAATGGGAGGGGGTTACATTTAAGGGTGTTCTCGCCCTCATAGTCCTCAATGCGGCCTTCATGAGTCATCAGAACTGCTACCGCCTTGGCTGCATCAATGGCACTGCCGCCACCGACAGCGACCAGCCCTTCGATACCTGTATTTTTATACTGGACTGCTATACGGTTACAGTCTTCACTGCGAGGGTTTGGCTTGACTTGATCTGTCTCAAAGAATGCTACCCCCGCTTGTTCGAGGCTGGCATATATAGGCGTGAGCAAACCAGCGGCTTTGATACCCGGGTCAGTTACCACCAAAACCCGATGAATGCCAAGTTCCTTTAGATGCTCGCCAACCTTGGAGCTGACACCAGATTCCATGAGTATTTTTGTGGGAAGTACAAAGGGAAAGTTCATAAATGCTTCCTGTTTAGTTGCTGTGTAATGGGTTACTCGGTTGGTGGAAAAGATTAGGGTAACGATGCTTAGTTGATAAGGGCATGTCTTGCCATGATGTGCCTAACCACGCTGTAATCCTGGAGCGAGTCGCTGGAGAGCTCCTTGCCGTGACCCGAGCGTTTAAGCCCTCCATGTGGCATCTCGCTGGCCAGCATGAAATGACTGTTGATCCATGTGCAGCCGTATTCGAGGTGTGTGGCAAAGTGCATGGCTTTATCCAAATCACGGGTCCAAACCGAAGAGGCGAGGCCATACTCGGTATCGTTTGCCCACGCGAGCGCCTGGGGAATCTCATCGAAGCGTGTGACGGTGACAACGGGCCCAAATACTTCACGCTGAACGATTTCATCGTGCTGGAGACAGCCTGCAAGAAGTGTAGGTTGGTAGAAATACCCACTTCCGGAGGGGATGGTGGCGCCAGTTACGCGCTGTATGTGTGCCTCAGTCAGCGCCCGCTCGACAAAGCTGGCCACACGATCGCGCTGACGTAAGCTGATGAGTGGTCCAAGATCATTATCACTATCTTGGCATTGGGCAAACTTCAACTTGGAGACGGCGTTGCCTAGCTCTTCTACTAGCCTGTCGTGGATGCCAGCCTGAGCGTAAATCCGGCAAGCGGCGGTGCAGTCCTGTCCGGCGTTGTAGTAGCCGTATTTGGTGACGCCTTCGACAACCAGGTCAATATCAGCATCATTGCAAACTATGACGGGTGCCTTGCCGCCAAGCTCAAGGTGGGTACGCTTGAGCGAGTCAACGGCGTCTTTGAGTACTTTCTGGCCGGTAACGATATCTCCCGTGAGGGAAATCATTCGCACATCGCGGTGGCGTGCCAGCAGGCTGCCCACATTCTCCCCGCCACCACTAACAACGTTCAGGCATCCTTTCGGGAGTATCGAATCAAGGTGCGTTGCTAGTTCGAGTATGGACAGTGGCGTGTGCTCTGAGGGCTTAAACACTAAGGTATTTCCTGCAGCCAGAGCTGGCGCGATTTTCCATGCGGCCATCATCAATGGGTAATTCCAAGGAGCAATAGACGCCACCACGCCCAGTGCGTCTCGTCGCACCATACTTGTATAGCCTGGGATGTATTCAGCGCTTAACTGACCGTACTGGCAGCGAACGGCGCCCGCAAAAAATCGAAAAACATCTACCGCTGCTGTGAGGTCATCGTTAAGCGCCTGGTGCAGTGGTTTTCCGCAATTAAGGGCCTCTATTCTGGCAAGATTGGGGGCGTGATTTTCGATCAGATTAGCGATTTCGAGCAGCACGGTAGATCGCTGTTGTGGGGTAGTGCGAGACCATGAATAATAAGCACGTTTTGCTGCCGCAATAGCATGATTTACCTGTTCCGTGCTGGCTTCCCTAACTTGGGAGATTACCTCTCCT
The DNA here is from genome assembly GCF_002563885.1 of Marinobacter sp. LV10MA510-1. Classification (GTDB taxonomy): domain Bacteria; phylum Pseudomonadota; class Gammaproteobacteria; order Pseudomonadales; family Oleiphilaceae; genus Marinobacter. The sequence continues at coordinate 1,121,532 of NZ_PDJA01000001.1, read as the reverse complement.
GTAGCGGGCGCGTAAATCGTCTCAGTGCGCCCCTCACCTTCAAAAAGCTCGCCGTCGATGAGTAGTTTGGTAGAAAATTGTAGTTGGGAGAGAGATGGCATGTGATTTTTCTCATTTATTTTTTGTTCGCCTAGCCTGAAACTTACCTTTTTGTAATGAAGCAGACACTACGCGATGGAAATCCTATCTACAATTACTAAAAACTGAAGGTAGGTATCGATTTTTCTGAAGGGTTAGCGATGGCCACCACGGACGACAGAGAGAAAGGCATCTACCATAGCGGGGCGCTGTGATCCGCGGCGCCAGGCGAGGCCTACATCTAAGGTGTCATTAAGGTCGTGCAACGAACGCGCTTCAATAATGTCACCCTCCAGTGACCAGGGGCGGTGGGTTATATCGGGTTGTATCGAGAGACCAAATCCAGAAGCCACCAAGCTACGGACGGCTTCCGTGGAGTTGGTTCTTAGAATGATGTTGGGGGAATGATCCAGCTGGCGCCAGAACGAACGCGCGTTATGCGCCATCTCGTCAGCGTTCAGTTGAATTAGGGGTTCTGCGGCAGCATCTGCCAGCGAGATACTGTCGTAATCAAGCAATGGATGGCGAGTAGGTAGCCATAGCCGGTAAGGAGAATGAACCAGAACCTCCGTCTGAAGAGCTTGCCGATTTTCTAGGTTAGATAGAATCAACACTCCAACATCGATTTCACCGTTAACTAAAAGGTGTTCAACGTAGTGTCTTTCGTCTTCGACAACACTGACCCCCACTTTAGGATAGGCCAGCTGAAAGCGTGTCAGTAGATCGGCCAGAAAATACCCGGCGACCAAGCTTGTCACACCAATGACTAACTCGCCCTCCTCCTGATAGTTAAATGCCTGCAGGTTGCGCTTGGCGCTCTGCACTGTGCTTTGGATTAAGTTGGATTGACGAAGGAACTGATGTCCTTGATGGGTGAGCGTCATTCCCTTCGCGCTGCGAGTAAAAAGCGCAGCGTCGAGCTCTTCCTCAAGCTGTTGAATAGCCAAAGTAAGGGTGGACTGCGAGATAAAAACGGTCTGAGCAGCAGCGGAAATAGAACCTAGCTCAGCTACGGCGATGAAGTAACGTATTTGTTTTAATGTCATAGACGTTGTCTTTAAAAAAGCGATAGGTCAAACAAGCTATCGTAATTTTAGAGGATTTGTTAGTACAAAATAATCAGTTGGCTGTAGGGGTGGGGTAAAATTGGTAATCAAACTGAACTTTACGCCGTGACAGTTGGCAGAGCCGGAAAAGTTGATTCGGCAATCTTCACACCAGCTCAAAGCGCGGCCCCATTTGTTTGCGAATTGATCGTTAGGGATGTCGGGTGCGTTTGCTTGATGAGAGCAGTGTGAGCCGAGAGGTTCACGCATAGTTCTGCAAGAGGCTGAGGGTGAAACTCCTTCGGTCTACTCACCTCAATTACTGCCCTTCAGCGATTCGCGGTCAGCACTGGTATCATATACTTGGTATTGGACATCTACAGCCGCAAAACCGTGACCTAGGAAGTCCATGAAGCAGAGTTCGGCGAGGTTGCTAATAAGCACGTTGATCGCGCCTTGTTACGCGATGGGTGCTGGAAAAACCCACCGGGGCCACGACGCCATACTCGCTTACCGGCCCTCGGATCTGGTTGGCCTTAGCAGTACGTGCCACATCGATGAGCTTTTGCCCCGCAGTTGAAAACCGGCTACCACTGACAAGGTGTGATAGCCGGACGATTATCGTTTGGGTGGCTCGTACAGGTGTGTGCGCTTAACCTGCAAGTTCCGCAAGACACGCCTCAACGATTGCCAGGCCTTCTTCGAGCACCTTATCTTCAATGGTGACCGGCATGAGAAAGCGAATCGTATTGCCGTAGAGGCCACAAGAAAGCAGGATTAGGCCTTTCTCACGCGCGCGCTTGCAAAGCGCAGCTGTGAGCTCCGCATCGGGTGTTTGATCGGCTGAAACAATATCCAACGCCGCCATGGCACCCAGATGACGCGCATTCTCAACGCAAGCAAAGCTCTCCTGCCACTGCGAAAAGCGCTGCCCCAGCGTTTTTCCTAGAGAGAGGCTTTTCGCGAGGATGTTTTCCTCTTCAAACACCTCAAGCACCGCCAATACCGCTGCGCACGATGCGGGGCTGCCAGAATAGGTGCCGCCAAGCGAGTTAGCCCCAGGTGCATCCATATGAGTATCCGTTCCCACAACAGCAGAGATAGGCATGCCGGCCGCCATGCTCTTGGCCATGGTCATCAGGTCGGGCTCGACACCACTGTGTTCAATGGCGAACATCTTGCCCGTGCGGCCAAAGCCGGACTGAACTTCATCGACGATCATCAGCATGCCGTGCTCATCGCAGATGTCGCGCACCGCTTTGAGGAAGCTTGCTGGCGCGGGATAGAAACCGCCTTCGCCGAGAACCGGTTCGATCACGATAGCTGCCGTATCACGTGGGTTGGCATCAGTCTTGAGCGTCATTTTCAGTCCACGAATGGCATCTGCTTCACTGACGCCAAGAGAAGGCACTGGATATGGCGCACGGAAGACGTTACCCGGCATTGTGCCAAAATCGGCTGCATAGGGCGCAACTTTGCCGTTCATCGCCATGGTCATAAACGTGCGGCCGTGATAGCCGCCGTCAAAACAGATGACGTTATTTTTACCCGTTGCCGCCCGCGCGATCTTGACCGCATTCTCTAAGGCTTCAGCGCCGGAGTTCACTAACATGACTTTGGCATGCCCTCGCACCGGGGTTATCTGACTTAGCTTCTCAGCGACTTGGACGTACCCCGCGTAGGGCATGACGGTTTGGCACGTGTGCATCACACGCTCTATCTGCGCTTGTACGGCTGCCACGACTTTTGGATGGCAATGGCCAATGTTTAGAACCCCAATACCACCGGCAAAATCGATAATACGATTGCCGTCCGCATCCCAAATCAAGGCATTCTCTGCGCGATCCGCAAACTGCGTGGCGGAGCTGGCAGCGCCGTTAGCAACGTATTTTTTCTTCAATTCATTCAATTTCGAGTTATTCATCAACTCTTTCCTTATCCGTTAAAAGCAGCGCTCAAAGGCCGCCCATGCACAAGTATTTGATTTCAACAAAGTCATCGATGCCATAGCGGGAGCCTTCGCGGCCGATGCCCGACTCCTTGATACCGCCAAACGGCGCAACTTCCGTAGAAATCAGCCCTTCATTGATTCCGACCATGCCGTACTCTAGAGCTTCAGCTACGCGCCATACCCGGCCGATATCGCGGCTGTAAAAATAAGCGGCAAGGCCAAATGGGGTGTCGTTTGCCAGCTCCACAGCCTCTGATTCCTCGGTAAAACGAAAAACCGTTGCCACTGGGCCGAAAATCTCTTCCTGTGCAATGCGCATGTTTGCGGTTACGCCGGTCAATACAGTGGGTGGGTAGAAGTTCGGATGGTCCGGAATTCCGACGCCCTGTTCAGTGATTCGGGCGCCATTGGCCAGTGCATCTTCAACAAGATCACGTACTTTGTTGACCGCTTTATCATTAATAAGAGGACCAATGTTTACTGTCTCACCAAACCCATCACCAATTTTTAGTTTTCGTACGGCCGCATTCAGTTTTTCAACGAACAGATCGTGAACGCGGTCCTGAACAAGAATGCGGTTGGTGCACACGCAGGTCTGGCCCGCATTGCGGAACTTGGACGCCATCAAGCCAGAGATGGCCGCGTCTAAATCAGCATCGTCAAAAACAATAAACGGTGCATTGCCACCCAATTCCAGGGAGACTTTCTTTACTGTATCCGCACACTGGCGCATCAGTAGCTTGCCCACTGGCGTTGAGCCCGTGAAGGACAGCTTGCGCACTCGGGAGTCTTCACACAGCGTACGGCCAACTTCTGGTGCCTGTAGCGTTGTAACCACATTTAAAACACCTGCGGGAATACCGGCCTGACGGCTCAGTTCTGCCAGCGCTAGCGCACACAGTGGGGTGTCTTCACCCGGTTTGATCACAACCGTACAGCCCGCCGCCAGCGCTGGAGCGACTTTCCGGGTGATCATCGCAATCGGGAAGTTCCAGGGCGTGATCGCCGCAACCACACCAATCGGCTGCTTGATGGTTACCAACCGCTTGTCGGGGCCGTGAGCGGGAATAACGTCGCCATAAATGCGTTTGGCTTCTTCGGCAAACCATTCCACAAAGGATGCGCCATAGGCGACTTCGCCCTTGGCTTCTGCAAAGGGTTTGCCCTGTTCGTTGGTCATGATGGTTGCAAGGTCATCCTGATGCGCAATGATAAGGTTGAACCAGTTGCGCAGGAGAGCAGCGCGCTCTTTTGCGATCAGTGCTTGCCAGGGTTTCAGTGCTTTTTCTGCAGCGTCGATGGCGGCGCGGGTTTCGTCTGCACCCAGATCGGGAACAGACGCCAGCGTAGCGCCGGTGCTGGGATTGAAGACCGGAAACGTTCGCGCTTTGGCAGCCTGGACCCACTGCCCATCAATAAAGGCACGATCCCGAAACAAGTCTGGTTGGTTGAGATTTAACGGCATTAAAGGGCTCCAAAATGTGCTGGCCAAAGTGGCTTATACAGTTGGAACGATGGTATAGCGGAGTGTTTGTGTGATAAACAGGAATGTTTGGGTGTATACGTTGAGAGCAATCAAACAATGAAGAAAGATCTGAAGATCAGGCTGGGGCAGATCGGTGATTACGAGATCCGACTTCTTAAAGTGTTCGAGGCCGTTGTGGAGAGCGGCGGGTTTTCTGCAGCTGAAGGGGAGTTGAGCATTGGTCGCTCAACCATCAGCACTCATATTGCCAACCTGGAAGATCGGCTGAACCTCAAGCTTTGCTTGCGCGGCAGGGGCGGTTTTTCATTGACGGAGGAGGGCGCTGAAGTTTATGAGCTGATGAAAACACTTCTGTCGGCTCTCGAAGGCTTCCGCACAGGTGTCAATGCTTTGCACGTCAGCCTTACCGGTGAGCTGCGAATTATCGCAAGCGATGCTATTTGCATGGATCCGCAATCCGGGCTTTCAGCGGCGATTGCTCAATTCTCGCAAGCAGCGCCGCATGTTAATGTTTTGCTGGACGTGAGATCGCTCAGCGATATCGAACGGATGGTCCTGAACGATGAGGCGGATATAGGTTTAATTCCTTTTCATCGCCAGCTCACTGGGCTGGATTATCGCCGTCTTTACGCTGACGAATGCCACCTGTACTGCAGTCGCACACATCCGCTTTTCAACGCAAAGGCATCGCCACAACTGTTGGACGAGATTCTCTCCAGTAAAGTTGTACACGCAGGCATTCACACCAGCCCCGAGGTTGGCGCTCAATTGGCGGATATGAACAAGGCAGCGATTTCGTATTTCTACGAAGCGCGGCTTGCTATGATTTTGTCCGGCGCCTACATCGGGTTTATGCCAGACACCTACGTTCAGCGGCACGTTGAGGCAGGAGATTTGCGCGCTCTGGTGCCGGAAACCAAGAAATATTCGTTAGAAGTCTGCACCATCACGCGCACATATGGCAGGGCCAAGAGGGCGCGGGAGCTTTTCCTTGAGTATTCGGTGGTCACGTGAAGACGTGACCACCGAATACTCAAATTATAGTCGCTCGTCTGGTTAATTCGTCAAATCAAATTTGCTATAACTCTGCAAAAACTTACAAACGATGGAGGTCTTATTTTGGCTCAGCAACCTATCTTGAAAACGGCCTTCTCAAATGTTCGCAAAACAGGTGAGAACTTGCCGGGCTGAGAAAAATCCTCGTCAACAGTCTGTGGTGGTGATTAGCGGTGAGCGTCTAGTAAACCCGTCTTGAGTCTGACGCCGCAGCCGTCAAGATAGTGTCCACTTATTTCTGTTTCCCGTATTGCTTTGGACAATGATCTCAATGCCAACCAGTTTCGGCGCTGGATCAGAGAGTCGAAGCAAACAGGTAAAAACCTATCGCTAGCCTTTGTGCCTATCAATTTACCGGCGGCGGCGCCCCCAGTAGCTGAAAAGCGCAGCACCATCCGCATTGAGATTCCCCGAGCCGGCGACCCGATTGTAGTGGAGAGGCCAGCCGATCAGGCTCATCAGTGCGTAGCGCTTCTACGCAACCTGTTGCAATGATCCGCATCGATGAAATCTGGTTGGCCACAGAGCCGCTAGACATGCGAGCTGGGCCGGGCACGGCGCTGGCGCGTGTCGTTCAGGTGTTCGGTTCAGCCAGGCCCCACTGCGCTTATTTGTTCGCCAACAAACGCGGCAATCGAATGAAAGTGCTGACCCACGATGGCCTGGGCATCTGGCTCTGTGCCTGCCGACTGAATCGCGGCAAATTCCACTGGGGCGAATCTTGGCGCGGTGATCAACTGTGTTTAACTGATGAGAAGTTAGCCGCTTTGGTTCAGGGGCTGCCCTGGCAGCGTCTGGGGGCCGCCGGTGTCATCTCGGTTCTGTAACCATAAGTCGACCGCTTAGACCATCACCAAAATGGCGCATCGTCACTGTGTTCGTGGCTTGGCATACTGTTCGGTAGGTCACAACGTCGTCCCGATTTTAATCAACTCTCTAACGAACAGCTTCGCGCTCTGTTGTCGGATCTGTTCGGTCGCATGGAGAACAAAGATCGGGCTCTGATCCACCATGATGCGGTTATCGAAAAACTGACCCACGAAGTGGCGATCCTTAAGCGTCATAAGTTCGCTCAACGTAGCGAACAACTGGACGCGCTTTAGGGCAACCTGCTGGATGAGCTTATCGATAGCGACCTTGCCGCCATCGAAGCCGAACTAGCTCAGCTAACAGCCGATGAAGCACCAATCTCGCCAAAAAACAGCCTAAGTGGGCTCCGCTGCCACCAGAACTATACCCCGCACCCTAATCCATCACTCAACGTGCTGTTCGTAAGCGGTTCTTGAATGCTTTGGTATGAGGGTGTCCAGTGAAGCGCTTTCCAATTGTGTCACAGCGGTAAAAAATGTCGGCTGCTTTAACAAGTGGGCACTAATAATATTCCGGTCCCGATCGATGAGAATTGCTGCATCGGGAATCACGTTGATCATCCACATCATAGTTTTTGGAATTCATTGGTGCGAGTGTTCCGGGGCGTCTTGATAGGCATCTTTGATTTTCACAAAGCTGGCGACATCGGCTAGGAACAGGTTAACCAACTCCGGATCAAAGTGTGTTTTCCGATTTTCCCGGATCAGTTTCACCGCATCTTCTGCCAGCCAAGCTTTTTTATAGGGACGTGCCGAAGTCAAAGCATCGAATACGTCGGCCAGTGCTGCAATTCTTCCGGAAAGAGGGATGTCCTTACCTCGAAGTCCATCTGGATAGCCACTTCTGTTCCATTTTTAATGGTGACTAAGAGAAATTTCCCTGGCCATTACAAGAAGCTCGCTGTTGTTGCCCTGTTGCTCCATAACCTTATACCCGTCAACGTCCAGCATGTTCAGATCTAAAAGAATTAGTAAGGGGCGATGCGCTTACGTTCTTTAACTTGCTCACCGGCGACAGGTTGCTCGATACCGTAGAATCGCTTTTGCTGCCCCATCGAGAGCAGCTGTTTTCGCCAACAGAATCACCGGCCATGTTTTTGGCACAGGGCATGAACGCTGACCGGTCCTGCCAGAAAGCACTCAATGAGGCGTCGGTGAATCGGCTGTGTTCGCAACTTACCTAGGGAGAAGAGGAGGCGATTCTGAACTGATCAGGTGTGCAGGCGTGTGAAGCTAATGGGCCTGGCTCCGGAGAGTTGCCAGGCCTGAGGATCACTGCATCTGGGCGCGCATCGCCTTCATGGCGGGAGTGCCATCTCGGGTCGTTACGCCGTCGAGCCACTCGGCGACAGTGTTCTGGTGTTCGTTAATCCACTCGCTGGCGACTTCATCAGCAGCGCGTTCATCGCGAGAGTAAGCGTCGACCCACTCGCTCTGGATCTCGCTACCCACCACGAACTGCTTGAAGAAATGCGCGACGTTGGGATCCAGCTCAGCAAGATCGGAGCGCACGACCGTCGCGACACGGCCCTCGAGCTGCGCTGCACCAGAGTCGCCAGAGTCCTTCAGGTAGTGCATGTCGTAGGCGACGTTCATCCAATGCGGCTGCCAGCCGATGAAGGCTGCCCACTCGCCTGCTTCGATTTTCTGGCCCACCTGGGCGAGCATCGCGGGGCTACTGGACTCCTGCAGTCGCCAATCGCCGAGGCCGAACCGACCATCGTCAATGACGCTGAGTACGGCATCGTTGATCCCCGAGCCGGCCTCGATACCGTAGATGCGGCTATCAAAGCGATCGGAGTGCTTGTCCAGATCGGTGATGCTGCGCACGCCCGCCTGCCAGGCATCGTCGGTGACGGCGATGCCTGTAAGAGCCGAAGGCACGTTGTCGACGATTTCAATGATTGTGCCATTCTCAAGTAGCGGGGCCAACATATCCGCCTCCTGAGGGTACCAACCGGCAAGATAAACTTCGAGATCACCCTTAGATAAGGCACTGAGAACTATGCTAACCGCCAGTTCACGCTGTCGAGTATTATAGCCGAGTGCCTCGAGCAGCTGGCTGGCGACTTCGCTCTTGACCGTGATACCCGGCCAAGGAGGCACGCCGAAGCGGATTTCGTCGAGAGTGGGCTGCTCGGACGATGCGGCCTGTAAGGTGGGCAGGGCAAACAGAGCTGTAGAAAGCGCACCTGCCATTAACCAGCGTCGTTTCGTAAATGTGTAGATCATAATAGTTTTTCCCGTCAAAAAGTTTGGTATCTTCACTGAATGAGGCTGTTGAAAAAAGCCATGGTCGAATTACACTACAGCTGTAGGGCGGTGATTTACAGACCAGTTGTCCACATAGCCGCGTTTAAGCAGCCTGTTTATTACGCTCAATTTCCTGCAATTTTCCAGGGTTGAGCGACACGGCTCTGGTGATTTTCCAGTTTCGAGCATCACCAGACCAACGCCTAGGACTCAGGCTCCTTGCTCGTTCATAAACCGCTTCACGTTTCGCTAACGACTCCGCATCAACACCTTGATGCCGTTGTGTGGGCGTCACGAAGTTGATGCCGTTGTGCAGGTGCTCTTCGTTGTAGGCCTGCTCGAACAACAGCATCCATTTGCGCACCGCCGTTAGTGATGAAAAGCCTTTAGCAGGCCACTTCGGGCAGTATTTCAGCGTCCTGAACAACGACTCGGAGTACTGGTTATCGTCGCTCACCCTGGGTCGGCTGTGAGACATCAACATACCCAGTTCTGCCAGCCGCGCTTTCAGCGTGTAGGACGTCATCGGCGCGCCATTCAGGCGCTGCTGACCAGTGGGAAATTCCAGGGGGTAATCAGTCCCACCACACCGATGGAATCCCAGTACCGAAGCGCCTTGAGGTCGGTCGGTCCTTGACGATGCCCTAGGGCCACGGCCGCCTCGGCGTAGTAGCGGTAACAGGCGATGACGTCGTCCAGATCTTGGTAGGCCTCGGGTAGAGCCTTGCCGTTATTGCGGCTAGAGAGCTCGGCTAGAGCCTGGCGACGGGACTCAAGCACTGCCGCGATGGCCCTCAGGTACTCGCCGCGGTCACGGCGGCATCGACGTCTGCCGGGGCGCCGCGGGTCACCTCAGCGATGGGTGTTTCGCGGTAGGGGTCGAGCACTTGGTGGCGCACCTTGCTCTGGCTCGGCACCCAGGCGTTGTCGATGAGCTGTTCGTCTAGAGAGTACATGGAAGAATGCATGGAATCTTATCCTGTTCAGCGAAGGGACAGCCAGCGGCGCCGAGTCGGCCGCATGCCGGGGAAGTTGAGCTCCACAAGGCGCAGCGCTAGGGTCAGCACCACTGTGGTGGCTAGGTAAATACCAGCGATCAGCAGCAGTGGTTCGTAGACCAGGAAAGTCTCGTCGCGGATGATGTTGGCCGCTTGCAGCAAATCCATCAGGGCGATGGTGGAGACCAACGGGATTGACTTAAGCAGCAGGATTATCTCGTTAGTGAGAGTCGGCAGGCAGAGCTGGATGGCCCGCGGCAGCCACAGCCGGGTGAGCACTTGGAAGCCGGAGAGGCCGAAGGCGCGGCCGGCTTCCAGCTCACCCTGGGGCACACTCAGCATGGCACCGCGGATCACCTCGCCGGAGTAGGCTCCCACGCTGAATATGAAAGTCAGGGCGCCGAAGAAGAAGGGATCGCGCAACAGCGGCCACAGCAAGCTTTCGCGGATGCCTGGTATACCCTCTAGCAGACGACCCACCCCGTAGTAGAAGAAGAACAGCTGCACCAGCAGTGGGGTGCCGCGTATCACGGTGGTGAAGGCCCAGACCAGCCAGGCCAGTGGCTTAGGTCCGCGGATTCGCGCCAGCGCCACCCCCACGGCAAGGAGTAGGCCGCCCACCACGGAGACCAGCAGCAGCCAAAGGGTATTGATGAAGCCCTCCCACAAGTAGCCCTGATAGAAGGGGTCGCTCAGCCAAGAATAATCCATGTCAAGCCTCCGTGGGTTGGCCGCGCCGAACATGACGCTCAAGGCGTGCGAACAGCGCCGTGGAGCTCAAGGTCATTAGCAAGTAGATGACACCGGCGACGGCATAGAAAAGGAAATAGGCGCGGCTGCTAGCGGCGGCCTGTTGGATGGTGAAGAACAGCTCGTTAAAGCCGATTACGCTGATCAGAGCGGTGTCTTTGATGAGGATCAGCCATAAATTGGACATGCCGGGCAAGGCATTGGGTAGCATGCCCGGCAGCACGATGCGATGGAAACGGGCCCAGCGCGAAAAGCCGAAGGCTTCAGCGGCCTCTAGCTGGCCCCTGGGGATGGCCAGGACGGCACCGCGGAACACCTCGGTCATATAGGCACCCTGGACGAAAGCCAGCACGCCCACCGCAGTGGCAAAACCGGTTATCTGCACTGCGCCGGCCATGCCCAGATAAGCCAGCAGGGCATCCAGCGCTTGGGCACCGGCATAGTAGAGCAAAAGGATCAGCAGCAGTTCTGGCACCGCACGGATCAACGTCGAGTAAATGGTGGCCAGGCCGCGCAAGGGCGCCCAGGGGCTGAGCTTTGCGCTGACACCCAGCAATCCCAACAGCAGGCCGATGGCGTATGCCAGCACGGCGATCTGCACTGTGGTAAGTGCGCCGCTAAGAATGGGGCCGGCCCAGTCGGCGAGCCCCTCCGATGTCATGGCAGTCATGGTTGACTCTTTTCTTGGTCACAAAACGAAGCCCCCAATGCCGGTGGCACCGGGGGAGCGATGACGGGCGGTCGTCGCTCAGTCGTAGACGCAGACGTCGGTGCCCAGGTACTGCTCGGAGAGACTGGCGCAGGTGCCGTCCGTGATCACTGCGTTGATCGCCTCGTTGAGGGGTGCTCGCAGTGCATCTTCATCCTGGCGCAAGCCGATCCCGATACCCTCACCGTAGGCGTCGTGGCGTGGGGCCGTGGCTTTGATTTCGAAGCCTTCCGCTTCGTCGCGGTCAAGGAACTGCACCATGGCGATCTCGTCAGCCAAGATTACATCTAGGCGTCCTGAAAGCAGATCGTTGTTGACCTGTTCCGCCTGATTGTAAATACGGATCTCCACGCCGCTGTCGCGAAGTTCACGCCGCGCATAGGTGGCGTTGGTGGTGGCTGCTTGAACCCCCATCACCAAGCCGTCCAGGCCGTTAGGAATACCGAGCGCGAGATCGCTGGCAGCCACATAAGAGCCTGGGGTGAAGTAGTAGGGGCGAGTGAAGTCGATGACTTTTTGGCGCTTCTCGGTGATCGACATGGAGTTCATGATCATGTCGATGCGGCCAGCTTGGAGCGAAAGAATAATGCCGCTCCAGCCGGTGGGCACGATTTCGCACTCGCGCTCTATGGCCGCGCAGAGGGCATGCGCCAGCTCCACTTCAAAGCCAGTCCAATCACCGCTGGCGGCCTTGTAGGTAAAAGGTGGGTAGGGTTCGCCGGAGATACCTACTTTAAGGGGCGCATCGGCCTGGGCGCAAAGAGCGATGCCCAGTGTGACGAAAGCGGTGGCGATCTTTAGATAATAGTGCATGGTCTTATCCTATCGTTATTGTGTTTGGAGTATTCAGGCCGCGGGCGCCATGAACTGGCGGCATCGGGGATCCTTAAAAACGTCTTCCAGTGTGCCCTCGGCAGCGATGCGCCCCTGGTCGAGATAGATCAACTGGTCGGAGACCTCCCGGGCAAAGTGCATCTCATGGGTGACCAGAAGCATGGTACGGCCCTCGGCGGCGAGGCCACGGATCACGCCCAGGACCTCGTTGACCCGCTCAGGATCCAGTGCCGAAGTAGGTTCGTCGAAGAGAAGTAGACGCGGTTCCATGGTCAGAGCTCGGGCAATGGCCACCCGTTGCTGTTGGCCACCGGAGAGAAAAGCGGGGTAGGCGTCGCGCCGATCGTCCATGCCGACCCGCTGCAGATAGTGCTCGCCCAATTCGGTGGCTCGCTTCCGTGAGAGCCCCTTGACCCTCATGGGGGCCTCAATGACGTTGCCCAGCGCGGTCAAGTGGGGCCAAAGATTGAACTGCTGGAAGACCATAGCGACCTTAGCGCGCAACCGTTGTAGTTGGCGCCGATCTAGACCGGTAATGCCGCCCTGGGGGTTGCGGGTGAAGAGAATCGCCTCGTCTGCAATCGCTAGTTCGCCCCGGTCGGGTCTCTCCAACAGATTCATGCAGCGCAGCAAGGTGCTTTTACCTGAGCCGCTGGCGCCGATGATGGAGGTGACACTGCCTTCGGGTACCTCGAGAGAGACACCCTTGAGTACTTCTAGATCGCCAAAATGCTTGATTAGCTTGTTGGCCACCACGGCTGGAGTGGTGGCGGTGCGGGTAGGGGATAAATGAGTGAATGATGATGTCATAGGCAATCGGCCTCCGCAGCCGGGGTTGGTGACCGTTCGGCTTGTGCGCGTTCGGCGCAGGCCACGAGGCGCATACTGGCTGCGGCGAGGCGCTCTGCCTCCATGGTAAGGCTGATGCGTACGAAGCCTGCCGCTGAAGGCCCGAAGGCCTCGCCGGAGAGCACCGAGATGCCCTCCTCGTCGAGCAGGCGATCAGCAAAGGCTTGGGAAGAGAGCCCCGTGGCGCGAACATCCACCATAAGGAACATTCCCGCCGGGGGGCGGATGGTGGCCACCGCAGTGCTCTCGGCGAGCGCTTTGCAAACGGCGTCGCGGCGCACCCGGTAGGCCTCGCGCATGTCATCCAGTTCGGCAGGCGGTGTCTTTAGGGCATCGCAGGCAGCATCCTGGATGAAGTCCGGGCAGCCGTAGAGCATGCACAGCGCCAGATGGGCAAGATGCTGAATCAGCGTCTCGGGGCCCAGCACCCAGCCCAAGCGCCAGCCGGTCATCGCATGGGACTTGGAGAGGCTGCTGACGATTACGCTACGCTCAGCCATGCCTGGCAGCGTGGCGGGGCAGAGGTGCTCGCCCTCGAAAATCAGTTCGGCGTAGACCTCGTCGGAGATCAACCACAAGTCGTGCCGCCGACACAGCGCGGCGACCGCCTCCCAGGTGTCGGCATCGATCAGTTGGCCGGTGGGGTTATGGGGGCTGTTGAGCAATATAGCCCGGGTGCGGGGGGTGATGGCCGCCTCCAGGGCCGCTGGATCAAGGCGAAAGTCTTCCTCGCTATTCAACGGCACTTGTACCATCTCGGCGCCGGTGGCGCGCAATACCGCCTCGTAAGTGACATAGCTTGGCTCGGGCACCAGCACCTGGTCGCCTGAATCAAGCAGGCACTGGGCTGCGGCATACAGGCCGCACTGGGCGCCTGCCATGACAATGACATTGTCTGGACCTACATCGAAGCCCCGGCGATGATAATCGTCGGCGATGGACTGGCGCAGCGCCAGCTTACCCTGCACGTCGGGGTAATGGGTGGCGCCACCGCGCAGGCTGGCCACGGCGCTCTCGACAATCGGCGTTGGGGTGGCAAAATCTGGGTCACCCACCGAGAGCACGGTGATTTGCTCGCCAGCGGCCTGGCGGGCCAGGGCTCGATAGTGGATATCCCAGGCCGCGGCGCCCTCGCCGGCAATCCGGTCGGTTAGTCGTGAATAGTGCATATGGATCCCGTTCTGGTTCTGATTAGAGAGAGTCGTCAGCGCCACTAAGTCGGCGTAGTTCGGCCTGCCAGGCGCGGTCGCTGCCTGCAGGGCCCGTCGCCCAGGCGTCAAACTGTTGCGCCACGTGCTCTGCCATGGTGGGTGATGCTAAACGCAGCGGCTGGCCGGTGGCCTGGGCCGCCAGCTGCGTTTGGCAGCTGCGCTCTAGGTTGCGCATGCGCAGGAAGGCTTCGCCGACGCTTCGACCGCAGGTTAGCAAGCCGTGCTGACGCAGGATCATTGCTGCGTGATCGCCGAGGTCCTCAGCCAGACGCTCGCGTTCATCGAGCTCCAGCGCAATGCCCTCGAAGTCGTGGTAGGCCAGCCGGTCGTGGAACTGCAACGCCCATTGGTTGAGCGGCAGTAGGCCTTCCTCAAGACAAGAGATCGCGACACCAGCCACGGTGTGGCAGTGCATTACGCAGTTGACGTCGGGGCGAGCGGCATGGAGGGCGCTGTGTATGGTGAAACCGGCTGGGTTAATGCCCAGCCCAGTGGGGTCGTCAAGTACTTTGCCGTCGGCGTCCACAGTCACCAGGTTGTCGGCGCGCACCTCGGCAAAGCGCAACCCGTAAGCGTTGAGCAGGAAGCGCTCGCCGGACAGGCGGGCCGATATATGCGTATCAATGCCGTCGTCCATGCCATCCAGGGCGATCAGCCGATAGGCAGCCGCTAGGTTTTGGCGAAGATCACGCTCCTCTGAAGTGGTGGCGTTCATAGGCTGGCCTTTACCGCTGCAAGCGCCTCCTTACCGTCGCGGGTAGTTACGCCATCTAGAAAGGCGGCGACACGCTCGGGATGGCTGACCAACCAATCGTGTGCCACGACCTCAAGGTCGCCTTTCTCTAGGCCGTAGGCGCGTATGAACTCGCTTTGCTCGTCGGCCAATAGCACGAACTGTTTGAGCAATCGGAGCAGATTGGGGTTGGCTTCGGCGTAGTCCTTGGCGACGATGG
The DNA here is from genome assembly GCF_002563885.1 of Marinobacter sp. LV10MA510-1. Lineage (GTDB taxonomy): Bacteria > Pseudomonadota > Gammaproteobacteria > Pseudomonadales > Oleiphilaceae > Marinobacter. The sequence continues at coordinate 1,106,489 of NZ_PDJA01000001.1, read as the reverse complement.
TTTTGACGGCGCTGCTGCCGTTGTCATCACCGTAAACTCCTTCGGGGTCGTCAAGAATCCGGGTGTCGTATTCCGGCACCATCCAGTGTGGCGTCCAGCCGTAAAAGATAATCCAGCGCCCCTGCTTGGCCGCGCCCGCCACCTCGCTGAGCATGCCAGGCGTCGAGGAAGGCTTGCTGTCCCAGTCGCCAAGCCCATAAATATTGGCGTCGATGGCATCGTTGAGCATATCGTCAACTGTGGAGCCGTTTTCGATGCTGTAGACGCTGCGGTCGAAGCGCTCGGCCACCTCCGGATCGGCCAACTGCTCGGCGCTGGTAATGCCAGCATCGGCAACGTAGCCCGGTACCGCGAAGCCCATGCGCGCGCCTTCGACGTTGTTGCCCAGGTCAACAATGGAGCCGCTCTCCATAGCGGCATCGTAACTACCTTGCTGGGCAGGCACCCAGCCGGCCAGGAAGGCGTCGCTATCGCCGGACTGCATGGTGGAATAGCCCACAGTCGAGCTGAGCGGCTGTTTGTCGGTGCTGTAGCCCAGCGGTTCGATGAGCTGAGAGATCATTTCGCTTTTGACAGTCACGCCTGGCCAGGGCGGGACTACCAGGCGCAGATTGTCGTCGCGGTCGGTCGCCAGGGCGGGGCCAGCCAATGCCAGACCGCTGATCAGGGTCAGAATCGTTGCAGTGCGTTGCGTTTTGGCACTCATGAATCAGGTGTTTCCTTATTGTCGTTTGTGGGCGGATAGCGGCCCGGCGTCAGAGCGATGCAGCCCAAGCGGCAGCATCGATTTCGATAATCAGTGGCGAGCTAGCCTTGTCTAACTGACCTAGAGCATCGGCCAGGCTTGCTGGTTCAGTGACACTCATATGGCGACAGGAATAAGCCAAGGCGATAGCTGAAAAGTTGGGGGCGGCCAGGTCGACGCCCAGGTGCGGTATCTCGCTGAGTGACATATAACGACGAATTTCATCGTAGCCATCGTTATTCCAGATGATAACGGCCACCGGCCGGCCCAGATCGCGGGCGGTACCCAGCTCACCGAGCACGAACTGGAGCCCGCCGTCACCGACCAGGGCGATTACCGGCAGCTCCGGGCGCGCCAAGGCGGCTCCCAAAGCGGCGGGCAGGCCGTAACCGAGAGTGCCGAAGCCGGTGGCGGCGTTGAACCAGCGACGCGGGGCAGGCATCGAAGCCAGGAAGTTGCCGGCGTAGACCGGACCGGTGGAGTCGCCGACTATCAACGCCTCGGGCAATGTGTTGCGCAGGGTGGCGAAGAGCGGTACGTAGGGCGCGAGTTCCGAGTCCTTGTCTAGCGCCATCGCGCGGCGCACGGCCGCGACGCGCTCAGCGCCATCGCGGGCAGCCGCTTTTGGCAGATGCCCGATCAGCCCGCGCATGGCCTGGCCAGATTCGGCCAGGATGGCGAGATCGGCGGCCTGATTGCGGCCCAGTTGCTCGGGGTCGATGTCGACCCGGATCAGCCTGCCGTCGAGGCGAAAGCCATCATCGAAAACCAGATCATAATCGGTTTCGCCAAGCTCGGTGCCTAATGCCAGTACCACGTCGGCATCGGCGGCCAGGCGGCGGGCGGCGGGCAGGCTCATGGTGGCGCCTAGGTCCAGCGGATGGTCCCGTCCCAGCACGCCCTTGGCGTTAATGGTGGTAAAGGTTGGGGCGTCGAGGCGTTCAACCAGCGCTCGGGCTGCCTCGGAGGCAGCGGCGGTGCCGCCACCAAGCAGGATCAGCGGGCGCTTGGAACTACTCAGCCAGTCGCTGGCCAGCGCCAGCGCCTCGGGAGCCGGCGCCGGAGGAAAGACCCGCGCCGGTGTGTGCGGATCCTCCGACGCCGGGGCGACCATCACGTCGAGGGGGATCTCGATATGCACCGGGCCTGGGCGCGCGCTTTCGAATATTGCGAAGGCGCGCGCCAGCACCTCTGGCAGCGCCGCAGGATCATGCAGGGTATGGCTGAACAGGCTGACCCCGGCAAGCATTTCGCTCTGGTGGGGCATTTCGTGCAGTCTGCCCTGGCCGTGGCCCAGAGTCTGGCGAGGGTTGACACTGGAGATCACCAGCATGGGCACTGAATCGGCCAGCGCCTGACCCATGGCGGTGGCTATGTTGGTCATGCCGGGGCCGGTGACGATGAAACAGGCGGCGGGCTTGCCGCTGGCTCGAGCATAGCCGTCGGCCATGAAGCCAGCACCCTGCTCGTGACGCGGGGTGACGTGGACAAGGCCGCTCTGGCCCAAGGCGCGATACAGCTCGATGGTATGTACACCGGGAATGCCGAGCGCCGTGTCGACCCCATAGGCCTCGAGCAGTTGGATCAATCGCTGGGCGCAATTCATAGAGTTTCCTTTTCCTTGCTGACTGCCGGCAAGCCGTCAAAGGGTTCGCGGCTCAGAACGCGCTCGACCATCGGCACGAAGTGCTCGAGTGGCAGGCTGTCGTAATCGAGATCGAAGCTGGCCTGATCCCAATCGTCGCAGAAGCGCACCGTGCGCTCGTAGGCGGGATGATCGCGGAACTGCTCCCTAGCGTGAGGGTCCAGGCCGAAAAAATGGCGATAATGGTAGCCTTGAAAGAGCTCGTGATGGCGGATCATCCAAGTATTGAGCGGATCGATGAAGGGTTCGAGGATTCCGGCGGCAATCTCGGCGTGATTGGCCGGAGCCAGGTCGTCGCCGATGTCGTGCAATAAGGCGCAGACCACCATTTCCTCGTCTGCGCCGTCGCGCAGCGCGCGGGTGGCGGTCTGCAGGCTGTGCTCGAAACGATCCACCGGATAACCGTGGGTATCGCCGGACAGGCGATGAAGGTGAGCGAGCACCCGTCGCGGGGCACCGGCGACGTATTCGCGGAAACGGTCGTCGATCAGTGCCCATTCGTCGCGGTGGGCTTCACCGAAGTGGCGGAAGCGGGCCTGGTTCATGCGACATCCTCGTTTTGGTGAGTTTGAGACAGCTGACGGCGTAGTACCAGACGGCGGCTGGCGGTGCTGTCACGGTCCACGTAGCCTTGGCGCATGTGGCGTACGCCGCCGGCCAGCTGGTAGGCGCGCCGGCCATGGAACAAGCGATAGTTGTCCATGATCAACATCTGCCCGGAGTCAAGCTTGATGTGCAAGGTCAGCTCATCGCCGGTGATCAGCTCATAGAAAGCCTGGCGCGCGGCGTAGTAGGCCTCAAGCTCCGCGGCGGGGAGTGCCGGAACCCTCTCGGTACGGTTAGAATAGCGGACGCGAACAGGCTCACCTTGGCTGTTGAGCTCGATTAAAGGCCCTTCGCTTTCCAGATGGGTGTTGTCGTCGCAGTAGCGAAAAGTTGGCGAGACCCGCGTCAGGCACTCGAAGGCAGCCGGATCGCGTTCGCGGAGCAACTGGGCCGCGCGATAGCCGTCGACCAAGGTATTGTCGCCACCCTCAGCGGCGTTGGTCAGGCACTGCAGCCAGATGTAGCCGGGAATGGGGTCACGGTAGGGGTTGTCGGTGTGGGGCTCCAGGCCGCGCTGGGTCATGGTCAAGTCGTAAGCGTTGGCCACCGCCTTGACGTCGGCGATGCCGCCCCAGTTGGTGCGGCGCAGCGGGCCGACACGCTCGATCAATGCCTGCATGCCGTTCTCGGTGGTGGGCACGTCGGAAACCAGCACAAAACCGTAGTGGTGCAGTCCTTCAAGCATATCGAGCAGGGCGTCGTCGTCGTTCAGGGCGGCGGCGAAGTCTGCCTGCGGCGGCTCGGCAAGGTCGGCGTCCCAGAGCGGCTTCGCTGCAACGCTCGATGGCGTCTGAAGCAGCGCGTCTAGTTCGAAGTCGGCACGATGGCCATCGCTGAAGCGGATATGCAGCGTTTGATCTTCGACGTCGGCCTGCTCGATGCGCAGGTCCAGCGGCAAAGCCGCAGCCTCGATCAGCCGTTGGCCGGTTTGTGGGTCCAGAGTGTCGGGGTTCGGGCTGCGCTCACGCAGCCAGAGAGCGGCGAACTCTTTAGTATGCTCGCCATGGACAATGGCTAGACGACAATTATCGGCTAAAAGGCTGGCTTGGATCACGGCGATCTCCGCAGGCGTGTAAGTGGTAGTGGCTATTACCGTATCACTGGCTAGCAGCAACGACTTGATAAAAGTCGTCTTTTTATTGATCATTCTAGCCATGAATGACCCTATCGACACTCTATGGCCCTATCCGCGACCCGACTCGCCGCCGCTGCTCACTCCTGAACAGGCGCAACACACCCTGGACGTCTGGCTGCTACCCAACTTCTCGATGTTGACTTTGTTTTGCATGCTGGAGCCGTTGCGGGTGGCCAATCGCTTCGGTAGCGATCTCTTTGCCTGGCGTCTGCGCTCGCTGGACGGTAAGGGCGTAGTGGCTAGCAATGGAGTGAGTATCGAGGTGAATGCTGAGCTGTCTGGAGTACCTGATGACGCCAGCCTGATGGTGGTGTCGTCCTATCAGCCAGAGGCCGACGTCAGCGCCCAGGATCATGCGGTGTTACGCCGTATTGCAGCCCATGGGGGTTGGCTGGGGGGGCTGGAAACAGCGCCTTTCATCCTGGCGCGCGCCGGCGTACTGAAGGGGTATCGGGTGGCGTTACACTGGGAAAGCGCACCCGCCTTTCGTCGCGAGTTTCCGCTGCTTGAGGTCAGCTCGTCATACTATGAGCTTGACTCCAGGCGGCTAACCGGTGGCGGGGGCGTGGCGAGTATTGACATAATGCTGTCTTGGATTGAGCTCACCTACGGCCCAGCCCTGGCTGACGCCGTGAGCCGCCAGCTGGTTCACCAGCGCCACGAGCGCTCGCCGGTGGATCTCGACGTGCGCTATGCCCGCCTGCCGCGCAGCGTGGTGAAGAGCTTGGCGGTGATGGATGCTAATCTGGCCAAGGCGCTGCTGATCCCCGAGGTCTGCCGGTTGGCAGGCCAATCCCAGCGCCAGCTCACGCGGCTGTTCATCGTGCATTTTGGCGAGACCCCTAAGCAGTGCTATCTGGGGATGCGGCTGGACCGCGCCCAGCAGCTGCTCGCCGGCAGCGACTGTCGGGCTACCGAGGCGGCGCTGGCCACTGGCTTCCAGCACCTGGCGCATTTCTCGCGGGCCTATCGGGCGCGCTTTGACGAATCCCCCCGGGAAACCGCGGCTCGAGACGCGGACTAAGCGCTATCAGGTCTCGGCAGTGAGCTGCCGCTGACGGCGTGCGCGCTGGAACATGCGATAGCGCGACCGCACCTCGTCGCGCTCCATATAGCAGCCCTGCAGCCAGCGGTGGCCGGTGCTGCCCTCGAAGGCGTCCCGGGCATGCAGCAGACGGCGGTTGTCGAAAATCACCAAGTCGCCGGGGCGGTAAGTGAAGCGGATGGCGAAGGCCGGATCGCGCAACAGCCGCTGCAGGATTATTAGCGCCTCATAGGCCGGTTCGACGTCCTCGAACGCGGTCTGCAAAGGGCCACGCAGGAAGTCGGCGATGCGCACCTCAAGCAGCTCGCCCCGGGCGTCGAGGCGAATCATCGGCTCAAACCAGACGTAGTCAGTAGTGCGGGCGGTGTTGGCATAGCACCAGCGCACCCGGGTTAGCGTCGCCCATGCCTCGGGGTGGCGGTCGCGCAGGGCCTCGGCCACGGCAAAGCCGTCCATCATCACCGCCTGGCCGTCTTTCACACTGTTCTCCAGGCAGTGAAGCATCTGCAGTCCGGGGTGGTATTCGCGAGTCGGTAGGTCGACGTGGGGGGGCAGGGCGAGGGACGTGTAGGCGTTGGAGTCGGGATCGGGCTTGGCCTTGACGTTGAATAGCTGGCCAAAGTTGGTGGGACGTACGGGGCCGATGCGCCGAGCGATGCTTTCGAGCGAGCCGGGCTCGGTGGGCAGGCCGCGCAGCCGCACCAGCCCCTTGCCGAGCACGCTTTTTAATGCCGGGGCAAGGATCGCCTCCTCGGCATCGCTGTCAGGTGCGGTATCGAGCAGGCCGCTGGCATCCAAGGTTTCGGGAGCGACCTCGGGGCCGCCCAGCCAGGTGTTCATCGGCACTAGCGGCGCCTCGGAGTCGGTGGCGTTATCATAGTCGTGAGCTCGCAGCCAGCCGGGATGAAAGCGCAGGCGACGGTTTTCTGGGGCGAAAGTCACGCACAGAGCGCCAGCGGCGTCAATATTGACGGCGTCGATTTCTGGCCAAGCGGGCAAGGTGGAAAGGTCCAGGATGCGCTCCCGAGTTGCCGGGTTGACGGTGGTCTCATCGGCGGCGTTCTCGCGCAGCCAGATGCTGTGGTAGCGGCTGACGCGTCCGTCGCTCCAGCGCACCGTGACGAGGCGCGGCGTAAACGAAACGTCGGCGATGTCGGTGTCGATCAGCCAAGCATCATAATCGGGCGTAAGAGGCAGTTTGTTCAGTGACATTAAGAGCTCCTGAGCGTCAAGGGAAGACCGCTAGAGTGTCAGCGATAGGAGGTCGTCTCACTACAGAATCCGACGCTGACTGTGCATAGTTCGACAGTTGCAGCGGCGCATCGGAAAATCAGGAACGCCGACGCCATTCGCTTGGGGTGAGACCATGCCGGCGGCGGAAGGCGCGGGTGAAGCTTGACGCGGAGGCGAAACCACAGGCCAAGGCAATATCTATCACCCTGTGGCGGGTCTCGCGCAGCAGCCGATGAGCGTGATCCAGTCGCATATCGAGGTAGACGCGCTGGGGCGACATACCCATATGACGAGCGAAGAGCCTCTCCAGGCCTCTCCAGGAGAGGCTGAGCCTAGCAGCCAGTTCGCCTATACCAAACGGCGTCTCCAGGTTAGCCTCCATTAAGTCGATGATTTTTTGCAAGCCCGGGTCGTCAGGAATGATGGGGTCGCGCTGACGACTGGCTGGTCGTCGCTCAGGGTCATGAATCAGCTGGTCTCGGACGCGCTTGACAAGATTATCGCCATGGCGGCGGCGTATCAGGTCGAGGCTCATATCGATGGCGGCGCTGCCTCCGGCGCATGAGAAGCCTTCGGGCGTTACTTCGTAGATCGATTCGACGGCGTCAACGCGTGGAAAACGGGAGCGAAATTCGGGTAGAGACTCCCAGTGTAGGGTTACCGTCTGGTCGTCAAGCAAACCGGCCGCGGCCAGTGCGAAGCAGCCGGTGTCTATGCCACCTAGCACGCATCCTGAGGCGGCGCGTTCGCGTAGCCAGTCTAGTAGTGCGCCATTGACGCTGTCGTCGGGGTCGAAGCTGGCACACACTGCCAGGCTCGTTACTAAAGGTGCTTGGGCGATCGCGCAGGTGGCGTCCAACGTCATGCCGTTAGAGGCTTTAACCGGGCCACCGTCTTTGCTGATCACATCCCATTCGAAAAGTGAACGCCCGCTGATGCGGTTGGCAATGCGCAGCGGTTCTATGGCCGAGAAGAAAGCCATCATCGCAAAGCGCGGTAGCAGCAAGAAACCGATTCGCTCCGGAACGCGGATGGGGGGCTGGAGTCTCATGGGCTTCGGGTCGATATCGGGGAGGGGCACCGCGTCCGGTTTGGCATCGTGGCTTCGTTGTGTTGATTGTAAAGGCTGCGCGGCCGGTTGCAACATCGGGCTGCATAGATACTGGTGGTAAGGCGTTTTAAGTGGTGATCCTTGTTCCAGAATTACCGCAGTGATAGGCATTTTTGACCGGCACAAAGTGCTCAAGCTGCTAGCGTATCGACGCCGGGCTGGCAGGCTATGATATTGTCGCCCTACTGACCGATGGGTCTTTTGGCGAAAATTATCTGCTTGAAGGTGCGATTTGAGTAGCGTAGTAATTCACTCAGTATGAAAGCATCCACTGCTAGCCGGCTGGTTACCAAGTGTCGAGGCTAAGGATGATGAAAGCCCCGCTATTGAAGTCTGAAGGCCTATTTCGACTAACCCCCGGCATCTTTTACTTGTCGAGGCGACGAGGGTCGGCCATGATGGTTAGCTAACGTCCTTTCTGACATTTTGTCCCATGCGCCTCAATTATTCCGGCCCTAATCCCGAACTAATCGGTTTTCTTCTGCTGCCACGCTTCTCGATGATGGCCTTCTTCTCGGCTGTCGAGCCGCTGCGAATCGCCAACCGTATCAGTGGCCGACCGCTCTTTGAATGGATGCTGATCAGCGAGAACGGAGGATCTGTGACCGCTTCCAACGGTATGACACTGCTCGCCGATCAGACCATCGAAGCGGTGCCTCATCTGCCGTCGTTGGCTTTATGCAGCGGCTTCGATCCCGAACGTTATCTGAGCCCCGCCCTGGTACGCTGGCTGCGCCGACTGTCCGCTGCCGGCTGCGTGCTGGGCGGGCTCGATACCGGTTGTTTCGTGCTGGCTGCGGCGGGGCTGTTGAATGGCGAGCGAGTCACTCTTCACTGGGAGAGCCTTCCGTCATTTAAGGAACGCTTTCCAGCGATCGCCACCTCAAACGAACTTTTTGAACTCGGGGCGCGGCGTTTCTCATGTGCCGGGGGCACAGCAGCCATGGACATGGCGCTAGACGTTATCGCTCGTCGCCATGGGCAGCGTTTAGCCATCGACGTTTCCGAGCAGTTGGTCCATGAGCGTATGCGCACGCGTCACGATCAGCAGCGTATGACATTGGCACGACGGCTTGACACCCACAACGCTCGACTGGTGGAGGCTGTTGATCTGATGGAACGTCATTTGGAGACGCCGCTATCGCTTGCCGACGTTGCACGGCGCAGCGGGGTCTCGCTGCGCCAGTTGCAACGTATTTTTGAGCACGAGTTGAGAAGTTCGCCTCGCGATTGGTATCTGGGACTGCGCCTGGAACGAGCTTACCACCTGTTAACAGAAACCGATCTTGATGTGCTGGTGGTGGGCTTAGCTTGCGGCTTCGCTTCGAGCTCCAGCTTCTCAAGGGCTTTCCGCCAGCGCTATGGTAGCTCGCCCAGGCAAGTCCGATAAGTGTGAAGAATAGTCCAGTTATACGGTAAGTGAATTATACGTCTACCGCCCACACTGCCAAGCCGCAAGGCAGATTGGCGGCAGAATTCAGTTTGAGAAAGGTCTGCATTCACATGCTGCGTCAGTCCCGATTCGGCAGTCCAATGCGGCGCCCGGCAAGCTGCGGCCAAGCATTGACGGCGAGATTCGGCAGCTTGCTAATAGCTGTCGCGACGGGCGGCGGGAAGGGCGCTGGCCGGCCGGCCTCGCTGTCGATGCCCATCAGCATCTGCTCGCTGGTGGCTAGCAGACTGCGCTCGGCGTCACGCATTTCGAAAAATACATGCAAACGTTTAGCGTCGCTGTCGAGCACCGTCGCCTCGACGTTGAGCGGCTGATGCTCGTGAGCTTCGCGACGATAGCAAAGGTGGGTCTCTAACGTGTAGATGGTGTAGCCGTGGCGACGCCGTCCGGCATCGTCTAGTCCGATGGCATCTAGTAGCGCTTCGACACTCAAGGAGAATACTCGGGCATATTCGGCGTCGTTCATGTGGCCGTTGTAGTCGACCCATTCCGGGGCAACGCGGGTTTCGAGTAATGCCATCAGATGCGCCCCTTGAGCCCCTCGGCTTCGGGCCAGTAATTCTGTACCAGATCGAGCAATTCAACCAGGAAATCATCTCGACGCCGGTCGAGCTCGGCGACGGACCGGCCAGCGGCCTGGAATTCAGAGCCTTTGACGACCTTTTCGATCAGTTCATCGGTGAGCTCCGGAGCCTCGAGCTTAGTCCAGGGTAGCTTCAGTGCCGGACCGAACTGCTCAAGCATATGGCGCATACCCGACTCGCCGCCGGCCAGGTGGAAGGTCATGAAAGTGCCCATCAGTGCCCAGCGCAAGCCACATCCGTAAACCACGGCGGCGTCTATCTCCTCTGTGGTGGCTACGCCGTCGTTGACCAAGTGCAGTGCCTCGCGCCACAGCGCCTCCATCAGCCGGTCGGCAATATGCCCCTCGATTTCGCGACGCACGATCAGTGGCCGCATGGCCAGAGACTGGTAGAGTTTTTGAGCGATGCCGGTCTGTTCGGTGCTGGTGGCTTCACCGCCAACCAGCTCCACCAGCGGCAGCAGGTAAACCGGGTTGAAGGGGTGGGCGACGATCACGCGTCCCGGCGCTTGCCGGCAGTCCCGCTGTAGATCGCTGGGTTTGAAACCAGACGTGGACGAGCCAATAATCACGCTTGGTGCGGCAGCGGCATCGATCGCCGCGAGAATTTCCTGCTTGAGCTCGAGACGTTCGGGGACGTTCTCCTGAATTAGGTCGGCACCCTTGACGGCCGTCTCCAGGCTGTCAGCGAAGGTCAGCCGCGCGGGGTCGGCGCTCTCGGCCAGCCCCAGTTTCTCAAGCGACGGCCAGGCACTCGTGACGAAGTCGCGGGTGCGAACCTCAGCGTCTTCAGCCGGATCGAAGGCGACCACGTCCCAGCTTTGGGCCAGCGCCCGGGCGATCCAGCCGTTGCCGATGACGCCGGTGCCGATGACGGTTAGTTGCTGACTCATGCATCACCTCCTGCAGCTGTCTCGACGATCAAGCCGCTGGCCGGGTCGCGCAGTTTGAGATGGGCGCGGGTCTCGGCAGGCGTCATGATGCGGCCGCCGAGCGCATCGATGATGCCGCCGGCCTTCTCAACCAGACTGCCGTTGGTGGCCAGCACGCCTTTCTCGAGAAGCAGATTATCTTCCAGTCCGACCCGGGCGTGGCCGCCGAGCAACATTGCTTGGGCAACCATGGGCATCTGGTGGCGGCCGATGCCGAAGGCGGCCCAGTTGGCGTCTTTTGGCAGCTTGCTGCGCATTGCCAGCATGGTCTCGGTGTCGGCCTCAGCGCCCCAGGGGATGCCCAGGCACAGCTGAAAGAGCGGGTCACCGTCGATCAGGCCTTCTTGCTGCAACTGGCGGGCGAACCAGACGTGGCCCAGATCGAAGCACTCCAGCTCCGGCTTGACGCCGGCGGCCTGTACCAGGCGGGCGTGCTCGCGTAGCCAATTAGCGGTGTTGACGTAGACCATATTGTCGAAGTTGAGGCTGCCACAGTCTAGGGTGCAGAGTTCCGGAAGTAGCTCGGCCACCGGTTCGTGACGCTGGGCCGGGGTCTGCATGTCGGTGCCTGGGCCGCCGCGGGTAGGGTCCTCGACGTCCGGAATCCAGTCGCCGCCGCCGCCGGCGGTGATGTTCATGACGATGTCGGTATCCGCCTCACGAACCCGGTCCATCACCTCGCGGTAGTGCTCGATCGAATGGCTGATGCCGCCGGTTTCGGGGTCGCGCACGTGGATGTGCGCCACGCTGGCGCCGGCTCGAGCGGCCTCGATGCAGCTGTCGGCGATCTGTTTGGGGGTGATCGGTACGTGGGAGCTTTTGCCGGTGGTATCGCCAGCACCAGTGATGGCGCAGGTCAGAATGACATTACGGTTCATGGGATCTCCTTGTAAAACGTTACGAAGAGTGTCACCTAAATGCGCAGCAAGAAGTGTACAAAAGACGACAAATAGTTGTCGAAAGCCGTCAAAATAGCAGCTTCCTGAGTACGTGAGCATGAAACAGTTAGGAGTCCGACAGGCTTCTAGTCTGGTTGTCGATCAGAGCTACACGGTCCAGCAAGCCTGCAATGCAATTAGGGTGACTAATAATTGCCTCAGACGCTGAGTCAAGCAGCTTCGGCGGGCACCGTTGTCAATATATCGATGCCATCGAAGTTGAGTGATGGTTTAGAGACAGGTAGGGTAAGCAGCCTTTTTACTGTCCTACAGTGCTCACCTGCAAACGACTGAATCGACCAGTTACTTCGTCCAGCGTGAGTCACTTACCGAACCAGAAGTCCGATCAAAGGCAACGCCAATGCAAGATGATAATAAGCAAAACGTGAAGATTCGGGTTCGTAACCTGAGCAAAGTCTTCGGCAACCGGCCCAAGCAGGCGCTGGAACTTCGTAATAATGGACTCAAACGTCCCGAAATATTCGAGAAAACGGGTCAGACACTGGCCCTGTCCAATATTAATTTCGATGTTTATGAAGGCGAGTTGTTGGTCATCATGGGGCTATCCGGCTCCGGCAAGTCCACCCTGATCCGTTGCTTCAACCGCCTGATCGAGCCTACCGAAGGCGAAATTGTCATTGATGACGAAGACATTCTGAGCCTCAGCGCCAAAGAGCTGCTTGAAGCCCGTCGCCGTCATTTCTCCATGGTATTCCAGAACTTCGCTCTCTTCCCTCATCGTACCGTGCAACAAAATGCCGAATTCGGCCTCGAAATCCGCGGTGTGGCAAAGCAAAAGCGCCGCGATACTGCTCTCAAAATCCTCAAGCAGGTGGGGCTGGATGGCTGGGAAGAGGCCTATCCCAACCAGCTCTCCGGCGGCATGCAGCAGCGGGTGGGGTTGGCCCGGGCGTTGGCTAACGACGGCACGGTGCTACTGATGGACGAAGCCTTCTCGGCGCTGGACCCGCTGATCCGTGGTGACATGCAGCAGGAGCTGCAAGAGTTGCAGCACCGCACGCAGAAAACCACTGTTTTCATCACCCACGACCTCGACGAGGCCATCAACATCGGCGATCGTATCGTGCTGCTAAAGGACGGCGAGGTCGTACAGATCGGTACCCCAGAGGAGATTCTCACCAAGCCTGCCGACGACTATGTAAAGCGCTTCGTCGAAGGGGTGGACATGTCCAAAATTCTCACCGCCGAACACGCCATGCGTCCGGTGCGGGCGACCGCGCGCGAGAGCGATGGACCGCGTACGACTCTGCGCAAGATGAGTGAAAACAGCATCGATTCCATCTACGTCACATCGCGCAACCGCGCCTTACTTGGCCTGGTGGAAATCGACTCCCTTGAGCTCGCCGCTAAGGAAGGCAAGGACGATATCTGCAATATTATGACTCAGGACTTCCGCAGCGTAGGTCTGAATGAGCCGCTGCAAAACCTGTTTGCCATGTTCAACAAGAAGAACTTTCCTATTGCGGTGGTGGATGACGACAAGCGCCTGCTCGGCGTTGTGGTCAAGGGCACTGTCCTCGATGAACTGGCACAGGTAGGAGAAAACAAGTAATGGCTATCGATATTCCAAGAATTCCGCTGGGCGACTGGATCGAGGGCGGTCTCGACTGGCTGACCAGTGAATTCTCCAACGTGACACGCAGTATCTCGCAAGTTACACAGAACGGTATTGACGGCCTCAACGACGCTCTGATGTGGTTGCCACCCTGGGCGCTGCTATTGATCATCGTCGGCATTTGCTGGAGGGTCTCCAATTACCGTCTGGCCATCGGTGCACTCCTGGGATTGGCACTAGTCTGGAACATGAACTTATGGACTCCGATGATCGAGACTCTGACGCTAGTGGTGATCGCCACCCTGTTGGCCGTCGTCATCGCCTTGCCAATCGGGATCGCCGCAGCACTCTCCGATCGGCTGTATCGCGTCATCATGCCGGGGCTAGACTTCATGCAGACCATGCCGGCCTTCGTCTACCTGATTCCGGCGATTCCCTTCTTCGGCATCGGTTCGGTATCGGCGATTTTTGCCACGGTGATTTTCTCCATGCCGCCAGCCATCCGTTTCACCACCCTGGGGATTCGACAGGTACCGGAGGAGCTGATTGAGGCGTCCGACGCCTATGGTGCTACCCGCAGCCAGAAACTGTTCAAGGTGCAGCTGCCGATGTCCCTGCCCACTGTGATGGCGGGCATCAACCAAACCATCATGCTGGCGCTGTCTATGGTGGTGATTGCCGCTATGATCGGTGCCGGCGGCCTGGGAAGCGAGGTGTGGCGTGCTATTCAACGCCTGCAGCCAGGTGCCGGCTTTGAGGCAGGCATCGCCGTGGTCATCCTGGCCATGCTGCTGGATCGCATCACCCAGTCCCTGGGCAAGGGCCGTAAGTCGTAATCTTCTGTTAGCCCGTGAAGTCATAAACGAACATGATTGAGATGTTAAAGTAAATTTTGTAGCTTCACGCTTCCTGTATTTAGAATTTGTTGTAGAGGTTCATGTACAGTCAGGATCCCGCGGGTTAACGCACCTGCAAGTGATCGGGCTGTGCTGAATAGCCCCGCTTTTATGGTGTCGTTCTGCGGTCGCTCGCTCAAGAGACATATTAGAGTATAGTTTGATTCGGCGGTACCAAACGGTCAGCCGCCTCAGCAAAAAGCTATGGGGTCAGTCATGCGTCCGGTTTCGATTCACGATTTCATCAAAGTAGTGTTCGAGCACGACAGCAGACCACCAGCCCGTCAACCATCCGCAGGGCTCTGTGCAGAGGCGGACAAAAACGGGGTAGCGGCTACTCCTGGAGCGTTCAAGTTCGGAAAGGCGTGGAAGATTGATCTCGACACGTATTATGAGGAAATGGAAATGCGACTGTTTGGGCTCACCCCTGTTTATGACGATGCCACCGACGAAGAAGCCCTATTTCTTGCAGAGCTAGGAGCAAGACTGTCGTCCCGAGTGTGGGGTGGGCCGCCCGATGGACGGCTTAGAGAAATTGTGCAGGTGACTACTCTCCGCCCTTCAGGCGAAGCTTTCCACTTCTTAGGCAGCGACCGGCAACTTGCCGGAATTACGCGAGCCTCGATGGGCAGAGACCAACAGTCCTTCGGCCTTTAATTTCAAAACTCCTTTGTGCTTGGTGTTTAAAGCGGCTACTGTTACACATAGCAGTATGAACAAAGTATTAAAAAATATATAAATTAGTATCTTAGACGCACTTCACTCTTTGGTGTAAAAATACTAAAAAATAGCGTGAAACATTGATCAATCAAACCGTTATTTCAAACATCTTTACTTTATCGATGTTTTTTCAATGCGGTTGCTCTAGCAAGTGTCCATCCGGAAACCAGTGATTTCCAGCACCACGTCTGATCGTATTTTATACAGTCGTGTGGTGGTCAATCTACCATTAGCGGCAGCGGGCGGCATCTCGCTCTGGGGCCATTGTTTTGGCCATTCTGCAGACGGCCGAAGGCCGTGCCACTCATTCTGGCGTGATATGTCTCTTGTTCAGCGGCTACCCATTCAGGTCTGAAGCAGTCGTGCCAGCAACAGCACGTTTCTCGAGACCACCGCAGACCAGACGTACGATCTGAAGTGTTCAAGTCCTTTCCAGGTGCAACGGGACAGGCCATAGGCACGCTTCAGACAGGAGAAGTTGCCCTCGATGCCGGCACGGAAGTTCCTGAGCTTGCGATACACCCAGGGGCTCTTGACCATCTCACTGACCTTGAGCCCCTTCTTTTTATGGAAGGCAACGTCTTTGGTGCCCAGCGCCTTGGCCGCCGCCAGGTTCTCCTGGCTGGCATAGCCGCCATCCGTGGCGACCTGGCGCGGTGGACGTCCGTAGATCGTTGTCTGCCGCGCCATCATCGGCAGGAAACGGGCGGTATCAGCCGGGTTGCCTGACTCGATCACCACATCAAGCACGAGCCCACTGCGGCCAGTGGTGAGATTCAGCTTGTGACCGAACGCGACGTCTCTGGCGCCTTTGATGATGATGTCGGTATGCGGCTCGAACAGGCTGAAGACCTTCTTATCCGCCGGCACGGTCTCGTCCTTGAATACCCGCCGCTGCGTCTGATCCATCACCGCGGCGCCCAGAGCTTCGAGCGCTTCAGCCGACGCGATCCACGCACGGATCTTGCTGTTTGCAGGTGCGCTGGCCACCGCCTGAACACGTGCAAGACAGACGTACTGAAGTGAACGGCTGGCGACCTTGAGCAGCTTGCGGTAGGCCGGTGGTCGTTTGCGCTTCACGGTGTACTGCAGCTGGTACGCCAGCCGTTTCGTCACGCGGCGATGGTTGTGCCATTGGACCGGTCGCTCGAGCATGAGACCGTCGAACCGCTTCAACAGTCGCACGCTCTCGCGGACGACATCGTGCAACAGGGCGCTGTCTGAGGGTGTGGTAATGGGCGAGTCCGTGACCGTGCTGTCGATACGCACAACTCGACCGGTTTCAGCCTTGTGAACGCTGGCTGTGTCCAGCAACAGCAGATTGAGCTTCTCCCAGGTATCTGCCGTGATCGCTTCAATGCCGGCCTGCAAGGCTGACTTTTGAGGACAGCCCATGGCCAGACGCGCGAAGCCTCTGAGCGAGATGGAATCCTGAAGGAAGAAGGCCAGTTCCTGATACGTCAACTGTCTGGACTGCTTCAGTATGGCACACCGCAGAATGGACTCGACCGACAGGCCTTTACGCCCGGTGCTGGCCAACGTCCGATCACGGAGATCAGACTCGACCCAGTCCAGCACGATCGGATGGGCGTCGAGCAGGTTGGACATGGCTTCGAGCTCGATGTCGTGTTCAAGGACAGAATCGAATAGACTGGGCTGGACGGTGCGTTTCTGACGCATTGTTGCCTCTCTTGTTTGCGTTTTGTCATGATATTCAATGGTTTGACTGTTCATGATAGCAAAAACAAGTAGAGGCTTCTCCTCTTTTATTGTAATTAAGTAGAAAATTCAGACACTTACGTTTCCGGATGAACACTAGCAAGTTCCTGCTGTAGCTCCATGCAATGAAATTCGAGTGACAAGTTTTCTTTTACCATTACATCCGATAGCTGCGCACGCCCAAGACACGACACAAATCACTGACTGTGTGGGCTCTCTTAAGCTCTTTGACTAGCGAAAATCGTTCATGCTGTCGAAGATTAAAAGAGTCAAAGCCTTTTTTAATATATCTTTCTCGATTTCCAGGCACTTAATCTGCCGCTTCAGTTCTGCAATCTCGCGCTGCTCATCTGTCAGCGGTTGACCCGGCAAAACATGACCTGGACGCTCGCTCTTTAATTTTCGAACCCACTTGTCGAGCGTGGATTTACCCACACCCATAGCTTGTGCAGCGTCTCGAAAGGAGTAGCCCCGGTCGATAACCAGCTGGGCACATTCGACTTTAAAATCAGGACTGGAACGAGGCCCTACTTTTCTAGGGGCTGTTGACGTTTCATTACATCGGCAACCATAAAAATCCACAAGCCATGGCGACGACGCTCTCATAGTTGCGTTTCAATTTGTCATAGCGCGTCGCCAGCCCACGAAAATGTTTCAAGCGTGCAAACGCATTTTCCACCAAATGACGGTGGTGATATAACGACCAATCCATATCTGCATTACCTATGACCGAATTCGACTTTCTTGGAATTACGGCGATGGCACCTCTGCTTCTAATCTGTTCGCGAATCTTTTCACTGTCATAACCTTTGTCCGCTATCACGGCTTTAGCCGGCGGTAATGGTTCAATTAATTCGCTTGCCGCCGTGCTGTCATGGATCTCGCCGCCCGTTACTGTAAACTCAATCGGTAAGCCGTAACTATCGACTGCCAAATGAATTTTTGTTGTATTTCCGGCGCGACTTTTACCGATAGCTTGCGAGTCAGCACCTCTTGCGCCCGTGCTATGCTGATGGGCTTTCACATAGCTTCCATCAATAAATTCCCACTCAGTATCCGGTTCGCTGACCAGGTTTTTGAACAGCAGCAACCATTTTCCTTTTTTTGACCACTCATTGAATCTTTTATACACCGAGTTCCATCGACCGAAACAAGAAGGTAAATCTCGCCACGGACAACCCACTCTCAGTCGATAAAACATGCCTTCGACCATCATCCGCAGGTCGCGCTTGTTATAAATATTTTCTTGAAGCATCATTCCTTTTAGCTTCGACCAGTGCTCATCACTGAGCATGAATCGGGGCATGGCAAACTCGTTTTATTGGTGGTGTAGGAACCTTAATATTACGAGTTTACCTATTTTATTCAATGCCTTATGCGAAAACGTCAACAGCCCCTAGTCATTATTGAATCACTGGTCATGTTTGAGTGCATTTTAGCAACTCCAATCACGTGACCAAATTCATTATGCCACTACAGACAGGCACCGTTGGTACACTGTTAGCTGCCCCTGAATCAACCTCTCTAAATTGAGCGTTGCTGGCCGGCCGCACGCCGGCGATCTTGATCGGCGTTAACGTACACTTGCTCAGTGAACGCGGCACTGGCATGGCCAAGCTCTTCTGATATATGACGGATATCGGCGCCGGCCTCGATGGCCTGGCTGGCACCGGTATGTCTCAGGTAATGAGTCTCTGAGGTGATCGCTTTCAGTTGATCTGACTCACTTTGCAGACCTTCATCACTCATTCGTTTAACCGCCAGCATCACCGGAACCCGCAGCATGGAAGACAACGGGTACGGTGGCCGACCGTTCTGGCCCATGGTGGCGGCGAATCCTATGCGGTTAGCGATAGCTATATTATCGCTGATTTTGGAAAGTTATTCAGAGGTTCCTTAATTCACTTAGGTCGCCCACCACAACGATTGCTGAGCATGCAGAAAGATGGTGAACAGGTCGAACCGACGTCACGGGTCAGTTAAACCCGTTTTGGTCGAAGAGTTAACATCTCGCTTTACCATTTGGGCACTGACGTGCGGATAGCCCATTAGGGTCCGATGCCACTGGCATCATTATAAAGACCGGATATACGTGTGCAGTCGTACCTGTCGATCATCGTATCTTGTGCTTGCAACCGCGGAGGACTCCATATACGACCAAAGTCAAGAAAATAAGGCAGAACTACGCTGACACACAGGGGGCTACCCCGGGAAAAACGATTTCAGGTTTAGACTTATTGACCGTAGGCCGAAGCCAGCGTCAGATCACAGATTCGTTGGGCTGACACAACACGACGATTGATCGGGAGATACGGAATAGCGAGGAGATGGAGTATGACGCCTGATCAGGCGTTTACTGAGACTGATCAAGGGCGCCTTTAAGGCGCTGACATTAAACAACGGCAGTGAATTCGCCGATCTCCAAAAATGATCAAGGCGCTCAACAATCGTCTCGAAGAACGGCTGGGGTACCGAAGACCTGCAGGGGTGTTTTGAAACGAGCATTCAGACGCCCTCAAAACTTGTGGTGAGCTTATTACTTGAGCTTAGGGCCACCCAGTCTCACAAGTTTATCCCCATTTTAAGGGCCAGTTTAGCTTAGTAATCGCCACCGCGGGCAAAGGGATATGCATGCCTTTGCCCGCGGTTCACCGGGATCTTCCCTCAATGTTCCTATGAACGGTGACCTTGATTAAAAAGTTATTCTATTTCTTCGTAGGGAAGGCCCACGTAGTTTTCCGCAATGGTTTTACGTCCAGCTTCTGATTCGACAAAATACCCCAGCTCAGTTTGCAATATACGCTTGGTAAAGGCATCGTTGTCCGGAAAGTCGTGCAACATGTTGGTCATCCACCAAGAGAAACGCTCGGCCTTCCAAACTCTGCGCAGACAGATCTCAGAGTATCTGTCCAGCAGATCCACACGGCCTTCCTGATAGACTTTGGCTAAGATACGGTACATCGTATTCACGTCACTAGCAGCCAGGTTGAGTCCCTTGGCCCCAGTTGGCGGGACTATGTGAGCGGCATCACCGAGCAGGAACAGCTTGCCGTATTGCATCGGCTCCACCACGAAGCTGCGCAACGGCGCTATGCTCTTCTCTATAGACGGGCCAGTCACCAGCTTGGCAGCTTGCTCGGCGGGTAGGCGGCTACGAAGCTCGTCCCAGAATCGCTCGTCGGACCAGTCTTCTACTTTTTCGGTCGTCGGCACCTGTACATAATAACGGCTGCGGGTAGATGAGCGCATGCTACACATCGCAAAGCCACGTTCATGACGCGCGTAGATCAACTCTTCATGCACCGGGGGGGTATCCGCTAGCATACCCAGCCAGCCGAAAGGGTAAACCCGTTCAAACTCGGTTAGCACCTCGGGTGGAATCGACTTGCGCGATACACCATGGAAACCGTCACAACCGGCGATGTAATCACAGTCCAGGCGATGGGTTTCACCGTCTTTTTCAAAGGTAATGTAAGGGTTGCCACTCTTCATATCATGTGGCTGAGCGTTGCTAACCTGGTAGATGGATTGAGCGCCACAGGCTTCGCGGGCGGCCATCAGATCACGGGTAACCTCGGTCTGGCCGTAGACCATAACGGTCTTACCATCGGTCAGGGTTTTCAGATTGATGTACTCCAGCTGGCCATTGAGTGCCAGTTCAAAGCCATCGTGCACCAAGCCTTCGGCGTCCATCCGTTCGCTAACACCAGCCTCACGTAGTAGGTCAACCAAACCTTGCTCAAGTACGCCGGCTCGAATGCGGCTCAGCACGTATTCCGGTGTCTGGCGCTCTATAATTATATTGTCGATACCTGCCTTATGCAGTAACTGACCCAGTAAAAGGCCCGCAGGTCCAGCACCAATAATTGCAATTTGTGTTTTCATAATTTCCTCTATGGCCGGTATTAAGGTGGCTAACGTTAATGGGGCAGACCCGACTTCAGTTTCTCTTGACGAGCTCAGAATACCTTGGTCATATTGATTCGGAACAGGTCACCCTGAGGACTGTTCTTTACATCATATTCGTTTAGGTAAGCGGCGCTCATGCCAAGGCCCAGACTTGGCCAGAAATAGCCAGCTTCCAGGCCTAAGGCGTGCTTTTCTAACTTGCCCTGCTGCGCGTCGCCGCCGATGTTTTCTTCTAGCTGCCAGCCGTCATAACCGATTAGCCCCAGCTCAATACCGTTATCCAGAAGCTTGCCCAGCCCCCATTCCACCAGGTAACTGTCGCTCCGATCGACGCGATTGTCGTCATCGAAGTTGATTTCATAGCGGGACAGGGCTGAGAAAGACCACGTCTTAGCGGGATTGAGATAGTAGGTTCCGCCCAAAGTGAGCATTGCGCTTTTGTAGCCCTTGCCGGCAGCCGCAGGCTCGGAGGTACTACCGTTATCGAACCAGATACCGGACGCGAAGACCGCATCCCACTGCCCTCCGTGCCAGCCCAGAATCACGGGGCCGACAAAAATATCGCCCACGCCAGTGTCGGAGCTGTCGATGCCTGCGATATTGAAGTCCAACGAGGTATGTTGAATCGGAATAATAGTCTCGAAGCCGTAATCGGCATTGAGAAATTTCTTGTCGGTAATATGGATAAAACGATTGGCCAGGGCGGTGACCGAGCCTGTGTTGCTGCCGGGTAAGGCATTACCATGGTTGTTGCTAAGCTGATCAATTTCGTACTGAACTGCGTAGCCTCGATAGTAGGTGCCGGGAGGTGGCACGGAAGATCCCTTAACCCCTTCGACCCCGGGTACATAATGACCAGTTACCGCCAGTACAGTCGGAGAGGTCAGCAGCATGGCCGCAGCCAGAGGCGCAAAGACGAGGGCTTTATTTTTACGAGACGTTATAGAACCTAAAATTTTCATAGACATCCTTATTGTTGTTTAATCAGAGCAGGGTGCGACCCTGCCAATATTATTGTTGATATCAGGTTTCAAGTGAGGCCTACCGCCATTACGAAGGAAGTCACTATTGAATTAACAAAGCTAAAACATTCCATCAGTGAGTAGTAATGAATAATTGACCTTTTTGTATATTGTTTTTGATATAAATAAGTGAAAAATGCCGAATTCAAGATTAGCTATTGAATGAATAACAGGATCAACGAAATAGTGATAAAGGCGGTGATGGTGGTTAACATGAGGGTGCTGGCGGTGAAGTTACGGTATCCGTACTGCGTGCCAAAAATAGGATAAATGCTCATCATCGGCATGGCGGCCAGCAGAACAGCCGCCAGTTGTAGCTCGGGGTTGAACGGCGGTAGCAGCCAGATTATTAAGCCTACAAGCAGAGGATGGATCAATAACTTACCGATCAAGACGGGTGTGATACCAGAAAGCGTGCCTTTGAGCGGACTACCAACCAGAGCAATGTCATCAACTTAAGACATTTCCCCAAAAATATCATAT
Organism: Marinobacter sp. LV10MA510-1; assembly: GCF_002563885.1. GTDB lineage: Bacteria > Pseudomonadota > Gammaproteobacteria > Pseudomonadales > Oleiphilaceae > Marinobacter. The sequence goes on along the minus strand of NZ_PDJA01000001.1, from coordinate 1,084,738 downwards.
AATTAGAGCTCAACCATCAACGAGGAAATGCCCTATGGAGCACAATAAAAAAACAACGTTTGACAACCCAACCGACATTCTTTCCGAAAATTGTACATAAAATAACCAGCTTACTGAGCTGCCCCGAGTTTATTGCCCAGCATCGCACCCATCCGAAGCACTTTACCCGCAAACGCCATCTGACCTTCCGCAATCTGATCCTGTTTCTGCTGAATCAGCCCAAAAGCGCCCTGCAAACCGAACTGGATGCCTTCTTTCAGGCGCTCAATGGCTCGACCTTTGAAACCCAGGTGGTCACCGCCCAAGCCTTCAGCAAAGCCCGCCAGAAGCTCAGCGCGTCAGTTTTTGAGGCTCTCAACAGCGCCCTGCAAGCCCAGATGGATGAGCTGGGGCTGCACAAGACCTGGCAGGGCCTGCGCCTGCTGGCCGTGGACGGCTCCAGCATGCACTTGCCGCTGGAAGACCCACTGGCCAAGCACTTTGGTACCCACAACGGGTTGCCGGTGGCCCGAGTGTCGGTCCTGCAAGACCTGCTGTCCAATCAGACTCTGCACACCCTCCTGATCACGCCGGATGTGGATGAGCGGGGCTGTGCCAGCATGCACCTGAAGCATGCTCCTGACCACAGTCTGATTCTGTTTGATCGGGGCTATCCCGCGCACTGGCTCTTTGCCGAGCTACAGCGCTGTCAACAGCAATTCCTGATGCGCCTGACACTGACCCATTCCCGAGAAGTCCGCGCGTTTGTGGATTCTGGAAAAGACGACGACACCGTCTCGATGACGTGCCGGCACGGGTTATCCCGACAGGTCTGTAGGCAGTCCGGCGTTGATCCGGACACGGCCCTCCAGATCCGGTTGATCCGGGTGACGCTGCCCACCGGGGAAACGGAAGTGCTGGCCACCTCACTCCTGGACACCGGGGCCTTCCCCGCCGAGCTCTTTGCCGACCTGTACCAACGGCGCTGGGGCATCGAGACCGACTACCGCCGGCTTAAGCAAACCCTGAGCCTGGAAAACGTCAGTGGCCGGACGGTCTGTGCCGTACAGCAGGACATCCACGCCTGCCAACTGCTCAAGAACCTGGCCCTGCTGATGCAGGCCCTACAGCAGCCCGACATTGAGCGCAAAACCGCACACCGGAAACTGGCCTGGAAGGCTAACTTCACCCAGGGCGTGTCTCGCCTGAAGCATACCCTCGTTGCCCTTCTGGTGAGGCCCAGCTGTGAGGCCCTGGATAACCTGTGGCGCCTGTTGGGTAACAGCTTGAGTGCAGTGCGTCCCGGGCGAAGTAGCCCACGACGCCGAAAACGACTGGCCACCAAAGGCTGTGAAGGGTACAAGCCGACTCGCTGACCGACACCACCCCGGCGGCGTATAACAAGACTTCCTGACAGACTGTGCCGGCCACCGGTCGAATGGTTCTCGCCCTGAATAACGCTTAAACCGCTCTGACACACCGGCAAATACACCATTGACGGTCTTTGGCGCTGATTTCGGGTTAGGCTCTGATTTTAATCGCCTGTCGATTCAATAATAGGCTGTCTCACGATTGGCAATCTTGGTGACTCAGAGGATCATAATGGACTTCTGGGGCTTAAGTTGATGACATTGCCAACCAGAGAGGCGCCGATCACGAACAGGGCGATCGCCGCCGAAGAACGGCCAAGCATCTCCAGTGTAGTGCTGACGGCTTGTGGCAAGGAAATGTCGAGCGATGAAATCACGATGCCGGAGGTGATGGAGATCACCAGCGGGTTGCGCAATATCCGTTGGGGTAGTTTGATCAATACCCGACCTAGAGACATACCGATACTGCGCGAGGCATGGAATTCCAGCAGCGTCATCGACAACGGGATAATAAGTAGGGTCTCTACCAACATGGCCATGGCCAGGGCCTGGCCGGCAACATTGTCTAATACTTGTAATAGCACTGCAAAGCCGAAATAAGGGGTATTTGACACAGTCATTCCCATGGCTTTGAGTGAGGCTAAAACCGGCTCATTTTTTAAAATCTTCAAGGTCAGTAGCAGGCCGAGCCCTATCATCAACAATGAGCCAAGTGCATAAGCCAATATAAAGCCGGGCTCTATGACCTCTTCGATATCCATGGAGCTCAAGGTGTTCACTATCAGGCTCGGCAGGGCAAAGTAGAGTACAAATCGTCCTAAGCCGGGAATGGCTTCGTAGGGAAGTAATCGCGATCGTACGGCAGCGTAGCCTATGGCAATTAGCAGGAAAATAGGGGCGGTAATGGACACTATGGCCAGCATGGGTTGGTTCCGTCATTGGTTAGAAACAAGGAGGACATGAGACCGGGTGCTGTAGTCATTGACTCCCATGCTGCGGGTTCAGTGCGTGTAATTCTTTTACAGCTCCAGCGACCGGGCGATAAAGACGCGATCTGCGGGATTGAATAAATGCTGCACGAAGAGAACATTATTCCTGTCAGCTTTATTTTAGCAATGAGTGCCTGCAAGAACGAACGCGGCTAGCGTGATCTAAACACTCACTAGGTCAAGGGAGTCAGCCAACCGTTCGTCAGTCTGAATATGAATATCGGTGTCGACGACACACTCGGATGGATTTACAGCAACGACACCAAGGCATCTAACATTCACAACATAGTATCCGCCGATAAGCTTCTGCACGGTTAAAAACGGCGGCAGGTCATGCTCAGCCCTGACCGGCCTCAGCCAATATTTCTTCGAACCAGGTTGGGGTGGCGCCTCCTTCCAACAGATTCTGTTGCAGCTGGGCCAGGTTCAGTTCGATACCGCATTGCTCCCTGATGAGCGAAAATAGATGGCGATCTCCGCTGCTTGCCAGTTTGCAGGCTGCCTTTACCAGCTCGGCCGCCTGATCCCGAGGCATGTTGCGAGCTAAAGCGAAGGTCGCGGCTTCGGCGTAGATCATGCCGTTGTGCAGTCCCAGATTTGCCTGCATTTTTTCGGTGTTAACCACAAGGTGGTTAAGCGCGTGTTCGGCATGATTCAGCGCCACCGCCGTTGTCATCAGCATGCCGGGCAATACCATCCATTCCTGAGTCCAGGCGCTTCCGCTACGTTCGTGCTCCTGCAGCATGGCTTGATGCATTTGGCCCACTTGGCCGGCATTGTGGCGAGCCATGGCTACAACGATTTCGGCGTTTACCGGGTTGCATTTCTGCGGCATAGTGGATGAGCCTCCGCCATTCGTGAAGGTGATCTCACCCACTTCTGTCTGGCTCAGCAACAGCCAATCCAGTCCAATTTTTCCGAGCAGCCCAGTGGTCAATGATAGCCAGTCCGCTAGCTCTACGAGGCTGTCACGTTGGGTGTGCCAGCCACGCCCGGGAGCCAGTTCTAGTCGTTCGGCTAGGCGCTCGGCAATGGCCGGAGCCTGCTCTTGCATGGAGGCCAGAGTGCCCACTGCACCAGCCAGCTGCAGCTTGAGTAGGCGTGGTGTCAGCTGCGTTAGCCGCTGCTGCTGGCGCAGCAGCGGCGCCAGCCAGTTGGCAACCTTGAAGCCGAAGTTCATCGGTACCGCTTGCTGGGTACGGGTGCGGCCGGCGATCAGGGTATGACGCTGCGCATTTGCCAGGCGGGCGAGTTGATCGATAATCCCTCCAAGGCGTGCCTGATAAAGGCCGAGGAGCTCGCGGCAATTCAAAACTAAGGCGGTATCGACGATATCTTGACTGGTGGCACCAAAATGCACCCAGCGGGCGTGCTCGGCAGGCAGAGACTGTTTTAGCGCCTCGACCAACGCCGGTACCGGCACACCGGCGGCGCCGGTACCGGGCGCGAGCTCACTGGTAGGAAATTCCAGCACGGAGGCGGCGTGTGCGATGGCATCGGCGGCGGCGGCGGGGATAAGTCCACAATCGGCCTGTGCCAGCGCCAGCTCACCTTCTACATTCAGCATGGCGCGAATTTGGGCATCATCGCCAAGGTAACGGGCGGCTTCATTGTCAGATAAAAGCTGGCGGAACAGAACGGAATCAAAGGGAGCGATGGAAAACATGTCGGCCTCGCTGAATTAACGGTTGCTGGGTCGATGCTCAAGCGCGATTTACCCGGCACCTAGCGATACCAACTCGCAAGATGGTATCGCTATAGTGAAACATACACAGGCTCCCGCTAGGATATGAGTGCATGATAGGAGCCGGATAACGCTGGCCTATAACGTCTTATTCCACGAATTCTAGAGCGATAGCGATGCCTTGGCCAACGCCGATGCACATACTTGCCAGAGCGTAGCGTTTGCCGCGGCGCCTCAGCTCCAGCGCCGCCGTGCCAGTGATGCGGGCGCCCGAGGCGCCCAGAGGATGACCCAGAGCGATGGCGCCACCGTTAGGATTGACGTGTTCGGCATCGTCCGCCAGCCCCAGATCCCGGGCACTAGCCAGGGCCTGAGAGGCAAAGGCTTCGTTTAGCTCAATCACCTGGAACTGGTCAATGGTCATACCTAGACGCTTGCACAGCTTCTTGCTGGCCGGGGCTGGCCCAAAGCCCATGATACGCGGCTCCAAACCAGCGGTAGCGCCGCCCAGAATCTTGGCGATAGGGCGAAGGCCGTATTTCTTAACCGCATGCTCGGAGGCGATGATCAGTGCTGCAGCAGCGTCGTTGACGCCAGACGCATTGCCGGCCGTCACCGTGCCGCTGCCGTCCTTGCGGAACGGTGCCTTCAGCTTGGACAGCGCCTCGGCGGTGGTGTCAGGACGGGGATGCTCGTCGGTTTCCACGACTATGGAATGACCCTTTCGCTGAGGAATGGTGACTGGCACGATTTCCTCGGCGAAGATACCGGCAGCCTGAGCTTTGGCGGCACGCTGCTGGGACCGCAGGGCGAAGGCATCTTGGTCGGCGCGGCTGATGTTGAACTGCTCGGCAACGTTGTCACCGGTTTCGGGCATGGCGTCCACACCGTACAACTCGGCCATTTTCGGATTGACAAAACGCCAGCCGATGGTCGTGTCGTGCACTTCGTTGGTGCGGGTAAAGGCACTGGTGGCCTTGGGCATTACGAACGGCGCCCGGCTCATACTTTCGGTGCCGCCTGCGATGATCAGATCGGCTTCACCGGACTTGATGGCGCGGGCGGCGTTGATAATGGCGTCCATGCCGGAGCCGCACAGCCTGTTGATGGTAGTGCCTGTGACGGCGACCGGATAACCGGCCAACAGCAGCGACATACGCGCCACGTTCCTGTTGTCTTCACCGGCCTGGTTAGCACAGCCGAAGATCACATCGTCGATCGCGGTGGGGGCCAGGCCCGGATTGCGCTCCAGCAGCGCCCTGAGTGGCACGGCGCCGAGATCGTCAGGTCGCACAGCCGAAAGGGCGCCGGCGTAACGGCCGATGGGGGTGCGTACGTAATCACAAATGTAAGCGGTGGCCATGTGGTTTTTCCTTATTTGCCGGCGTGAGCACGGGCTGTTCGCTCGTTGAGGGCACGCAATGCCGACAGCTCTGGCTCGTTCGGGGCCTGGGTCTCGGTCACCTGCTCGGCGTAGCGTACTGTCCAGCCAGTGTTGTCTTGAATTTGCGCGCGGGTCACGCCCGAGTGAATGGAGGTGACGATGAATTCCTTGGTTAACGGGTCGGTTTCCATCACACATAAATCGGTGATCAGCCGGCTCGGACCCTTTGTCTTGACGCCCAATTGTTCACGCTCCTTGCCGGTTTTTCCGTGGCCGAGGGAGGTGATGAAATCCACTTTGTCGACGAAGCTGCGCTTAGACTGTTTCATCACAATGAAGATCTCGCCACAAGAGGTGGCGATTTCTGGGGCGCCGCCACCGCCGGGCAGGCGAACCTTCGGCTTGTGATAGTCACCTACCACTGTTGTGTTGATGTTGCCGAATTTGTCGAGCTGGGCCGCGCCCAGAAAGCCGACGGAGATACGGCCGCCCTGCAGCCAGTAGCGGAACATCTCGGGTACCGAGACGGTCGTCACCGCGGTATCGCACAGATCGCCGTCACCGATGGACAGCGGCAACACGTCGGGCTTGGTGCCGATGGTGCCAGACTCGTAAATCAGGGTCACATCGGGGGCATGGGTCAGCCGTGCCAGGTTACAGGCGGCGGAGGGCATGCCGATGCCGACAAAGCAGACATCGTCTTTGCGAATAGAGCGAGAGGCGGCTACCGTCATCATTTCGGTTGGGGTATAGCTCATGTTATTGCTCCTGCCATTTAACGCGTTGGGCAAAAACCTCTGGGCCAACCTCCATCACATTTTCCTTGATCCAGTCGAGGAAGGTGTCGCGATCGGAGGCGATGGGATCCCAGTTTTTATAGAAAGCGTTGTCACGGGGATAATATCCCATGGCGTAGGAGGGATGGGCGCCACCCCGAACCAGTGCGATGGCGGATATCGTCCAGGCCGGCAAAATGCAAGCATTGGTGTGCACGTCATCGAAGTCGTCGACAATCTCTTCCACAGTAACGATGGCACGCTTGGCGGCCAGCACGGCTTCTTTCTGTACGCCAACGATTCCCTCAATAAGTACATCGCCATTCTTGTTGGCTTTCTGGGCATGGATAATAGTTACATCCGGGCGGATAGCCGGCACAGAAGCCAGTCGCTCACCGGTAAAGGGGCATTCAACGAAGCGGATATTAGGATTGACCTCAGCCAGTTCGGCGCCCAAGTAGCCGCGGAACACGGCACAGGGCAGACCGGCGGCGCCGGCTTCATAGGCGTTGGCCATAGCGGCGTGGCTGTGCTCTTCAATTTCTAGCTGATGGGGCCAAGCCTGCTCATAAGCGTCGCGCAGGCGGCGCAAAGAACCAACGCCCGGATTGCCACCCCAGGAGAACATCATCTTTTTGGCGCAGCCGGTGCCGATCAGCTGGTCGTAGATAATGTCCGGAGTCATGCGGATCAGGGTCAGGTTCTTTTTCTGCTGTCGAATGATTTCATGGCCAGCAGCATGAGGGATCAGGTGGGTGAAACCTTCCATGGCGACCACATCGCCATCACGCAGGTTATGTGCGATTGCTTCTTTCAAGGATACAAACTTAGCCATTTGGATTACACCTCGAAAAACACGGTTTCTTTGTCGCCCTGCATATGAATATCGAATCGATATTCCACACCGGTGCCGGTTTCTTTACGTTGGGCAATCAGGGACTGGCGACGCTCGGCAGGTACTTTGTTCAGTGCGGGGTCGGCCTGGTTAGCTATGGCTTCATCGGCAAAGTAGATGCGGGTGTAGGCATGGCTCAGCAGACCACGCAGAAAAACCACGACGGTGACGAACGGCGCGTGACCATCCTGAGCTGCACCCGGTTTGACGGTATCGAAGTTGAAACTTCGATCAGGGCTGGCGCCTGTTCCACAGCGGCCAAAACCCAGAAAACCCTCATCCAGCGTTCTGTCGGCGCGATTATCCAGCGGATGGTTAAAGCGACCAGCAGCATTGGCCTGCCAGATTTCGATCATGGCATCGTCCACGACGGTGCCATGTCCATCGAATACCTGACCGGTAATGCGGATAAGTTCACCCTGTACCTCGTTCTTCACCAGCTGACTGCCGGCGACCTGGGAGTTGGGGTAGTGATACTGCTGGGCAGTCAGACCGAAGGCGAAGTAGGGACCAACGGTTTGCGACGGGGTTTGTTTCATCGTCATGGCTCAAGCCTCCACAGGGGTGGCGTTTACACCACGCAGCACAATGTTAAAAATATAACCCAGGGCGAAGCCCTCTTCTGTCACATCTAATGAAAATTCGCTGACCAGCCGGTCACGGGCTTCCGCCGGGGTGGCTTTGAAGATGGGATCCAGAGGCAGTAGGGGATCGCCGGGGAAGTACATTTGAGTCACGATGCGAGTAGCAATAGACGGACCGAATAGGGAAAGATGGATATGGTTCGGGCGCCATGCGTTGGGATGGTTGCCCCAAGGATAGGCGCCGGGCTTAATAGTGTAAAACTTGTAGCGGCCTTCGGCGTTTGTCATGCAGCGACCCGATCCTAAGAAATTGGGATCCAGCGGCGCATCGTGCTGGTCGGTTTTGTGTACGTAACGGCCGGCCGCATTAGCTTGCCAAATCTCGATCAGGGTGTTGGCCACAGGCTGGCCAAATTCATCGAACACATGACCGGTCACCACGATGCGCTCACCGATGGGCTCGCCATTGACCTGGCCGTTCTTGCTCAGATCGTGATCCAGTGGTCCTAATACTTCGGGGCCGAAGGCCGGCCCGGTCAGTTCGGCCAGCTCGGGATCGATCTTCACAAGGCTCTGAGACACGCCCCGCTGGGTAGATGACTTGTACTCGGGCGAAATGTAAGCGGGCTGGCTAGGCCAGTCTCTATTGGTTAGGTTATTCATGATTATTGTTCCTTTTTGTATTCGGGTTCGTTATAGACTTCCTTGGCAATGCGGAAGGCGACATTTGAGAAGGGTACGCCGGCATACACGGCGAGATGCAATAGAGTTTCCTGTACTTCTGTCTTGCTGGCACCGGTATTTCGCGTGGCGCGAATATGCATGGCCAGCTCTTCTTCATGGCCGAGTGCGGCCATCAGTGCGATGGTCAACAGGCTGCGATCCCGCTTGCTCAGGCCTGGCCGGCTCCAGACTGAACCCCACGCCCCTTCTGTAATAAACGTTTGGAAAGGTTCGTCGAAAGCGACTTTGTTGGCTTCTGCCCGATCCACATGACTGTTGCCCAGCACTGAACGGCGAACCTTCATGCCTTGGTCAAAACGGCTCAGCTCCGGGTTGTGCTGATTAAGAAAATCGATGATTAACGCCGCCAACGCCGCCGGTTGCTCAACGCAGGGCAGGTGACCGGCACGGTCAATCACTTCAAAGCAGCTGTTGGTGATCAGCGCCGCTGTGCTCTTCACAAGCGACGGCGGAGTGGCGCCGTCTTGATCGCCGACCACACATAAAGTTGGCTGAGTCAAACGCGCCGAGCTTTCGCTCATATCCGCATCACGGATGGCGGCACACGTGCCGATATAGCCTTCCACTGGGGTGCGTACCAGCATGTTACGCCACAAGGCCACGTCAACCGGCTTTTGGGTGCGGAACTCGGTGGCGAACCAACGTTCCATTACCGCATCGGCGATGAATTCAATGCCCTGACTGCGGACAGTACTGATGCGATCTTCCCAACCTTGGGCGGGACCAATTTTGTGTGCGGTGTCGCACAGAATCAATTCCTTGACCAGTTCGGGCCGCCGGGCAGCTACACCCTGAGCGATAATGCCGCCCACAGAGAGCCCACAAAGAGCCACTTGGCTGAGATCGAGTTGATCAAGAAGACTAATCAGATCATCGATGTGTTCGTCAATATGGTACGGCGCTGGGGGACAATCCGAGAGTCCGTGGCCGCGTTTGTCGTAACGTAAAAAGCGGTATTGGCTGGCCAGCAATGGCAGCAGAGTTTCCCACACACGCAGATCTGTGCCGAGTGAATTGGAGAAGACCAATAATGGCAAATGGCTGGGGCCTTCCAGTCGGTAATGGAGCATGACTCCGTTGATTGCCAAGGTCTGTATCATGATGCTTGCCTGCATTGGCTATTTAATGTGATTGTTTCAATGTCACCTAAAGCAGTGGGTATGTAAAATAAGGTTTTAGCAATTTTATATATCGAAAATGGTATGACGTTCGCGTGTGCCATCAAATATCGCGGCGAAATGCCGAATAGAGTACAACTATTGCAAAGCGGCCGAACCGGAGACTGTCCAGGCCTGCCCGCCGCTTTATCGATAAAACCGAAGATAATTAATCTGGGTTCGTTTGATGATCTATCACAAAGGCTAAGTTGTTCAGAACGCGACATTAAAGAGTCGTCTAAACCTGATGCATATCGATTTTGATATATATCTTGGCAGAAATTTCATTATTAACCGCAGAGATAAATTACTAGAGTCGGTTAACAGAAAAACAACTATATTGAAAGGACGTCTTATGCCTACTAGTTCCTATCAAAACTTTGAGTTACAGCCGCTCGCAGGACATTGGCGGGCAGGCCAGTCGGAGCGCAAGCTGCAGGTTGTTAACCCCTTTAACCAAGAAAACCTGTTGGAGTTGAATCTAGCCACCAAAGAAGATCTCGACGAGTCCTTTATTGCAGCCCGTGAAGCTCAGAAAAGCTGGGCGCTTATGGCGCCAGCCGCTCGCGCTGCCATCATGCTGAAAGCCGTGGCGATCTTTGATCAGCGTCATGACGAGATTGTCGAATGGATTATTGCGGAGTCGGGCAGCACCCGTATCAAGGCCCAAATAGAATGGGGGGCGGCCCGAGCGATCACACTGGAAGCCGCCAGCTTCCCGTCTCGGGTTCACGGCTTTATTTTACCTAACGATATTCCGGGGAAGGAAAGTCGGGTCTACCGCAAACCGCTGGGCGTGGTGGGCGTAATCAGCCCCTGGAATTTCCCCCTGCACCTAACCCAGCGCTCGGTGGCGCCGGCCCTAGCCCTGGGAAACGCCGTGGTGATAAAACCGGCCAGCGATACGCCGGTTACCGGCGGCCTGCTGATAGCGCGCATCTTTGAAGAAGCTGGTTTGCCTGCAGGCGTGCTGAGCGTGGTGGTCGGTTCCGGCGCCGAGATTGGCGATACCTTCGTTGAGCACCCGGTTCCTAGTTTCATTTCCTTCACCGGCTCCTCTGAAGTCGGCCGTAATATCGGTCGCCTGGCCTGTGGTGGCAAGTACCTTAAGCATGTGGCTCTAGAGCTGGGCGGCAACAGCCCCTTCGTCGTGCTGGCCGATGCGAACGTCGAACTGGCTGTTAATGCTGCCGTGGTCGGCAAGTTCTTGCATCAAGGTCAGATTTGCATGGCAATCAACCGAATCATAGTAGAGCAACCACTGGTCGAGGAATTTACCCGCCGCTATACAGAGCGGGTCAAGGCACTTCCTTACGGTGATCCGAGCAAGGCTGACACAGTGGTTGGCCCAGTGATCAACGCCAAACAGTTGCAGGGCCTACTTCAGAAAATCGAAACCGCCAAGGCCGAAGGTGCCAAAGTGTTGGTCGGCGGCGATCCCCAGGGCAACGTGTTGCCGCCTCATGTATTCGGCAATGTCACTGCCGGCATGGAGATTGCCCGCGAAGAAATCTTTGGTCCCTTGGTGGGCATTCAGGCGGCCCGCGACGAGCAGCACGCACTTCAACTGGCCAATCAAAGCGAATACGGCCTGTCGAGCGCCGTCTTTTCCGGCAGCCTTGAGCGTGGCGTGCGCTTCGCCCAAGGTATTCATGCGGGCATGACTCATGTCAATGACATGCCGGTCAACGATGCACCCAACGCTGCTTTCGGTGGTGAAAAGAGCTCGGGCCTGGGCCGTTTCAACGGCGAGTGGGCTATCGCGGAGTTCACCACCGACCATTGGATTACTGTACAGCATGAGCCGCGTCGGTATCCGTTCTAAAAAAATCTAACAAAAAGTGAGGAGTGTTCCAGATGTCAGCGATTCGTTCCAAGGTAATATCCTTTGCAGTTGCCGGGCTGGCGCTGCCGGTGGCACTGGCGACTTTCTCTGCCAGCGCCAGCGGTGATGGGCAGTGGAAGGGTGGGGAGGATGTCTATCAGAAAGTTTGTGGGCATTGTCATGAAACCAAGGGCGATATTGGTCCGGTGTTAGCCGGTCGTAGTCTGCCGCCGGCCTATATTAGCTATAGGGTGCGTAATGGTTACCTGGCCATGCCGGCCTTTCCCGCCTCCTTTATTGATGATGCGTCTTTGCAGCAAGTTAGCGACTATATTCAGCAATTGCCAGCCCCGGATCAGGAGCAAAAATGAGCATCAAGCGTCGTTCCGTACTCAAAGGCATGACCCTGAGCGGATTGGCCGGTCTGACCTTGGGCCGCGCCGGTCTGGCCAGTGCCGGCACTTCCGCCGCGACCCTAACTCGCAAACCGTTGATGGTGCTAGTCAGCGGTGCCGAGGCCGAGGCGGCCTTTGCCGCTGGCGCCCAGTCTAATCCCGCTGCCGGTATCGTCACAGTATTGCGCACCGATCACGGGCTGGAATTTATATCTTCCTTGCAACGACAGCTGAACGCCTCGAACGGTGAACGCATTATTGGCTTGGTAGACGATGCCACTGGCGCTCTGATCCTGGATCTGGCCCGCAGTGCCGGCGCGCGTCTTCATTGGTCTGGACAGCATGTCACCGAGGGCGGCCAGTCCCGTCACCGGTTGTCGGCCACTCCGGGTGTGATCGATTGTATCGGTCAGTTTTCGGGCCTGACCGACGGCTGTAGTCGTCCATCAAGCTTGGCGAATCAGTCACTGACCGCTGGTCGCCATTGGGCACCGGCCCTGGGTTTTTCCCTGTCCTCGCCGGATCCGGGCCGCCGCTACCTGCGGGCGGCGCCGCCCAAACAGGCCCCAGCATTGACTGGCCACTATGTTTCATTTTTTATTGAGACCTGAAGGAATTCGATATCATGAGTGAACAAAACTATAAGGTATTGCCAACAGGCGTCGCACAGGCGGACTTCCATCAGGCAATAGAGAAATTCCGCGCCCTGCTGGGCGAGGAGAACGTGTTGGTTGAAGAAACGCAGCTTAATCCCTATAACAAGATCATGTTGCCTAGTGAAGATGCGGAGCATGCGCCTTCCGCCGCAGTTACCGCCACTACCGTGGAGCATGTGCAGGGGGTAGTTGCGATCTGCAATGAGTACAAGATCCCAGTATGGACTATCTCCACCGGTCGTAACTTCGGTTACGGCACAGCCGCGCCGCATCATCGTGGTCAGATCATCCTTGATCTGAAAAAAATGAACAAAATTATTCATGTGGATGCGGAGCTGGGTACAGCCCTGGTCGAGCCGGGGGTAACTTACCAGCAACTGTACGATTACATTGAGGAAAACAACCTGCCGCTGATGCTGTCTTTCTCGGCGCCCTCAGCTATTGCCGGACCGGTGGGCAACACTATGGATCGCGGTGTGGGGTATACCCCCTACGGTGAGCATTTCATGATGCAGTGTGGCATGGAGTTGGTGCTGGCCAATGGCGAGGTTTATCGCACGGGCATGGGCGGCGTCAAAGGTGACAAGGCCTGGCAGGTGTTCAAGTGGGGCTATGGCCCGACACTGGACGGCATGTTTACCCAGGCCAACTACGGTATCTGTACGAAACTGGGCTTCTGGTTGATGCATAAGCCGCCGGTGATCAAACCCTTCGAGATACGGTTTGAGGAAGAGACCGATATTGCCGAGATCGTTGATTTCATTCGTCCGCTGCGGATCAACCAGGTTATTCCCAACTCCGTGGTGATTGCCGGTTTACTGTGGGAAGCCTCCACGGCCGGAGTGCGTCGTTCCGATTACACCACAGAACCGGGCGCCACCTCGGATGCCATTCTCAAGCAGATCCAGAAAGATAAGAATCTAGGTGCCTGGAACGTCTACTGTGCCCTATACGGTACCAAAGAGCAGGTGGAAGTTAACTGGAATATCGTCAACGGCGCGCTCAAGCAACTGGGCAAGGGGCAAATTGTCACCGAGGAAGAGGCTGCGGGCACCGAGCCGTTCGCCTATAGAGCCAAGCTGATGTCCGGTGTGCCCAATCTACGGGAATTTGGCCTGTACAACTGGCGAGGGGGTGGCGGATCCATGTGGTTTGCCCCGGTCAGTCAGGCCAAGGGAGTTGAGTGCGACAATCAGTATGCACTCGCTAAGAATATCCTTAACAAGCATGGCCTCGACTACGTTGGCGAGTTCATCGTTGGTTGGCGCGACATGCACCACGTCATCGACGTGCTCTACGACCGTACCAACCCGGAAGAGACCAAACGTGCCGACGCCTGTTTCAACGAGTTGCTTGATGAATTCGAGAAGCGTGGTTATGCCGTGTACCGTGTCAGTACCGACTATATGGATCGAGTGGCCGATAGCTATGGCCCAGTTAAGCGTCGTCTGGAACACACTCTCAAACGCGCTTTGGATCCGAACAACATCCTGTCGCCGGGGAAATCCGGTATCGATCTGGACAAGTTCAACGACTGGTAAACAGGCAGCGGTGTCGTTGACATCGTTACGATGAATAATTATCCCGAGCCGGGTTTTTCTCCTTACTGAGGCGAGATAAACAGGCTCGGTTTTTTTGCACCTAAGCTTCTGAAATTGATAAAAATCCGCCCAAAGCGAACAACGAAATTGAACCAATAACGACAAGAAATGAAAGAAACTCTCAAGCCCTTGTTTTTGTAACTTATCTTAGCGGGACTGGTCTCCTCTGTCGCCCTAGCCGAGACCCAAATCGAGGCACAGCACCCAGTTGCCGTCAGCCGGACCCATGTGGTTATGCTCGGCACTGGCACCCCGACCCTGCAGTACAAGCGGGCTGCTCAGGCTATCCTGGTGGTGGTTGACAAGAATATGTCCCTGTTCGATGCCGGCCCGGCTTTGTGCGTAACTTCAAGGCATTGGCCGGCCAGTGCCAGGACTTTATGCCGCCTGATGTGATGTTTACCAACAACTCAGTTTATAGCGCCATGGACAAAGTATTTCTTACCCATCTGGAGTCGGATCATATTCTGCGGCTGCCCGAACTACTGCTGCGTCCTTGGGTTCCGGGGCGGGATCAACCGATGAAGGTGATTGGCCTCAATGGCACTCAGGGGCTGGTCGACAATGGTCTGGCGGCGTTCAAAGATGACTTCGATCATGGTTTGAACGACACCCCCGGCCAATGCCGACGGCTTCAAGGGCGAGGTAACCGAGATAAGCGAGACGCAGATAGTCTATCAGGACGACAAGGTGGTCGTGAAAGCGTTCCGAGTGCCCCATGGCAGCTGGGAAGATGGCATGTCCTTCGGCTATCGGGTAGAACCCCCCCAGTAAGACCATCGTCATCAGTGGTGACACCCACACATAGACGAAACCAACTACGAGCACTTCGAGGGTGCCTGATATCCTGATTCATGAGGTTATGCATGAAGGAGCGATTGCAGTTATGTCAGAATGTACCACGCCCATACCATTACCCGACAGCTGGCCGAGATTGCGAAGGCGATTAAGCCGGGCATGCTGGTGATGAACCATCCGCTATTCTTCGGCAAGACCGATGAAGACATGGTGGCGGAACTGGCACAGCATTATGATGGAAAATTTGTGCTGGCCAGCGATATGGATATCTACGAATAAGAACTGTTTGGCTCGTTGACGAACAGGGGGCGAAGGTTATTACAATTCCCCGTTTTTTTCGGCTACCGAGGCAGCAGCAGTGCGGATGCTATTAATGAACACCTGTATTGCCGGCGTGGGAAGAGTATCGGCACGAATTGTCAGACCTACAGGCCCCAGGGTTTCCTTGGTGTCCAACGGCAACTCTATCAGCTCGCCTTCTTCTATTTCTCGCGCTACTACCCCCCGGGAAATAATCCAGATGGCGTTGCTCTGGCGAATATATTCCTTGCCGAATGAGCCCGATATTGTCTCTATGCGATCCGGTAACAAGCCCATGCCCTGAGAGATCAGAAATCGCTCGACCGCTACGGCGATGATGGAACCCTTAGTAGGAAAGAGAACGTTGAACTGGCGAATATCCTGGATATTAAACGGCGTGCGATCTAGCAGCGGATGGCCCGGACGGACCACGAAGGTCACGCGCTCCGAATAGAGATGTTGAAAAGACAGTCCTGTCATCAGCTTGGGCTCCGCCAGTCGACCGACCACCAGATCCAACTCACCGACCCTCAGTTGGCTCAGCAGCAGCGTGTTGGGACCTGAAATCAGATTGAGCGTAACATCCACACCTGACTGCCTGAAGTTGATCACCGCCGCGGGTAGTACGTTGGCGGCGACCGTTGGCAACACGCCAACGTTGATTCGCATGCTTCCCTTCATTTGCGCTTGAATGATGCTGTCAGTGCCTTCGCGCAGAGCAGACAAGCTGGCTCCTGCGTATTTAAGGAATACCCTGCCAAACTGGGTGAGTTCAACGCCTCTTTTGCTGCGGTCCAGCAACTGAACTTCCAGTATTTCCTCTAGTTCTTTTAGTTTTTTTGAAACCGCAGGTTGAGTCAGCGACAACACATCGGCGGCACGACTGACACTGTTCTGGCGGGCAACTTCGATAAAACACTGAAGGTGCCTGAACTTGATTCTGTTTTCTATCATCTTTGCCTCTGAAGCTAAGCGAAATGCGCAACTATGGGTTTGTCCCATTTTCAGCAGGATACAAGATTGGACGTTAGGCCATCAGGGCCAGTTTCCGTTAAGGGATAATTTCTTCGAGTCCCATACTGAGGTATCTCTCCAGTAAAGTTGCACACGCAGGAATTCACACCAGCCCCGAGGTTGGCGCTCAATTGGCGGATATGAACAAGGCAGCGATTTCGTATTTCTACGAAGCGCGGCTTGCTATGATTTTGTCCGGAGCTTACATCGGGTTCATGCCTGACGCCTACGTTCAGCGGTATGTTGAGGCAGGAGATCTGTGCGCTCTGGTGCCGGAAACTAAGCAATATTCGTTAGAGGTCTGCACCATCACGCGCACATATGGCAGGGCCAAGAGGGCGCGGGAACTTTTTCTTGAGCATTGGATGACTTGATGAAGGCATGATCAAATTCAATGCTCTAACAATATGGCGCGCCCGACAGGATTCGAACCTGTGACCACTGTCCTCGGAGAACGCCACTACAGTGCGTTTATAAGAGGAATTAATCGATCTAAATCCGGAAAATCAAACACCTGGTACGACAACTTTTAATATAAAAATGCCTACACATCAAAATTTTGACCGATTAGCACCGATTTTAGGCAGTCGGCCGGACGATCACATTCGCCGGTGAGCCCGGCTGTAAACCTCACCACGTTCTCGCTTGCCGATGGCGACGACGATTACCACTATGAGGTCGTCTTCGACCTCATAAACCAGCCGGTAACCTGCGCTACGCAGTTTGATCTTGTAGCAGTTTACCAGGCCAGATAAGGCATCCGACTGGACATGGGGATCGTCGAGCCGCTGTTTTAGCTTTTTCTTGAACTGCTCTTGCAGCACCGGCGCTAACTTCTTCCACTCTTTCAACGCAGATGGTTTGAACTCCAGGGAATACTTAGAGTGCATCCAAGGTCACCGGAATACCACGCTCAGATCGTCGCGACTCCACTAAACGAATCAGTTCCTGATCGTCCAGTCTCTCCAGCATCGCCTCGTAGACATCCGCTGGCACACAGTAGAATGCTGGTTTGTTTCGATTCAAAACGACGATAGGAAAACCTTCTCCGGCACCCACGGCCGCCATTGGGTTTTTCTTCAACTCAGAGATGCTAGCCGTAATTTCGGTATAAATGGGTTGAGTCATAAACAGACCTCCTAAGACCTATTAACAGGTCTGATAGTATCAGAGATACTCAGGTCCCACACCTCATCTCTTTGGTTAGCCGTTTCCTCATGATGCAGACATCTCAGTCGCGTTCGGGTCCCGGTATTTCTAACATTATCTTACAGTCGGTAACTGTGTTGACAGGCACCGTTGGCGCGCTTTTAGTCGCTCCCTGAATCAACCTCTCTAAATTGAGCGTTGCTGGCCGGCAGTACGCCGGCGATCTTGATCGGCGTTAACGTACACTTGCTCAGTAAACGCGGCACTGGCATGGCCAAGTTCTTCTGAAACATGACGAATATCGGCGCCGGCCTCTATGGCCTGGCTAGCACCGGTATGTCTCAGGTAATGAGTCTCTGAAGCGATCGTTTTCAGTTGATCTGACTCACTTTGCAGACCTTCATCACTCATTCGTTTAACCGCCAACATCACGGCTTCTTCGCAAGTACGCTCCACCTGACGCGCACCCAGGCCACCACCTCGCTTGGATGGAAGAATAGGGCGGGAATCATTGGGTAAAGGGAGGTGTGTGTCACAGTTAAGATGTTGTCGCCAGCGCTTCAAATAGGTCATATAAGCATCTGGGCATGTGATGGTTCGGCCTTTGTCACCTTTGCCAAATACATAGAACGTCCAATACGCCCCACCTTTAGATACGCTCTTCTTAAAGTCCATGAACGTCGGTAACCGCGGATTTCCCTCGATTGGGCGAACTGCTAGCTCGCTGACCCGTAAAAACAGAGATTTCATGGTAATAATGACAAACAGGTGTCGCTCGTATTTCGAATTCTGGTTAGCTACAGTTTCAATGGTTTCACGAATATACGACCATTGCCAATCGGTGTACCGGCGAACTGACGGCTCGGCCTGTTCGAGCAGGGCGCCTGATGTGGCTTTTGTTTCGCGCTTGCGAACTTGAAGAAAGGGATCTTCAAGCAACACACGGCGAACCATCAGAAAACGAAAATAAGAGGAAAGGGCGACCCGAGAGGACTTTATGCTTGCCGGGCTGGCTGAATAGGTTTTGCCTTGGGAGCGCTGCGAAGTGAATGGCCGCCATTTTGGATTAACCAACCGCTCACTGGCGTGATCCGAAAAGCCGGGGGCAATGTTTGGGGCAACCCAGGTGCCAGGTGGCGTTCTTAGGAATTGAAAATAATACTCAATAACTTCGGCGTCAACTTGGTCCAGGGTTCGGCCGGCGATGATCCAGAGGTAGTTGAGGAATCTCTGAATTTCGCCTCTAAAGCGATTGTATGTTCCTGCAGTGCCGGTGTAATCCAACAGGTATTGAAAGCTTAGAGTGAGATCGCGTTCAAGCAGCTCGTATTTCAGGGGCAGTTTTGAGAGTCGGCTAACGACATCTGTATAGCCGTTTTGGTCAGCTTGTTCAGAGAGGCGGTCAGTGGTATCAAAAATTGGGAAGCCCTTAAATTTAGCCACGTTGAATATTCCATTGGTCGGATATGAAAAAGGGTTACGACACAACGGTAGAGCGCACGAAACCTCATGTCAAATACTTATCAGTATTTGACATGTAATGCACGTTTCTTCGCCACTCTGTATCTGGACGGCGGTCACACGCAACTATAGCGCAGGCGTCTGGAACCGTTTTCAGAGGTTTCACGGGGAGATTGTCATGCGCTCTCTTTGGTTATTTTGCCGATGCTTTTTAGTACTCGATAAAACGATGACTCAGGTGCCAAACAAAGCCATATTTCAGCCAGCCTAGGGATCATTTAGATGGAGGAAAGCTTAGGTATTATGGTTCATTGCAGGTGCTCAGAATGGCAACTGCTTCAGTGTGAGCAAGCTGTTGAGGCTGCACAACGCACTCTGCTTTTAAGCGTTGATCCTCCGCAGCAGCGCCATTGTTCTGCCTTTAGCGTTTTCAGATACGCTGGTTTAGTCCCATCAGGCTGGCCAGCGGCGCCGCTGGCTTCGTACAAATCATCGCGATGGCAAACTTAATCGTCTCTAGTATTACGGTTGCCTGGTACAGGCATTCTTAGTTTTTGACTCTTTTTAACCAACTATAAAGAGTCACATCCGATATGCTTTCCTCTGCGGTGCTCGACACCACACTGCAGTTTTTGAGGTAATAACTTCTTTATCACAGAGGCTTTACGTTCCTCGGAACAACGTGGCATGACTGCTCTCATACCGCCCAATCTGACATGAATTTAGGCTAAATCGCCAACTGGACAACTAGGCTGACAGAGGGGGATGCGTTGTCGCCGCAACCACGACTCCAGCTCCTCTCGTTCAGAGTCACTAACTTCAAGGGGTCTAGCTATCCGCGCCATGAGCACCTCTCCTGTGTCTGTTTGTCAGATTATACAGGGCAGAATAATTATCTATACGAATTTTTGTTAAGGGACACTAGTGGCCGGGTTAGCGTCTTCCCCACGCCCGTGGGTGTTCTGCGACAATTAGGATGACCGGTCGGCCAAGTTAATTGTCGCGCTATAGGTGGTGGTGAATCACGTTGTTTGCCTGAAAAGCTGTATATTATGATTGGGTTAGTTCTTTAAAAAACAGCAAGTTACAAGCTGCCCCAAGACGAAAAGCAATATACAAATATTTACCTAAATAATTGATTTTAATAAGAAATATATTATAAAAATGGGCGGTCTTGAAAACCGCCGAGGATTAATAGTCCTCCCGGGGTTCGAATCCCTGACCCACCGCCATTCTCTTCTCAAGTTGATACACCCCAGCAAAAAGATCCTCTCGGTCCGTAATCGCGACCACTGCTATAAATACGTTTGAATTTCTTCCCTGGTTTTCTGATTTCTCCGGCTGTTTTACAGTGATGCAGTAATAATCTGAATCTGAACCTGAACTGGACAGATCTATTGGCCCCTGCCAGTGTATTCCGTTGAGGTTTCCGAAGGAGTTTTTCCAATGTCTGATGATCGCAATCTTGCCCTGGTAACAGGTGGAGCTCATGGCATTGGCCGGGGCATAGTGGCACACCTGTTGACGCAGAATTGGCGTGTCGCTTTTTTCGATCTGGATGACACTGCCGGGAATGAAATTACCGCAGCGTTTGGGAACCCCGCGGATCTGTTGTTTGTGCGCTGCAATGTGGCGGATGAGAGCGAGGTCGAATTGGCGTTGCGTCGGGTTATAAGCTGGGGAGGCCGGTTGGATGCGCTGGTGAACAACGCCGGCCTGGCAGATCCGGTGACCGGTGCGGTGGAAGATCTGACGCTGGCGGAATGGCAGAAACGACTGGACGTGAATCTTACCGGTCCCTTTCTGATGGCAAAGCACGCGATACCGCACCTGCGCGGGACTCGGGGCACTATCATCAACATGGCCTCTACTCGCGCCTTGCAGTCCGAAGCCAATACCGAAGCCTACGCAGCCACCAAGGGCGGACTGGTGGCCCTGACCCACGCCCTTGCCGTCAGCCTGGGGCCAGATGTACGAGTCAACTGCATTAGTCCGGGGTGGATTGATACCCGCGAGCCGGATGCAGGGCAGGAGCCTGAGCCCCTAAGCACGCGGGATCACGACCAGCACCCCGCAGGCAGGGTCGGTCAACCCCGCGACGTTGCTGCGATGGTGCATTATCTGATTTCCCCACAAGCCGAGTTTATCACCGGACAAAATATGGTGGTGGATGGCGGCATGGTCCGCAAGATGATTTACGAAGAGTAGGGATTGTTAATCAAGCCACTCCAGTATCTGATCATGCACGACCTTGTTGTCGAGCAGCGCCAGATGATTCAATTTTTCAAACACCCGACAGTCTTCCGGGCGTATGTGTAATTTTTTCAAATCGTCCGAATGATGCCCCTTTGCGCTATCCAGCCGCACCAGAAGATCTCCCACCATGGTGCTGGAAAAGTCTGCTGGGTGATCGCCTATGGTAGCGGCCAGGAAGTAGTGTCGGGCGCCCTCTAGCAGAGGAACCGGCTTGCGGATGTCGGGGTGATATTCGTCCTGATTGATGCCTTTCCAGTCATCGTCAAGCAAATTGCCGTGTCTTAGGTCTTTGATGCCGGCGCTGGTATGTTGCGCCAGCGCAAAAGGGCTGGCGTAGCGGAATCTGTGCATCACGAAGGTGAGTAAATGCCCGGCTTTGGCCAGTGCGGCGCCGTGATGGGGCGAGCCCAGGTAAAGTGCTTTTTTCACCAGATGGGTCCAGGGTAATGTCGGCTCGCTGCCATACCAGCAGGCGCTGCGGATAACCAGCCCGCCCATGCTGTGGCCAATCAGAACCAGCTCTTCAACTTCGACCGGCCAGGCGTCTATTAATACCTGAAGTTGTTCGCTTAACTCCCTGCCGTTACTGGAAATATGCCGGCCAGTGTTGTAATTGAGATACAGCGGCGTGAAGCCATGGGCTCGCTGCAGCTCGATACCCAAATCCGCTTTTTCGTGGCCTTTCCAGTACTCGTGCGACAGGCACAGGCCGTGAACCAGTACCACAATGCGCGGACTGGCGTCGGGAAACATGGCGCTCACGCTGCCGGAGTCAGGCCTTAGTTTTGCGCCTTGGCTGTCTCTGAAATGCATGGTAATTGCCAGGGGGTTGTTGCTGGCTTCCAAGTGATCACCGCAGACACCATTCAACGCCGCCGCGACTTTCTCGCTTTGTGCCGAGTGCGGGGGCTCTTCATCTGCCGAGAATCCGTCAAACGATCGGTGCAAACCTTGTTGTAATGAAGACATGGTTGCTTGAATAAACCGATAGGTACGACCTTCCTGTTCCTCAGAGGGCTCGCCTGCAACGTCACGCAGCCGGTTTAACGGGTTTATCTCCCGGACAATGGTGCGATGTGTCCGTTCGGCTATGCGGGTAACGCCACCCGCCACATCCAGAAGCAGTTGGGCCGAGCCGTGTAACGATTTGACTGATACCATTGTGTTGTTCTCCTAGCATATGCAGAAGATTCTGGCACAGGTAAGATGACGGGAACAGTTGAATAGGAATAAGGGGGACAGATCAATAAGGGGACGGATTTGAAATCCGTCCCCGGATACAACACAGGTAAGGGGACAGATTTCAAATCTGTCCCCGGGTACAACGGAAGCTTAACGCATACAAACCTTAGAGTTCGGTGGTGTCCTGGGGATACACCTTGGCCTGCTGCGCATCGGCCAGGGCTTTGCGTTCAGCCAGGTGCTCCGGGTTGTTCTGCGGTATTTGCCAGCCTTCAATATTCTGCTCGATCAGGGCAACCAACGCATCAATGTGTCCCTGCGTTGCGTTCAATGCGGTGACGTAATGAAACGCCTCACCGCCGGATTCCATAAAGTACTCGCGGTTTTCTTCGTCGATTTCTTCTACCGTTTCCAGGCAGTCTGAAGAGAAGCCCGGGCAGAATACATCCACGGATTTGACGCCTTGGCCGGGAAGGGCCTTCAGGGTTTCGTCGGTGTAGGGCTTCAACCATTCTTCGCGGCCAAATCGCGACTGAAAAGTGGTCATGTATTCATCTTTGGTCAGGCCCAGACGCTCCGCCAGCAGGCGCGATGTTTTGTGGCATTCGCAGTGGTAAGGGTCGCCTTTGGTCAAGTATTTCTTAGGCACGCCGTGGTAAGACAGCATCAGTTTCTGTTTGCGCCCGTGCTCTATCCAATGGGCTTCGATAAGCTCGGCCATGGCCTCGATGTAAGGTGGAAAATCGTGGTAATGAGAGATAAAGCGAAAATCTGGCAACCAGCGGCGCTTGGCGAAATCCTGGGCGATGGCATCAAAGGTGGAGGCTGAGGTAGACGCGGAGTATTGCGGGTACAGGGGCAGTACCAGCATTTTGCGCACGCCTTGCCGTTGCATTTCGTCCAGGGCGCTGGCCACGGATGGGTTGCCATAGCGCATGGCAAACTCCACCACCACATTGTCGCCGTAGCGGGCTTTGAGTTCTTCGCTAATGGCGCTGGCTTGGTCGGCCGTGTGGGTCAGTAATGGCGAGCCTTCTGGTTGCCACACACCGGCGTAGGCTTTGGCACTGCGTGATGGGCGAATGCGCAGAATAACGCCGTGTAAAATCAGCCACCATAAAGGGCGGGGTACTTCTACCACGCGCGGGTCCCACAGAAATTCCCCCAGATAGCGCCGCAGCGCCGATGTGGTTGGGGCATCGGGTGTCCCCAAATTGGTAACCAGCACGCCCAGGCGTTCCTGCTGGTTGTGGCGGAAGTTTTCGGAACCTTTGAATTGCATGAATGAGTCCTGACTGATTGCCTGTGCGAGTGGGGTATGTTGGCTTTTCAGCCCTTTTTCTGAGCCTGCTGAGCCAGCCGTGGCGCAATGCCGCTGATGTCGTAGCCGGCGCCTTGGGCTTTTTCGAATATTTCCTTTGCCGGAGTTTCACCAGCCGAGCTGAGCGCCCACAGAACGGTACAGCGAGTTCCGGAGCGGCAGAAAGCCAGTACGGGGGCGTCGGCTGTGCGGATCATTGCGCCGAAGCGTTCCACGTCATCATCGCTGATATTGCCAGAGGCCACCGGCATGTATACAAATTGCAAGCCTTGCTCACGGGCGGCTTCCTCGATGCCGGCCATGAGCGGCTGGCCTGGCTCTTCGCCATCCGGGCGATTGGCGACCAGAGTTTTGAAGCCCAGGCCCGCTATGGCGGGTAGGTCGGCTATCTGAATCTGCGGTGCTACCGAAATACGGTCATTAATTTTTCTGAGGTCCATCGCGTTATCTCCCGGAATCGAGTTTGGAAACAAGCCTCCATAATCGCATACCGCGGCGAACATGCAAAAGAAAGCCTCCACTGCAATCGGGCGCCGGCTGTAATACAATGGGAGCCTTGCTTTAACTCGCGCTTCGGCGCCTGCCTGGAGGTTTTGTCATGACCGATGACCATGAAAAAAATACGGATTCCGATGCCCAGTTGCCGGACAAAATAAAGGATTCCGATGCCCAGTTGCCGGGCAGAATAAAGGATTCGGCACGACAGATCTGGTTGGCAGGGCTGGGCGCCTTCAATAAAACCGAAGAAGATACCGGTCGTTTTTTCGAACGCCTGGTGCAAGAAGGCGAGCAAATGGAGAGCCGCACCCGTGGTGTGGTGGAAAAACAGCTGAAGTCGGTGGAAGATCGGGTAGAGGGCGTTCGCGAGCGCGCTACGGGCACCTGGGACAAGCTAGAACATCTGTTCGATCAGCGGGTATCTGGCGCTCTGCGTCGCCTGGGAATGTATCGCCATGAAGATGTCATGAGTTTGCAAAAGCGGGTAGAGCGCCTGGAAGCAGAACTTGATCGCCTTAAGAAATTAACGCCTGGCTATAATGAGGAAGAGTGACACGGCCATCAGAACTCCGCTGTTTTATAGGTAACTTCTGCTGATCAGCAACGCCTGCTCTTTTTCCTCTGGGGCCAAGTAGGGCAGCATCAGGCTCATGGTCTGGTATACCCCGCGACCAGGGTCTACCGCATTACGATCATCAAGATGTGAAAGCGTATCAAAACTGCTCCAGTAACAAGTGGTGAGCGTTAACTGGTCACATAAAGTCGCTAGCTCCTCGGTGCCGATAGTCATAAATCCCTGGGCACTGAAACTGGTGCAGATGGTGTGGAACGCGTTGTTTTTCAGCTTCAATATTTTGCGAAATTTTGGCTGTAGCCGGGGATGGCGCGACAGCACATTCACCAGGTCCTGATACAGAAAACGGTAGTGAGCCACCGCTTCGAATAACAGATGCAAAAAGAAATTTTGTTGGTCCAGGCTTATGCTGGCGTCTGCGGGCACGGCCAGTAAGTCGTGCATCTGGAGCTCGAAACCTTCAAACAGTTCGCTGACAATGTCGCTTTTGTTGTTGAAGTGGTAATAAAGGTTGCCCGGGCTGATGTCCAGTTCGTCGGATATCAGCAGCGTGGTGACATTCGGCTCACCCAGGGCGTTGAACAGCGCCAGACTGGTGTCCAGAATGCGATCGCGAGTTTTGATCTTTGCCATAACGCGCGACCACCTTCCTGGTTGGTGAAGAAAGAATCAGAGCGTGAATCTGGCCCACACCGGAGCGTGATCAGAAGGGCGATCCATAGCACGAACATCATAGCTGACGCCGGCGCTTTGCGCTTGGGGCAACAAATTATCACTGGCCATGATCAAGTCAATGCGCAGCCCGCGCTTTGGTTCGCGATCGAAACCTTTGCTGCGGTAATCAAACCAGCTGAACGTGTCTGCTTCGTGCGGGTGCAGGTGGCGAAACACATCGGTATAGCCACGGCTTTCCACTTCACCCAGCCATTGGCGCTCCTCTGGCAGAAAACTGCACTTACCACTACGCAGCCAGCGCTTGGCATTATCTGCGCCTATGCCGATATCTTTGTCAGTCGGGGAGATGTTCACGTCCCCCATCACCACCACTTTGGTGTCGCGCAGTTTCAGCTCATCCAGGTAGCTCATCAGATCTGCATAAAACTTCTGTTTTGCGGGAAACTTCACCGGGTGTTCTCGGCTTTCGCCCTGGGGAAAATAGCCGTTGATAACGGTCAGGGTTTCACCATTCACGGTGAAGTCTGCGGTAATCAGTCGGCGCTGGGCGTTATCCAGGTCGTCAGGAAAGCCTTTGTATACCTTGTCGGGCGTCATTTTTGACAAAAGCGCCACGCCGTAATGGGTTTTTTGGCCGTGAAACTGCACGTGGTAACCCAGCGCTTCGATGTCTGCCAGCGGGAAATCTTCATCGCTGACTTTTGTTTCCTGCAAACCAATAAAATCCGGTTCCAGCTGTTCAATAACAGCCGCAAGCTGATGCTGGCGTGTACGAATGCTGTTGACGTTGAATGACACAAACATCATGGGGGACGGTTCTCCGGCACAAGTTTAGCGGGAGTTTAACACATTGAAACCGCGAGGGAATGGCGCCTGGTTTTCGCTTAGGGTGCCAGCAGCGAACAAGGCGGATATTCCGTAACGCTGTAGACGATATCCGCTTGAATATTTTCTTGCTGGTTGCGACGGATATTGGTCAAGCCGGAATAGTGGGTCAGGGCGCCTTGCTGGTTGTAGCCCAGCAAGATGGGTTCTACCACCAGCCGCAGAAAGAGACTGGTTGGGCGAATTTGAATCAGGTGATCGGCGCGAATCCGGTCGCTGCTGGCCTTGTCATCGACAGGCTCCATCACAAAACTGTAGTAACTACCGCGGGTTGGCGCCAGAAATTCGAAATTCACAGAGCCGCCCTCAACCACACTTTGCCAGTTTTGCCGAACCAGGTTGTCAAAACCGGAGTCCACTACCAGGCTGTTGTTACTGTCCAGACGAAACTGTTCAAGCTCTTGGCCGGGCGATTGCCATTCTATGGCAACACTCCCTGAATCATAGCCGACCGAAAGGCGCTCGTTGAATCGGGGTTGAACGAACTCTACGTCGGGGCGCAGCAGGCTGGGCTGGTTGTCGCGGTCATAGCGAAGCTGCTTGAAAGCGAACGGGGTATCAGAGCCGGCGTCAAAATATTCAACCCTGTGGTTCTGCGGTTTGAACTGATTGCCGCGGCAGACGCCCTGCATTGTATGTTGTTCGCGGTAAAGCTCGCTGCCGGCGTTTGCGCTGCCTAAGGGGCGAGCGCTGCCGGTGAAGTGGAACTCGGCGCTGGCGTCGGCCATAGCAGGCGCCCAGGCCAACGTTGCAGCAAGGGCCGCCGTTGCACACCACTCAAATTTTGGCTTGGCGTTGCGGGCGTTCATTGCGCAAGCCTAGGGTACAGAAAGTCGCGCAGAGACAGCAGAGCCGGAAACAGCACCAACCACCCCACGGCCAGCGCCAGTAAAGACGGCAGCATATTGGGTAAGGTAACGGCTCCTAGTGCGCTGGCGGACCAGTAAGCAAAAGGCCCGGCAATGGGCACTATCAGGAACATCAGCATCCGGTTGCGGCCCAGCCACTTCAGGGAATGATTAAGCGAGGTCATAAAAGTTGCCCAAAGCGCAATCAGCCAGGGCGGCGTTATGACAGCAGCGCCACTGGTGTCGGCAAGAATGCCGGTGCGCAGCCAAAGGCCATCCAGTAACGAACCTGCCAGAGTACCTATAGCAATAAATTTCAGTTCGTCCATTTTGTACTGGCTGACCAGAACAAAATGCAGCATCAAGAATACCGCCACAATGGCCAGAGCCCAGGCCTGCGAGAGCACAACGCAGGCCAGCCAGCCAAGCTCGAACATGACGAAATTCAGAATGTTACGATGGGTTTGTGAGGAAATCATACGCTGTGAACGGGTGCGTGTTTGTGGCCGGGTTTCGCCATCACAATTTGCGCTACGCCAATGGCCCGTTCACTGAAACCCGCCTCGCAATACGCAAAATAAAAGTGCCAAAGGCGCTGAAATGCATCGTCATAGCCCCGTTGGTGAAGATTTTGGCTGTGAGCCTGGAAGCGCTGACACCAGTCATTGAGAGTGCGGGCGTAGTGAAATCCCAAGTCTTCAACGTGGGCAAGCACCAGGTCTGTTTGCTCGCGAACGGCGCCCACCATGGCTCCGAATGATGGAATAAAGCTGCCGGGGAAGATGTAGCGCTGAATGAAATCAACGTTTTTCAAGGCTCGCTGATAACGCTGTTCAGGCATGTTGATGGCTTGTATGAGCGCAAGGCCTTCTGGTTTTAACAGCTGGCTGATTTGGCCAAAGTAACTGGGCAAAAACTGCGGGCCAACGGCTTCAATCATTTCGATAGACACCAGTTTGTCGTACTGGCCGCTCAGGTCGCGGTAGTCATCAAATAGCAATGTAATGCGGTCTTGCAGGCCTTCTGCTTCAACCCGTTGTTTCGCCAGCGCCAGCTGTTCAGCCGAGATGGTGGTGGTGGTCACGTGGCAGCCGTAATGCTTGGCAGCGTGGATAGCAAAACCGCCCCAACCAGTACCGATTTCAAGGACTTGGTCGCTAGGCTTGAGTTCCAGCTTGCGGCAGATAACATCGAGCTTATAGGCCGACGCTTCGTCTAGCGTACTTTCCGGCGCCTGATAGATGGCCGACGAATACATTAAGGATTGGTCTAGAAACAACTCGAACAGGTCATTGCCGAGATCGTAATGGGCACTGATATTTTTACGCGATCCTTCTGGCGTATTGCGATTAAGCCAGTGCAGCCCCTTCAGGGCGGGCTTGGTTACCCAGCTGAAACGGTCTTCAAATCGATTCATTAAATCAATGTTGCGGCTGAAAAAACGCAGCAGGTACACCAAGTTCGGGGAGCTCCAGTCGCCAGCCACATAAGCTTCAGCGGCCCCGATGCTGCCACCGGTGAGTAGGTCGCGCCAAGTACTGTGATTGTGAATAACCAACTCGGCGGCAGGATAAGCGCTATTGCCATCCCCTACAGTAACATCGCTGGCACCGGCTTCACGAATAACCAGCGTGCCTTGTTGTAAGCGGGTCAGTTGCTGCATTACCAGCGAACGCGCCACCCGGCTAGCCATAGGAGAGGGCCGCCGCGCGGATGTTATTTTCGCCGAAACCGCTGAGGACGTATTCATATTCTCCATGAGCTAACCTTTCCGCTTGTTCCTTGAGATCGTTCATTGGACTGCTCTGGCACAAGATCCAAGCCGCAATCCTCTTGCCCCAGCCTGAATGCCGGGTTGTTGGGTTCCAACTTGTCCGGATGGGTGTAAAACGGTGCACCTTTTAGTTTCAGTTTCAGCGCATGCCAATATATTCTGGCGCCGATTTTTAACGCTTCCAGCGGAAACTGTCGCAGGCTGCTATGGAGTATCCTACGACTGAGCGGCTTGCGTTGGACCACTAAGGTGGCATCAAATTGACGGGTATTCTCTTCCATCACGCTCATGTGAACGCGCAATTGCGGCCCACGAAAGCTGAAGGTCCAGCGGTAATTCTGATGCATGCCGTTGAACGGTGACACGTGGAAGCGTTTTTCGAACTCGAATTGTTCGCTACGCCAGCCGGCCTTGTTGGCGGGATGGCCAACGGTTTCAAGGCAGTAAGCGTGGCGTTCATGCCAGGGAGTGTTGGTGATTTGCGCGATAATGACCCGCGGTACTGCTCCGGTTGCAGGGTTATCACCCTTGGTGTAACAGAAATAGAAGCTGACCGGATTAAACACATAACCAAAGTAGCGCGGGTGGGTGATCAGCTCGATTTTGCCATCGGGGGTCCAGCCTGTCGCCTCACAAACATAGTCCCGTAGTGCCTGGCCCAGAGGACCGTGGTCTGGCTTGAAGTAGTCTTTCCGATACAACGACAGCCAGTTAAACCGCTCCACAGAAAACAGTGGGCTAACCGTGGTGGCCAACTGCCAGTTGTCGACATCCAGCGCCAGCATACCGGTGTGGTAGCTGAACTCGTGTTGCACTGGGTGTTGGCGCCGGTGGCGTATGCTGCCTTCCAGCCAATCACTGCTCATGGCGATTACTCATGGTCAGAGCTCCACGCCAAAGGCACGGGTTACCCGCAACGCACTGTTTACACCGTCTTCGTGAAAACCATTGAACCAGTAGGCGCCGCAGAAGTGGCTGCGGTTCTGGTTGCCGATTTCCTCGTAGCGCTTTTGCGCCGCCACAGCCTCCAAAGTGAACACCGGGTGGGCGTATTCAAACTTTTTGATAACCTTGTCGGGCGCTATGTCGTGGCTACGGTTCAAGGTGACGCAAAAAGTCTCTTCCGCGCTGTGGAAATTCTGCAGAATATTCATGTTGTAGGTCACTGAAACCAACTCGTTATTGCTGGCAGGAATCAGATAGTTCCACGCCGCCCACGCCCGGCGATTTGACGGTAACACGCTGGCGTCTGTGTGCAGTACCACATCGTTATTCTGGTAAGCGATGGCGCCGAGAACCTGTTGTTCCGTTGCTGTGGGTTGGGCCAGCATGGCCAGCGCCTGGTTGCTGTGGCAGGCGAATACAATCTGGTCAAAGCGCTGCTCGCCGCCCGCGCACATCACGGTAACTCCGTCTGCGTCACGTTTCACTTGCTGCACCGGGCTATTCAACCGCAGGCGGCCGTCCAGGCGGTCCATCATTTTGCCCACGTATTGCGCAGAACCGCCGGTTATCACTCGCCAGGTTGGCCTGTCATCAACCGACAACATGCCGTGATTGCTAAAAAATTGCAGAAAAAAGCGGATAGGAAAGCGTTCCAGTACCACCTCAGGCGCCGACCAGATAGCGGACCCCATGGGTATAATGTAGAAATTGCGAAAGTACGCCGAGTAGCCGTTGCGGTCGAGGTAGCTTCCCAGGGTTTCGCTGTCGTCGATGCTTTGATTGGCCAACTGCTGCTGAGTTTCCTTGTTGAAACGCAAGATTTCGCGAATCATTTTGAGGAATCGAGGGTTTAGCAGGTTGCGGCGCTGGGCAAACAGGGTGTTCAGATTCGTGCCGTTGTACTGCAGGCCCGTGCGGCGACTGTCGACACTGAAACTCATGTCGCTAACTTCTGACGCAACGCCTAACCGATCCATCAACTTGATGAAGTTCGGATAGGTCCAGTCGTTGTATACAATAAATCCGGTGTTTACCGGCCAGAAACGACCTCCCGAGGAGACTTGTTCGGTATTGGTGTGACCTCCGGCGTAATCCGCTGCCTCGAAAACTTCGATGTCGTGGTGCTCTGCCAGCAGCCAGGCTGCTGTGAGGCCGGACACACCGGCACCAATGACAGCAATTCGCTGACGCTGAAAACTCATTAACTGTTCGCCTTATGCCAGAATTATGTCGGGTTATTTTGCCGTGTTAGCGGCTGATTGCCGCGCCATGGCAGCGGCCATCCGGTCAATAACCGGTTGCGGCAGTGCACCCAAAAGCTTCATTGCCCAAGTGAACCGTTTGGGGAAGGCAATATCGCGATGGCCTTTCTTCAAACCGCTGACAATGCGCTCTGCGGCTTGTTCAGCGGTCAAGATAAAGGGCATGGGGAAGTCGTTGAGGTCGGTCAGGGGCGTTTTCACGAATCCGGGCGATACCACTACGACATCAATGCCTTCTGGCGCCAAATCGGCTCGAAGGCAATGGCCCAAATAGCTGAGCGCCGCCTTAGAAGCACCATAGCCTTCTGACCGCGTGAACGGCAGCCACCAAGCTGACGAGCTCACGATGACCAGAGTCGCCGATTCGCCTTCGGCGCGAGCCCGGCGCAGTGCAGGCAGTGCAATGTCCAGGCTACGGGCGGTGCCCATAACATTCGTTATGATGTTGTTACCGATCACGTCGCTGCTGTAATTGGCAATGTCGACGTAGTCACAGGTGCCTGCGTTCAAAATGGCCATATTGAGCGGGCCATGGCTTTCCAGAACCGGCGCAATCGTGACTAACTCCTCACTACTGGTGGTATCGGCGGCGGCAACACTGATGCGGTCTGAAGCCAATTGTTGCAGGTTTTGCAGTGGCTCCGGGCGGCGGCCCGTAAGCACCAGTTTATGGCCGTCAGCTACTAGCACACGGGTCAACGCTTCGCCAATGCCGGAGCTTGCGCCGGTGAGCCAAACATTGCTACTTTTCTGAAGCACGTTTTTCATCCGGCATGTTCCTTTATTTTGCGAATAATACCGCCCAGCAGAGGCAGGTTTTCATACAGTAGCTGGCCGGCATCAAAGTAATCCCGATGATAATTCACTTTGCCACCGCCAATGTGTAAATGGCTGATACCTTCTACCTGAATTTCTCGGCCGCCATTGATGCGCTTGTGGCGCAGATACATGGTCCAGGGCAGGGTAACGGTGCCTTCGTCCACGGCTTCCTGGGCAAATACAAAATGACAGGCGATGACGTTCTGGTAAGACCCTGCAAAATAGCGGGTTAATTCATCCAGACCGTGGACTTCGCCCAAGGGATCTTTGAAGTGGATATGCTCACCATAAACTCCGGCGAGCTTATTCAGGTTGCCTTTGTCTAATGTGTTAAACAGCTCGCGAAAGCGATTAACAACGTGAGGCGTGGCTGCATGTTGTGAGCCTACCTCGATTTTTGGTGCGATGGTCATGATTGCATCCTCCTGATGGAGTCTAACTTGCGGGTTTCTTCCTGAACGTTTTTCGGAATTGGGTTCAGGTCCCAGATAATTCCTAACCGGGCCAGTAACCACAGGCCGTACCAGGTAATGTCGATTTCGTACCAGCGAAAACCTTGGCGTACAGACTGCGGCCAGCGATGGTGATTGTTATGCCAACCTTCACCCAAAGTAAGCAACGCCAGCCAGAAGTTGTTGCGGCTGTCGTCCCCGGTTTCAAAACGCCGCTTACCCCACACATGAGACAGTGAGTTGATGGATACCGTGGCGTGAAACAGCACAACAGTAGAGATGAAGAAGCCCCAAACTAACAACTGAGGGCCATTCGTTCCCAGCCTGGGCGCCCAAGCTGCCAAGCCTTCACCTATGCCGTAAATAATCAGTGCCGCGATGGCCGGCACCAAGGCGTCGAACCGATTGATAAAGCGCAACTCGGGGAATTTTAACCAATCTCGTACTTTGCGTTCGTTCATCGAAAAACCGGCGTCACACGTGAACCATCCTGCATGGGCCCACCAAAAACCGCCTTGGTGGGGCGAGTGCAGGTCTTTCTCCTGATCTGAATGCTGGTGATGATGGCGGTGATGTGCCGCCCACCAAAGGGGCCCGCGCTGCGCCGAACTAGCACCTAATACCCCAAAAATAAATTGGGTTTTCCTACTTGTCTTGAATGTTTTGTGGGCAAAGTAGCGGTGATAAAATCCGGTAATCGCAAACATTCGCAGCCAAAAAAATGCCAGTGCGAACATCACAGCAAAGGTGCTGGTGCCGGTAAAATACACCAGCAGGCATGCCAGATGCAGGGCAATAAATGGTATAACCCGAACCAGGTTGAACGCCCGTGAATCACTGTCGAGATTGTCCGCGCCTGCGTCGGAATCAAACCATCGAACGATATTTAAAAACCAATGTCGAACTGGGGTCATACCCTTTAAGCCTTTAATTACTGATGGAAGCTGCAACACTATGTACCAGAACAACTCTTCTGACGGAACCGTAAGCGCTGTTACCGACACTATACGCTCTGTTGCCATTGTTGGTTCAGGCGTGGCGGGGTTGACCGCAGGCGTTTTGCTTAATGCTCAAGGGCACGATGTGACCCTGTTCGAAAAAAGCCGCGGCCCCGGTGGCCGGCTGTCTGCAAAACGGGTTGCCGGAACGTCTGTGGACATAGGGGGCCAGTATTTCACATCGCGGAATCCGGATTTTTTGCCGTTTTTACGCCAGCATGCCGGTGAGCACACGGTTGTTCCCTGGCACGGCCAGCTTGGCTACCAACAGAATAACGGTGACTGGTCAGAATTTCCCGCGGAACCGCGTTACGTCGGCGCACCCAGAATGACCGCCATTACCCGGGGCTTGTCTGAAGGCTTGAATGTTCAGGCGCAAACCCGGGTGGTAAAACTACGCCGTGACTCAGAAAGTAAAAAATGGCTTCTGCAGGACACCGACGGCCAGAATTTGGGAGCGTTTGACCAGGTAATTATAACCGCTCCGCCGGCTCAGGCCCGCGAGCTGCTGGCGGACAGCAGTGCGGCGCAACTTGCCTGCGAACTGGACACGGCGGTGTCCCAGATTTTGCCGTGTTGGGCCGTAGCCGTTAAATTTAACGTTAACCCCTGGCCGCGTTTTCAAGGGGCCAGAGTCGCCAATTCACCGTTGTTCTGGGTAGCGGACAACACCAGCAAGCCGGGTCGCGAGAACGCATTCGATGAACCTTCTGCAGGCCATTGGTGGGTGCTGCACGCAACGCCCGAGTGGACCAATGCCCACGTGAACGACGAACCCCAGCAAGTGGTGAATGGTTTGATGACGGCCTTCGCCGAGCTTAGCGGCAGCGCCGAACCAGCGCTGGAAACCTTAACCCACCGCTGGCTGTATGCCCGTTCTGACGCCGGCGACGAGCCTCAGCCCGGCCACCTCTGGTTCCCAGACGAGCAATTGGGGCTGGCCGGCGATTGGCTGGCAGGAGGGCGCATAGAAGGCGCTTATAACAGCGCCGTAAGCCTTGTGGGCGCTATTGGTGGATCGGAGCCGGCGTAAACGGCCGTGTGTAAAAATGGGTGATGATGCCGTCGCCAAACTTACTGAAAAAAGCGCTGACGTCGGTGATTTTCTGCAGCGACCTGCGTCGGTTGACGGGGTTGCGCATAAGCACCTTTATGCCGTTGAAATTATCCTGAATATTGGAAAAACGTGCATACATCGAACAGGTCACCACATTGGCCGGGTTCAGCGCCAGCTGCCCGGCCAGCCACTGACTGTGTTGGGCGATGGCGTCTGGGTTCAGATCTTCCCGGGTATCCAGGTGTTGCAGCTTTACCCGGTTCACGATGCAGAATGAAAAGCTTTCTGGCTGGCGCCGCGCCACTTTACGAAACGCTTCCCAGAAGAAGTTGTCCGTTAACTCCGCAAACCACTGCATGTCACTCAGGCAGGTATCAATCCAGTGGAAACTTTCTTCGTCATCCAATACTTCGTTGATGGCCTCGCGCAGCAGCCAGTCAAAACCCAGCGCGGTTTTGTGGGCATACACCTTGCGGTACATCTGGTAACGGCTATAAACGAAATCCTCCAGCGCGCCCAAGCCTTTCTGGGTGATGGCCAGCCCCAGCCATGGCTCGTCGGGGTTCCAGCCAAAGCGCAGGTTGCTCAACAGATGGTCCAGATTAAAGCCGCCAATGGTGACCGACGAGTGAAAACCGTCGCGCAGCATGTAATCGGCCCTGTCAGCATCGATTTCGCCGGATACGATAGACGACAGCAGGTTCATGACCATTCCCGGAATATCGTCTTCCACAATAGCGCCGCCGTGAGCATCGGCCCCGGCGATGAATTCCCAGAAAGTCATTGCGTGCTTGCAGAAAGTGGGGCTTGGTTTAACTTCTGTGGTTTCCATAATGCCGATAACGTCGACCGCGTTTAGCCCGGCGGCGGCCAGATCTATAGCGCTGAGCACTTCGTGCGCTACACGCACAGAATAATGCTCGTGCTCCAGCTCCTCCGGCGGCTGCGGGTGGTACTGGCGAAAGTCCACATCGGCCCACAAATCCTCAAACCTTCCGGGCCGCGACATCAGTTCGCGAATGTGGCGGGCCTGGCTGAACTGGTGCGAAAAGCTGGAGTGGCCGCTGTCGTGAAGCAGGCAGCCCAAACGAATGGTTTTGGCCAGGTAGTCGATAGCGTCAAGTTGGCTCAGGGTCAGGTCGGTTTGTTCACTGAGTTGGCGCTCGCGCAGATAGGCGTCGATCATCGCACGGAACATGCGTGTGCCCACGTGCATCACGCCAATGCTGTGCAAGAATCGCGAGTGGGTGGCGCCGGGAAATACCAGGCTGAGAATGTCGTTCTGGCAGATATTGCGCAGGCGCTGGAACAGCGGGTGGTCTATCACCTGTATTTCATGGCGGTACAGGGGAATGGCCCCGTGAACCGGGTCCATAATCAGTTTGTCGTAGGCTCCGAGCAAGTCGTTTACGGCGCGCCTCATAATCGGCTTTCCCTAAAATTGATGGTACTCTTGGTTTCGTAATGGTTTTGTAATGGTTTTGTAATGGTTTCGTACCGGTTTTATACCGGTTGTTATATCACAGAGGAATGCCAGAATAAGCCCTGTACCCTCTGTTTTCCGCTTCTCGTCAGTCGTTTAGGGCAGCTGCTATGGTTTTGCGTACTCAGCGCATTTTGATCATTGATTCCGACGCAAATGCGCGTGCCGAACTGTCCCGTTACCTGGAAGTTCGCGGCTTTTACGCGCTTGGGTATGCAAGTCCGTCAGCGGCCAGCGCGCTTTACGAGGGGCCAGCACCAGACATCATATTTGCGGATTTACCGCCAGACGCCATTCAAAAAGTGGCAGACCGCCTTGAAGACAGCGATCATTTTATTCCGATTGTGGCCTGCGCTGAACAGGCCACAGGCGCCGACGTTGTAGCGGTCATGCGGGCCGGTGCCTCAGATTTCCTGCTAAAACCCTGCAGTTCAGACCGTAACGCTCTGGACGATGTAATTGCAAAGCTGCTTGAGCGAGCACGAATCAATCGCTTGAATCAGCTATACCGTCAAGAGCTGGAAGACGCCAACCGGGAACTGCGATCGGGTATGTCCGAGCTCAGCGCAGACCACCGTGCTGGCCGCAAGGTGCAGATGAAAATGCTGCCAGAGCACAATATGGAAGTGAACGGCGTGGTCATCGACCACCTGATCAAACCATCGTTGTTCCTGAGCGGCGATTTTCTGGATTATTTCAAGTTAAACGATGACAAAGTAATGGTGTACATCGCAGATGTGTCTGGCCATGGTGCCAGCTCTGCGTTTGTTACGGTGCTACTGAAAAATCTGACCAGCAGGCTACGGCGTGACTTAAGGCGAGGGTTTAATGATGAAATCATGCATCCTGAACTCTTTTTACAACGTATAAATTCAGAGCTTCTGGATACCGGTTTGGGTAAGCACGTGACTATTTTCATGGGCATTATTGACTTGAAAACACGTGTTTTGA
Organism: Marinobacter sp. LV10MA510-1; assembly: GCF_002563885.1. Taxonomy (GTDB): domain Bacteria; phylum Pseudomonadota; class Gammaproteobacteria; order Pseudomonadales; family Oleiphilaceae; genus Marinobacter. Next base: position 1,047,997 of record NZ_PDJA01000001.1, on the reverse strand, counting down.
GCTACACGGTAGGTGCGCATCTTCCAATGCCGATCATTGTGTTTGAAGATCAGCCGGCAGAGTTCTTAAAGGGTAGCGGGCTTCCGGTTGGGCTGTTTGAAGAGCCTGAATGGCAGGTGTTTCAGCTGGCGCTGACGGCGCCGTTCAGGTTGCTGATGTTTTCAGACGGCATCCTGGAGGTCATACCGGCTAAAAGCCTGGATGAAAAGGAGCGAACACTACTTGAACTCGTATCGGGAGGTAGTCACACTATTGACTCTTTGAGCGAGGCCTTGAATCTCGATGAGATGACGGAATTACCCGACGATATCGCTATGGTGTCGGTCACTGACACCTCAGGTGATTCAGAAAGCCCGTCGTCCTAAACAGTGGCAGTATGGAAAATGGCTGGTTATAAAATTCTGCAAGCGGAAGAAAAAGGCATTTATGTCTTGAAGTTTGTTGGTGAAATACGCCTGAATCTGTGCTCGACGCTGGATAACCTGGTTGAGTCCATCACTCAGGATCCCAATTTCAGAACCGTGGTCATCGACCTGTCTGAAACTGAAGTCATCGACAGCACAACTCTGGGACTTTTGGCAAAAATAGCATTGGCCGCCAAAAAACAGAGCGGATGCACGCCCAGCCTGATTTCCACCCACCCGGATATCACACGCATCATCGGTTCGATGGGTTTCGACAGTATTTTTATTATTGTCGGCGAGCCGGTCTCCAGCATGGAGCGCCTGGAAGAAATTCCGGAGCTGAAAGCCGGTGAGCAGCAGGTTCGCGACAAAGTGCTGGAAGCCCATAAAATACTGATGGGTATGAACAGTCGCAATCGGGAAGAATTCAAAAATCTGGTTCACGCCCTGGAATGCGAAGAAACCGGCTGAGCGAAAAACGGAATGACTGTTCCTGAAGAGTTAAATAACTATGGCCGAAAACACAACAGCGCCCGCGCAGGGCAACGCGTCCAATGCACCAGGCCGCCATGATGTGGCAGTGCTTGGCGGCGGCAGTTTTGGCACAGCCATGGTCAAAGTGCTGGCTGAAAATGGCCATCGGGTGCATTTCTGGATGCGCGACCAAGCTCAAGCCGACAGCATCCGCGAAACCGGTCAGAATGAGCGTTACATGCCCGGTATCATGCTGGCCGGTGATATAGAACCCACCACAGATTTTCCCGGCGCCGTTGCCAACGCCGAAATTGTCTTTGTTGCCATCCCATCAAAAGCCTTCCGTGATGTCATTCACCAGCACGCCAGCTGTTTTCGTGATGGCCAGGTAGTCGTTAGCCTGACCAAAGGTATTGAAGCCCAGGGCTTCAAACTGATGAGCGAAATACTGCAGGAAGAAATCCCCCAATGCCGTATAGGTGTGCTCAGCGGTCCCAACCTGGCCGCGGAGATTGTAAATCGTGATCTGACCGCCACCGTCATAGCCTCGGAAGACCCACAGGTGCGCACCAGCGTTCAAAACCTGCTGGGCTGCGAGTATTTTCGAGTTTACGCCAACGCCGATATGTACGGCGTGGAGCTGGCGGGTGCATTGAAAAATATTTACGCCATTGTCGCCGGGCTAGGTTCGGCTTTGGAGATGGGCGAAAACGCCAAAGCCATGCTGATTACACGGGGCATGGCCGAAATGAGCCGCTTTGCGGTCAGCCTGGGGGCCAATCCTATGACCTTCCTGGGACTGGCTGGCGTTGGTGACCTGATTGTTACCTGCACATCGTCCAAAAGCCGGAATTTCCGTATTGGTTACGCGATTGGCAAAGGCAGGCAGCTGGACGAAGCGGCGGCCGAGCTGGGGCAGGTCGCAGAAGGTATTTACACCTTGAAACTGGTGCGCGACAAATCCGAGGCCATGGGCATTCAAATGCCGCTGGTACGGGGCTTACACGAAATTCTATATGGCAATGCGTCTGTAAAGGCGGTTATCAACGGTTTGATGACGGCCGCGCAGAACTCCGATGTGGAGTTCATTCTGCCGCGCACAATAGTTCAATAACGATTCCATAGCGGTTTCATAGCAATTCTATCGCGACTTTTTTTTCAAGTTAACCAAACGCTTAGAGGTTATTGATGAAGCTTCTTATAATGCGCCACGGCGAAGCGGGCTGGCACACACAGGATGAGCAGCGCGAGCTCACCGACGTGGGTAGGCAACAGGTTGCCCGAGTGGCCGGCCAGCTGGCGGAAAGTGATAGCCGCCCGAAGCTCATCTGGTGCAGCCCTCTGGTTCGTGCCCGGCAAACCGCCGCGATAGTGGCCGAAAGATTGAATTGTTCGGTTGAAGAAAAGCGGTTCATTACGCCAGACGACGATCCGGCCCGTTGCCTGGAGGCGTTATTGGCCAGTACGGCTTCACCGTTGTTGCTGGTGTCGCACATGCCATTGGTCGGCGTGCTTACCAGCCTGCTGACAGACGGCCACCGGCGCGGTGCAGCGTTCATGACGGCCCAAGCCGTGCTGCTGGACATGCCCGTCGTCGGCCCCGGCTGCGCTGATCTGAAAAACCAGTTTTTCCCCTGACCTTCACTGTAGCTACCCACCAAGGGAGTCTTCTATGAGCCAACAACCAACAGACCTGGAGCAGCTCGCAAAGTCTGTTCCTGCCAAAGGTTTACCGCCACTGCAAGACTGGCATCCGCCGCTCTCCGGCGATATGGAGATGCGCATAGATCGCGCCGGCGATTGGTGGTTTAAAGGTAATATTATTGGGCGCGAGGCACTGGTGAAGCTGTTTTCCAGCATATTGCGGCTAGAAGAAGACGGCGAGTATTACCTGGTTTCACCGGTCGAAAAATGGCGCATTCAAGTGGAAGACACACCGCTGCTGGCGCACTCATTAACAGTAAGCGGGCAGGGCGAACAACAGGCGCTGACGCTAATCACCAATGTGGGAGAAATTCTTAGTGTTGGCGCCGACCACCCGCTGCAAATGGACACTTACCCCGGTACTGGTGAACCCCGACCGCTGATAACGGTGCACCATGGCGTGAAGGCACGGCTAGTAACGGCGGCTTACTACGAATTGGCGGACTTGGCCGTTGAGCGTGTAACAGACGGCGAACCCGTGGTTGGCGTGTTCAGCAAAGGGAATTTTTATAAATTGACCGGTAACGGTTGAAAACTCTGCCTGCGCCCCAAAAAATAATGGTTATCGCGGTTTAGTCGTTGTTAAGCTGGGTATACATGAATTCAATACAGTCATTTCAGACACGCAAGGAGATCACATGGCACAACCCCGCGTTGTATCCATCCATTACACGCTCACCAATGACCAGGGAGAAGAACTGGATTCCTCCCGCGTAGAAGGTCGGGAGCCGCTGTCTTACCTGGAAGGCGCACAGAACATCGTCGGTGGGCTGGAAAGTGCACTGAATGAAAAAGTCGCCGGTGACGCCATGAAAGTTTCAGTGGCTCCTGCTGAAGCCTATGGTGAGAAGAACGACGAGCTGATTCAGCCGGTTCCCCTCAGCGCATTCGAAGGCGTAGAGTCCATTGAGCCAGGCATGCAGTTCCAGGCGGAGACGCCGAACGGCCCCCAAGTGGTGCGCGTTATTGAAGTAGGTGACGAGACCGTTACTATTGATGCGAACCATCCTCTGGCTGGCGAGACCCTGCACTTTGATGTTGAAGTTGTTGAAGTTCGCGACGCAACAGACGAAGAACAGGAACACGGGCACGCTCACTAAATTACTGTGGACTGCTCGTAAAAAAGGCTCCCTTGGGAGCCTTTTTTTTGCCTGTTACTATTACATGTTGGGGTAGTTTGGACCGCCGCCGCCTTCTGGTGTTACCCAGGTAATATTCTGGGACGGGTCTTTAATGTCGCAGGTTTTGCAGTGCACGCAGTTCTGCGCGTTAATCTGGAAGCGTTTGCCGCTGCCATCTTCCGCTTCAACCACCTCATACACACCCGCAGGGCAGTAGCGCTGTGCCGCTTCGTTGTACTTCGGCAGGTTGTGCTCTATCGGAATGCTTGGATCTTTGAGCTGCAGATGAACCGGCTGGTCTTCTTCGTGGTTGGTGTTCGAGATAAACACCGACGTCAATTTGTCGAAGGTCAGTTTATTGTCCGGTTTTGGATAGCTGATCTGCCTGCAGTCAGCCGCCGGTTTCATCGCATCGTGATCGGCCAGGGTGTCGTGCAACGTGAAGGGCAGGCTACGGCCCAGAATATTCTGCTCCAGATACGCCAGGCCACCACCAATGATCGGGCCAAATTTGTGAATGCTGGGGCCGAAGTTACGGTCTTTATAGAGCTCTTTGTACAGCCAGCTGTCTTTGAAGCGGTCTTCAAAACTGGTGATCTCTTCGCCGCTTTTACCTGCATTCAGCGCTTCAAACACCGCTTCTGCGCCCATCATTCCAGATTTCATGGCCGTATGAGTGCCCTTGATCTTGGAGAAGGTCAGGGTGCCGGCGTTACAGCCCAGCAGGAGGCCTCCGGGGAAACTCATCTTCGGCAGGCAATTAAAGCCGCCTTTGGTGATGGCACGGGCGCCGTAAGATACACGCTTGCCGCCTTCCAGATGTTTTTTGATTTCCGGATGGTGCTTGAGCCGTTGCATTTCATCAAACGGGCTAAGGTGTGGATTGCTGTAGCTCAAATCAGTAATCAGGCCTACATATACCTGTCCGCCTTCAAGGTGATACAGGAAGGAGCCACCGGTAGAGTTGCTTTCGCTCAGGGGCCAGCCTGTAGTGTGCACCACCAGGCCCGGTTCGTGTTTGGCCGGGTCAATGTCCCACAATTCTTTGATGCCAAGACCATAGTGCTGGGGATCCTTGCCGGCGTCTAGCTTGAATTCGTTGATCAGGCGCTTGCCCAGGTGGCCGCGGCTACCTTCAGTGAACAGAGTGTATTTGGCGCGCAGTTCTATACCGGGCATGTAGCTGTCTTTATGACTGCCGTCACGGGCTACGCCCATATCGCCGGTAATAATGCCTTTGACCTGGCCGTCTTCCACAATCGTTTCCGACGCCGCAAAACCGGGATAGACTTCAACACCGAGCTCTTCGGCACGCTCACCCAGCCAGCGGCAGAAATTACCCAGGCTGATAATGTAGTTGCCGTGGTTGTGCATGTTCTTTGGCACAAACGCATTGGGTATCTTTGTGGCTTTTTCCTGATCTTTTAGCAGGAAAATATCATCACGGGTGACCGGAGTATTCAACGGTGCGCCCAGCTCTTTCCAGTTTGGAAACAGCTCGTTTAAAGCAGTTGGCTCAAAAACGGTACCGGCCAGAATGTGAGCGCCGATTTCGGAGCCTTTTTCCACCACGCAAACCGTTAATTCCTGGCTTGCATCTTGGGCGAGTTGCATCAGGCGACAGGCTGCCGAAAGGCCAGCAGGACCACCACCGACGATCAGGACATCAAACTCCATCGATTCGCGTTCCACGTTAGTCTCCTCAACCATATTTTTTAAATGTTGGACAGTCACGACTGAACCGGGCTCTTCAAAATCTGTGCGCTATTATACGTGTAAAAAACCCTGCAGACGACTGCGTGCTGCTAAAGTTAAGCTAGCGTTGTATCTATAGTAACTCTTCTTGCGTCTTCCTGGTACGCCAAACAAACGTTCGTTTTAATTGATGTGTAGGGATTTTCTCCCTGTTCTCAAGCTGCTACGGCTGTGCCGGCATGACCTAAACGGCGCCATTTCTATTGACCCGCTTTCGCTTTATCGGCAGTATTGTTGCACTCCCGCAGCAGATACTCCCATTGAATTTGCTGATACGTCTTTAAACACATCGTAGAAGAACGAGGAATCTATGAAGGTTCTGGTTGCTGTAAAACGAGTAGTTGACTACAACGTAAAAGTGCGTGTAAAGCCGGACAACTCCGGCGTTGATCTCGCTAACGTTAAAATGGCAATGAACCCATTCTGCGAAATCGCTGTTGAAGAAGCGGTTCGGCTGAAAGAAAAGGGCGTTGTGAACGAGATTGTGGTGGTTTCTATTGGCCCCAAGGCCTGTCAGGAACAGATCCGCACCGCTTTGGCATTGGGCGCGGACCGTGGCATCCACATTGAAACAGACGCAGAGATTCAGTCTTTGCAGGTTGCCAAGCTGCTGAAAGCTGTAGCCGACAAAGAGCAGCCCAACCTGATTATTCTGGGCAAGCAGGCCATCGACTCAGACAACAACCAAACTGGCCAGATGCTGGCCGCGCTGGCAGGTATGAGCCAGGGTACGTTCGCGTCTGAAGTTGTGATCGACGGTGACAAAGTAAACGTAACCCGCGAAGTAGACGGCGGCATGATGACCGTTTCACTGACGTTGCCCGTGGTTGTTACCACCGACTTGCGTTTGAACGAGCCGCGTTACGCGTCTTTGCCTAATATTATGAAAGCAAAAAAGAAGCCTCTGGAGTCCATCAGCCCGGCTGATCTGGGTGTTGATGTCGCTCCGCGCCTGACAATTGTCAAAGTGGAAGCCCCGGCTTCACGCCAGGCAGGTATCAAAGTTGCAGACGTGGCAGAGCTGGTTAACAAATTGAAGAACGAAGCGAAGGTGATCTGATGAGCATCCTTGTAATTGCTGAACATGACAACAGCAGCCTGAAGCAGGCGACCCTGAGTGTTATCGCAGCCGCCAAGGCTATCGGTGGCAACATCGATGTGTTGGTTGCCGGTGAAAACGTGGGCGCCATCGCGGAAGCCGCAGCAAAGGCTGACGGTGTTAACAAGGTGATGGTTGCTGATAACGCGGTTTATGGCCACTTTTTGGGTGAAAATCTTAGCCAGCTGATTGTTGAGCTGGCCGAGGGTTACACCCACATCCTGGCAGCTGCCGGCAGTACGGGCAAAGACACCATGCCCCGCGTAGCGGCATTGCTGGATGTGGCTCAGATTTCTGACATCATTCGTGTTGAAGCCCAAGACACCTTTGTGCGCCCGATTTATGCGGGTAACGCCATCGCAACGATTAAATCCAGCGATAGCGTTAAGGTGATCACCGTGCGCCCAACCGGTTTCGACCCGGTAGCAGCAGAAAGTGGCTCCGCATCGGTGGAACAGCTGGACGTGGTAAAAGATGCAGGCTTGTCCACGTTTGTGAGTGAACAAAAAGCAAAATCTGACCGCCCTGATCTTGCCAGCGCCGGGATTGTTATCTCTGGCGGCCGCGGTATGCAGAACGGCGAAAATTTCAAAATGCTGGAGCAGATCGCCGACTTGATGGGTGCCGCTGTCGGTGCATCCAGAGCCGCTGTTGACGCCGGCTTCGTGCCCAACGATATGCAGGTAGGGCAAACCGGAAAAATCGTTGCGCCACAGCTGTACATTGCTGTTGGTATCTCGGGTGCTATTCAGCATCTGGCGGGTATGTCTGATTCCAAAGTGATTGTTGCGATCAACAAGGACGAAGAAGCACCTATCTTCCAGGTAGCAGATTACGGCTTGGTTGCGGACCTTTTTGAAGCGATACCGCAGCTTGAAGAAGAACTTAAGAAAGCGTAATAAGCTTCTGGTTCTATTGAAAAAAGGCACCTTTCCCGGTGCCTTTTTTTATGAAAAATCCGATCAAAACACAGGCAGGAAAAGTGATGAGTGCAAGCAAGAAGCCCCCTTACGATTTGCTGGTGTTCGGCGCCACCAGTTTTGTGGGTCAGATTCTGACCCAGTATCTGTACGACACCCATGGCGTGGGTGGCGATGTTTCCTGGGCTATAGCCGGCCGCTCCCAGTCAAAGCTTGAAACACTCAAGAACCAGCTGGGGTCAGGCGCTGCAGACTTACCGTTATTGGTCGCCGATGCCGCCGATGAGCCGGCACTGCAGGCACTGTGCATGCGCACCCGGGTGATTATTTCTACGGTCGGCCCATATGCGCTTTTTGGCGAACCACTGATCAAAGCCTGCGTCGAAACCGGCACTGACTACTGTGACCTTACCGGTGAAGTACAGTGGATTGGCAAAATGGTGTCGCGTTATGAAGCGGCCGCGAAGGAATCCGGCGCTCGAATGGTGCACTGCTGCGGTTTCGACTCTATTCCTTCAGATATGGGCGTCTGGTTCCTTCAGCAACAGGCCCAGAGCGCGTTTGGCAGTGTGTGCCAGGATGTACGTATGCGCGTGAAAGCGGCCAAGGGAACGCTCTCTGGCGGCACAGTGGCGTCAATGATCAACATCGCCAAGGAAATGGCCGCCGATCCCGAGCTGCGCCGCTCTATGGCGAACCCGTTCTCCATCAGCCCAGCGGGCCACCGTTCAAAAACCCGCCAGCCTTCGCTAAAAGGCCCCGGGTTTGATAAAACCCTGAACAGCTGGCTGGCACCGTTTGTGATGGGCGCCATCAACACCCGTGTTATTCACCGGTCTAACGCTCTGCAAGATACCCGCTACGGCCTGGAATTCACCTACGACGAAGCCGTGATGACCGGCCGGGGTGTGAAAGGCCGGCTGACTGCTTACGCCATCACTGCAGCTTTGGCGGGGTTCTTTATGGGTTCTGCGGTAAAACCCACACGCTGGGCTATTGAAAAATTCGTGCCGCAGCCAGGCGAGGGGCCAAGCCCGGACGCTCAGCAGGCCGGCTTTTTTGACATACGATTTGTGGGAAAAACCGCTGACGGACGCACGATCATTACCCGTGTTAAAGGCGATCGCGATCCGGGTTACGGTGCTACGAGTCGCATGCTCGGCGAAGCAGCAACCTGTTTGGCATTCGACATTCCGAAGAATCGGGACGGCGGTTTCTGGACTCCTGCATCCTTGCTGGGCCAACCGTTGCTGGAGCGCTTGACCAGCCGCGCCGGGTTGAGCTTTGACGTGCTGGAGACCCGTTAAAACGGGTCCCAGTCATCAGCACGTTGCCGGTTTACCAAAGCCTTTCGTAAAGCGCTGCGATCTGCAGCGCAGTCGGCACCCGCGGGTTATTGCCTGGGGAGCCAGACGCCAAGGCTTGTTCGGCCATTGTAGGTATCAACTCAAAGAATTTGGCGCGATCAATGCCAAATTCGCCTGGAGTTGGTACCTGAAGTTCTTCGTTCAGCGCGTACAGTTCTTTCATCAGCTTCTGGTTAGCGCGGTCTGTGCTGTCGCTCTCATCAGCAATGCCCATGGCTCGCGCGCAATCGGCGTAGCGCTCGGGCGCTGAGGGGATAGAGAACTCGGTAACGGCCGGCAACAACATGGCGTTCGACAAACCGTGGGGCACATGAAACGCAGCGCCGATAGGGCGGCTCATGCCATGCACCAACGCCACGGATGCAGCGGAAAATGCGATGCCCGCCAAGGTTGAACCCAGCATCATGGCTTCACGAGCGGGTTTGTTGGCTCCGTCTTTATAGCTGGTACGCAGATTTGGCCCCAGCAAGCGCATAGCGGCCAGCGCCTGGGTGTCGCTGTACGGATTCGCTTTCTGACTGACGTAAGCCTCCATTGCGTGGGTCAGGGCGTCTATGCCGGTATCGGCGGTGGTTCGTGCAGGTACGGTGAGGGTCAGGTTGTAGTCTACCAGAGCCGCAACCGGCATAAAGCCGATGCCCACACAGAGCATTTTTTCATCACTGGTTTCATCGGTGATGATGGTAAAGCGGGTGGCTTCCGAACCTGTACCGGCGGTGGTTGGCACCGCAATCACCGGAATACCGCTTTCATTGACGATGCGCGGAAATTTGTAATCGCTCATTACCCCACCGAAGCTGGCCAATATCGAAATCGCTTTGGCACTGTCAATCGGACTGCCACCGCCAAGAGCGACAATACAATCGTAATCGCCGTTGCGAACCTGCTCAACGCCGGCCTGAATAGAGCCCACTGTGGGTTCCGGGACGGTATCGCTAAACACATCGGCACTTATCGAACGCTGCAGCAGGCACGCCTTGAGCGACTCTGCATAGCCTAGATCGACCATCATCTTGTCGGTAATAATCAGCGGTCGGCTGCAATTAAGGCTGGCAAGTACATTGGGTAATTCTTCACTGGCACCGGCGCCAACCTGCAGGATGCGTGGAAGTATTATTTGCGAAGACATAGTCGATCCCGAAGTTTTTATATTTATATTAAAGCGCAATCGTAGCGGTGCCACCTGCCAGTGCATCCACACTGTGAGCCAGGCTGATCACCGTACGGCCCGCCAAACGTTGTTCCAAACGGCAGCATATGCGGTCCCGCAGGGCTTTGTCGACACCGGTGAATGGCTCGTCCAGCACGAACACGGTCGCAGGGCTTAGCAGCACTCGCGCCAGCGCAATGCGCCGGGCTTCGCCGCCAGACAGTACATTACCGCCACTGCCCAGCCAGGTATCCAGCTGGGCCGGCTCGTCACCAAAGCGGTCTCCCATCTCGACCAGGTCCAGCACTTGCCATAGATCGTCATCGCTGGCCTCCGGGTTGGCCATTTTCAGGTTCATGCTTAAGGTGTCGTCAAACAGATAGGTTTGCTGGGTCAGGTAAGCAACCGGAAGGCTGCTAACGCTACCGCCTGATGGGTTTATTAGCCCGCTCAGAGCGTCTGCCAGGGACGATTTTCCGCTGCCAGACCGGCCGGTAAAGCCTAGCCACTCCCCGGGCTTGAGTTCGAAGCTGAGAGGGCGGGCCAGCAAAGGCTGACTGTTGCCGTGGCGCAGCTGCAGATCGTGAACCGCGACCGCAAAAACGCCGTTCTCAGGCGTTTCCATTGCCGTCGTCTTCGCCAAGGTGACATCGCTGTGCTTGGCGCTTTCTGCTGTGTCGCGGTTCAAGCGCCGGGCAGAGGCGACAGTGCCGCCAAGGCGGGAAAACGCGTCGGGCAACACGCCATACACCTCGCCTAATCCCAATAAAGCGATGGGCAGCAAAACCAGCACCGGGCCAGACAGCATTTGCTGCTGGTACAGGCTAAATCCCATCCACAGAGCCACCACTACTGCCAGGTTTATCAACAGGTTTGAGCCGGCAAGGTGCCAGCCCGCCCGAGCCTCAATAGTGCATTGCTCGCTGGTTAACTGCTCGGCCTGCTGCATCAACAAAGCACTGTGGTCACGGGCACGGCCAGCAGCGGTAAGCTCTGCGTAACCTTCAATGTGCTGAACCAGCTGGCTTCGTAGTGTGTCCCGGCGCTCACTTTGAGCCCGAGCCAAGCTATGGGTGCGCATGTAGACAGTGCCCGTTGCCACCACAAAGGCCAGGCCCAGGCACGCAGCGACCAAAACGCCGGTTTGTACACTAAACACCGTAGCGGCCAGGATAATAACCCCAACACTTACCAGCGCCGCCAGGGACGCAGGGGCAAGTAGGCGCAGGTAGAGAGTATCCAGCGCGTCCACATCGGTGAGCAAGCGTGACAGCCATTGTGCGCCCGTCATTGGCGAGCGCTGGCTGCGGGGCACGAGGGCCAGGCGTTTAAATAGGGTCACCCGAATGTCGGCCAACAGTCGTAGCACGGTTTCGTGATTGTAAATTCGTTCCAGGTAGCGGAATACCGTACGCGAAACCGCAAACAGCCGAATGGCCGAGCCGGGCAGATACAGCTCGATCGTGGCCTGAATACCCATGGCGATCAACAGGCCAACCAGAGCTGTTCTGGTGATGAACCACCCAGACAACGCCAACAGAGCGATACCCGCAAGCAGCGTAACTAGAATCAAAAAAGCGCCAATCAGTAAGCGGTTACGGCGGTGAAAAACCAACTGCAACCAAGGGCGCAGAGCATCAAACATGGTGACCTCCTTCAGCAGTGGCCTGTAACCGGCCATCTACCACCTGCAGTACCCGGTCAGCCAGTGCGAGCAACGCCGTGTGGTGGCTGGAAAACACCAGGGTTTTTCCTTGCTGCTTCAATTTGGACAGGGTTTGCACAATGTGCTGTTCGCTGTCGGCATCCAGCGCGGCTGTGGGCTCATCCAGCAGAATCAGGTCGTAATCGGCCACCAGAATACGCGCCAGGCTAAGGCGCCGTGACTGCCCACCCGACAGGCCCTGGCCATCTTCCATCACTTTGCTGTGAATGCCATCTGCGCGCTCAGCAAGCAAAGGACCCAGGCCAACCTGTTCCAGCGCGGCTGCTATATCACTCTCGCTGGCCTGCGGTGCGGTTAAGCGCAGGTTGTCGGCCCAGGTGCCATCTACCAAGAAGCCTTTTTGCCCTAACCAGCCAAACGCTTGCTGACCGGGGGCTTTGTCGAAAATGGTAATGGCACCGCTTTGTGGAGCGATAAATCCCGCTATCATATTCAGTAAGGTGCTTTTACCACCTCCGGAGGGCCCCGTTAGCGCAAGGGCTTGGCCGCGGCCTACGCTGAACGACACCCGGTCAAACAGCAGCTTGTTTTTGCCAAAGCCAGAGCCGAAGCCAAAGCTGACGTCTTGAACCATCACCCCGGTGCTGTTCTGCGAGGGAGCAGGGCGAACCCGCTGGCCAGTCGGCTCTGAGGCGTTAAGCCGGCTGAAAATTTCAGCGCCGGCACCCAGAGCGGATGCACGATCGTGATAGTGCTGTGATAGTGTGCGCAAGGGTTGAAAGAATTCCGGTGCCAGCAGCAACACCAATAAACCGGAAAACAGCGTTAAATCCGCTGCCGGGCCAAAATCGATGTAGCCCAACAGGCCAAAGCCGATATACATGGCTATAACGGCGATGGCCACAGACGAAAAGAACTCCAGAACAGCTGACGACAAAAACGCCACCCGCAGGGTTTTCATGGTGATAAACCGGTATTGGTCCGAGCGCTGTTGCAGAACCTCGGAAGCGGGGCCGGTTTGCTGAAACAGTTGCAAAGTGGTCAGCCCGCGCACCTTATCCAGAAACTGGCCGGACAGGCGGCTGACGGTTTGAAAGTGCTGTTGATTCAGTGATTCAGCGCCCATACCCACCAAGGCCATGAACAATGGAATCAGTGGTGCCGCCAACATTAAAAATATTGCCGCTAGCCAGTCTAACCAGAATACAAACGCTAGAATCATCAGCGGTAGCAGGGTGGCAATCAGCATTTGCGGCAGAAAACGTGCGAAGTAGCCGTGCAGAGCATCAACGTGGTCAAGCCATTCACGGCTGTGAGTGCCAGCAGAAGACTGGTTCAGGCTCACTGGCCCGGTGGCTTGCCAGCAATCGTTAAGTTGCTGACGTACCTGTTGGCGCACCTGCTGGCTGCAGCGTGACGCCAGAGTGGTTTGCCAGCCTTGAGCCAGTGCCCGCACCCCTAATGTGGCCAATAATCCCAGAAAATACGGTGTCAATGCGGCCAAAGCGACTTTTTCCACCAGACCCTGGTGAATAATCGTGGCTAACAAGGTCATTTGTACAATGGTAGCGAGGCCTGCAAACAAACCAGCTACCGCCGTGCTGGTAACGCTTTTGCTGTGTGTCTTGGCCAAGCCTTGTAACCATTGCTTCACCTCTGCACCCGGTAGTACCGGTGACGAATCACCGGTACTACCGTTATTAAGGGCGCTAGCGTTATTCAGGGCGCTAGTGTTTCGCGCGTCGGGTTCAGCCACTTAGTGGTATCCCTCGCCGGCGCGCACTTTGCCGCGGAATACCCAGTAGGTCCAGGCGGTGTACACCAGCACAAAGGGAATAACGATCAGTAGACCTATCAGCAGGAATAGCTGTGAATTGTACGCCGACGCGGCATCCCACAGGGTGTAGTCGGGCGGCACCAGGTAGGGCCAGCGGCTCACGATTAGCCCAAAATACGTCGTGATGAACAGTCCCATGGTGGCCACGAACGGCATGCCTTCAAGCCGGTTGCGCACAGAGCGGAAAATCTGAAACGCAAACAGCAAGGTCAGAACCGGCAGCACCCAAATCACGCTTAAGTTGTCGAACCAGCGGTTACGCACCATGTCATCCACGAACGGTGTCCACACACCTATTATTCCAAAAACAACTAAAACCGCCGTAAGAAGAGGCAAGGTGATCTTGTATGCCCATTCTTGCAGCCGGCCTTCGGTTTTCATGATCAGCCAAGTGGAACCCAGGAGTGCATATCCGGCAATCAAGCCAAGGCCAGTCATAATGGTGAACGGAGTTAACCAGTCCATCGCGCCACCGACGTAAACTCGATTGGCGGTTTCATAGCCTTGAATGTAACTCCCTACCACCACACCCTGCGCAAACGCTGCCAGGGTAGAGCCGCCGGCAAACGCCCAATTCCACAAATAGCGCGAGCTCTGCGCCTTAAAACGGAATTCGAACGCAACGCCTCGAAAAATAAGCCCGGCCAGCATCAGGAACACCCCAATGTACAGAGCAGGCAACAATATGGAGTACACCAGAGGAAATGCCGCAAGCAGCCCGGCACCGCCAAGCACCAGCCAGGTTTCGTTACCGTCCCAAACAGGCGCCACCGAATTCATCATAGTGTCGCGATCCTGCTCCGAGGGCGCGAAGGGGAACAAGATCCCCACGCCCAGATCGAAGCCATCCATCAATACATACATGATTACGCCAAAACCAATAATAAACGCCCAGATTAATGTCAGATCAAATAGTTCCATGATCAGTGCCCTCCTTGGTTCACTGGCTGCCCATTGGTTTTGCCAATTTCAAATGTGGTGTGTGCCGCAGACAGGGGGCGCTTCGGCCGCTCGGTTTGTGACTCGGGCTCTTCATAATCAGCCTCAAGACCTTCAAACAAAACCCGCATCAAATAGTAAACTCCAGCGGAGAACACCATCGAATACACCACCACGTAACCAATCAGGGTGAACAGAGCCATACCGCCGGTGAGTGAGGGTGTAACGGCCGCTGAGTAATCGAGCATGCCGTGAACCAGCCAGGGCGAGCGCCCGACTTCGGTCACAAACCAGCCCGACAATACCGCAATAAACGGCGTAATACTCATAACGCGCAGACCCTGCAGAAACCATCTTGTGCGCCAGAATTTGCCACCACGGCGCAGGAACAAGCCGGCCAGCGCGAACACAATCATCAGCAAACCAAGGGCGACCATTATGCGGAACGACCAAAACACGATCGCAACCGGTGGCCGCTCTTCAGCCGAGACTTCATTCAGGCCCAAAATCTCACCATTCCAATCATGGGTGAGCACGAAGGAGGCCAGGCTGGGGATACCAATTTCAAAATGGTTGGTCTGGTTTTCCTGATCTGGAATAGCGAACAGCAGCAGAGGCACGTTAGTCCCGGTTTCCCAATGACCTTCCATTGCAGCCACTTTCATTGGCTGGTGCTCAAGTGTGTTCAAACCGTGAAAATCACCAACCACTGCTTGCGTCGGCGCCACAATCAACAGCAGCCACAGACACATAGACAGCGCTTTCCGGTTGGCCTCTACTTCGCGGCCGTTGAGCAGATACCAGGCACTTACTCCGGCGACAACAAAGCCACCCGTAAGGAACGATGCCAGCACCATGTGGGCAAAGCGGTAGGGGAAGGAAGGATTGAAAATCGCTTCGGTCCAAGATGTCACGTAAAAAATGCCGTCACGCAGTTCGACGCCTGCTGGTGTGTGCATCCAGCTGTTGGCCGATAGAATCCAGAAGGTCGATATGAAGGTTCCGGTCGCCACCATAATGGCGGCAAACAGATGCACACCGGGTGGAACTTTATTACGGCCAAACAACAAAACGCCCAGAAATGCAGCTTCCAGGAAGAATGCTGTTATCACCTCATAAGTCAGCATTGGACCTAGAAAATTGGCAGTCGCTTGGGAAAAGTTGCTCCAGTTTGTACCAAACTGAAACGACATAACGATTCCGGATACCACGCCCATGCCAAAAACCACGGCAAAAATTTTGGTCCAGAACGAAGACAGGCGAACCCAAGATTGATCGCCAGTTTTAAAGGCCAAGCCTTCCAGCACGGCAATATAAGAAGCAAGACCCACAGTAAACACTGGGAAAATAGCGTGGAAAGACACCACGAATGCGAATTGTATTCGCGACAACAGGATGGGATCGAGTTCCATAGAACCTCCGGTAACTTCTCACACAGAACCATAGGGCTCATGCCCTTGGCGTCGACTGCCTTTGGTATCTTTAGTGTTGTTGTTACCAGTAGGTTATTGCATCGTACTATCTTATACAGACGTGCGCGTCGGACAGATTGTCGCACTCATGATATATATTAAGAACCGAAGGCTTGAAAGCGTTAGAACTATAGCTTAGCCATACAAATTAACAACTTACGGGCGTGTCACGAATGGGATTTTACCAAGAAAAAATACTGCCGCACCTGGTTGCCAAAGTGTGCGCCAGTGACGACCTGATGGCGTTGCGCCAGAGCCTGGTGCCCAGGGCAAAAGGGATTGTGCTGGAAGTGGGAATGGGTTCGGGCATCAACCTCTCGCTTTACCAACCCAGCGCAGTTGCGCGCGTATACGGCCTGGAGCCGTCGGCCGGTATGCGTCACAAAGCCATCGAAAATGCCAACCGATCACCAGTGCCCCTAGAGTGGCTGGATTTGCCAGGCGAGGAAATTCCGCTGGCAGACAACAGCATAGACACAGTGGTGCTCACCTTTACACTGTGCAGCATAGCCGGCTGGGAAAAAGCACTGATCCAAATGAAAAGAGTATTGCGAGCTGATGGCAAATTGTTGTTTCTGGAGCACGGCGAATCACCGGATGCCAAGGTTCAGCGCTGGCAACACCGAATAACACCGGCCTGGAAGCGCATTGGTGGCGGCTGCCACCTGAACCGACCCATTGCCGACCTGATCCGCAGCGCAGACTTCGATATCGTTGAGCTAGACACCTTCTATCTGGAAAATGCGCCGCGCATTGCCGGCTACATTTATCGGGGTGTTGCGGTGCACTCAAAGCAGATCTTTTAAATTAGAAGCCAATCCGAATTGCGTTAGCGAACGCGGCCTTATACAATTCCTCGCTCAAAAACATCCCCTCGAAATGCTCCGATGGTGGAATAGGTAGACACAAGAGACTTAAAATCTCTCGACCTCACGGTCGTACCGGTTCGATTCCGGTTCGGAGCACCATTAGAATCAGTAATTTACGAGCTTTCTCTCCCTTTACCATCTCCTTCGATTTTCTCAAATAGACAGATGGATCTGCCTTTTCCCTCCGCAAACCTGTTTCCTCGATACGTAATGGGCTGGGTCATTGTTCGGCAATGGCCCGGACAATCTAAGAGGCAACTGCACAAGGCTGCGCTTTACGCAAGAAATGGTGGTTTAATTCTGATATCGGCAGAGGGAAAGCGGAGTATTGATGGAGAACTGATGCCTTATAAAAAAGGTGCTGCGGTTCTGCCCATTAAGTCTCAGGCTCTTATTCATCCTTTGTACATTTCTGGTGCTAGGCATTGCCTTCCGGTAGGTGAATGGAGAATTCGGCCCGGAACAGTTGTACTTCATTACTTAGAGCCAATTCCAACGAAAGGCCTCACCTATGATGATCGAAATTCTTTGCTAGAGAAACTTCGAGCGGTAGCAGAGGTTGAACATGCTCAATGTAAACAAGCCAATTGATCGTTCACCTAACAAGGCGAGTCATGCTCGCCCACAAAGTAACGTGGGCTGGACTCGTTTCACTCGCCCATGCTGGCGGCGTTAACCGCCCAACGCCGCCTTCGCTTAAGTTGAAAATTCTCAGGATCGATTCGTTGCATAAAAAACTCTTTGCTTTGTTAATAATCTCCTCTAAACCGATATATAAGTACAGTTATTGACAGAACTCCTAGGAGAGCTCATGTAACGAAGATTGGGTTTTAGTTTCGGGAATAGGTGATGAGATACCGTTATTGAATGGTTCATCTGAGGGTTCCCATCCTCGAGAATCACCTTCGAGGTCGAACTCACCCGAGTCGGCTTGTTGGTACCAGGCAACAAAATCTTCTGCACTAGCACTCAGTCGCGTCCCATTCCTTCGAAATAACTGATTCTGTCGCCATTGTTTCAGCCATAGGCTTTCCTGCGGTCGTTGTGACCATCCATGATGCTGCGCCCAAGCTGCAAAATGCTTGAACGGCACCTGCCATTTCATCATCAGGTAAATGTGTGGGTTTTCTCCCAGCACTTCGCCGGTTTCCTGGTCTATGGTGTCAGGGCTTTCTGCCACCCACAAATAGGCCAGCGGCTCCGCTGTAAAGCGTATGGGCGTATATGAGGTAATTTGCAACACGCGCTGATTTCAAAGTACACACGACCATAACTCCGTTTCTCCGCCGGTCGATGATTCGCAAAGAGCTTTTATAGGTACAATTGGGCTACCCTTGTAGCACATCATTAGCTTGCTTGGTTAGCGCGTCAGGCGTTGGCATCACTGGCGTAACGGCCAGAATCGTGTAACGTAGAGGGCTGTCCGCTAACCGGGCCATGATTTCAGGAGCGCAATTGTGTCTCAGTTTGAGCAGTTTGCCAGCGACAATTACAGTGGTATTTGCCCGCAGGCCTGGGCCGCGATGGCCGAGGCCAACCGGGCGGACGAGCCAGCCTATGGTGAGGACGTCTGGACTCAGCGGGCCTCTGATGGCCTGCGCACGCTTTTTGATACTGACTGCGATGTTTACTTTGTCTTTAACGGCACCGCCGCCAATTCGCTGGCGCTGGCCTCTATCGGTCAGTCGTTCCACAGTGTGATCTGCCATGAGATGGCGCACATCGAGACCGACGAGTGCGGTGGGCCGGAGTATGCGTCCAATGGTGCCAAGTTATTGCTGGGGCATGGGCCCGACGGCAAGCTGACGCCAGCAAGTATCGAGCAGCTGGTGACCAAGCGCAGTGACATTCACTTTCCCAAACCCAAAGCCCTGAGCCTCACCCAGGCGACGGAGCTGGGTACCGTTTACACGCCCGGGGAGCTTCGTGCCATTCGGGCCGTGGCCGATCGCCATAAACTCAGTATTCATATGGATGGCGCCCGCTTTGCCAATGCGGTGGCGGCGCTGGAGGTACATCCTTCGGAGATTACCTGGAAGGTGGGCGTCGATGTGCTGTGTTTCTCCGGCACCAAGAACGGCCTGGCGCTGGGTGAAGCGGTTGTGTTTTTCAACCGGCAACTGGCGGAAGATTTCGAGTGGCGATGCAAGCAGGCCGGACAGCTGGCTTCGAAAATGCGCTTTATCTCCGCGCCTTGGTGCGGTTTGCTGGCGGGCAATGTCTGGCTGGACAACGCCCGCCATGCCAATGCCTGTGCAAAAAGACTAGCCGATGGGCTGGCGGGGCTGCCGGGAGTTGAGCTGCGCTACCCGCGCCAAGTGAACGGTGTGTTCGTGGCGTTGCCGGAATTGGTCCAGACTGCGCTCCGCGCCAAGGGTTGGCGGTTCTATAATTTTATTGGTGGCTGCTCCCGTCTGGTGTGCTCCTGGTCCACCACCGAGGCCCAGGTGGACAAGTTCCTGGCGGACTTGCGCGCACTGGTGTTATAAATCCGCCCCGCTCCTCACCGGCTCAGGTGCTTTCATCCTGCCATGTGAAGCGCGGGACGCTTCTGTCCCGAAACGCCTCAGGCGGTGACTGTTGTTCCTCCTTCATGAAGGAGGAACAACCTTGAACATCACGGATTTACCTTTTGGAGTCACTGACTGGTCTGACGTTGAGAAGACCGAGCACTCGGGAGAGCACGGTTCGGCTTACTGGAGAACCCGAAATTTTGGCGATATCCGAGTGCGTATGGTCGAGTATAGTCCAGGCTATTTGGCCGATCATTGGTGTGCGAAGGGGCACATACTTCTCTGTCTAGAAGGGGAACTTCATACCGAACTGGAGGACGGTCGCCGTTTTGTACTCAGCCCTGGTTCGAGCTATCAGGTCGCAGACAATGCAGAGCTTCACCGTTCATCGACAGAGCAGGGGGCCAAGCTGTTCGTTGTCGACTAAACTCACATAACCAGGCCATCATTGATGCCAAAACCTGCGCTTGTCTGTTTCATTTTTCATGAGGTATTTGTTGTTAATTCGTTTGTTGAGTACTACGACAAGACAGGTAACCGGCAAGCGCTAGCATGGTGGATTCATGACAATGTATCTAGGGAGTTTCTGCGTAGCATCAAAACATAGCCCGATCAGTTACGGCAACGGCTTCTCCATCGCGATACAAGGTTGCCGCTAAGCTAAGCGTTGAGGCTGTAGAAAAAGGTCGAAGGCGATAATCGATCTGAAATTGTTAATAAACGATCTAAAAATAGCGCCTATTCTTAAAATCTGGAGGACTTATCATCGAAAGCACACCCAGATTTTACGTAGTAGCGTCATCAAAAAGTCTCGAGGGTTTTTCTACAGCCTCGTTACAACGCAAGGGAGAGCACTGAATCATGATCGCCAGGGAATGGAAGTGTCGGGTACCTGAGTGCCATAGCGCAGGGTTTACTGCTTATCTGTACGAAACCGGCATCAAGGACTCTTCTTCAACACCGGGCTTTCTCGGTGCTCAGATTTTTCGCCACACTCTGGCCCACAAAGTTGAACTTACTCTCATCACATATTGGGAAAAGCTCGAATTAATCAAGACCTTTTCTGGCAACGATATTTCGCGGGCACGCTTGTACCCTAAAGATGAGATTTATGAGCTTGAGCCTGACCTTTCGGTAAAGCATTATGAGGTCATCGAGCATCAGTTTTCGGTAGAACAGTGGCGGTAAACGGGTGCAATTGCTTTGTAATCAGTCATTAAAATTCGTTACCGACTTAGCGGACGCCCAAATGGGGCGCCGCTTGATTTTGACGTTATGTTTTTATTCAACTGAAGGAGTTTATCCATAAATGGAAATTATTTACCCAATGTTTGCACTTGTAGTTCTTACATTTTTTATTGGATTTAGTACGGGAATATCTCGCTTAATTAGTGCGAAAAAAGGATTAGTGGATCGCAGGTATTTTAAGTTATTCTCTGGATATACTCCACCCGATAACATAGTTAAACTAGGTCGTAATTTTTCAAATTTACTTGAAGTTCCAATTTTGTTTTATGCGGTTGGTATTATCCTGCTAACTTTAGATATTAACAACAAAATAATGCTAGGTTTTGCTTGGGCTTTTGTTGCCTTTCGTATAATTCACTCAGTTATTCATGTTACATATAACAATCCAATTCATAGGTTTTTGGCATTTTTGTTATCAAGTAGCATTGTACTAGTCATGTGGGTGCAGTTGGTGATAATTATCAGCTAAACAAAATAACAAGAAATTAAACAGGAACAAAGTAAAGTTGACTGTCTTCACTTCGTTCAACATTTTAGCCAACATTATTAACGGGCGGTGGTTTAGTCTTTCCAGCATTTCAATTATTTAAGGCAACTGTTGAGCCGGATGTATCTAAAATTGAAGAGAAAAATGCATTAAATGAAATATCAAAAATTCTAAAACAGCGTAGAGTTGAGTAAATAAAATGCTGAAAAGTTTCTCAAGTACACTCCCTACGGTCGCCGGGCGCTCGTTTCTTGCGCCGTTTATTGCAGGCGTTAAATCAGTAATGATACCGGAGCTGAACGATAAGTAGGGCGTCATCCGTGACCTTGTAGACCATGTGATCTTCTTCATTTATTCGGCTAAGCACCTTTTTGTCGGTTTTTTGCCAGTACAGATAGTTTTCCCAGGCATTCTCGGAGAAGATGAGCTTCATTCAAAAAGTTCCTTTTCCTGTCCGCCGCCGTGCTCCAATTCGGCAACGGATTCCAATAATCGGCGGGCATTCTTAGGTGCACGCAGAAGGTAGGCGGTCTCCTGCAGCGCTTCGTAGTCTTCGCGAGATCATTACCACGGATTGCGATTTGCTCCGGGATAATAATTGGCGAACGGTCTTCACAGACCTTACCCATGGTTTTTGCTAAATTGGTTCTTGCAGCTGTGTAGCTAATTGCATCCATAAGATCGCTCCTGTACAGGATGCCGTACGCATAAAGATTTAACAATCAGCTGCACAACGACCGATTTTACGCCGATCTGCGGCTTCAGACCGGCGTTATATTTCAAGGAGTGAATTGTGGAACTCGTCATAGGGAATAAGAATTACTCGTCATGGTCGTTAAGGCCATGGCTGTTTTTTTCGGTTCACGGTCTGGCTTTTAAGGAAGTGCGGATTTCACTGAACCAGGACGATACTCGCGCCACTATCGCCCAGCATACTGATGCAGGGAAAGTTCCTTTGCTTAAAGACGGTGATCTGACCATCTGGGATTCGCTGGCAATTTGCGAGTACATTTCAGAGCAGTATCTGGATGGCGGCGGATGGCCGAGTTCCGTTCGTGCACGAGCAGAGGCAAGATCCTGCAGTGCTGAAATGCACTCTGGCTTTCCAGCGATTCGAGGCCAATTGCCAATGAATTGCCGCGCGATCGGGCGCAAAGTCCCTCTCAATGCGACTCTTGAACGGGAGTTAGCTCGGATAGATCAAATCTGGTCACAGTACCGAGAAATCTATTCGAGTGTTGGTCCGTGGTTGTTCGGTGAGTTCTCTATTGCGGATTGCATGTTCGCTCCGGTTGCGTCGCGATTTAAAACCTATGGGATCAACGTCTCGACTGTATCTGCAGAATACATGCGCTTCATTCTCGACCATGAACAAATGGGCGAGTGGGTGAAGCAAGCTCACGCTGAGCCTGAAACCATAGACGTGGACGAGGCAGGAATATAACAATCACAGGCTCGGCTACTGCATTGCGGCTTCGCCTCCATTCCGCCGCCGCACGTGCTGTTGGCGTTGAACTAAACCGCTTCGCGTTAGCGAATGGGCCGGGGAATTTCCCGCGAGATCAGGTGATTTGACGGACACTTTTGATTAGCCCAAGAAGGCCGTCAAAAGAGGAGTGTTCGTCATGATACCTCTACGTCAGACCATGATCCAGGCCATGTGCCAACATGGCTTCCCCCCACCCCCCCCGAACCCAGCACAGTTATCTTTATGGAGTCTGTCAACACCAGTTTAAAAGTGACCCACTTATCGGCGTTGGAGGTGCGGCCGATTGCCCAGATCATTTCAAGTGGTCGCAGGGAAAACCGTGTTTACAATTCTTTTGGCCGTGCCAAACGTCATTCTGGGCTGGCAGTGGCAATGCCATTCAGATCGATGCTTAAAACGCTGCTACCGCGCAGGCTCTTAGAACGAGGCTGCGCGCATTCGCGCCTCCGACTTCTCAACGCCGACGCAGCAGCTTTTCCAAGCGTCTTATCATCGCCCGGACGACCTGTCGCCTAGCCTGGAGCTGATCCCGCCTCACCTGCTCAAGATCAATACCTCCCACCCCATCCCGGTATCTGAGCGGGATAGTTCCCTCAAGCGAGTCGTCGACACTCCTGTCTGCCACTTCACCGTCTTCCCGGTGAGTAACCGGGCCGCCACTCTGAAAATACCGTACCTCTTCTGAAATCATCATGCCTCTGATCTCCATAACATCGCCCCTAGAAACGGGAGCGTTGGTTTTCTCATGGGTTCAGGTACATGCTAATGTTGTTTTAAAATGCAAACTATTCCAAAAAGATGAGTACAGACTTTGCAAAAAAAAACAGGGAAGCCGAGTAAACAGTCCTCTACCGTTACCCAGAAAACACGGAGTCTTCTGGCATGGAATGACTTTGAAATCATCCTTGCAATCGTAAACGCAGGCTCTCTATCTGGCGCCTCACGCGCCCTGGGTGTAAGTCACGCGACTATTTTCCGGCGGTTGGGAGATATTGAACAGCGCTTGGGCGTTACGCTCTTTGAGAGAAGTCGTACCGGTTACCGGCCAACTCTTGCAGGGGAAGAACTCGCCGACACGGCCAGAATTATGGATGAGGCCGCCTTGGCAGCCGAACGTAAAGTCGCCGGTCGGGACCTGGAGCCCAGTGGAGAAATCTGGACGACCACAACGGACTCCCTGTTGATGGGATTGCTGGCGCCTCTGTTCACGCAATTCCGGCATAAATATCCAGGCATCGTGTTGGATGTTGCCATCTCCAACGAGCTGTTCAACCTGACACGCAGGGAAGCGGACGTCGCCATTCGCCCGTCCAACAGTCCCCCTGAAAATCTGATCGGCCGACCGCTGACCACCATTGGCCAGGCCGTCTACGGACACCGAAGCTTTGGTCTGACACCGGGGGCTTCCGTCGAGGCGCTTGTCAGCCAACCTTGGATTGGTGCGGGGCCAAGACTAAAGGATTCAGCATTGGATCAGTGGATGGACAATAACGAGCTGAAGGCAGCCTGTGTCTACCGTGTTGATACTCTGGTCAGCATACTCAGCGCTATTCGCTCTGGCATGGGGCTGGCCGTTCTGCCCTGTTATCTGGCGGACGAAGACCCGGACATTATCCAGCTTACAAATCCCATCCCCGAGCTGGAATACGGCTTGTGGTTTCTGATGCACCCGGACCTGCGAGGCGTCGTGAGGATTCATGCCTTGATGGACTTTCTGACGGAAGCTGTCCGGGCACAGAAACAGCGCCTGGCCGGGCCATTATTACGCTAGCCTGTTTCGTTGTTACGAAACCTGAACTGCTCCGGCCCCTAAATTTTCTTTGGCGAAATTGACAAATGCTCTGACCAACGGTGAGATATATCGTGATTGTGGGTACTGCAGATTTACCTGCCCTTGGTATTTCCCGACAATCGACCAATCCGCCAGTATCTGAGTCATAACCCCCGTTTCAATTTCATCCGTTACCGAAAAGTCGGGAAACAGGCCCACTCCGAACCCGTTTAAAACCGCGTCTTTGCGAATTTCGGTGTGGTTGGCGATATAGCGACCCGAGGTCGTGACGCTCGCTGTCTCGCGCCCTTTGGCGAAAGACCAGACGTTGTCGAGGGCCGACTCGCCCAGTGAGAGGCAGTCGTGGTCAGCCAGTTCACTCGGATGAACAGGATGTCCTCTTTTTGCAATGTAACGTTCAGATGCGCAAAGCACCGAACGTACCTCACCCAAACAAACGGCAACTAAGCTCTCAACCGGTTTATCCGTGATTGTTACCAGAATATCGACGTCATCGTAAAATGGATCCATTGTTCTGTCGGTAACCAGAAGCTGAATCTCGACACTGGAATACGTGTTCAGAAAAGACGGAATGATGGTTTTCAATACTTGGGAACCATAAGCCTTGGGTACGCCGATTTTCAGCCGCCCTTGAGGCTCGCCACAAATCTGATCCGCTACGTCCAGCACATCACGTGCAGAGTCTAGAGTTATCCGGCATTGCGCGAAAACTCGTTTACCTGCAGCGTTAAGACGAAGGTTTCGAGTGGTCCGTTCCAGCAGTTTGACGTGAAGGCAGTCTTCAAGACGCGAAACCTGCCGGCTCACGGAGGATGTGGTCGCGCCGAGCTTTTTGGCGGCAGAGGTAAACGAACCCGCTTCAACAACGGCGACAAAGACGGCCATGTCCTGCATCAGTGCGATTGCTCGATTTATGCTCATAACGAAAGACTCCTTTGCACTAAAACGGGCTAATGTCGGTCGTGCCATTTGGATAACATACTTGCTCTGATTGAGCCACAAGTCTGTTTAAAGGGATGGTTAAGACGATGAAAGACATGGGTAGCGTAAAAGGCGATCAGGAAGGTAGAGGTATTCGCGATGAAGGCTAAATCAGGGAGCGCTTTCCCCGTCGCGGAGTGTCTTCTGTTACTGGTTGCAGCCTTTTGGGGAACCAGTTACGGCCTATCAAAAGAAGCGCTGGTTTTTTATTCCGTTATGGGATTTTTTGCGATTCGATTTTCGCTGACTTTTTTCTGCCTGCTCCCATTCTTCATCAGGGAGTACAGAGCAGGCAAGGGTCGCGATTGGCGCGTTGGCCTACCAACCGGCTGCATATTGCTGGCCGTCTTCGTGTTTGAGACCTACGGTGTACTTCATACCAGTGCCGCTAACGCCGCACTCCTGATTAGCCTGTGTGTGCTGTTCACGCCTTATACCGAGTGGCTGATCTTCAATCAAAAGCCGCGCCGGGAAAGTTTCATCCTCGCCGTGGCCTCTTTCACGGGGGTAGGGCTTTTAACCATTAGCCATGACATGGCGTTTAACCTCGGCGACGCCTTGATACTGGTCGCTGCGGTTTTACGTGCCTTTATGGTCACCACCACCAAGAAACTGACCACCGGCAAAGATATATCAACCATCAGCTTGACCGGAATCCAGTCTGGCGTTGTCGCCGCAGGCGCTTTGGTAGCACTTTGGGCCACTGAGCCCGACTTTTTGATGCGACTCCCGAGTTCCAGCAACTTCTGGTTAATAGTTGTTTATCTGGTTGTATTTTGTACGATATTTGCCTTTTTCGTACAAAATTACGGGACTCGAAAACTCAGCCCCTCTAAAGTTTCATTGTTGATGGGGTCGGAACCAGCATTTGGAGCTATCTTCGCTGTGTGGTGGTTAGGGGAAGACATTGGACCGCTGGGGTGGTTCGGTGGGTCACTGATCGTTATTGCGTCTCTGTATGCCACGCTACCTAAAGCGAATAAAACTAGCGACCCATCAGAAACCCGTCACTGGTCTGGCAGCAATCCTTAATGACCTCAGCAACCCTCAGGTCAGCGTTACGTTTATAACCGCGAGGAGAACGAGCGCCAATGCCGCTGGCCATGGGTTTCGCAACACAACGCCAAACATCGTCAGCGGGATCAGAACGGTTAGTGCCGCCAGTATGTGGGGCAATTCTGCCACAGCGCTTGCGGACATACTGAATACGTGAATAAGCCCTAAAGCGCCGAACAGCAGGGTTAACCAGACATTCCAATTACGACGTTGTGACGACAAATTTTCTTCCCTTCTAACGTTTCGGTGGTTATCGCTAAGCATTAACGGTTTAAGCTCGTGTGTAACAAGCGTTTTATCTCCCTCGATATACGGTCGCGATTGGGTTAAAGGGTATCGGCTAATCTGGATCAGCTCGGATATGAATACTCATGGATCATCAGCGACGAGTACCATCGGGTCAGTAGAGATGGCATTTAGCACCTAAATGATAGAAGTACCTAAATAACAGGAGCACCTATATGACTGGCCCACTCAACGGCATCCGAATTATTGACCTGACCGCCATGGTGTCTGGCCCTCTGGCGACCATGATGCTGGCGGACCAAGGCGCCGAGGTGATCAAGGTCGAGAATCCGTCCGGCGGCGATTTTACCCGGTCTGCCGCCAACCGGCAGGGCAATGTGTCAGCGTCTTTTCTCAATAACAACCGCAACAAGAAATCGGTCGCGCTCAACCTGAAAGAGCCAGCGGGTCGCGAAGCGCTGTTAAAACTGGTGGCTACCGCTGATGTGTTTGTGCAGAATTTCCGTCCCGGTGTAATCGACAGAATGGGCCTGGGCGAGGGCGAATTGCGTAAGGTGGCTCCGAACCTGATTATGGTGTCCATCAGTGGGTTTGGTGACACCGGCCCCTTCGCCCAACGGCCGGTTTACGATCCGCTGATCCAGGCCCTGTCTGGACTGGCCACGGTGCAGGCCGGCACTGACGAACGGCGTCCGCAACTGGTCAGAACGATTTTGCCTGACAAACTCACTGGCGTTGTTGCTGCCCAGGCCATTACCGCGGCCCTGTTTGCCCGTGAGCGCAGCGGTGAGGGTCAACATGTCCGGCTGTCCATGCTGGACGCCATCATCGCGTTTCTGTGGAGTTCTGACATGGGTAGCCAAACGTTTGTGCAAGGCGAACTGCCACAGCAGGCCGCTGCCAGTTTTCAAGATTTGATCTACGAGACCACTACCGGCTATATCACTATTGCGGTGCAGAATGACCGCGAGTGGCAGGCGCTGATCCGCGCTGTGAATCGGCCGGAATGGGCCGAGGACCCGAGGTTCTTGACGGCAGAGCTACGGCAGAAAAACATCGACGTTCGGCTCGATCTGATCCAGTCCGTGATCAGGACAGACTCGGCAGAGCAGTGGCTGGCGCGGCTGGAAGAAGAGTCGGTGCCCTGCGCGCCGGTACTGACCCGCACGGAGGTGTTGAACCATCCACAGATTCAGGCCAATGACTTACTGGTGGAGTATAACCACCCGCAGGCTGGCCATATTCGCCAGACCCGCGCCCCGGCCCGATTTTCAGCCGCGCCAACGCAACCTTTGCAAGGCGCCCCGGCTCTCGGTCAGGACACTGCGGCTTTGCTGGCAGGCTGCGGCTATTCCCGTGGCGACATACAAACGATGGTCGATTCAGGCGTGGCAGGCCTGCCAGAGTAAGAGCGGCCAAGAGTGATTGCAGTGTTACTCTTCAACGCTTCCAACCCAGACCTTATAGATAGAGTAGGGCGGCTTGCCTTGATCTTTACCACCGGTGAAGGGAGGCGCTTTGTGCAGCTGGTTGACCGCAACGTAGAGCCAGCCATGCGGGCCCATGCGGACACTGTCAGGCCAGCTGAGGCGCTCGTCTCGTACCAGGGGTTCGAGGCTACCCCCGGGCAGCAGAGCATCAATGCCGTTGTGATTCAGGTTGGTGAAAAAGTGGCGGCCTTCAGCGTCAGTATCGGCACCGTCGGACACCGGTTTGGGCCCAACCCGGACAATCGCATCCGCAACTTGCTGAGCACTGGCGTGCTTGCGCAACAGTCTGGCTGGCACGCTAAACCAGTCCAGACCATTCATGGCGCCAAAGTAGACGGTGCTACGGTCATCCGACAGGGTGATGGGATTCACCCCAACGTTCGCTGGCGCGCCGCCAAACTGTATGGCCTCGCCATTGATTACCAGGGGCGCATCGGGTTGAGGTTGAAGCGACGCATGACCCTGAAAGCGCCAGGTGTCGCCACTTGCCAGGTTTACCGTCAGCAGGCCGGGATTGGCGATATCCGCCAGATAGGCAAAGCCTCGTTTGCGGTCAACCACCAGATCCTGGATAAAACTGCCTTTCGGCGCCACATCTGCTGGCAGGGTCACTTTCTGGATTAATTCACCGGAGGCGATAGTAAACCCCCAGATTCGGGTTTTGCCCAGATGATTGCCGGTGTCGGTAATCCAGAGCCCACCCTGGCCATCCAGTGCGATGCCTAGAGGCGAGTCGATCGTGGCATCCTGGTAGTTACCATTGTGCGTCTGAACCTCGGTGGACGGCCAGGCACGGTAGCTGTGGGGGCCGGTCACCTCAATGAGCTGGACGTCGTGATCACCGTCCATCGGATGGATGGTAGAAAAAACACGGCCTTCCGCACTGACGGCAACGTTGCCGGGGCGAATCTGCAGCATTGCGACGGTTCGTATTTCTCCACGCACCGGCTCCAGTGTCGCGGTGTTTGTTGCGGCGACCCCGCCGTGACTCCAGTTGCCAACGGCATTGCAACCGGCCAGAAGCATCGGTATCAGCAGCGCACCCAGTGCGTGCGTTGAAACACGAATCGTCATAACTTCCTCCCTAATTGATTGAGCCTGCATGTACGAGTTGCGCCAGACGACCGATCAAAAAATGCCAATAAACTTAACCATGACTCATCCTGTAGCGGTTTACGGTATTTTCAGTGGATCATTAGTGGTATCAACTGTATGAAGAGTCATAAAATTAGGGTGTGTAGAATCCTAAATGGAATATCTATCAAATATTGGTTCATTCGGCCCAGAGCGTCGAGTTCTCGATGTCCACCTTCCCTGAGCACAAGCCAGCCCTTTTCAAGAATACAGTTGGCAAACTGGCATTTGCCGCGTTTTCTGCAAAAGGAAAAATGACTCATGACTTGAGCGAGGCAATTCCAGGGGCTCCTTTGATCAAAGAAAGCGGCGATATTACCTATGCATATCAGCGGCTCAAGGAGTCGATGATTAAGTTTAAGGGCTATAATGACCAGCTGGTAGAGCACTTCGCCTATGGAAGCATGACCAAGCAACAGTATGAACAGGCGCATGCAATGCACTTCTACAATCATCTTTTGGAGATAGAGCTAATAAGTTAGTCAAGAAGACGCCTGAAGTCGCTGTGGTCTGCTAAGGGTTCTCGGTCTCATCGGCGACGGCTGCCAGAGGCTCGCCATTTTCGTCCAGGAGCTGGTAATTGTACGCCGCCTGAAGGCCGGTTTGGTCTTCAACCTGCTCCTCCTCCTCGGGCTCATGGTCAATGTAGCGCGGGTACAGAGGCGACAACATTGCTACCAGGATGCCGATGGCGGAAAAGGTGGCAAACGCATTGGCGTAGCCGAATTCGCTCACCAGCATGCCGACAACGGGCGAACCAGTTGCCTGCCCGAGCGAGACAGCCATGAATGGCAGTACCGGCCCCATCGACAATCGGCCCGGCAACAGGCGAATACCGGTCATAAGATAGAGCCCCGTCAGGCTCATATAGGCCAGACCGAAGACCAGCGCAGAGAATGCCGCGAGCACCAGCTGATCAGGGCTGGCAGCAAGCAGTGCCAAGCTCGCGGATAACATCACCAGCATCAGTGAGTGTGTAATGGGTGGGTTGTTGCGATCGGCCAGGTCGGCTACCACGGCACCTCCGATGCCGGCAATGCCAACCGCTAGCCACAGCCACCCGGTTGCAGAAGGCGGTAGGCCGCCGAGGGTGACCAGTAAATCGGGTGCGAAGATCCAGTACGCAGAGGAAACGAAGCCCATTACGAATGCAAACAGCGAAAGCCTGAACAGACGCCACCACTGCAGGGCGCTGATTGGAGTGGTCGACGCAGCGTTCGCGGGAATGACTCGAGACACGGAAGGTATAAAGTACCACGCGGCAACGACGCCAATCCCAGCCAGGATGGCAAAGGACACGTACGCGGAGCGCCAAGCGCCAGACAGGAAAAGAACCACCGGTACGGCAACGGCCACGCCAATGCTGGTGCCCGCATTCATGACTGAACTGACACGGCCGTGCACCGAGCGGCTCACCATCGCCTGCATGGCAGCCGTGAGCGCCGGCATCATAAGACCCGTGCAGATGCCGCACGCGAACACGCCCACTCCGAGCGACAAAGCACTAGACGCCTGGCTGATAAGCGCCAGACCGACGACGCCGAAACCACACGACAGGACGGCTGTGTTGCGGGCACCGAGACGATCGGCGGAGAGCGGTGCTACCAACGTCGCCAGAAGGAAACTGATAAGCGGCAGTGCGCCGATGATACCGATTACTTCAGGCGTAAGACCCAGCTCGGCCCGGATAGGGGGTACAAATAGACCAAAGGCAAAGCGCGCGACCCCGTAGCTGATTGCAATCAGCGCTGCTCCAAAGAGCGCAAATCCTGTGTTCGAGAGAGACTTCATGCCACCTCCGCCAGTCAGGCATTGGGATTCCCGGAAACAGGAGCGTGGAAACCGGAAGTCGGGTCAGATTTATAGATGTAATTTGGGCTTTAGTTGTACCAGAGATAGTGTTTAAAAATAAACCTGTCCCGGTTTTTCCTTTCACAAAACCGGGAAAGATCTCTTCTCCTAACGACACAAAACACAGACAGAAAAAAGCCCCGACGAGCGAAGCTTTAAAGTTCTTCAGCGGTTTGAACACGTCATCCAGGCGGATAACCCAGTGTGCCACGCCGGTAGTTTGCCAGTCAGTGATATGCTGCTGCCAGATCTGTGCTCGTTCGGTTGGTGTTATGCCGATTCCTCATGGAGTGGGTGAGTAAGTCAGTGTGTGCAATCGGCGAGCCGGAATGTAGGTGCTGACTTAGGGGCGCTTGCAGTTATGCAATGGTTTTCTAGTTGGGCTTTGGCGCTGGATTTAAAGAACAGGGGCCTGAACACGCCGACCAACATCAAATCCTTATCCAATACGGTGCTGGCCGCCCTGGTCGGCGTCGCCATCGGAAAGGGAGTGCATGATGTGCAGGCTCAACTTGAAGATCAATCTATTCGTAAAAGCAATATTGTCGGGCGCTGGGGCGGTGAAGAGTTTCTTATCATCTGCCCTGACACGGATCTACAGGGTTGCGAGAATCTAGCCGAGCAAATTAGAAAGCGAATTGCGGAACACGAATTTGCTGAAAAAAGGGTACTCAATGCCAGCTTGGGGGTCGCTGTTCACCAACAAGATGAAAACGCAGACACCATGATTGCCCGTGTCGATAAAGCACTTTATCGAGCTAAGAAGCACGGACGTAATCGCGTTGAGGTTGACAGAGGGGGGCAAGCACCAGCGTCTAGAAAGTAAATGATTACATTCGAGTAGTATGCAAGGGACAGTGATCTAACTGGTTGGTGAACCTCGTAATTATAAGTGACGCGAACGTTCCCCACATCGGCAGTATTTTTTTTGGGTCTTGGTACGCTTAATTTGGAGATCGTTGACATGAACGAAGCATCGGGGTCTTTTGCAGCAACACACAACAGCGATCCGCTGAGTAAACACCACACTCCGTCGGGCTTTTCTGACCGCGTGGCCTTTCGCTTAACCAGGCTGTTGCGGTTTTTTGCGGACCTTTTTTTTGCAAAGCGCTATGGTCACCGTGCGGTGGTTTTGGAAACCGTGGCCGCAGTACCCGGGATGGTCGGCGGAATGGTGGGGCACATGCGCTCGCTTCGTCGGATGGAAGACAATCGGGAATGGATCCACACGCTGCTGGAAGAGGCTGAAAACGAACGCATGCACCTGATGACGTTTGTACAAATTGCTCAGCCCAGCTTTTTGGAACGGGTGCTGATTTTGCTTGCGCAGGGGGTTTTCTTTACCAGCTTTTTGTTTCTCTATGTTGTTTCGGGCCGCACAGCTCATCGGTTAGTGGGCTATTTTGAAGAAGAGGCAGTGTACAGCTATAGCGAATACCTGGCCGAGGTGGATAGTGGCCGTTTGGAAAACGTGCCCGCTCCGCAGATTGCAATTGACTATTGGCAATTGCCCGCCGATGCGACTTTGCGCGATGTCATTATAGTGGTCAGGCTTGATGAAGCGGGTCATCGGGATGTTAACCACCGCTTTGCCGATAGTTTTGATCATTGATCACGCGTCTTGGTTTTCGGGCCAGGCTCTTAATTAAATAGTTGGAGTGAATGTGCAGTGCCAGTGCCGTCGCCTCTTATGGTATGGAATCTTAGGGGCGCGGCTACTCCTGTGGAGGAACCTTAGGCGCGCTGGTATTTTTTTTACGCCCAAGCCGGGAAAATACGGTCCTCGATTTTTGTCCTAAAGAACCAAAACTTTTTTTCGAAGCTTGAATTCCAGCCGCTATGCCCGACAGGGCAGATTGCCGTTGACGATTCAGGCCTTCCATTCCTGCCTTCGCACCCTCGGATACAGTTGTAGAGAAAGAGTTTACGGTCAGGAAAATGGTGCTGACACGTTCCAGGGCCATCTCCTCGCGCTCGTCAATGGCTCCGTCCGCTTCTGCCACGCCGGTAAGAAACGAGATGATCTCGTTAGACATGGATTTATAGTTGCAGTCAGGGTTGGTTTTTTTAAAGCGGGCGAGCTGCTCGCTTATTCCCTTCACGGTGTACTGGTCAGCCTGTAACTCGATCAGCGAGAGGCCTTTATCGACGAAGGTTATGTCATAGCCCCACTGGGTTACAAAATAGGACTTAATAAACTCTCGCTCTTGGTGATTCACATTGCCATCCATGGCGGCCAGTTTTACCCCCAGCATGGCGATCATGTCGAAAAGGCCAGTGGCTAAAATATCCAGAGGCGTATTGATAAAATCCGGAATCGATTTTACTCGGCCTGACGATCCACGAACAAAATATTTGCCGATGACAATGCTCAGCCCTGCACCAGCGACACCTGCGGCTATGGCCCAACCAACCGGTGTGGCGGCAGTGCCAATACCCAACACGCCCAGAAGCCCCGATTGAGTAAAAAAGGTTGAAGCGACCAACGACGAATGGGCAACGGCGACGCCCGTTGTTGCGCCGGTAGCTGCATCGACACTGTCGAGGAAGTGCTTCTTGAGCTTTAGCGACGTGTAAGCATCCTCGCCGATGTCAAGTTTCAGCTTGAATCGAAGGGGGTCCTGAATCACCTTTTCGACGCTTTGCATCACGTCTTCTGGCTGAGAATCGGTCATCGAATTTAATCTGCCGCCACAGGAAAGGTTGAGATTAATGAACATTAGAAAATCGTGAAAGAGGTGACAATCGGTTCGGGCCAGAAGTTGCAATTATGGTAAAATAAAGTCTTCTAAAAGACTGTTTTGACTGAGCTGGATTCACCTAAGACTAGGGATTACATTTTGACCAATAATGATGTTTTACGCCGTGTACGTTATATCTTTGATTTAAACGACAGTACAATGATTGAAATCTTTGCTTTGGCCGATTTTACCGTAACCGAAGAGCAAGTTTCTGCCTGGCTGAAAAAAGACGAGGACGATACTTTTCTCAAGCTAAATGACGCAGCTCTAGCCGTTTTTCTTAATGGCTTCATTATCTATAAGCGTGGCAAACGCGATGGTGAGCAACCAGAGCCAGAAAAACAGCTGAATAATAACATTGTATTCCAGAAGCTGCGAATTGCTTTAAATTTAAAGGCTGACGATATTCTAGCTATTTTTCAGTTGGTAGAGTTTCAATTAAGTAACCATGAATTAAGTGCGCTTTTCCGCAAGCCAGGTAATAAGAATTACCGGGAGTGCAAAGACCAGATTCTTCGAAACTTTTTGCTGGGCTTGCAGCGCAAGGTACGGCCAAACCATAGTGATTCAGCTTCGGAACTATAAAATATTCACAAGCACCGTTCCGGGTTACTGCTCCGGCAAGGGCTCAATCCGGTTGATGTCTCCCGTGGGCGGCTGTGGATTGTCTTCCAGTATCACCAGCACACCCCCGATGATGATCGCCAGCCCGACTACGGCTTTCAGAATATTGGATTTGTTCATGGGTATATCCCCGTCAGGTTTTCAGTCACTGTGTATTTTTGATGATTCAGAGTAGGTTGTCGGTCAAGCAAGAGAATCTCAAGCTCTGGCGCATGAATTTTCCGTCATGCTGCGAATGTCGCGTCGACATGATTGTCAGGCTATTCAATACTTGAAGGCGCAACATAACGTTCTGAATAAAAATTGTAAATAAGAGGATAGCATCATGACGTCTGAATCGGATTCCCTGCTATTAGTCGATAATTCGGACGGCGTAACCACGCTGACCTTGAATAATCCAGCCGGTCGTAACAGTTTGTCGATGGCGATGCTGCAAGCGTTGCATGATCAGTTGGTGGTATTGGCCGATGACGCCGCCACGCGGGTTGTAGTTTTGGCCGCCAGTGGCAAAGTGTTTTGTGCCGGTCACGATTTGAAAGAGGTGCAGGGTCAGCTCGGCAGTACGCCGTTTATGTTGTCGCTGTTTGAACTGTGCAGCACGGTGATGCAGCAGATTGTGAATTTGCCGAAACCGGTGATTGCCCGAGTTGATGGCGTAGCCACCGCGGCCGGCTGCCAGCTGGTGGCCAGTTGTGATCTGGCGGTTGCCGGTGAGACGGCGCGTTTCGCAACGCCCGGGGTGAATATAGGTTTGTTCTGTTCCACGCCGATGGTGGCGCTGTCCCGCAACGTATCACCAAAACACGCTATGGAAATGTTGCTCACCGGCGAGATGATCAGTGCCACCCGTGCTGAGCAGATCGGACTGGTAAACCGGGTGGTTGCCGACAGCGAACTGGAGAACACGGTTGCGCAGCTGGCGGCGACAATCGCCAGCAAATCTGGCCACACCCTGAAAATTGGTAAACAGGCGTTTTACCGTCAGCTTGAAATGCCCCTGCACGAGGCCTACGCCTACACCTCGCAGGTTATGGCGAAGAATCTGGAAGCTGAGGATGCGGAAGAGGGCATTTGTGCGTTTCTGGCGAAGCGGCCGGCCAACTGGCAGGATCGCTAGGATTTATTGGGACAAAGCGCCGGGTCTGTCTGTAAGCGATCGCCCAGAGTTAACTGATAACGGCTAAAAAAACCGGCGTTCATCTCTACGGCCTGAACAAATTCGGCGCCCGCAGGGTAGGTTGGGCAGTTGAACGCTGCTACAGATTCGCACGGCTCCATCCGATTAATGGCCATAATCGTTCCTTGCTCGTTTACATAAGCAATGTCTAGCGCGATTAGTGTGTTGCGCATCCAGAAGCTGTTCTCAGCAGGCTGAAGGCTGCCGTAGTTAAACAGCATACCGCTGCGTTCTTCCAGGGTTTCCCTCCCCATCAAGCCGATGCGCCGCTGTTCTGTTGTTTCGGCCCACTCCAGGCTAACGGCAATGCTCTGTTCATTACTCAAAAAGCATGCTGCTTGCGCCGGCAACAGCTGGGACTCCAGGGCTTGAGCGCCCGTGGTGCACGCCACCATTAGCAGCGATACACTCAAAGCGATAAGTCTTGGTTTTAACGCGACCAGGTTCATGGGCGCAGTCTGTATCCGGTTTTGAAAATCCAACTAATGGTCACTAAGCAGGCGGTCAGAAAACCCAGCGTCATAAGTAGGCTAACGCCAATGTGGACGTCAGACACGCCGAAAAATGCCCAGCGAAATCCACTGATCAGGTACACCACGGGATTGAACAGGCTGATGGTTTGCCAGACCTCTGGCAGCATGTCGATGGAATAAAATGTGCCGCCTAAAAATGTCAGTGGAGTCACAATCATCATCGGTACAACTTGTAGCTTTTCGAAATTGTCAGCCCAAATGCCAATAATAAAGCCGAACAGGCTGAAGGTGACGGAGGTGAGCACCAGAAAAGACACCATCCAGAACGGGTGCAAAATGCTGTAATCGACAAAAAACTTAGAGGTAGCCAGGATGATCAACCCCAGTATCACCGATTTTGTGGCCGCAGCACCCACGTAACCCAGTACCACCTCGATATAGGATATAGGCGCCGACAGCACCTCGTAGACGGTGCCCGAAAATTTTGGCATGTAAATGCCGAAAGATGCGTTGGAAATGCTGTTCATCAGCAGTGACAGCATGACTAACCCGGGGATGATAAATGCGCCATAAGGCACATCGCCAATATCGCCCATGCGAGCGCCTATGGCCGAACCGAAAACCACGAAATACAAGCACGTGGAAATCACCGGCGAGAGTATGCTTTGCATCAGGGTTCGCTGCATGCGAGCCATTTCAAATTTATAGATGGCGCTTACGCCGTAAAAATTCATGCCGTTCTCCGTAGGGTGTTCATTCACGCACCAGCCCAACAAATATATCTTCGAGGGAGGTTTCCCGAGTTCTTAAGTCGCGGTATTCAATGCCAAGGTCGCCCAGGGTTCTCAGCAGTTGGGCAATACCGGTCTGCTCGTGTTGGGTGAAGGTGTAAATCAGTTCCTGGCCGGACTCTGACAGCTCCAGGGATTCCGCAGCCAATTCGGGGGGTAAAAACTCGAGTTTGTTCTGCAATTGCAGGCGCAGTTCTTTTTTCCCCAACTTGCTCATAAGCCGGTTTTTGTCTTCCACCAGTATAATTTCACCCTGGCGGATAACCCCGATACGATCCGCCATTTCTTCGGCTTCTTCGATGTAGTGGGTGGTCAGAATGATGGTGACGCCACTTTCCCGCAGTTGCCGCACCAGCGCCCACATGTCCCGGCGCAGTTCTACGTCGACACCGGCGGTGGGTTCGTCCAGAAACAGAATACGTGGCTCGTGAGACAGAGCTTTGGCAATCATCACTCGGCGCTTCATGCCGCCAGACAACGTCATTATGTGGTTGTTGCGTTTGTCCCACAGCGACAATGCCTTCAATATTTTTTCAATGTGAGCCGGATTTGCCGGCTTACCGAATAATCCTCGGCTGAAGGAGACAGCGGCCCAAACGGTTTCAAACGAATCGGTAGCGAGTTCTTGCGGCACCAGACCGATGGCTTGCCGAGCCTTGCGGTAGTCGCGAATGATATCGTTACCCGCCGCCAGAACCTGACCCGACGACATATTCACCAGACCGCAGATAATGCTGATCAGCGTGGTTTTTCCCGCGCCGTTGGGGCCCAGTAGGGCAAATATTTCGCCGCGGCTAATGTCGAGGTTAATGTCTTTCAGGGCCTGAAAGCCGCTTTCGTAGGATTTGTTGAGATTTTTTACGGAAATTTCCGGTTGCACGGCACTATCCTGTTTTAAAAAAAAGTAAACACTGGGCTGTTTTAAAAAAAGTAAACGATGGTCTGTTTTCAAATAGGTAAACACTGGCTGAACAATAGCAAGCGATCATTTTGTCATGACTTCGGTCGCTTTAGAAACCTTTGAATGAGCGGCAGAACTGTCCATAATGCCGATTTCCTCAGCAAGGTGTGCCAATGATACGTGGGATAAAGGTTTCGGGTTTGAAAATAGGGCTGATTATCGTATTGATTGCCGTCGCTGTTCTGGCGCTGCGCTGGCTGGATAGCTCGAATAGCGAAAAGACCGGGCAGCAAACCAGCATCTGTAACCTTCAGCAGAGCGAATGTGACTGGCAACAACAGGGCCAAAACTGGCGGGTAAGCCTGTCTGACATCACCACGAATAACGACACCGAGACCAATTACCGCCTCGATATTGTTGCCCCGGGGGCGCCTCAGCCGCTGTTAGTGGTGTTGCGCGGCGAGTCTATGTACATGGGCGAATACCCGGTGCCGCTGGTGCGCAACGGCAATGACTATTACGCCGAATTTTCCGCGCCTTTTTGTACCACCGGCGACGCTATGAATTGGCGCGTAGACTTGCAAAAAGGCATGACGCCGCTGGCCGATCAACCGCTGTTCAGGATGGTGTTTCAGGCCGACTGATCCACTAGGGTTATGTCGGTGTTGGCGACATTTTCACCGCCGCTTGTGGGTCTTTCTCCAACCGATTCTGCACCTTCTTTGACGACGCCGACAATCGCGGCGTGAGCATAATCACACTGACGTAATGCCATTAAACAATCTTCAACATTGTTCGCAGGCACGCTTGCCAGCAAACCTCCTGCGGTTTGCGGGTCAAACAGCAGCGGATAAACCGGATGATTTTGCCACTGGCCGACCTGCTCAATACGGCTGGCTGCGCTGCTGTTGGCCGCATGAAGCGAGCTTAGAATGCCTTGGCTACTGGTTTCTAAAGCGCCGTCCAGTAGCGGTATAGCGCCAAGATTTAGCTCCACAGCGCAACTTGAGGAACGTAGCATTTCTGCCAGGTGCCCAAGCAGACCAAAGCCGGTAACGTCGGTGCAAGCTGTCGCGCCGTGTTGCTGAAAACACTCGGCAGCGCTGGCACTGGACTGAACCATGCAGCGCAGGGCTGCGTCAATCCAACGGCCTTTGGCAATAAGCTGCGCATGTGCGGCCAGCAGAGTACCGGTGCCTATGGGCTTGGTGAGAATAATGGTGTCACCGGGTTGCATTCCGCCCTTGCTCATCAGCACATCTGGATCAATCAAGCCGTTCACCGCAAACCCCAGAGCCAGTTCCTGGCCTTCGCCGGTATGCCCGCCCACCAGAGCACAATCGGCGTTATTCAACACCGACACAGCGCCTGCCATCATCTGGTAGATTTGCTCTTCCACTTTGCTTTCGATGCCATAGGGCACGGTGGCGATAGCCGTAGCGCTTTGCGGCGTTGCACCCATGGCAAAAATATCCCCCAAGCTGTGATTGGCGGCAATCTGGCCAAACAGGTAGGGGTCATCAATAAAGGCACGAAAGAAGTCCACCGTTTGCACAATGGCTTTGCCCGGAGGCATGCGCAATACGGCTGCGTCATCCGGAGCGTGAAGGCCAACAATTACATCATCGCGGTTTACCGGTTGCAGCTTCGACAGCGCGCGGGACAATACCGTGCTACCGACCTTAGCGCCGCAACCTCCGCAGCGCATGGTGGCCAAAGACAGCGCCTGGGCAGCGTCTTCGGTGGAGCGTGCAGCGTCGGTATTCGGTTTAACCAGCTTATTGGGCATGGCCGGCAGCTCTTTGAATTTCTTCATAAAGCGACGGTCGATCTGGTCTTTCCAGTGCCACACCAACGCGCCGGATACGCTCAGTTTTCCCCGCGAGGCCACCGCGTAGCGGTCACCGGTGGAAATCAACGCCAGCCATTTTTTCTGAGGGTGATAGTTCAACGGCGTTTTGCCAAGGGCTATCCGGCGCAGATTGTCCGCCAGCGGTTTACCCTGGCGTACGGCAAATACCCCGGCTTTTTCCCGTGGGTGGTGAATCATGTTGGCGATATCGCCAACCGCAAAAATCCGATCGTCGTTTTCAACCTGAAGCGTATCGCGAACCCGAATAAACAAACCGTCATCCAACGCCAGCCCGGTTTCGGCAAGCCATTTCGGGCCGCCGGCACGGGTTACCCAGAGTACTTCGTCCGCCATTAAGGGGGATTTTTCGCCTTCAATTTGTAGGGTCCGGGCGGTTACTTCGGTGACTGCCGCACCCAAATGAGCAGTCACACCCCGCTCGGCCAGGGTGCGTTCAAACACTGCACGTACTTTTGGGCTGTGGGTGGGCAATATGGTGTCAGCGGCATCCATTATGTGCACATGGAGCTCTACCGACTGGCTGGCAAGCTTGCGTAGCTCGTTCTGCAAGCGGTATTGCATGGCCAGCGCCATTTCAACGCCGCCAGCGCCGGCGCCTACCACAGCCAGCGTGAAAGGGCCCTGGTGTTGTTTTATGCGGTCAAGCAAGTCCAGCCAGTGCCGATTAAAACGGTTGATAGGTTTCACTGGCACTGCGTGTTGGGCGGCGCCTTTCACATCGGCGGTGCGTGGTGACGAGCCGATGTTGATCGAGAGCAAATCGTAGCTGACGGGCGGGCGGTCTCGGCACATAACCCGTTGGGCAGCAGCATCCAGGCCGATGGCTTCGTCCCTATAAAAGCGTGCGCCGGCAAACTCGGCCAGTCGGCTTAAATCGATATGGACGTCGTCATGGCTATAGTGGCCGGCAATGTAACCAGGCAGCATGCCAGAATAGGGTGTGTCAGTGTCGCGGCAAATCAACGTTAAACGCACGCCAGGTACGGGATTCATGGCGAACTGCCGCAGAACCCCGACGTGGCTGTGCCCGCCGCCAATCAGGACAATGTCCTGTAATACAGGCTGATCAGGCTTTTTCATTAAACGATTTTCTTGGCTTCAGTCGCCAGCTGGTCAAAGCCCTTTATGCTGGCAAACGCTTTCAGCTTTTCCTGGTCTTCAGCGCTGGGATAGGCAATTTGGCCGATAGTGGTCAACCCGGCTTCGTTCATTTTTTTCTGGGTAGCGGGGCCAATGCCTTTGACTCGGGTCAGGTCGGAGGGATCTGCCAGTTGAGTTGTTTTTGCCTTGGTTTTCGCTGGAGCTTTAGCAGGCGCCTTTGCCGGTGCCTTTACCGGTGTTTCAGCAGTTGCAGGCGCAGAAGCAGTTTCAGGTGCGTCTTTGGCCTTGGTTTTTTTCGGTGTTTTTGCTTTAGGTTCTTTCGATTTAGGTGTTTCTGATTTTGATAAAGCGGATTCCGGGGCTACATCAGACCCAGACTTTGCCTTTTTCTTCTTGGGTGCTGCAGGAGTCGGCAACGCTGGTTTCTTGTTGTCCGGCTTGTCTTCATCGGCGCGTCCAATGCCCAATCGTTCCAGCAGGCTGTTCTGCATTTCTTGAAACTCCTGAAGCCGACGCTCAAATTCGTCGTTAAAGCGCTTCATTTCGCGATCGCGCAACTGGTCAATGTCTTTACGCAGCTTGTGCACAGGCTCTTTTATCTGGGATTGCAGATTGTCGAACTGCTTCAGAGCATCATTAAACAGACTTTCAATGTGCGATGTGGTTTTAGCGAACTTTTTGTTCACTTTTTTTTCAATTTTCTCGACGTTTTTTGGCTTTTCTTTTTTGGCCATGATGGTGTCCTCAGGCGGGTTGGGGCAATA
Source organism: Marinobacter sp. LV10MA510-1 (assembly GCF_002563885.1). Taxonomy (GTDB): domain Bacteria; phylum Pseudomonadota; class Gammaproteobacteria; order Pseudomonadales; family Oleiphilaceae; genus Marinobacter. The sequence continues at coordinate 1,006,488 of NZ_PDJA01000001.1, read as the reverse complement.
CATTTGCGGTGAATGGAACAACTGAATAGCTAAGAATCTCGACAGAGCTGGTTCAGGCCGACTTCTGTAACGATGCGCCGGGTCCTGATGAGCGGCGGGACCGAATAGACTGCTTTCTGGTTAACACACTGCGAATGCGATGTAAGCGGTCTGTCAGATGGGGATTTTTTTGCGCATCCGGATCAGCAAACACCTTGTCACTTTTCAATACGCAACCGTAAGTGTCCAACTCAAACACTGGAACATCCACACGTTCCTTACGAAACAACCCGCGCCGAAAATGGAAGCGGGCGCGTAAATCGGGCAATGCCTCATTCATCAGTAAAGATTCCTGCCGTCATGTCAGCTTTTGACGAACCTTGTTGCTCACTCCCTAAAGTACAAGGTTCGACCGGTTTTTCAACCCACTCTCAGAATGGTTTTGTTTTTAGCTGATAGAGATCAACCCGGCGATCTTTCAGGTTGGTCACCGAGCCTTCATTACGCACCAGCGTCAGTTTTGACAGATCCATATCCGAGAACATTATCATTTCGGTGTTCGGAGTGGTTTCTGCCATCACCGCGTCATGGGGAAATCCAAAGTCTGAGGGCGAGAATACTGAAGACTGCGCGTACTGGATATCCAGGTTCTCTACCTTTGGCAGGTTGCCAACGCTGCCGGTAATGACCACATAGCATTCGTTTTCAATAGCGCGCGCCTGGGCGCAATGGCGTACCCGCAGATAACCGTTTTTTGTATCGGTCCAGAATGGCACGCAAATAATGTCTACTTCCTGCTCGGCTGCCATGCGCCCCAGCTCCGGGAACTCAATGTCGTAGCAAATCATAATAGCGACGCGGCCGGCGTCTGTTTCAAATACTTTGAACTCGTCTCCGCCTTCAATCACCCAGTCACGGCGTTCGTGTGGGGTGATGTGAATTTTACGCTGTTCGTCTACACGGCCATCGCGGTGGCACAGGTAAGAGACGTTATAAACCCGGTCATTTTCAATCAGCGGCATTGAACCGGTGATTATGTTGATGTTGTAACTGACTGCCATGTCAGACATTTCATTACGGAACTGTTCTGTGAACCCAGCAAGGAAACGCACTGCGCGGGTTTGATCAACCTGATCGGTCAGGCCCATCAAAGGCGCGTTAAAAAACTCTGGAAACAAGGCGAAGTCACTTTTGTAATCCGACAGCGCGTCAACAAAATACTCAACCTGTGTTAGCACTTCCTCAACCGATGCGAACTCACGCATCTGCCACTGTACGGCGCCCATGCGAACCTGAGTTTTACGCGTGTTCAGCACAGATGAGGGGGGAACATACAGAATGTTCCGCCATTCCAATAGGGTGGCATAGCCCAGAGATTTCTCATCTTCCGGTAAATATTTGTGCAACAACCGGGTGACCTGAAACTCGTTAGACAACTGAAAGCTCAGAATCGGGTCGTAAATATCTTTACGGCTCACCCGCTCGATGTACTCGGCCGGCGTGCAGTGGTCTTTGTACTTGTGATAATACGGGATGCGCCCACCAGCCAGAATGGCGCGCAGGTTCATGGAGCGGCAAAGCTCTTTGCGGGCTTCATAAAGCCGGCGGCCCAAGCGGTAGCCGCGATATTCCGGGTGAATAAAAATATCCAGCCCGTACAGCGAATCGCCTTTTGCGTCGTGTCGGAGTTTTTCGTCACGCATGATCAGGTCATCATAGGTGTGCGGATTACTGAACCTTTCGTATTGCACGCTTACCGTCAGCGCCACGGCCACCAGTTCGCCACTTTCTTCAATGCAGATCTGACCGTCCGGAAACTGTTCTACCAGAGCTTTGATGGTATCGCGGGGCCAGGAGCCACCGATATCGTGGTAAACCCGATCCATCAGTATCTGCAGCTGGTTGTAATCATCCAGCGTCAGGTTGCGAAGGTTTAAATGCAGTTCTTCGTGGGCCATAAACAGCGGCTCCCCTGGGCGTTCAGTCAGTTGGTGGCGCGGTGAAAACACGCGCTTCCAGAGAGTAAAAGACGATTGAGTCTAACAGAAGCGGAAAAAGCAGGCATGACGTTCCGTTCAGGCGCGCATGCTGTTCAGCGTCTGCAAGAAAAGATCCCCGTATTTTTCCAGCTTGGCAGCACCTACGCCACTAACTTCGGCAAGCTCGCCCAAGGTGGAAGGCCTGCGCTCCAGCATGTCGAACAGCGTGGTGTCGTGAAAAATAACGTAGGGCGGCACGCCCTGCTTATCGGCCAACTGTTTACGGCATGCGCGCAGCGCTTCCCAACCGTCGTGATCGGTAATCTGCTCCCGCACCGATGCAGCGGAGCGTGAGCTGCCTTTCGCTGTGCTTTTTGGCGGCTCCGGGTCTTTACGTAATTGAACGCTGGCGTTGCCTTTCAACAGGGGGCGGCACAGTTCAGTCAGTTGCAACGCACCGTAACCGTCTGGATCTGCTCTCAGATAGCCGTTTGCCACGAGTTGGCGAAACACCGATTTCCACTCGTTGGCGGTTAAGTCTTTGCCGATTCCGTAAGTGGATACCTGCTGGTGACCCATTTGAACAAGGCGATCGTTTTCAGACCCACGCAGCACATCAATCAGGTAGGTCACACCAAAACGCTGACCGGTGCGAAATACGCAAGACAGAGCTTTTTGTACGGCAACGGTGCCATCCCAGGTCTCCGGCGGCGTCAGGCAGGTATCGCAATTACCGCAGGGTTGGTCCAGTTCGTCGCCGAAGTAGTTCAGCAGTACCTTGCGCCTGCAACCGGTAACCTCACAAAGGCCCAGCATGGCGTCAAGCTTTTGCCGCTCAACCCGTTTGAAATGATCGTTACCCTGGGATGTTTCCAGCATTTGCCGCAGTTTGATCACATCCTGCAGGCCGTAAACCATCCATGCGGTGGAAGGTTTACCGTCGCGGCCAGCACGGCCGGTTTCCTGATAATAAGCTTCCAGGCTTTTTGGCAAGTCCAGGTGGGCGACAAAGCGCACATCCGGTTTGTCTATGCCCATACCAAACGCGATGGTAGCCACAATAATAATGCTGTCTTCACGCAGGAAACGGTTCTGGTTTGATGCTCGCTCATCCGCGGCCAAGCCAGCGTGATAGGGCAGAGCGTTGTAACCTTTGCTTTGCAATAGCTTTGCGGTGGCGTCTACTTTTTTACGGGAAAGACAGTAAACGATGCCGCAATCGACTTCATGTTCGGTTTTAATAAAGTCGAGTAACTGTTTGTTAGCATTAATTTTTGGCGTAATTCTGTACTGAATATTAGGGCGATCAAAACCGCTAATAAAATGCCGGGCCTGAGTTAACGACAGGCGTTCGGCAATCTCTTTGCGGGTGCGCTCATCGGCAGTGGCCGTCAAAGCTATACGAGGTATGTCGGGAAAAGTTTGCGCCAGCATGCTCAGCTGCAAGTAATCCGAACGGAAGTCGTGACCCCACTGTGAAACACAATGAGCTTCGTCGATTGCAAACAGAGCGATGGAGGTATTGTGTAACAGCTCTATAGTGCGGGGCTGAATCAGCCGCTCCGGGGCGCAATACAGCAAATCCAGCTCACCCGACATCAGAGCATATTCGGTCGCCCGGGCTTGTTCGAAGTCCATGGTGGAATTCAAAAAGGCGGCTCGAACTCCCAATTCGTTCAGGGCATTTACCTGGTCTTGCATTAGCGCAATTAACGGCGATACCACGATACCGGTGCCCGGGCGTACCAGGGCCGGAACCTGATAACACAGGGACTTACCGCCGCCCGTGGGCATAAGCACCAGCGCATCGCCGCCGGCACACAGCTCTTTTACGATGTCCTCCTGTAACGGGCGGAAGCTGTCATAGCCAAACACTTCATGCAGCACCTGTTCCGGGGTCTGCACGGCTGTAGGTCGTTCGCTTGAGAGCTGTTCGAAGTCCTGATGGGAGTACATAATAAACGTGTTTACCCGCAAGCCGCCTGAATGGAGCAGCGCCGACCGGGCGGCACTGTGTATTTCTGCGGCAGAATCATAGCAGATTTTAGGGTGGGTGTTTTGCCCCGTAGGATTGTTGATACGTGCCTGTACCAGGTTTCATTACGTCAGCGTCGTCATTTAAGAGCAAAGAAGCAGCGGAAATTCGTACCGCTTTATTAACGGTTAAGGAAAATCGGCTTTTAAAACGATACAATAGAGCCAAAAATTTATTGCCTCTGCAAAAGCGTGATTCTTACCGAGGCTCGCGGCTTTCGACTAACACAAGGTTTTACTATTAATGCAGAAATTTGATGCCATCCGTCCTTACTCGGACGAGGAGACTTCCGCCGTAATACAACGATTAGTGCACGATCGGGAATTTCTGAACTTGATTGGCCGCATCAAATCGCCTGGAGCTGCACGCTGGGCGCCGGCGATGCTGCGGGGGATTGTGAGTTACTGGTTGCGCCGCCGTTTTGGTGGTTTCACTCGTATTGACGATCTGCAAGCGTCTTTGTCGGACTATGTTGGCGAACTGGTTGGAAAAACCACCACCCGGGTTACCCAGAGTGGGTTGCAGAATTTAGAACAGGAATCTACTCACCTGTTCATCTGTAATCACCGCGACATTGTGTTTGACCCAATGATTGTGAATTTCTTGTTGTACAACCAAGGGTTAAAAACCACTCGCATCGCTATTGGCGATAATTTGCTTGAAAATCGCGTATTTGCCGAAATGATGCGATTGAACAAGAGCTTTGTGGTGCGGCGTAGCATGACCAGCCCAAGGGAAATACGCGACGCCTACCTTATGCTGTCCGGTTTTATCAATCACAGCATCGAGACCCACAACGGCGTTTGGATTGCGCAACGTGAAGGGCGGGCTAAAGACGGTATAGACCGCACAGATCCAGCTATTGTGAAGATGTTCCACATGAGCCCGAAAAAATTGGGACTGGACTTCCAAACGGCGATGAACCGGTTGAGTATTGTGCCGGTTTCGATTGCCTACGAATTTGATCCCTGTGATCTGGATAAAGCCAATGAGCTGGAAACCCGGGCCCGCACCGGTGCCTACCTGAAAGCAGAAGGCGAAGATACCAGCCAGATTATGCGTGGACTAACCGGTTTTAAAGGCCACGTACACGTGCACTTCGGCGCACCCATTGAGGATGCAGAGGCTGACCCAAAAGCGTTGGCGGCGCGGATTGACCGGGAAATTCACAGCCATTACCACTTGCACCCATCCAATCTGGTGGCGTATCAGATGCGTGAAGCTGCTGCGGGCAGGGGGCCGGTAGAGGCCGGACTGTTTGCGTCGCTGGCTGCAGCCGCAAGCTGCACGCCCCAGGCTTTGGAAGCGGCTGAGAACGAGCTGCAAAAACGTCTAAATGCTTGTGAAGAATCAGCGCGGCCCTATCTGCTGGACATGTACGCTAACCCGGTAACGAGCGCGCTGAACGCTAGGAGCACAGCTAACATAAGTACTTGATAATATTGCTATAGTTTGACTAGAACTTGGCAGGAATTGACTGGAAAGAACGGAACCGCCGCGCTTGGGCGCGGCCAGTTTAACTGCGCCAGAAAGCCGGCGAAAGCACCACTACCACGCTCAATATTTCCAGCCGTCCCATCAGCATACCTACGCCCAACATCCACTTGGCGGCATCTGGCAGCGGCCCAAAATTTCCGGCAGGGCCTATGATGTCACCCAAGCCCGGGCCAACGTTGGTCAGAGCCGTCAGCGCACCGGACAAAGAAGTGATGAAATCCAGCTGCAAAGCGGCCAACGACACCGTCAAAACCAGCAGGCACAGCAGGAAAATGAAGGTGTAGGCGATCATCGAAGTAATAATTTCGTCGCTGACGGCGCGACCGTTGTAATTGCGGGTTAACACCGCCCGGGGATGAAGCAGGCGCATCAGGTTCTCACGCAGAACAATCACTGACAATTGAAAGCGGAATATCTTCATGCCACCAGACGTGGAGCCGGAGCAACCGCCCACAAACATCAAAAAGAAAAACACCACAAAGGCCAACGGGCCCCATGCGGAGTAGTCTTCCGACGCGTAACCGGTGGTGGTGACCACAGAAGTAACGTTAAACAATGTGGATATGTAATTGCTAACTGGATCGAAGGGAACGGCAGATACCGCCCAGCGATACAACGTTAGCAGCGCGGGCACAATCAGCAGGATAGTCAGAAATAGCCGCACCTGTTGGTCACGGAACAACACGCCGCGCTGGCCGTGCAATTCCCGCACGAACAGAAAGAATGGCACACTGCCTAAAATCATGAAAAACGTAGATTCCAACAGAATTAGGTCGTTGAATTTGCCCATAGACAAATCCGAAGTAGAAAAGCCGCCGGTAGAGATGCTCGTCAGACCGTGGTTAAAAGCATCAAATAAGGTCATGCCTGATGCCCAGTAAGTCATTACCGCGGCTACAGAGAACAGTAAATAAACCCCTAATAATCCACGGCTCAGGGTTTTCATCCGGGGCAGAGCTTTGTCGGTCCACTCTGACGATTCGGTCGCAAACAGGCGCATGCCGCCCACCCGCAGAAACGGCAGTACAGCAACGAACATACCGATAATGCCAATACCACCAATCCATTGCAGAATAGAACGCCAAAGCAGTAGATCACGGTCCATAGAGTCCAGGCCGCTGAATACCGTTGCACCGGTGGTGGTGATGCCCGAGGTACCTTCAAAAAAAGCGTTAGCCGCCGATATGTTGTTATCGCTCAGGTAAAAAGGCAGCGACGAAAACATGGCGATGAAGAACCAGCTTGACACGGTAAGCACGAACATAAAACGCGGTTTCAAGTCTCTGGACTGGCGATAGGTTGCCAGTATGCCCAGCAGCCCCAATACACACACAATACCCGCCGATTCCATAAACGCGGCACTGTTAGGAGCGTCAGAACCCATCAGAATAAGTGGCGGTAAGATCATGAAAATACTTAAAAGTATAAACATAACGCTGATGATAAAGACAACGGGTGTGAGGTTTCTCAAACGGCACTCGAATCGAGGTTATACAAAGACGGCCAAGGATACTCCCGAGGCGCCAGCTCCGCAACTTGGCGGGCCGGGAACAAGGCTGTTCATCGCCCTGATTACCGGTCAATTACATCGCCGTAAAACCATGGGCTGATGCTTTTGTCATTCTTTGTCGGAGGTTATCTTGGGAACCGTCATTTTATCCACAAGCCATTTTTCGTAAAACAGGACCCCATATGACCCATGCACGTTCATTAATTGCCACTGCATTTGTCGCCGCGCTTATGTGCTCGCCCTTAGTCAGCGCCCAAGACAAAGACGATGAGAGCGGTAAACGCCCTGCTGAAACGCTTGGGTTTGTGGAATGGGTGGTCATGCAAGACACCGGAGCGAGGCTAAAGGCGAGGCTGGATACGGGTGCCAAGACGTCATCGCTGCACGCGGTCAATGTTGAGGAGTTCGACAAAGGCGATGAACGTTGGGTTAGCTTTCAGTTGCCCTTGGGCGACCACGAAGACCAGCCCAGCGAAGGGAAAATAAGCCATGACGAAGTAGTACTGGAATTTGAAATGCCGGTGGAGCGGACTGTGTTGATCAAACGCAAGGGTGCGCCTTCGCAGCGGCGCTATGTGGTAAACATGGACTTTTGCGTGTCGGGCGAAATGCACACAACCCAATTTTCACTGGCTGACCGCGCAAAATTTTCTTACCCGGTGCTTCTGGGCCGTCGTTTCATGAGCGATGACAACATTCTGGTGGACTCCGCCAACGGTTTTATTGCTGGCAAAGAATGTGAGTTTATCAGCCTGGAAGAAATTGCAGAAAACAACAAAGCTGAATCGTAAACCTGCACCGCGACGGCCGCTGTTTAAGGGGCCGTCGCGGTGCAGGTTTACGACTGCAGGTAAATGGGTAACAAATCACTCACTTTCTCATAGTGCCCGCGGTCTTTGAGCCGCTGGCGACCGCTTCGCGTTTGCACATCGTAGTTTTTCAAAGTCCCCAGCTTGACCGGCCGGCTGGGATTCAGGATCAGGATAGGCGTGTGGGCTTCGCGCATGTAGGTTTCTGCCGGTTCATCGTCAATCCCGTGATAGCGGAGGTTCGCCAAGGGGCGAACACGAAGTACTCGGCGCGACCGCAGTTGTGCGGATGCCGGTAATGAGCGAATAGACATGATTTCTCGGTCAATCTTGATGTCCCAGGGGACGTCATCAATCGTCGAGCGCGGGCGCTGCCGAAATGACTCAAGCCTCTCGCATACCTGATCCACCGTCATCTTTTTAATCTCTGTTTTTATGCCCCAGGTAAAGGTGCAGGACTGCAGTGGGGGAGAGCAGGGTAAAACCTGCAAACGCCGGGTAAGTTGGGCCAGAATCAGCCAGGGAAAATGCCTGTGCAGCAGTTCGAAACGGTCGTCCCGGTTGCCAAGGCTCGGGATTAGAGATTCTATAGCGGCCTTGTTGCGATTAATGTCACTGATTCGATCTAAAACCCGACTTTCATCCACCTTGGCTAGCACCATCGCTCCCGGAATTCGGTTGACAACTTTGGTGCTGTATTGCGGATCGCCGTACCAGTCAGTCAGCGCGTGAAGAGCCGCATTAAAGGCGTCTGTTCCGGAAAGAGCGGCGGGTTTTATAGCGGTAACAGGTTGGCTCTCGTTTTCACGAACAGTGCGTGGAATTTGATAGATGCGGCACTGTACCAGAGCAGCTTGCGCCAGCAGGCGTTTGGCGTCGGCACAATGTTGTTCCAGGCATTCAACCGCCAGGACAATTTTCTGGATAGTGTCCAGTTGTAAAGGAGAATAAGCCATTTGCGCCCTATTTTTTGTTAAAACTATACCAACATGCATTAACACTATAAACACCTAACGTGCCTGAAGCAATTTACAACACACGAAACAAAGTGGTGTTCCAACGCTTTTACGTCAGTCAAACTGCTTTTTGGGTGCAGGCGACGTCTTGATAGCGCCGAATGGCGCAAATTCCTTTCGATTAAGCACGGGTTTACCCTGAAAACAGGCTAGAATACGCGCCGGAAATTTACTGATCAGGCATTAAAGCGAGGAGAAAAGCGGTGGCTGCGACAGAGCAAGATTATGGGCTGGAAAGCATTATTCTGCACCATTCATTTACCCAGGTGAAGGGCCGGACCATTCGCATCGACTGCCGCGAGCGCACCCATGTGGGCGGCGTGAACGGCGCCGGAAAAACCTCGATTCTGTCACTGATTCCGGCGTTTTATGGCGAGGAGCCCGAACGCATTGTCAGCAAGGGTTCCGGCCGCCTGTCGTTTCTCGATTATTACTTGCCGAGCCTGCAAAGCCTGGTGATTTTCGAGTACAGCCGCCACCGCGGTACCTGTTGCTCTGTCATGTTTCGGCACCATTCGGGGAAGCTGTGCTACCGCTTTGTGGAAGGCTCCGCTGCTGACACGTTCTTTGCGCCGGAAGTCATTGAATTGCTTAAGGCTGGCGCTACCGCCGACGCCGTTTTTGAGAAGCTTCGTGATTTAAAGCGCAATGTGTCTCGAATAATTGACACCATCACCAACTACCGCGCCATTATTCAGCGCAACCCCCGCCTATTGAAACGTTCCGCCGCCGATGCTCGCAAACTGCGCGGCCTCGCAGCAGATTTTGGCCTGGGCAGTGCGGACACGCACATGAGCCATATTGAGCGCCTGACCCACGTGGTGCTGAATAAGAACCGCTTGATGTCCAGCTTTAAGGCAATGATTTGCGAAACCCAGTTTGAGAATATTCACATTCATGGTCGGCCCAAAACCATCGACGAAAGCGGTCTGGTAAGTGACATTCGCAGCATCAAGGCCTTTGAAAAAGAAGAAGCCAAAATTCGCGAGTGCCTGCAGCAAGAAAATGAGCGCCAGGCGATTCTGGCTGCCAGCCGGCGCACTGTCGCCAGCCTGACGGCGACAGTCGACGAGGCTAATGACAGTAAAGCCGACATTGTCCGCGACATCGCCAAACTGAAAGAACGTATTAACGAGGAAAGCGAACAGCAGCGCCAGGCCGACGACGAGATTGCGGGGGTTCTGGCGGATAAAACCTACGAATTGAAAGTGAAAGAAGGTGACCTTGACGGCATCTATAAAAAGCGCGAGTACTACGATACCGAAAGAGCGCCTGAGCTGAACCAGGATCTGCAGAATATTGGCGAATACCGCCGACAAAAAGCCGATGCTGATTCAGATCTGATCGGCCTGACCAGCAAAGTGACTCAAGTAGAAAGCGAGTTCAGGCACGAAATCAGCGAGCTGAAAAGTGCATTTTCCCGCGAGCAGGGCGATCGCGAACGGAAGGTCAGCGACGCGGACGCCGCCCGTAAAGACGCGGCTTACCAACATGACAAAGCCATCAGCGAGCTGGATCACGAGAAAACCCGTGAAATAGGCCAGCAGCGCGAAGAGCGCAGTCAGGAACGCTCCGCCATTCAAAGCCAGTTGGCCCGTGCCGAAACCCTGCGCGATAACCAAAGCTATAACGATGACGAAACCGGCCAGATAGCCGCTGCCGAAGCGGCCGTGCAAAACGCCGAGGAACAGGCGCAGCATGTGTCTGGCGAGCTGATCGACGCTAACCGCAAAAAAGACCAGGCCCGGGAAGATCGCGACACCGGCCAGAAACATCTACTTCATGCCCAAGAGCAGATTGATACCCTAACGGCGGCGTTTGAAGATTTGCAGCGACAGATTTCGCCAGATAACGACACCTGGCTCTGTGCATTGCGCAAACAAGATCCGGATTGGGCCCAAGGCCTGGCAAAGGTCATTCATCCCGACCTGCTGATGCGCACGGACCTTAACCCGTTAATGCACAGCACCGCGGCGGCTAACCGCCGGCAAGTCATGGGCTGGGTGCTGAACACCGATGCCATATCCGCCCCGGAGTTCGCGGCCACGGAAGACGAGCTGCAAGCACGCCTGCACGACATTGATCAAAAACGCCAGGCTGCCCGCAAAACCCGTGATGACACAGAAAAAGCCGCGCGCAATCGGAACGAGGCCTACCAGTCCCGATGTTCCGCTGTAGAACACATGAACACTGAGAAAAAGCTCACCGATGACTCGCTCACTCGGCAGCGTGAGTACCTGAAGGCTTTGCGGGAACAGATCCGCCAGGCTTTAAACGAGCGAAAGCACGCCCAGGGCGCGAAAGTGACCGAACTGCAGAGCCGCCTGGAGCAGTTCAACAAAGACAGCGAAATAAGCGAAACCGCCACCATCAGCCAGTTTGCCAAACGCTTAATGGATTTGCGCGACCAGTGGGCCGAGCGCGAATCCCAGCTGCAATTGAACATCGACCACGCCCGGCAACGGGTACAACAAGCCCGTAGCGAGCACGAACAACGCCTAGAACTGAAACAAACGGCGTTTAACCAGAAATTAGAAGACGAAGGCATAGACCCGAAAGTGGTGCAGCAGGCACGTGCCAAGGCTGAAAGCCTGAAAAGCCGGGTGCAGGAAATTGAGCAAGCCGAGCCATTGGTGCGCGAATACAAAAACTGGCTCGACAAAGACTGGTCACGTAAAGATGGACTGACCGGCGATTGCAACCTGCTGGAAAAACAGGTGGCCGAGATAAAAACCCGGCGTAGCGAACGTCAGCGCAAGCACCAGGACAGCGTTAAACAGGTGAATGCGGACATCACCCAGCATCAGCAGAAAATCGGCGCGCTGGCCAAGCAGATCGAGGAGGCCGACGGCATCCTGAAGAAGTTCGAAGCCGCACCCGATGACATGGCGATGCCGGGCAACATCGTTAATCTCACCGGCGAACTGCAGGATGCCTACGAGCGTCTGGACAAACTGCGCCGCGAGGTGATGGCTACCTTCAAACGCGCGCTGACCGTTCTGAATCAGTACAACGGCACCCAAATCCAGAGCGCCTGGCAGAAGCTGAGTGAATTCCGCCGGCAGCGGCTGACCGATCCGGCCCAGGAATACGATGAAGCTTTCCAACTCATACAAGTGCAAGACTTGCGCTCACTGCTGGACACCGACATTCCCCAGCTGCGTTCTACCTTGGTGGATCAGTTTACCTCTGAAGCCAACACCTTGTGCCGTTACTTTGACAGCCTGGAAACCATGGCCCGGGAAGTAAAAACCGTGTCCCGCACTCTGCGCCAGAAAATCAACACCGACCAGCGCATCGAATCCCTCAGCGACATTCAAGTGGTGCTGCGCCCGCGGATTGAAGACGATGAAAGCTGGCAGCCCCTGAAGAGCTTTGTGGTGCAGTGGCGCGACTGGCACGCCGTGCATCGCCGTGAAATGCCCGATGACAGCATCACCATGGCGTTTCAGCTGGTCAGCGACACGTTGAAATCGGCCAGCCTGGGTGAAAGCGTGGAGTCCATGGTGGATATGCACCTGACCATGAAAGAAAACGGTCGCGAAGCGGTGATTCGTAACGACAACGACTTCCTGACCGCCAGTTCCCAGGGCCTGACGTATCTGGCCATTATGGCGGTGTTCATGGGCCTGACCCGCTACCTGTGCCCGGACAAAAACACTCGTATTACCTGGCCCATCGACGAGTTGGGCACCCTCAGCCCCAACAACATCGCACGCATGGCGGAAATGCTGGAACACAACAACCTGACTATGATTTCAGCCTGTCCGAAGCTGGACCGGCCACTACGCAAGTTTTTTGAAAACAAAATCAGCCTGCAGCACGGCCGCGTACACAACTTTGAAAGCGCCACACCGGGCGCGCCGAAAAGCGATTTGCTTGCCAGTGTGACCCGCCCGCGCCCAGAGGCCGATTTACCAGACGATCCAGCGGACGATCTGTTTACCAGCGCCATTGAAGGAGGCAACCATGCAAACTAACCCACTGTTCGAACGCACGGTAAGCGCCTTACTGGCCGGTGAAATCATCTGCGAATACAGCCACGATGAACTGTATAACTATTTGCTGACGCAACCTGTGCAGCAAAAAGTTTCGGATTTCCTACAACAGATGAACCGCACTCTGCGCCAAACCAGCAGCCACGATGCCTGGCTATGCTCTTACCAAGATCTGTCACGCCCCGACGCCAAAGACGCCGTGCGCCAGCAATTTCGAGAGGTAGCCAACCACCTGGAAGCCCTGGTGCAATTTTTACGGCTGGTGATGATGGTGGAAGCCGCACAACGCCCCATTTCCGCCGGCGAACACCTGCGTGAAGGCAAATTGTTGGAACGCATTTCCACCGCGCCGTCGCTGGAAGCCAAACTGCGTTCCCTGTGTGAAAAAGACCTGTTCCGCACCAAGCGCAGCGACAGCGCGGGCCAATTGCGAGTGGTGCTGGAAAACCTCACCAAAGCCGGCTACCTGAAACCCATCGGCACCAGCGGCAGCGTGTTTCTGGCGACTGCAAAATGGAGCTGGCTGTACGACGTGATGACCTTCATTCAAACTCACGAAGGCATCCGCGAAGACAGCGCCGAAGACGACCCGCAGCTGAGGATTGTCTGATGGCCAGAACCCACGATGCGCAATCCACCCTGCGGGCGCTGGCCACCTACGGTGACGTGATTCTGGAAGCCCACCTGAACCGTGGCAACCGAATTGCCCTGAACGACGACAACGTTGGCGTACTGGAAACCCTGGAACACCACCGCCTGGTGTGGCGCCTGGGGGACACCGAAGACCTGCAGCTGAAAAATGTTCTGGTGCGGCTGTTAGACCACATCACCGAATCGGAACGCCGGCGTTTTGCCAGCGCCCAGGTTGACCGCCTTTGGAGCGACCTGAATCGGCTGTTTGTGGATTATCGCGAAGCCAAAAAACGCGCAGCGTTTACGGACAAATCGCGAATTGAGAGTGAAATCAAAGAATGCCTGTCGGAAATTATTGAAGACATCCGCAACGCCACCGATACCTTCTCGTCTTACATCAGCAGCGGCTTCAGCTACATCACCGATATGGATCTGCGAATTCGCAAAAACCACGAAGTGATCGAGCGTGCAGGGCAGTTAAACACTCTATTTGAAAGCTTCAACACCCAGGATCTGGCCGATCAGGCTGGCAACGATCCGTTCCTGAAACGGCTGCTGCTGAAATATCTGCCGGCTGCGTTGGAGCAAGGCCAGAAAAACCTCAGCTATGCCCTCAACCAGCTGCGCCTGACTCTGGTGCGCCTGCGCGAAGACCAGCGCCTCAGTAAACTGGTCGGCGGCTTTGAAAGCTATTTCGCCAACAATCGTGGTTATATCCCCTCTATCGATGACCTGGATCTGGGCCACTGCCCGGCGCCACTGAACAAGGTCGCGCCCTTCGCGATCATCGCTCGTGGCGATATTTACGACCCTTCAGACGACGAAGACCTGATTGCGCTCGCCCAAACCGCCCGCAGCCTGGGCGCCGACCAGCAAGGCACTGAACCTGCAGCTGCTGTGCAAACTGTTGAGTTTGACGTTGACGGAGCTTCTGATCCCGAAGAAGAAGATCCGGTGGACGAGTTGATTGAACAGCTGGTGCAATTCGTGGTGGACGGCGATATTGGCGACGGCGAAATTGATGCCTTAGAGGCCCTCAGCGCCAGCGGCCTGGCACTGGATACAGCCACCTGGCTGTCCACGCTGGAAGCACAGATCGACTCGCTGGCACCCAATGACCAGAGCCAGATTACGGTGGAGTACAAAAGCCAGCTGGACCCGCTGTACAAAGACAACCTCTATATCACCGGCATGACTTTGCGAAGAAACAATGAAAGCCGAATTTAAGGCCATTACCAAGCTGCTACAGGCAGGGAAACGAGAGATCGCCCGCAGTGACGTCTGGAAAAGAATTCACGAGGAAACCGGATTAGGCGCCGTCCGTGGCAATAAATTCCTGTTCTCAGAGGACGAGCTGGACAAACTGCGTCAGTACGGCTGCAGCCTGACCGGCGGTGAGCTAGACCCCCTGTTTTATCAACCCGCCGGCCCGCGCATGGACATGGCGGAGATTCACAGCAATGAAAAATTCACCAGCCAGTCGGTATTCGGCAGCTTGCTGCTTCTGGCAACCGCTGGTGACGCCCGTGTGTTCATTAACGGCCAAGCAAGCGCCACGCAGCCAGGCTCCGTGCTTGCTGTGAAGCCGAGTGTTGTCAACTGCGAGGCGCTGACCCAACAAAATCTGATCATGATTGAAAACGGCTCGTTGATGCCAGACTGGCATCGCATTGTTCTGCCACCGGCGTGGCAAGACGCCGTATTGCTGTATCGCGGCCACGGCGAAAATGTCCGTGATGTTAACCAGCTGGCGCATGCACAGCCTTCAGACAGACTGGCTTTGTATTACGATTTTGACCCGGCGGGCATGGCCATGGCGCTGAATTGGAGTAGGGGGCATATTCTGGTGCCGCAAGACTGGCCGGCGCTGGACTGCAGCGCGGCAGGCGGCCTGAGTCAGCGCGGCACCTACCGCCAACAACACGCAGAACTCAAAATAGCGCAGGCCGCCGCTGTTACCGACCAGCAGCGCGGTATTCTGGCCTTCATGGCTGCTCATGAGTGTGCGATCATGCAGGAACATATTACTGCGCGGGCGTTGCCCCTGGTTGCAATTACAGGTTCCAAATAAACGAGGTATAAGG
Organism: Marinobacter sp. LV10MA510-1; assembly: GCF_002563885.1. Classification (GTDB taxonomy): domain Bacteria; phylum Pseudomonadota; class Gammaproteobacteria; order Pseudomonadales; family Oleiphilaceae; genus Marinobacter. Next base: position 990,948 of record NZ_PDJA01000001.1, on the reverse strand, counting down.
TGCAGGATCTACAATACATTGAGATTGAAACCCAGGCGAACCCCACGGCGGCCGTTATCTGGCTGCACGGTCTGGGCGCCAATGGACACGATTTTGAACCCGTAGTACCCGAACTCGGTTTACCAGACGGCGCCGCGGTGCGCTTTATATTCCCGCACGCGCCCAATCTACCGATCACCATCAACGGCGGCATGTCGATGCCAGCCTGGTATGACATCAAGGCCATGGACATTGATCGCATTATCGATACCGAGCAACTGATGGCGTCGGCCCGCGCTGTGGGCAAGCTGGTGGATCGGGAGATCGAGCGCGGCATCGCTTCCGAAAACATCGTCATTGCCGGTTTTTCCCAGGGTGGCGCGGTTGCCTATGAGTTAGGCCTGACCTATCCGAAGCGTCTTGCCGGTATTCTTGCGCTTTCAACTTATTTTGCCACCGCAAAATCGGTAAAGCCTTCGCAGGCCAACGCCGGTATTCCAATCAACATCTATCACGGGACTGCTGACCCGATGGTTCCGGAAGCGCTAGGCCGAAGCAGCTTGGAGGCACTCAAGGGAATGGACTATCAGCCGGCCTATATGACCTTCCCTATGGAACACAGCGTGTGCCTTGAGGAAATTCAGGAAGTCGGCAAGTTCATCCGCAAATACGCCTTGTAATGACGGACCGCAGTCTCAGAGGCATACACTGATAAGAAACCCGACAGGACTCATTCCTTGAACCATCTTGCCCACGTTTTTCTCGCCCCGGATTCTGCCGAATGTCGTGTTGGCAGCATTCTGGGTGACTTCAGCCGCGGCGTTGACCTGTCGGCATTACCGTGCAAGGTGCAGGAAGGTGTACGCCATCACATAGCCGTTGATGTGTTCACGGACAGCCACGCCGAGGTGCTCGCCAGCAAACGTCTGTTTTCGCCCCAACGCAGGCGCTTTGCCGGGGTAGCCCTGGACATACTTTATGATCACTACCTGTTGCGCCACTGGCAAGTTTTTAGCCCGGCGTCACGGGATGCGTTTGTGCACCGCGTGTATCAGGAGCTTCAGCATAACGAACACCTGATGCCAGCGCCCATGGTGAGGGTGACACGCCACATGGTTCGCCATGACTGGTTTGGTGCTTACCAGAATATGGGCAATATTGGCGACGCCCTGGACAGGGTGGCTGAGCGTATCCGTTTCCCCAATCAGTTCGCCGGTATTATTGATGAAATTCGCGATAACGACGTTCAGCTGGAACGACATTTTCTAAACTTTTTCCCTGAACTACAGAGCTTTGCCAGACAAACCTAATGTAGTTTCAGCTTCTTGGAATCGGACTCCCACCGCAATGAGAAAACTCGAAACCCGTCAAGCCGTTCTGGCTTTTATCGGCTTGATGCTGGTCGCACTTAATCTGCGCCCAGCCCTGACCAGTATCGGCCCTATGCTGCGCACGATCGGCGAAAGCTTTACCTTGTCGTCTACAGCACTGGGCATTTTGACGACTCTTCCGGTACTGTTTTTAGGACTGGCCGCTCCGCTGGCGCCAAAGCTGACAAGCCGCCTGGGTATTGAAAGAACGGTTCTGAGTGTTCTGGTTATGTTGGCGCTGGCGCTGCTTGTGCGGCCCTATTCTGGCTTAGCGGGTTTGTTTATCGGTACTGCCATAGCCGGGGGCTGCATCGGTATTATCGGTGTGTTGCTGCCGGGTATTGTAAAACGGGATTTCCCCAACCACGCCAGTTTGATGACAGGCATTTATACTGCGATGCTTTGCACAGGTGCAGCCATTGCAGCGGGCACAACCGAACCCCTGCGGGAGCTGTTTGATCAGCAATGGCGCCCGGCACTGGCTTTCTGGCTGGTGCCAGCTGTTCTGGCGTTTGTGGCCTGGTGGGTTCAGTTAAGTGATAAAAAGCTGGGCGTCAAACCGGGGAAAACCTGTGGAAAATCCATATACCGTGATCGACTGGCGTGGCAAATAGCTCTGTATATGGGTTTGCAGTCGTCATTGGCGTATACCGTATTCGGCTGGCTGCCAACCATTTTACAAGACCGCGGCATCAGCGCCGTTGAAGCCGGCCTGGCGCTGTCTGTGTCTATTCTCGTGCAGGTGGTAAGCGCCATCGCCGCGCCTTTGATCGCCAGCCAGATGCGCGATCAAAGGGCAATGATATCTCTGGTGATGTTGCTGGTTATCGCGGGCCTCGCCGGCTGTATTTACGGGCCAATGGATCAGATGTGGTTGTGGGTTGTGTTGTTGGGTCTTGGTCAGGGCGGCAGCTTTAGCCTGGCGCTGACTTTACTGGCAGTGCGAGCACGGGACGCAGAGGGTGCCGGGCGCCTTTCCGGCATGGCGCAAAGCCTGGGGTATATCATGGCGGCCTTTGGGCCAATGTTGGTTGGCGTGCTGCGCGATCTGTTCGGCGGTTGGCAAGCCGCCGGAGGATTTCTCATTGCGATTGGCATTGGTGCTGTTCTGGCAGGTCTGAAAGCCGGCCGCAATGCCTATGTTCTGGATGATTAAAGCCTTTTCCGCGCAAAAGCTGCCTGGTTTAGATCGATATTTCTACGAGCACCCTCAAACCTCCTTTTGACCCGGAGGAAAAAGAGGCGTGTCCGCCATACCGGGCAACAATATCGCGAACGATAGCGAGACCAAGCCCATGCCCCGGGGTTTGCTCATCCAGCCGTCGCCCTCTCTGACCCAAGTGCACCTGATCACTTTCTGATACCCCAGACCCATCATCTGTTACGACAATCTGCGCTAAACCATTGCGCTGTTCTAAAGAGAGTTCAACGCATTCTGTAGACCATTTCCCGGCATTATCGAGTAAATTTCCCAATATTTCGTTTAGATCATGCTCCTCAATCGGCCAGCGAAATTCCTCGGTGAGTGAGGTGGACAGTTCGAACGACTTTTCGGGGTAAAGCCGGCCCAGCATCCACAAAAGATCCCGGGCTTGCTTAACAGGGTAAGCACTCTTACCAACCTGGGGCCCGGCAAACCGACTGCGCCGCATTTCCGCCTCTAATTGCCTGTCAATATCGCTCAGGCGTGATCCCATCTCATGCCTTAGGCTTTCATCCAGCGGCCGGCTGGTATCTTCAAGAACCTGTCTAACGGCCGCAATGGGTGTTTTAACGCTGTGAGACAGGTTCGCCAGCGCTTCCCGGGAGCGCTCAAGCCGTTGATCCAGGGAGTCAAGCAGTTGGTTGAGCTGTTGCACCAGTGGTTGAAACTCTTCTGGGGCTTCTGCGTCGATCCGCGATATTTCGCCGCTCTGTAGTCGTTTGAGAGCGGCCTGAAGCGAGACAACGGGGCGCATTGACAGGTTAATACCAAACCAGATAATTCCCACAAGCAAAATGATCAGCAAGATCGACACGATCGCCGTCCACGCATGCAGTTCCGCCTGACTGCTTTTCAGTGCTCCCATGTCTTCAGAAACGATAACTTTTACCGGTACACCGTTTACAACAAATGATTTCCGGTAAGCGAGAATGTCGGAGGGGGCATTGGCTATTTTCGCATTGTGTACTCTGATACTTTCGTCGCCATCAAATTGCAGCAAAGGATTTAACAGCGGCTGCCACGATTGCGGCGATATGACCGTTTGGTCTGAAGACTGGATGGCAAAGGCATGATGAAATACCTTCTCAAAATAGTCACCGGTTTTGAGCATATCTATCTTGCCCTCGGCTTGCCGGATATTGAGCTCCAGGAACGCGACTTCGTCTTTTAGGCGGCTTTCAACGAACTCCCGGGACATTCGCTCCAAGAGTAATCCGTGTACAAACCAGGCAATAGTCATAAGGACAATGCCCGCGGGTAACAACAGGGTCAGAAGCGCACCTTTTACAGAAACCGGCTTTTTAAACAGCGTCATTAAATACGTACCCCTGACCGCGACGCGTTGCGATGGTCTCTGCACCCACTAATTTTCGAAGGCGCCGGATATACGCTTCGATGACGTTTTCATTGGGGCTCTCATTTAGATTGTAAAGTTGCTCCATGAGTTGTTCTTTGGAAAAAATGTGCCCGGGGTGACTCATCAGACACCTGAGCAGCCGGAACTCGGTGCCGGTTAAACTGTGTTCCGTACCGTCGTTTTTTTTCAGGCACTGCCGGTTCTCGTCAAGCTCAAAATGCCCGGCTTTTACTGAGGAGAGAACGCGCCCTTCGCTGCGGCGCACGATGGCATTCAGCCTGGCAATCAGTTCTTCAGCCTGAAAGGGTTTACCAAGATAATCGTCCGCGCCGGCTTTCAGGCCGCTGACTTTGTCTTGCCAGTCGCCTCGCGCCGTTAGAATTAAAACCGCAAAGTTTGCGTTATCCCGGCGCCATTTCCGTAACACGTCCAAACCATTTCCGTCGGGCAGTCCGAGATCCAACACAGCTGCGCGGTAGTCTTCCTGCGCGCCCAGAATCATCGCTTCTTTGGCAGAGCCGGTGACATCGACACTGAAGCCGGCCTTCTCAAGTTGGCTGGCGAGCCCTTCGGCCAACAAACGGTCGTCCTCTACTAGCAGTAATCTCATCTGTCGTTCCTTTCTATGTGTCACACCCACTGATGCCTTAGGCCAAACCGGCTGATGCAGTGTCCGCTATTAACCTGAATTCAGCCTGAACTAAAAATATTTCAGCATTTTCAGAAAGAATTCAGGTTGATGAGCGATGGTATCAAGCGTTTTAGCCGAATGCTCACGTTGCCGGATAAACCCAGTGGGTTTTGAACGCACGCCATGACATATCAAAGGAGAAAGTTTGATGAGCGTATCAAAGTTCGTAGTCGCAGCATTAGCCATGTCAGTTTCAGCAGTAGCTCTTGGGGCTGGCGCTCACGGAGACGGGCACGGGCACGGTCAAGGTGCAAAGAGCGGTGAACCGGGTAAAGCCTCGGACGCCGGGCGCAGCATTACTGTGCAGATGTACGACAACTACTACGAGCCTGAGTCTATCGAGGTCAAACCAGGAGAAACGGTGCGCTTTGTTGTTGAAAACAAGGGCAAGTTGGTTCACGAATTCAATATTGGTACCCCGGCCATGCATGAATCCCATCAGAAAGAAATGATGATGATGGTCGAGCACGGGGTTATTCAGGGTGGCAAGCTGAATCGCGACATGATGGAAATGGACATGGGAAATGGCATGTCCATGAAACATGACGACCCCAACAGCGTGCTGTTAGAGCCGGGCGAGAGCAAAGAGGTTGTTTGGAAATTCTCGGAAAAGAGCAGCATTGAATTTGCCTGCAACGTTCCGGGGCACTACCAGGCTGGCATGTATGGCGAAGTGAATTTTAACTCCGGCGACTCTCGCGTTCGCTCACTCGCCGACGCATCGAAATCTTTGAATACTGCAAAATAATTCTGGAGTAGTTGACCATGAAGACAACCCTTCTCGCAGGCGCTTTAGGCTTGCTTCTACCGGTTATTGGCCTGGCGGGTGAATACAACCTGACGGTCGACCGGGTTCAGATCGACACCGGTGACTTTGTTAAAGAGGGCATCGGCTACAATGGTGCGTCTCCCGGGCCGGTTCTGCGCTTCAAGGAAGGCGAAGAGGTCTCGATTAACGTGACCAACAACCTGAACGAAATGACGTCCATTCACTGGCATGGCATGATCCTGCCATTTACTCAGGACGGCGTGCCCGGTATCAGCTTTGCGGGTATCAAGCCTGGGGAAACCTTCACATACGAATTTCCCATCACCCAGTCAGGCACTTACTGGTTTCACAGCCACTCTGGCTTTCAGGAGCCGGATGGCGCCTACGGTGCCATTGTGATTGAACCCGAAGGCCGCGAACCGTTTCGTTACGATCGCGATTACGTGGTTCAGCTGACCGACAAGCACCCCCATTCCGGCGATCGCATCATGCGCAACCTCAAAATAATGCCGGATTATTACAACCGTGAGCAACAAACCGTCGGAGATTTCTTTTCGGAAGCGTCTGAAAACGGTCTGATGGCCACCGTGAAGGATCGGATGGCCTGGGGCGACATGCGCATGATGAAAGCCGATGTTGAAGACCTGCAGGGTTTTACCGGCCTGATCAACGGCAAAGGTCCCGACCAGAACTGGACCGGCATTTTCGAGCCCGGCGAGCGGATTCGGCTGCGTTTTATTAACTCGTCTGCCATGACCTATTTTGATATCCGCATTCCGGGCCTTGAAATGACCGTTGTGCAAGCGGATGGAAACAATGTTCAGCCGGTGACTGTGGATGAGTTCCGCATTGGTGTGGCGGAAACCTACGACGTGATTGTGCGGCCTAAAGAGGAACAGGCCTATACGATTTTTGCTGAATCCATGGGGCGTTCAGGGTATGCGAGGGGAACACTGGCCCCTGAGGCGGGAATGGTCGCTGCAGTGCCAGAACTGCGCGAAGCGGCCCGATTGACCATGGCCGACATGAGCGGTATGGAAGGTATGGATCATTCGAGCATGGCCGGCATGGAAGGCATGGATCACTCCAAAATGACCGGTATGGATCAGTCTGACATGAAAGGGATGGAAGGCATGGATCACTCCGGCATGAAAGGCATGGAGGGCATGGATCATTCTGCGATGGGCCAGGGTTCAATGGCATCCGCGGGTGGCGCCAGTGATCCCTTTTATGCGGCGGGCAGTGGCCTGGTTCCAACGGCGGCCAATGGCGGCAAGTTCCTGTCTTATGCCGACCTGAGAGCGCAAAAACCGCTCTATGACGAACGCGAACCAACCCGGGAAATCGAACTGAAACTGACGGGTAACATGGAGCGTTACACCTGGAGCATCAACGGCGTCAAATATGAGGACGCGGATCCGATCCGCCTCCAGTATGGCGAGCGGGTGCGGTTCAAGTTTGTTAATACGACCATGATGACCCATCCCATGCATCTGCACGGCATGTGGTCCATTCTGGATGTCGGCGCTGGCCAGTTGAACCCCATTAAGCATACGGTCAGCGTTCAGCCGGGTACCACGGTCTATATGGAAACCGAGGTGGATGCGCCGGGACAGTGGGCCTTTCATTGTCATCTGTCCTACCACGCAGCGGCTGGAATGTTCCGCAAGATCATTGTTGAGGGCGGGCCGGAGTCCACGCAAGCGGCATCCGATGACCAGCCGGGCGATGTTGGAGGTGACGTATGAAGCTATGGACGCCTTTAGTGGTGAGTACAGTTTTGGGTCTGAGTGTCATGCCAACTCTGGCATTTGCTCAAGAGCGGGTGCGTGACACCACTGAACGGAAGGCGCCGTTAAAGGTGTGGGGCGCGCAATTTGAGGAATTTGAATACCGCTACAGTGACGACGACGAAGAACTTGGCGTATGGAGCGGCGATTTTTTCTACGGCACGGATGCGCTGAAAGTTCGTTGGTTAACAAAAGGCGAGTACGCCATTGAAGAGCAGGCCTACGAAAAGCTGGAAAACCAGATCGTCGGCCAGATTCCCATCTCTGACTTCTTCGATGCCAAAGCCGGGATAAGGTTTGACACGCCCGAAGGCCCTGATCGCACATACGCCGTTCTGGGTGTCGCGGGCCTTGCGCCACAGTGGTTCGAAATTGATGCGAATCTTTACGTAAGCAAGGATGGCGACACGTCCGCCGCTCTGGATGCAGAGTATGAACTGCTCTTCACCAACTATTGGATACTTTCGGCCACTCTGGATGCGACCGTGGCGTTCAGTGAAGACAGAGAGATTGGGGTTGGAAAGGGCCTGGTATCGACAGAAACCGGGTTGCGGTTGAGCTATGATCTTATTGACCGGGCTTTCTCGCCTTACGTGGGTGTTGTTCACGAACGCAAGTACGGCAACACAGCGGACTTTGCCAAAGCAGACGGCGGCGGCACAGAGGACTGGTTTGCGGTGATTGGCGCACGGCTTCTCTTCTGACGCTACGGACGGGCCTTGGACATTCGTCCTCGGCCTTTTTTTCTGCACAATTTGATGTAACTCAAGCTTTAGTCTAATAGATCGTTTACCCCTGCCTTTTTCAGTTGGAGTTCAGCCTGGCGTGTTGTGATAGAGGCTGAGAACACCGGCTGACAGGGGGAAATCATGACGAAAGCTCATAAAGCAACAAACCAGGCTCAATTTCTGCTCCGACGCAAACTCGCAGTCCAAGGCCTTACTGACATTCAGTGGAAGGACTTCATTGAGGAGCTGAATCATCATCCGTGCGTCGATTTTGCCGAGCGCAAATCGGAAAGTCAGTTGATTGTCACTTTTGATGCCACCCATTGGTCAACCGACGCTCTGATTGAACTGGTTGGATCGCACGGAGGCCATTTGAAGGGCGGTTGGTGGGAGCGCAGAAAACTAGCAGGGTACCGATTCGGCGATGAAAACCTCCGAGCCAACGCCAACCTTGATCCCTTCTGCTGTTCAAAAATTCCACCGATGAAAAAATAAAAGGAAGTTGCATGAGCAAGAACCAGGATAGAACCTCGCGCTATCAGGAAGGCAGCCTGACGCTGCCAGGAACGGTCATGCTAGGTACCGGTGTCATGATTGGCGCCGGCATATTCGCGCTTACCGGACAAATGGCGCAAATGGCTGGTGCACTTTTTCCGCTGGCTTTTCTGGCGGCCGCGATCGTCATTTCCTTCAGTTCCTATTCCTATATCAAAATCTCCAATGCTTACCCGTCAGCGGGTGGGATTGGCATGTATCTGCACAAAGCCTACGGCGATCGCTTATCGACGGGGTTCAATGCCTTACTGATGTATTTCTCGATGGTGATTGCCCAGAGTTTTCTGGCCCGCACGTTTGGGTCCTACACCATGCAGCTGTTCGGGGGTGATGAAGGCGGTCGCATGGTGCCGATACTGGGCGTGTCGCTTATTTTGGCGGCATTCATGATCAACCTGCTGGGCAATCGCTGGATTCAGGGCGTCGCTTCGTTCATTGGTGTCCTGAAAATTGGTGGCATTCTGGCCTTCGGGCTGGTGGGCGTATGGTTGGCCGACAGCCTTGCGGTCGACTTTTCCAGCAGCGGCGAAACCGGCGTTGTAGGCAATTTTCTGGGTGCGACGGCCCTCGGCATTCTGGCCTTCAAAGGTTTTACCACCATCACCAACAGCGGCGCCGAGGTGAAAGACCCGAAGCGTAACGTTGGTCGCGCCATTGTGATCTCCATTGCCGCCTGCGTGGTTATTTACACCTTGGTGGGCTTTGCCGTTGCAAGCAATCTGTCCCTCGCCGAAATCATCGAAACCCGGGATTACTCCCTGGCTGCCGCAGCACGTCCGGCACTGGGTGATTATGGTCTGTGGTTCACCGTGGCGATTGCCATGATGGCGACCGCTGGGGGCATTCTTGCCAGTATCTTTGCGGTTTCCCGCATGCTGGCCATGTTGACTGAGATGAAACTGGTACCCCACAGCCACTTTGGTATGCCGGGTAGCATCCAGAAACACACGCTTGTTTATACCGTGGTGCTGGGCCTGGTTCTGACCGCCTTTTTTGATCTCTCACGGATTGCGGCCCTCGGTATTATCTTTTATCTGATTATGGACATCTCGATTCACTGGGGTGTGCTGCGCTACCTGTATCAGGATGTGAAGGCGAAGAGGTGGGTGCCCGCCGTGGCGATCGGTCTGGATCTGATGGTTCTTGGCGGCTTTGTTTGGGTGAAACTGAACTCGGACCCCTTTGTGATCGGTGTGTCGGTGATCACGATGATTGTTATTGCGGTTGCCGAGCAGATATTCCTGAAGTCTTCCGCCAGACGTAAGGCGATGAACAGTGATGAGTCTAATGCACACCATCACTGATACTCACAGTGTAAATCGGAGGGTAATCCCATGATGGACGGCGATATGTTTGGAAACACCATGTGGGCCGGGCATTGGCTATGGATGCTGGTCATTGCCATTGTTGTTGTTATACCAGCCTGGCGAATCTGTCAGCGTACCGGTTACTCGGGCTGGATGGGAATTTTGATTCTTATTCCCATGGTGAACCTGGTTGTCTTGTACTTGATTGCGTTTTCGGACTGGCCAGCTGACAAAGCTGGAGCACCCCATTAAAACTCACCGAACCTGTGACGAGCCCTATGCAACGCTTGATTTCAACGGTATCTGCCGTGAGGTGTTCGATTTTCACGATCAAATAATCGATCTCTACCAAACACTGGTCGGGAAAGCAGAGATTCCGGAGGTCAAAGAGCTAATGGAGTCACTATTGACGATGGAAATAAACGAATCGAAGCGCCTGGCTAGTCAGGTTGGCCGGATGGACGATTTATGAATGAGTCCTTCAACCACGCTGGAGCCTGGGGCATTACACTGATCGTTATCGTTTTGGTGTCTTGGTTTTTTTATCGATATTTTGCGCCAAAGAACTGGCGAGAGTGGGCCGGTGCCGGTGTGGTGCAGGCCTTTATCATCGCGCTTTATGCCGAAATGTACGGTTTTCCGCTCACTATCTATCTGCTAGTGCGCTTTTTTGGTCTGGACAGCGAGTATGTTAGCGCCAGTCTATGGTCGACCCTGGTTGGGCTTGGCGAAACCGGCATGCTTGTCTCAATGTTGCTTGGCTACGGGATCGCATTTACCGGAATAGGGCTCTTTATTCAGGGGTGGCGCCAGGTTCACAAGGCGCGAGGGGAAAATTGCCTGGTAACAGACGGGTTGTATGCGTATGTGCGGCATCCCCAGTACACAGGGCTGTTTATTGCTCTGTTTGGAGAAGGCGTGGTGCATTGGCCAACGCTCTTTTCGGTAGGCCTGTTTCCGGTGATCGTGCTGGTCTACACCTGGCTGGCTAGACGTGAGGAGCAGCAAGTACTGAAGCAGTTCGGAGACGCTTATCGCAACTATACGCGGCAAGTACCGATGTTTATCCCTCGTTGGGGCAGCTGGCGCCAACTCGCTGCTGCCTCGCGAGCCAGCAATGATGACAACACGGTATGAGTCCCTACTTGATCCAGATACAAGATTTTAAATCGGGCCTTCTGGATTGAAGATGATAACCAAAAAAGGATGGTCAAATTATGTCGTCAAAAAATAGCACAACCAGTTCTCGCCATTAATGTCTACAATTTGAAAGGGAGGAAATACCATGATGGACGAGAACATGTTTGGAAACACCATGTGGGCCGGGCACTGGCTGTGGATGTTGGTGATTGCGATTGTAGTCGTCATACCGGTCTGGCGAATATGCCAGCGTGCGGGATATCCGGGCTGGTTGGGGTTCTTGATGCTGATTCCGATGGTCAATCTGGCGTTGTTGTATTTTATCGCTTTTGCCGATTGGCCCGCGAATAAAACAGGAGCACAGAATGAGTGAACACCAGCACGACCATCACGGACATGAAAACCACGAAGAGCATTCGGCAAAAGACCCTGTCTGCGGGATGTCGGTAGACCCCCATACAGCAAAGCATCGTAGCGAGCATGCAGGTAAAACTTGGTATTTCTGTTCGTCTGGATGCCAGTCGAAGTTCGAAGGCGATCCGGACAAGTACCTGGGTGATAAGAGGGAGCCGGCAGAGCCAGTAGCACCCGGCACCATGTACACCTGCCCGATGCATCCGGAAATTCGCCAGCAAGGCCCGGGAGATTGTCCGATCTGTGGCATGGGCCTGGAGCCAGAAGAAATAAGTCTTGACGACGGACCCTCCGAAGAACTCACGGACATGACTCGTCGGTTCTGGATCGGTCTGGCTCTGGCGCTTCCTGTTTTTTTGCTTGAAATGGGCGGCCACTTTTTCAAGATTGACCAGATTGTGTCGCCGCAAATCTCCAACTGGATTCAGTTGGTTTTGGCCACGCCAGTAGTCGTCTGGTGCGGCGCGCCCTTTTTTGTTCGCGGCTGGAAATCGATCCTCAGCCGAAATCTGAATATGTTCACGCTGATTGCCATTGGCACTGGCGTCGCGTTGATTTATAGCCTTGTCGCTACCCTGGTGCCGCAAATCTTTCCGGATGCCTTCCGGCAGGCGGATGGTTCGGTTGCCGTGTATTTCGAGGCCGCTGCCGTCATTGTGGTGCTGGTGTTGCTTGGGCAGGTACTGGAACTGCGCGCCCGGGAGAAGACCTCCGGCGCCATCAAGGCCCTGCTTGATCTCGCGCCCGCAACCGCGAGAAAGCTGGATGATGAAGGCGACGAGTCCGATGTGTCGCTCGACCAGGTAAAAGTCGGCGACCGTCTTCGGGTTCGCCCTGGCGACAAGGTGCCACTGGATGGCGAAGTCCTTGAAGGTAGCTCGAATGTGGATGAATCCATGGTGACTGGAGAGCCTTTGGCGGTCAGCAAAAAGGCGGGCGATCAGGTGGTTGGCGGCAGCATCAATCAGCAGGGCAGCTTCATCATGCGCGCCGACAAAGTGGGGCGCGACACCATGCTGTCCCAGATTGTCCAGATGGTGGCCAGCGCGCAGCGCAGTCGTGCGCCGATTCAGGGCCTGGCAGACAAAGTGGCTGGCTGGTTTGTTCCGGTGGTCATCGTCATCGCCGTTATTGCCTTCGTCGTCTGGTCCATTTTCGGGCCGCCACCCTCCATGGCGTTCGGGCTTATTGCAGCGGTCAGCGTGTTGATTATTGCCTGCCCCTGCGCACTGGGTTTGGCAACCCCCATGTCGATCATGGTCGGCGTTGGACGCGGCGCCCAGAGCGGTGTCCTGATCCGGGATGCTGAAGCGTTGGAGCGCATGGAGAAAGTCGACACGGTGGTGGTGGATAAAACCGGCACCCTGACCGAGGGCAAACCTCAGGTGACGAAGTTGGTTTCGGCAAACGGTTTCAGCGATGAGGACTTGATGCGATACGCCGGCGGCCTGGAGAAGGGCAGTGAGCATCCTTTGGCTCATGCCATTCTCGAAAAAGCCAAAACCATGGAGTTGAAATTGCCGGACGCTGAGGATTTCGACTCCCCGAACGGTAAAGGTGTCACCGGAAAAATCGATGGCAAAAAAGTTCTGCTTGGCAATCGATTGCTGATGGAATCAGAAAGCGTCGATACCTCCGCCTTTGAGGAAGAGGCGGACCAGCTGAGAAAAGACGGTGCTACCGTTATCTTTGCGGCCGTGGATGGAAAAATATGCGGTTTGCTGGCGATTGCAGATCCGGTCAAGGAGACCACGAAAGCGGCAATAGCCGCTCTGCAGAAGGAGGGTATCCGGGTGGTGATGCTGACCGGAGACAACCGGACTTCCGCCGAAGCCGTGGCCCGCAAGCTCCATATTGATGAAGTGGAAGCGGAAGTACTGCCGGAAGACAAGGGCAAGATCATTCAGCGCCTGAAGGACGAAGGTCGCATTGTTGTGATGGCAGGTGACGGTGTGAACGATGCACCAGCCCTGGCCACCGCAGATGTTGGCATTGCCATGGGTACCGGGACTGACGTGGCTATTGAAAGCGCGGGCATTACGCTGTTGCGCGGCGATTTGATGGGCATTGTAGAAGCCCGGAAGTTGTCGCGGGCAACCATGCGCAATATCCGGCAGAACCTGTTTTTCGCGTTCGTTTACAACGCCGCGGGAATACCGATTGCGGCGGGGGTCTTGTACCCAGTTGCCGGCATCCTGCTGTCGCCCATCATTGCGGCTGCGGCAATGTCGCTGTCTTCGGTAAGCGTCATTACGAATGCCCTACGATTGAGGGTAGTGAAACTATCAGACGACTAGGCTGATGGAGCCTCCCTCGAAAAAGGAGATGTGTATGTCTTATACAATGGATCGCGTTATTCAGAATGCCGACTTTGCTGAAGTGGATGAACGAACCCGAAAGGCCTTGGCCGATCGGGGCTTTGGGATTTTGACGGAAATAGACGTCAAGGCGACCATGAAAAAGAAACTGGACAAGGATATGCTCGCCTACACAATTCTCGGTGCATGTAATCCAAACATGGCTTGGGAAGCGATCGGCGTAGAACCTCGGGTAGGAGCAATGTTGCCATGCAACGTTATTCTTCGCGAGACAACCGAGGGTGTTGAAGTCAGTGCGGTTGATCCCGTTTCATCCATGAGCGCAATCGACAATGAGCAGCTCAAGCAGGTTGCGGGTGAGGTGAGAGACACGCTGTCTGAAGTTATCAACGCAATCTGACGGCTGAATCGACCAGCCAAAAAAATTGATGTACAGCAATCGAGAGGTTGATTTGAACATAAATTCAGGTCCAATTCAGGTGGATGCAGTTAACTGGATATGTCGCAAATCGACCTCGTTAAGGAGCTTCGCTATGAAGAGTTTCACCAAAGTAATCGCAATCTCGTTGATTATGGCCGCACCGTTTGTCTGGGCGCAGGGTTCAGATAACCAGCAGAGGTCCGGTGGCATGATGATGTCTTCAGAACAAACGCAGGAAATGCAGCAGAATATGTCCCGCATGCAGGATATGACCGGCCAGATGCGGCAAAATCCCGGACAAGACCATCAAGAGCTCATGCAGGAGCATATGGAGCGTATGCAAGAGCAGATGCGCATGATGCGGGGCGGTATGATGGGCAACCGGGGCATGATGGATGGCCAAGGAATGATGAAAGGCGAGGGAATGATGAATAATCAAGGTATGCAGGGGAGTCCCAGTCAAGCCCAACCTGCAATTAAACCGGAGGATCGCTTCCAGTTTATGGAAAAACGCATGGATCAGATGCAGTTGATGATGGAGCAAATGCTGGAGCATCAGCAGGAGTTGCAAGGCCGCTCGAAATAATTTTCTGACATGGACGATCATCTGGAATGCCCGAGCTTTCTGGACACTTCGAAGCCTCACGCTGAAGCTGTCTCGAAAGCCTCTGGGCTTAAGCGGCCCAGATGGCTGTGGCGTCGGTTTCGATTATAGAATGTTCACCATCAGGTTCAATCCCGACGCGTGCGCAGATGTCCTCAATCTGTGCGGTTAACTCTCCGAAACTGAAACGTATTGACATCCTCCCCGCCCTGAAAGAGGGGGATTCCTACTGCGCTCAGGCGTGGCATTGAGCCATCCTTGAGTCGCTTCGGTGGGTTCCTGTTGCTGACGGCATTACCGCACCGTTCACTTCACAGGCTAACCGGGCATGACCTGCCCTTAGAATATTGATTGCGGCGTTGAGGTCTGCATTTTCAGCATACCCACATTCGACACATTCGAATTGCGATTGAGTCTTGCAATTCTCTGCACAAATATGACCGCAGGCCGGATTTGGCGTTTACGCTTCGCCTTGGTGCCTCAAGTGTGCCTCAAGTGTGCCGCTTGCTGACTTGCTCATATTCGTGACTTTCAGATCTTCGATGACGACCATCGCGTGGTTTTTGCTGATGATGTTCGAGGTCTTGTGGAGAAAGTCATTGCGGGTATGAGCAACCCGTTGATGCAACTGGGTGATACGGGCCTTCGCCTTTTTCCAATTGCGGCTGAATGTGACCTTGCGGCTCATGCGTCGCTGATACGTTGCCATCTTCGCAGCGCGGGTACGCAGCGCATTGACCGGCTCGAACATCGTGCCGTCAGAGAGCGTCGCACAAGTACGAGAATGCCTGCTTCCACGCTGGCAGCCATTTATTCATGCCAAAGCTGTTGGTGAATTTTTCACCGGCAGTATGTAGCTCTTGCTGACGATTCAAAGCCAAATTCCAAATCTTGCGAGCATTACCCGCGTACTGACGCATGGCGCGGATTTGCTCACCGTTTGGTTCAATCTGAAATTTGAATGCTTGAAGGCGTTTCATAGCTCAATTATGGTTGGTCCATGGAAAAAAACAATGATATTAGGCACGGGCGGCATTGCGTTTTTAGGGAAGAAAAAGTACGAGACACTTAAGAAAAAGTTATGGGGTAATGCCTTATGGTCGCCGTCTTACTTCGCTGGCAGTTGTGGTGGTGCACCCATTAGTATTATTCGCCAGTACATTGAGCAGCAGCAAACGCCGGAATGAGAATGTTGCTAACGAGAGGGACACCTGCGGTGTCCGTGCTATTCATCCCCGGCCTGAAGGCCGAGGTTTTCCGCGCATTCCGATAAAATTCGAAAGGTATTGTTTGGCGACTTGATCCATGTCGGAAGCCGCTGGCTCTGTTGGAGGTGCAATGGTTTTTCTAAAGATTTCGCGCCGGCCAGGGGCCGCAGCCGTGCTCGCTCTGATGGTCTGGGGTGTAAGCTTCTTTCTGCATTTTTTCTGGGAAATGGCACAAGTACCGTTTTTCCTTGGTATGGCGGAAGCGCGTCACTGGGATGTAGTCTGGCTCTGCACCCGTGCGACCCTCGGAGATGCGAATATAGCCTTTGGCGCTTACACGATGGCGGCATGTGTATCCCGGGATTGGTTCTGGGTGGCGAAATCCTGGAGCCGGTCGACTCTGTTGGTCTATCTCTGCGTCGGGCTGATCGTGACGATCGTTTTTGAGTATTGGGCGACCGGAGACGGACAGCGGTGGAGCTACAACGAACAAATGCCCCAACTTGCTGTGACCGGCACAGGAATACTGCCGCTCGCCCAGTGGGTAGTCTTGCCAATGTTGCTGGCCTATTCCACAAGATGGATGTTTCTTGGGTGGTTGGTTTCGAAGCGCACCGAACGCGAGTAGATCGAGCAAAGCGACAACCACGTTCGTCCGGAACGTTTCCAGAAAAATCAACGTCCGCGTCCCGGATGGCTGGACGGCACTAGGTGAAGATTACGATGGTCATCACCACCGCCATGCCGACCATCATAAGGTTTTCGGTCAGGGAGACGAAGCCCAGTGGAACGTTGCTATCGCCGCCGACACAGGCGCACTTCAGCTCACGCTTGTCGATATAAACGGCTTTGATGACCGACACCGCGCCCACCGTGCCGATAAAAAGCGCGCCCGGGATCGACAGCCACGGCAGGATCGTCGCCGTCATAAGAAGGCCCGCGCCCGTCTCGACGAACGGATAGACATAGCCATAGCGCACCCAGCGCTTCGCCAGCAGATCGTAGTTCAGGAACATCGTTGAGAAGCTCTCGATGTCCTTAAACTTCTGTAGACCCAGCAGAACCATGGAGATCGAGATGAACCATCCCAGCGTCTGCCATGCGAACACCGATGGTAGCGCAACCCAGGCGAAAGCCAGCGCAAGCAACGCCGCAACCGAGAACAGCGCGATAATCGGCTGATAGGTTGTGTCGTCCGCCTCCGGGTCTTTCTTGCCGAAATGGACCTGAAGGTCTTCATAACCGCCGATCCGCTCATCGCCGATGAAAGTCTGTGGCGTAGTGTTGACATCATGCTCGCGCATGAAGACGTCGGTATCTTCGCGAGTCTCCAGAGAGTGATCCTCAACCTCGAAGCCCTCACGCTCCAGCAGGTCTTTGGACTTCAGGCCAAAAGGGCAGGTATGCCCAGGCATAACCATCCGGTACAGGACGGCCTTCTTCATCTGAGTATCGTTGGGCATAAAGCCTCCTTCAGTTGCAGGTCCAGTAGCCGCCGAAGCCTACGCGTAGCGGCGGCTCGGTCATCAGATCAAAGATCAGATCGGCACCTTCGCCCGCATCGGTTTCGGGGGCGTCAACGTCAGACGGATACCTTCGGCCTCCATCGTCGTGTTGTCACCTTCCAACAGGATCAGCGAGCTGGAAATCTTAGCAACGCCTCGTCCATCCACTGTCGCCAGAATCGGGTCGGCGTCAACAGCCCGGTCAAACCGACAGGTCGCGGCTTTGCCAAGAGCACGGGTAATTTCGGCTTCGGTCAAAGGAGCCGGGCGAATGCCGGCAATAACGGGTGTGGCCAGCGCTTCAGCCACGGCCTCCACCCGGGCTTGTTCGTTCGACTGCCCGAGGGCCGCGTCGGCGCCGGCTTTGCCATTGCGGTCGATGTCTTCAACTAAGAACCGCATCTCGGAAATCTCGCGGTCCTGTGCCAATACGATCGCTTCGGCCAGTTTCGCCACTCGCGGATCGGTGATTTCGGCCCGGCGAGAGGTGAGAATTGCGATGGAGTGGTGCGGGATCATCGCCTTCATCCAGGCCTTATCTTCGATGAAATCCTGGCTGCGGAACAGAAACAGTGCGCCGGCGAAGACAAGAGCGCTACCTGCGAAAATAGCCATGTTAACGGTCTTGTTTGTGTACATTCTCAGCATAAAGGTCAGCATGATGACAGCCATTGCGGCGCCCATATAGAACGCCATGTGGACGCGGCGATCATGCCGAAGAAGCGCCAATATGACATGCGGTATCTCCTCTGATAACGTCGACAAGCAACGTTCTCCCGCCGGAACGTTCCGTAAGGGTTACAACGATTTTATGATCGAGAGGTTCTTTCGATTTGAGTATAAAAAGTATAGGCACCCTTTTTCATAGAGCAAGCACCTGATGTGAGATATCAGAGGCAGACAGTCACAGCTGAAACACGGGCGCAAAGCCACCTCCAGGCGTACGAAAGTTGGTGGTCTGGCCTTGGTACACACGGGCAGCGGCGAGCAAACTTTTCCCCGCGTAGGTGTAAAGGCGAATGTCGACTTTTCTGGTGGTGACGGTACCGTCAATTTTCATGTTTCGCTCCCCAGCGGGAACGAAGTTCTGTGCGATATAGTCGCCTTTAAGAATGTTTTCGAAAACGCGCCGGGTCAACTTGCTGCCCCGGTAGACACCTTTGCTGCCATGACCAGCAACCGGCTTGAAGAACAGTTCACGCCGGGCACTCCAAAGTGCTGCCGCGTCGCTTGCTGACACCAGCCGGGTCCTTGGCACGGCGCTCTCAAGATATCTTGCATCAGCATCACTCAGCCCCCAGTCGCGCAGGGTCTGGGGATCGGACAGCAGAATCAGGTTTCGTTTGTCCGCCATGAGCGCATGCACACGGGGGTTGGGGGTTACCACCACCGCGCCGTCGAGATACGCGCGCCTTAGCGCCTCATGAGCCGGGGCGTCCAGTGCGAAGTCCACTAGCCGGTTGTACACCAAGTCGATGGGCTTGCCCTGTGCTGTCAATGCACCATCGACATACTCAAGCTCCGATGGGTCAAGTATCAAGGTATCAATGCCTCTGGCCTGGAGCAGCGTTTGGGCCAGTTTGAATTCCAGGAACATAAACTGAGTCTCCGGGGCATCGTCCACGATGGCCAAGCGGCTGGGCATGGAGTCAGCATGTTGCTTTTGCCACTCTTGTTTGAACATGGTGAACACTGCGTCCTCAAATCCATCCAGCGCCTGCTTGGTGGCTGCGGTCTGTTGCGATGGGTCACAGCATCGATGTTGAGCCCGGGCCAGTACCGTATTCAGAAACGCGCCGCCGGCATTGGTGTTGATCTCGATTAATTGAGGGCCGTCGGGACCCAGGTGAAAGTCATAGCCCATGAAGGCGCCTATGGGGCCCGGATCGAAGCCTGCGATTTCTGGCGCCCAGGACAGCGCGCGCTCCCGATACAACGGAAGTTCGGCAGCTGATTCGATCGCCTGAACGATCCGTTCCATCGACTCTATGTCAGCTTGGGGGACGAAAACCGGTGTGTTTGAAAAAAGATGATCAAGCTCGGGGGTCGCCGATGCTTCGTGTCCTGCGCCCACGAATTGATTCAGGAGACTCTCGTTGAGCGCTTTGCGGTCAAGAGTGACGCAGTAGCACTGTCGGTTGAGCTGGTCTGCGTGAGTATTGGTGATTCGTTGGTTTTCCTGAGTCACGTCTTCCATTTGGAGCCCGTAGTGTAAGTAAGTTGTTCGGACTGTAGTTTCGGCTTTGATCCTCGTCAAACAAGTACACGTTTGGCAACTTTTTTCAGGTCTATTTCAGCTTCGTGTGTTGGACTGCTAGAATCCCAACTTGCTCCTAACTGAACCATTTAAGATATATCGTACCTGTATTAGTTTGGAGAAAGTATTTTAGATTTTGGAGGATTTTTATGAGTTGGTTAACAAAAAACAAGTTCCTATCCCTCAAGGAGATTTGTCATGATCATCAATTATAGAAGCATATTTCGCCGAATTCCCCGCATCTTCTTTGCGGCCGTCTATATGGCCCTGATGTCTCTACCTGCAGGAGCAGCCGGGTACGACAATGCTCTGAAGGGCGTTAAAAACTATGACGCTGTTTACGAGGTGAGCCAAGGTGATCCCAAGGTCGTTAACCCCGTTTTCTTGGTAATAAAGAACTCCTACGAAGCACCTGAAGTGAAGGCGCTCGCGAAAGATCCCAACATCGCCATCGTTTTTCACGGGCCGGTGGTGAAACTGCTCTCGACTGACAGCGCACCGTTTAATAAGGCAGAACTGGTCGAGGTACAGAAATTCCAGGCGACTCTTAAACAGATGAAGAAGGACGGAGTGACGCTGGAAGTTTGCCGTTTCGCTTTGAAAGGGATGGGTGTAGATGAGGCGACGATCATTCCGGAGATCGACCCGGTAGATAATGGTTTCGTCTCGGTCATCGGCTATCAGATGCAGGGGTACGCGGTTGTCCGAATCCCCTAAAAAAAAGTTGTTGCTCTGCGAGGCGAGGTTCATCTTTAGGTTCGCTAGCCAAGATTGATCGCATAAAAAGCGGGACACTCTGCATGAGTGTTCCGCCTTTTTTTCTCCTGCAGTTGCCGGCGAGCGATCTCTGCTCGATAACCCTTCATATCTTTGGCCTTGATTCTGGTCAAGAAAATACATGTTTAACGGCTGTGTTCAGGCCTGATTCAGTTTTGTGTGTTCGACTGCTAGGTGATGACCACACACGGTCGCAACCCTTGCCAGTGGGTAGGGCTAATTTTATTGAAATCTTCCTATCCAAAAGGTGACGCGATGAAACATCATTTTTGCAAACGCTGGCTTGTTGCGCTGACCATCAGCGTTACGATGAGTTTTTCGCTGATAGCGGCTGCGGGCACTAGCCGGGCATTTGTTCCCATGGGGGTGGCCGATTCGGTGGGCGTTATTGATCTGGAAAGTCGTCAGATGACGTCGTCAATTACCGGAACGGTGAATACCCACGGCTCCGCACTGACCCCAGACGGGCGGTACCTGATTGTAGGCAGTCTAACCACCCATGAAAGCGAGGAGCCTGTCAGCCGGCCGAAAGGTGTAACCGAAGATGAACACGCCACCCATCATGGCGGTGGCGCTGCTGCGACATCGGAAGAATCGAATGCCGGACTGCTCTATGTGGTGGACACTGAAACGAATGCGATTGTTCGCAAACTGGAGGTTCCAGGGCCGGTGCATCATGTGCTGGTGACCTCGGATGGTCGCTATGCCGTTTCCACTCATCCCATGGGTGGCGGTATCAGTGTTGTTGATCTGGATTCCGGAGAGCTGGTTAAAACGGTGGCGACAGGACCTGCCCCTAATTACATGGTGGAAACGGACGACGGTCAGTCTCTTCTGGTCAGCAATAGCGGTAATGACACAATCAGCGAAGTGGACACCGGACACTGGTTCGTCAAGCGTAACCTTCGGGTGGGTGGTGGTCCGGAACATATGGTGCTCGCCCCCGACAACGAGCGGCTTTATGTCAACAATGTTACATCCGGCCAAGTTGTTGTCGTCGAGCTTTCGAGCGGCACGGTGACGGCAACTTACGAAGTGGGGGAGGAACCTCATGGCGTTGGTTTGAGCGAAGACGGCCAGGTACTCTACGCAACCAGTAAGGGGAGTAATCGGGTCGTTCGGATTGATCTGGCCAGCGGAACTCGCCAAAGCGCGGCATTGGCGCCGGCACCTTATCACCTCGCTGTATCCCCCCGGAATGGCCAGCTGCTGATTACCAGTCGCACCAAGAGCAAGCTTTGGGTGCTCGACTCAGAGTCCCTCAAAGTGATTGATGAAATTTCGTTAGAAGGTATAGGCCATCAGATATCGATTAAGGGTAAAAAATAACGCAATGGCAAACCAATCACTTTCATTACAGACCATCATCGGAATGGTGGTCGTTGCGATTCTTTGGGCCATCTGCTTTCCGTTCATAACGGTTGGTTTGCCGGATGCGCCCCCCTTGCTGTTCGCGTCTATAAGAGCCCTTTTGGCGGGAGGGTGTTTAATTGTTGTAGGAATGAAAATGGGGCGAATGCCCCATTATTCGCTTCGGGGTTTGATGATGCTTGCGCTGATCGGTTTCAGTTACACCGGAATGGGGCTTGGCGGTATGTTCCTCGGAGCAAGTGATGTAGGGCCAGGGGTCGCAACTGTGCTTGCGAATGCGCAACCTCTTTTCGCCGCGATACTGTCGCTTTTTGTGCTCAAGGAAGTCATTACTGTTCGTTTGTATTTGGGTTTGTTCATTGGCTTTGTCGGGGTCGTTATTCTTGCTCTACCCGGTTTTGACGTTGGTGCAGATCGTTCGATCGGCGCGCTCTATGTACTTGGCGGGGCCGTTGGGACGGCCATTGGGAATGTTCTGTTGAAACTTCAGGCCGGCGACGGGGATGTGTACTGGCCTATGGGGATCCAGCTCGTAATGGGGGCGGTATTTCTGTTTCTGGCTTCTTTGTTGGCGGGGGAAGGCTTTGAGGTTGACTGGACATGGTCATTTGCCGGCGCTGTCTTCGTGCTTGCAGTCCCGGCAACGGCGTTAATGGTAGTGCTCTGGTATGCACTTCTTGCCAGAGCACCGTTAAATAAGCTCAATCCTTTTACTTTTCTGACACCGATCTTCGGGTTACTTATCGGGACTCTATTTTTTGATGAGACATTCAGTACCGTGGAAATTACGGGAATTGCGATCACGGTTGTGGGGCTGCTGGTGATAATCATAGTTCCAAAGCAGGAAAGCGTATTGCTTGAGTCGTGAGATAGCACGATGCCCGCGGCGTGCTAGCCATGGTCTCCGCTCATTTCCGCTGATTGATACGAACGGCAAAGAAGTTGTAGAGGGGGCCGAAAATTAACGCCACGTACCAGCCGTAGCCAAAGCTTTCTGCCAGACCCAGCCCTATGTGTAAGCGTCCTCATCCACAAACACGAACAGCTTGGCTTTGTTTTCATCAGCGGCCTGTGGATTGGCGTACTCAACAACCCAAAGGTTATCTGCCGAGGTAGAACGCTGCTGTGGGCTACCAGCCCCAACACCTCGCCACTCGGAGGACACCTGATTTGAGCCAACCAGTTGCTGCTTTATGGCCTCGGCTTTCTGCGTTGCCTGTACTTTGGAGATAGGCTCTGAAACACCGTGGCTATGGCCTGCTCCAGCAAATGCCTGGCCCGCGAATGAAAGAACGATGACGGTCGTGAACGAAAGAATGAACTTTTTCATGGAATAATTCCTTCGTGATGACTGGGTGATTACTTCTTATTGATACCGTCGTAAAAACCGCTGGTCTGGAGGACGATGGTGACCGTCTCGTCGCCGCGATTTCGCCAGTACCAGCCATGGGTCCCGTCAAATGGCGCCCCGAATGCCCCGCTGGCGACGGATTCATTTCTTCCTTGCCAATAGCTGGTGAAATTGTCGCCGTCGTTAATTTGCTCACCATGCATGTCAAAATTAACCGGGCCGCCTTCTGATGCCCAGTTAAAGACCATGCGATCGCCGGCGTTCATGGTTGCCTTCACTTCAAGGCCTTCATTCGGTTTCAGCGTAACGGTCGTTGTGTCGGAGTTGAGCGAACTCTGAGTCTTCCACACAGGACCTGCTGAAAGGGCGAGCAGGTTGCTGGAGGAGGAGCCGGCTTCCAAAGATGCAGGCTCTGCAGCCTCTGCCTGGCTGAGCATAGTTAGCCCCATCTTCTGGCCCAAACCCGTTGGGTCAATTCCATATTCCGCTGGCAGAATAGCCGTAATCAGAACCAGCAAGCCAATGAGAGCCGCAACGCCGGTTGCCTTGACCAGGCTCTTTGTCGAAGACAGCCCTTCACGATTCATATTTGAAATGTCTTGCATGATCTATCTCCTCAGGAAACGGTATACAGGCCAGTCAGCTGATAACCCATCAACATGAACCCGGCACTCATTAACAGGACGTTGGCGGCGAACGCCTGACGAGGAAAGACGTCGGATCTGCGCCAGAAATTCATGGCGATCAGAATGACGCTTAACGCCATTAGCTGGCCGATCTCGACGCCGACGTTAAACGCAAGGATATTTGCCACCAGGCCATCGTCGGATAACGTGAAGTCCTGGAGCTTTGTCGCCAGACCGAAGCCGTGGAAGAACCCGAAGATGAGAACCGCCGCTTTGGTGTTGGGTTGAAAGCCAAACCAGCGCCGAAATGCCCCCAGGTTATCCATAGCCTTGTAGATCACGGAGAAACCGATAATGGCATCGACCATGTAGGCGTTGACGTTGGTTTCACTGAGCACGCCATACAGGAGAGTGACACTATGGCCCACGGCAAACAGGGGCACATAGATGCCCACACCCTTCATGCGGTACAGGAAGAAAATGACCCCCGCCAGGAACAGGAGATGGTCATAACCGATCACCATGTGCTTGGCGCCCAGGTAGATAGATGAGGGGTGAAAACGCCCGTGATCTTCAGCAAATTCGATCAGAGACAGACTCTGTGACGCCTGATGAGCATTTTGGTCCGAGGCCCACCCACCACGAAAAGAATCAACAATGATAGCACTGTGACTATCAAAGTGGCCCTGCCGACGGCGGATTGAGTTTGGCCTAGAAACACGGAGTTTCTCATCAGTTGCTGGATTGGCGATCGGAGATTATCCAACTCTTGTAGCAAGCATTGCAAAGATATGTTCTTGCTACAGGAGAACGCGCAAAAGGGCTGGTGTCACGCTTTCGTCATTCTGCAGTTCTCCACCCAAGTGCCCACAACGAGCGCCTGACGTTGTCTGAAGCACTGCATTCAAGTATTTGTCGACGTTCCAGTTCTGTCTTAAGAATTACCAGTCGTAGTCTTCCAACCGTCACAATGCTGTTATATTCTCTAAATCGTATATACCATTATTATTATATAAGAATTGAAGTGAGGGCTCATGCCATGCCGGAGATCCGACGCCGAGTACTCTTTGTGTGCACCGCTAACAGTGCACGCTCACTCATGGCCGAAGCCCTTTTGAAGCACTTGGCGGGCGATCAGTTTGAGGTGGCAAGCGCCGGCACTGAGCCGTCGAAGCCGCATCCTCTCGCGCTTCAGTGCATTGACGAAGCCGGCCTTGATAGCACCACCGCGCGTAGCAAATCGGTCGCGTCGGTTGGCGATGTGCATTGGGACTACGTTATCACCCTCTGTGACAAAGCGTCGCGTGAATGCCAGCCCATCGCATCCTTCGGTCAGATGATTGCCTGGGATTTCCCGGATCCAGTCCCTAAAAATCGCCATGCGACGTTTGCTCTGGTTATGAAAGAGCTCAAGGATCGTATTAGCCTGTTTGTTCTGGTCCATCAAAAAACCGTCCATCGTTCGATTCACTACCCGCCGGCAGGTGTTTTCAAAGCATTGGGCGACGAGAATCGTCTGGCCTCTATGCTATTGATCCTGCAACAGGAAGAGCTTTGTGTTTGCGAGCTGACAGAGGCACTCGATGTCTCGCAACCGCGGATCAGCCGGTACCTAGGGCAACTCCGTGATTTGGCACTGGTGCAGGGTGAGCGCCGGGGGCAGTGGATCTACTATCGGCTGCATCCCGCCTTGCCCGACTGGGTGCTGACGGCTCTGACCGCCGCGCTTGACGAAAATGTCGCATTGTTGGAACCCATGGCCAAACGACTATTGAGCATGCCGAATCGACCGGCCCAAGCCATTTTTTAACCATTCTCAATCATTCAGGAGCTTCGAATATGAGCACATTAAAAGTGGGCATCAACGGGTTTGGTCGCATCGGTCGGCTGGCGCTGCGTGCGGCGTTTGACTGGCCGGATATGGCGTTTGTGGCGATCAACGACCCCGGTGCCAATGCTGAAGGTCTAGCCCATTTACTCAACTTTGACAGTGTTCACGGCCGCTGGCAGCACAACGCCACGGCTGAGGGCCAATGCCTTAGAGTTGGCAATCACAGCATCCGCGTTACCGCCAATAAAACCATTGCTGAAACGGATTGGTCTGATTGCGATGTAGTGATCGAAGCCAGTGGCAAGATGAAAACCGTCGAGGTCTTGAACGGCTATCTTGAGCAAGGCGTCAAGCGTGTCGTAGTCACGGCGCCGGTAAAAGAAGCCGGGGCACTCAATATCGTCATGGGCGTCAACGACGACCAGTTTGACCCAGCCCTGCACCGGATCGTAACGGCCGCATCCTGCACAACCAATTGCCTGGCACCGGTGGTTAAGGTGATCCACGAGAAACTCGGTATTCGACATGGCTCGATCACAACGATTCACAGCCTGACCAATACTCAAACGATCCTGGATGCACCCCACAAGGACCCTCGTCGCGCGCGGGCCTGTGGCAGCTCCCTGATTCCCACAACCACCGGATCGGCGACCGCCATTATCGAGATTTTTCCGGAGCTCAAAGGTCGGCTCGACGGCCATGCAGTGCGGGTCCCGCTGACCAATGCCTCCCTGACGGATTGTGTCTTTGAAGTCGAAACGCCGACTGACCGGGATACGGTGAATGCACTGCTCAAAGAGGCGGCGGACGGCCCACTGGCTGGCATTTTGGGCTATGAAGAACGGCCATTGGTATCCATTGACTACAAAACTGACCCGCGGTCATCAATCGTTGACGCGCTGTCGACCCTGGTTGTAAACGGCAGCCAGGTGAAAATCTATGCCTGGTATGACAATGAATGGGGCTATGCGAACCGGACGGTGGACCTGGTCCGCAAGGTCGGGGCGGCCTGAACATGAGCCCGGCCATCCGCCAGTACCTGATTATCACCGGCAACTACTGGGCCTTTACCCTGACCGATGGGGCTCTGCGCATGCTGGTGGTGCTGCACTTTTTCCAGCTGGGGTATTCGCCGCTGGAGATTGCCCTGCTATTCATTTTTTATGAGATCTTTGGGGTGATCACCAATCTGGTGGGCGGTTACCTGGGGGCCCACATGGGCCTTAACCGCACCATGAATATCGGCCTTTTTTTGCAGATTCTGGCCCTCGGAATGCTAGCCGTTCCCGCCGCCATGCTGTCGGTACCCTGGGTTATGGGCGCGCAGGCGCTGTCGGGGATTGCCAAAGACCTCAACAAGATGTCGGCCAAGAGCGGTATCAAGCTGCTGGTGCCGGGCTCGGAACAAGCTAGGCTCTACAAGTGGGTGGCCTTGTTAACCGGTTCCAAGAATACCCTCAAAGGAGTGGGGTTCTTTCTGGGCGGCGCGTTATTGATGGTCTCTGGCTTTCGCGGTGCGGTGCTTATCATGGGTGTAGCTCTGTTAATTGTCTGGCTGGCCAGCCTGGTGTTGCTCACTCAGGAACTGGGCAAGAGCACCGCCAAACCCAAATTCAGCGACATAATGTCAAAAAGTCGGGCGATTAACGTCTTATCGCTGGCCCGAATGTTCCTGTTTGGGGCGCGGGATGTCTGGTTTGTAGTGGCGCTGCCGGTTTACTTGCATACCGTCTTTGGCTGGGACTTCTGGCGGGTGGGCGGTTTTATGGCCATTTGGGTGATTGGCTATGGTGCGGTGCAAGCAGTCGCGCCACGCCTCACTCACCGCAAAGCGAAGACGATGCCGGGACGAGGTGTCGCTGTCTTGTGGGCTGCGCTGTTAACCGGTATTCCCGCCATCATCGCTGTGGGGTTGGGTACCGACCTGCCTGCCCCAGCTGTGGTGGTTGGCGGACTGCTGCTGTTTGGTGTCGTGTTTGCGGTTAACTCGTCCCTGCACAGCTACTTGATCGTCAGCTTGGCGAGGGCCGATGGAGTGTCTCTCGACGTTGGCTTTTATTACATGTCCAATGCCATGGGGCGACTGATTGGCACGCTGCTCTCTGGCTAGGTTTATCAGGCCTTTGGGCTGGAGGCGTGTTTATGGGTGTCATCGGTGTTTTTGCTCATTGCGACGGTGTCAGTGGCTCAGTTTCCCGTGAATCAAAAACCTGACGATAAGATTGGCGCTTATTTAAAATCCGGATGAGGAAGGGCGTCGTACCTAAACGCGTTTCAGCGCTGACAGGCCCCTAGCACGAGCCGCGCTGATGACTGATGCGCATGATGAACAGCCTTCCAATTAACCCTTTTTTGTAACTATTCAGCTGGTTTGATTTAAAACGGTCGTATCAGTACCCGCACCCACCGCCATGAACGGCGGTACACTCCCCTCGAACAAATGCATCAGGGCTTTCGAGGCAGACACGTTCTGCTTACGCGCCGTCGACAGATAACTGCGCACGCGACAGAAGATCTCGGCTCCTTCAAAGGATCGAAAACAACCCGATATTTTTTGCTGCACTTTGAACATACGGATGTCCCGCTCACCTTGGTTGTTGGTAAACGGACCCTCTAGATTGTCGAGGAAGCGTAGCACATCCGCTTCGTAGGCGATCAGCCGCTCCAGCAGGTTGCGTGCCCGCGTGCGTTTGAGCCGCCCGCGTTTGCCTTGGCGTTGGCTTTCATCCGGCGGCGGGCACTCTTTTTGCGCGTTTGTCAGGCAGCGTCGGTACACCTTGCGCCACCGCTGCGCTTTGTTCGGTGGCAGGCAGCCGCCGGCGTCGTCGACGCTGTCGGTCATGATGTTCAGTAGAGTTTGCATCCGTTGAGCCCACACCTGTTTATCCTGCTCCCAGGCGCGCTGAAGTTCTCGCAGGTGGTGCGCATTGCACAGAGAGTGCAAGCATGAATAACGGTAATACGGCTTCCAGTGATCGTGACAGAGCACACCGTTGAAGCGCGGCAGGATGCCGATCGCATTCATCGCCTGCTGACCTCGTTGTGCATGGGGCGCAAGCCAGGTTAGTCGGTCATTCGATGCGCCGTGCAGCCAGTGACGTTTACCACCGGTTGCAACGTCTTCCCAACGCGGCCGGGCTGCCCGCCTGGCTTACGCCCGCTCTTCAAACGGTTCTGTCTGGGGCGGTTCGGATCCTGAGACGGCGGCTTACTGCTGTTGGCACTGTGGGTGTTAATCCGCCCACTCAGTATCTGGACCAGCACAATCAGCAACTCGATGGCCGTCCGCATGGAAGGCGCGACGGTTGTGTCTGCTTGGAGTTGTTGTCTGACGTTTGCCAGCGCAGCGTCGACATCAATGTTACTGATCTTCATGGGTCTGAGTACCGTCGAGTGATGCCTTATTATCGCACGACTTTTTCAGGTCGAATTTTTCGTCCTGAGCGCGGATTTGAGCGACTTTTTCAAGGCCACTGCGCCCAGGGGATGAGCGACAGCACAAGACTGCACCGAGAGGATGGTGGAGGTTCTGCGCACGACTTTATGGCCTCGCACTGAGTGCGGCCAAAGTTCTCGGAATTGAAGTCAAAACCCTGTTAAGAACTTTTTTAGAAAATTTGAGCTGAATAGTTACAATTTTTTAAACTAAAATGAAAGGTGAATTGTGATGAAAAAGATCCAAACATTAGTAACCATTGTAGCTTTAGCAGCATCGTCCTCAGTCCTTGCACATGCAACGATGGAAGGCACATTTCCGCAGGATGGAGCAATGGTGATGGAGCCAACCAGGCATGTCGAAGTGAATTTCGACATGCCTATGAAATTGATTAATCTAAAGGTGATCGGTGCCGATGGAACACCTGTTGCCGTCGACTATGAACGCGCTAAAGAAGCAGGCACACATTTCAAGGGGATGACACCCGTATTGGTGCCCGGCAACTACACCGTGCACTGGAAAGCGGTGGGCGATGATGGCCACATGATGGATGGAACGTTTGGCTTTATGCAGCACTAATAGCGGATATATTCGTTAACTCGGGCCAACGGTGTTTAAGATGGGACTGGAACTAACCTCCTGGGAATTCTCGACCCTGATAACCCGTTGGCTTTTGTATGCCGGTGTGGCCGGGTCTGTTGGCGGGATTTGCAGCCTCTATCTTTTAAAAGCGCACAGAGGACTGCAAGGCGCTTTGCTGAAATACGCGCTCTTTGCGGTTTTATTGGCTATTACCAGTGCTTTCGGGCACTTTTTTGTACGAGTGGGCGCTGTCCTTGAGGAGGGCGTTTCTGGCATGTTTGAGCCAGATATCGTTTCGATTATATGGAACTCTGCGGTTGGAGAGGCGCTACTGCTAAGGGTTCTCGGGCTGTTTCTGCTGCTGGTTGCGCTGGTTTTTTTGTGGCGCAAAAGAAAATTGACCGCTACCTGGGTTGAACCGGGTGCGGGGGTCGCATGGCTGGGGTTTTTTGGGCTACTACTCACGGCAACCTCGTATACCGAGGCCGGTCATGCGGTTTCACAGTCGTGGATTTTTCAACTTGTGCTTGTGGTACATCTATCGTTAACAGCTTGGTGGATGGGTACCTTGTATCCTTTATGGTTAGCGTGCCACCGTTTGGCTTCTGCTGAAGCACATGCGGTGCTGCATCGCTTTGGATAGTTTGCGGTTGTTGCTGTTTTATTAGTGGTTTTGGCAGGTCTATTTTTATCTTACCAACTGACGGCCTGGAACAATCTTTTTACAAGCAGTTATGGTTTGTTTTTGATCACTAAACTGATCTTGGTTCTACTGCTGCTAGGGCTGGCAGCCTTACACAAATTCGTTCTTGTACCGCAGTTGTTATCTTCGCAAGATGCTAGTCGGTTAAAAATATCGCTTCTTATCGAAAAATTTATCGGTGCCGGAATATATTCCATCACGACAGTGCTGACGACACTCGTGGGTCCGATGATGTAATTTTTAATCCAAGTGTCTTGGTCGTGCCCGACCGAGCCTATCGGTGATTTGCAGCCCAGTTGGCCAACCACAGCGCCGTCCTCATTGAGGCATGGTGGTGTTCATCCGGCTTCCTGCTTGAACTCCGGCGTAAAAAATCGGTGTTTTCTGATCATTAGACACCTCGCTTATGGCGGAAATATTACCGCCTACGTTGGTGTCCGGAGTCATTGAACCACTATAAATTATTTTCTATGTAGGAAAGCCTCAGTTTATTCAGATTATTTTTCATACCTAAGCCTTCAATGAAAGGCAATAATAAAGTACAAGTCCTAATTGTTCTGATAACTTTACATTTGAAATTTTAATATTTGATGACGTGATGCAGTAGCCTTCAATAAAGGGCAATAAAATAGCAATCGCATTATTCAATTGTTGACTCTGACAGTTTTCGGGAGCAGCTTGTTTTAATGCTTCAAAAAGCATTGCGTGCAGCTTTTTGTAATATTCATCTACCGCTTTTTTTACTCCGCTATTACGCTCCGCTATTACCCATATTTCTTTAAATACGATGATACAATCGATGTTATCAATGTAATTTAAAATGAGTGAAGATAACAATCCTAATTTCTTTTCTGAGTCGTGATTATCGGAAACCGAAAGCAATTGCATCGACTCAGCATAGTCTAATAAAAAGCCTTCAAGCAAAGCCTCTAAAAGCAGCTCTTTAGTTTTAAAATAATACTGCACATTGCTCAGTCTCATGTCGGCTGTCTCTGCGACTTTTCTCATCGTCAGGCCCTGATTACCTGACTCTTTCAAAATAGTCATGGCGCAATTCAATACGTGTTCAATTTTTGGACTCATGCATTTCTCGGCTAATGACTTTTTCTCCAGACTTTTAATATATATCGGTTGATTCTTTAGGTCAAGTGACCTATATTCGCTTTAGGTCAATCGACCTAATTGGTAAAGTGGTGATAAATTAACTTAGGAAAATAAATTATGAGCAAGCTTAAAGATGAAAAATCGATACTAATCGTTGGTGGCTATGGCATTGTCGGTACGCAGATTGCGTCGATACTGAGACAGCGACATCCAAAAATGCCCTTAATAATTGCGGGACGTGATTTCAAGAAAGGAAAAGAGTTTGCAGAAACCCTCGGTCATGCTGAGGGTATTGCAATGGATGTAACACAGGTTAATCAGATATCACCTTTAAACGGTAGATTAGCGGCGGTAGTTACTGCAACCAATGATCCCAATAATTATATTTTGTTAGATACTATTAATAATAATATTCCTTACGTTGATATAACTCGTTGGACCACGCGGCTTAAAGAAGCAATTATCCGCATTTCGGGTGAAAAAGTTACTCAGTCAACCATATTTTCTTCTGCATGGATGGCTGGTACAGCTGCTCTATTGGCAAAAAAAGTGTCCGAACAATTTTCAATTATAGATACGATAGATATCGATATACTTTTCTCACTAAAAGATAAAGCTGGTCCAAATTCAATTGAATATGTCGATCAAATAGGTACACCGTATGATGTTTTTGATGGTGGAATTATTAGAACTGTCAAGCCAATGACTGAACCGAAGCATGTAGATTTTAACAGCGGCTTTAGCGCTAAGACCTACCGCTTTGATACTCCTGACCAACTGACGCTACCGATGGGCTCAAAAGCAAATAGTGTCTCAGCGCGCATTGCATACGATGATAAATACACTGTCGGTTTATTATCCTTCATGGTTCGATCTGGACTTTGGCGTATTATTAATAGACCTATGTTCAAAAAAATTAGACACTCATTACTCTATAATCCTGGCGAAGGCGGTCCGCACGAAGTTCTTGTGACTGTTGTAGGCAAGGGTTCTGATGGCTTGGATAAAACTGTTCGCGCTAGTTTGTTGGATGATAAAGGACAGACTCACTTAACAGCTTTAGGTTGTGTTATTCAAGTCGAACGAGCTTTAAATATTGGAAGTAAAACAGAGGCTTATCATGGAATAACCTTTCCAGAACACCACGAAGATATTGATATCGCGCTCGCTACACTTCAAGAACATGGTGTAAAAATTTCAATCGAAAGTTAAATCACAGAATATTTAACTTTCGATGAGTCACGTGCAGAGCGATTAAGGGAGCACCTAAGCTCTCTTCGATACGGCAGTGACGGCTACTTTTTCAGCTACTCAGATGACGGGATAGTCATTGCTACTTTTACATCGCCCTTTTCAGCTCACCGTAGTCGCCATCGGTGCGAAGCATCAGTGTGATGTCATTATCGTTGCGATTGCGGAAGAACCAACCGTGGTTGCCGCTAAACGCAGCTTTCAGTTCGCCTTCGTCCTCAGGGACATCCCGGCCTTTTTCGTAGGAAATGGACTGGCCACCGCCATCACCGTGGGTGTCGAAGTTGACAGGGCCGCCTTCAGATACCCAGGCGAATCGGGCGACGGCTCCTTCCTGCATAGTGAGCTTGAACTCTGTGCCTTCACCCGGGGTGAGGACAACACGGACCTCGTCTTGCCATTCGGGTTCGGCGGCCATTGGCGGGGCAGGTTGCTTCACTTTTGGCGCGACCTCAGGCTCAACTTCAACTTTAACAACTGCGGCTGTCTCGAAAACAGGCTCAACGGGTTCTGAAGCAGCCTCGTTGATGGAGGGTTGCACCGCCACCATCTGCGCGGCCTCGTCGGCGGCTGCTTCTTCCACGAGTTGTGCCTTGATTTCACCCATCTCCGTCAAACCTAGCAGGCGACCAGCGCCTGTGGGGTCCAGAGCGTACTCGGAGGGCATCACCACGGTTACCAGCAGAACCAGCGCTACGATGGCGGCGATGATGGTGGACCGAATCAGCTGCGCGGAGCTGGGTAGTTCACTACGTAGGGGCATATCGGTGTTGTACATAAAAAATCTCCAGAATTAAGCGACAAAATAGCCGGTGAGCTGATAACCGATGAGCAGGAAGCCGGCGCTCATCATGGCCACGTTGGCGGTATAGGCATGACGAAAAAAACCATCGGTTTTACGCCAGTAGCTCATGACGATGAGAATCATCGCCAGAGCTAAAAGCTGGCCGATTTCCACACCCACATTGAACGCGAGCAGATTCGGTATCAGCCCATCCGGAGAGATGTCGTACTCAATGATTTTCGTGGACAGACCAAAGCCGTGGAAGAAGCCGAAGATCAAGGTGGCGGCCTTGGTGTTGGGTTGGAAGCCGAACCAGCGCTGATACGCGCCCACGTTATCCAGTGCCTTGTACACCACCGACAGCCCGATGATGGCGTCAATGATGTAGCTGTTGATGCCGACGTTGAAGTACACGCCCAACAGCATGGTGGTGGAATGCCCCAGCGCAAACAGGCTTACGTAGATTGCGATGTGCTGCATGCGGTAAAGGAAGAAGATGACCCCCAGAAGGAACAACAGGTGGTCATAACCGGTGACCATGTGTTTGGCCCCGAGATAGATGAACGCAATGAGGTTTACCCCGGATATTTCCTGGATGTACCCCTTGTCTCCCTGGGCAATGGCATGGGCCAGCACCTCGGCGCTCATTCCGAGCAAACCCAGTGTCAGGAATACCCAGATAAGACGGCGACCGCCGGCGGCTGTGCGCGCACGCCAATGGCCGTCAAACAAAGTTGACAACATAACGACTCCAATTAATTTCGTTTAAAAAGCTGCGGTGCAGCGAGGCTTAAACAATCAGAGAGGTTTTTGGCGGGCGTTCGAGCCGATAACGAAAGCTGCGGGGAGAATCTCCGGCGTAGGGAATAGGCAACCGGAGTGAGATTGAATAGCCAGTGATGAGGCGGGGCGTCAGGCGATCCGCGGATTCGTGGCTGTGATTGCCCGCGTCGTGATGCAGGTGACTGTCTGACTTTTCGTCAAAATCGTCGTGGCTGTGTGAATGATTATCGTGACCCTCTGACACAAACGCACTTAACTCTGCAATACCGTGAGATGACGCCTCACCAGCGGCCGAGAGGGACATGCCAGCCAGCGCAAGCAGCAGGGCAAGAAGTGGAATCAATTTTTTACGGTGGGTGGCCGCAACCATAGGTGTCCGTTCTTTAGTCAGGCTGTTGGATTAATTCGGTGAGAGAGGATAGCATCCCCCCCAGGGGGATAGGAATTAAATATGGCGAATGATCAAATGCACCACTCGCATCCGCAGATCGTCAAGCGCCTGAAGCGGGCTCAAGGTCATCTGGGCGGCGTGATAGAGATGATTGAGACAGGGCGATCCTGCCTGGAACTGGCGCAGCAGCTTCATGCTGTGGAAAAAGCCATTCAACAGGCAAAGCGGGTGTTGGTACAGGACCACATCGAGCACTGCCTGGATGATGCGATTGGTCCGCTGGAACCGGAACAACAAAGCAGTGTTGATGAGTTCAAAGCCATTGCCCGTTATCTTTGAACGTTGTTGGGTCATGCTTGTTCCTGGTTTTTCCGTTCCTTCTATCCCGGCTTGGCTTCTTGGGGGCTCTTGCGGCAAGTGCCATTATCGCTGTGGTGTGTTTTAGCGTTCTCGCTGTCGTCATGAAGCGATTTGGCATTATTTTGTTATAACCATAAAGCTTTAGGTAATTCTGCGGTCGCGGAAGCATATTCATCTCCCTCCGACTTGATTTACAAGTTGGTTGTGTTAGATTTGGCGCTCTTTGGGGAGTAGCCTGCTTCCGGTTTTCGGAAGAGTTCGTGTCAACATACCTGGCCAAATGCCATGGTGCGAACACCTCTCGGTTGGCGAGACCATCGATATATCCATGCCTGGTGGTCGGGCGTGTGGATATGTCGTGGACTCAACGCCCGGCCGGAGAACATCGAATGAACCCCATAGCCCTTCTTTTGTTGGCTCTTTCAATGTCTACTGACGCGTTTGCAGTAGCCATATGCAAGGGCGCAAGCCTTAAAAATCCCCGGTTCTCCGAAGCGTTAAGAATGGGCCTCATTTTTGGATTAATAGAGGCCATCACTCCCCTTATCGGTTGGTTAATCGGTAATATCGCCGCGTCTTATGTGGATGTTTGGGGTCACTGGATAGCGTTCGCGTTATTGGTGGCTCTTGGCTTACACATGCTCTATGAAGGCCTGAATCCATGTAGAGAAGAGATAGAAAAACCCTCCAGACATTCTTTTCTTAAGATTGCTTTGACCGCATTTGGCACCAGTATTGATGCGATGGCAGTGGGTGCAAGCCTGGCATTTGTAGAGGTGAACATATTTCTGGCCGCTGGGCTCATTGGCTTGGCCACAACGGTAATGGTTACGTTAGGCGTCATGTTGGGACGAGTCGTGGGTTCACTGTTCGGCCAGAAGGCTGAAATTATGGGCGGTCTGACACTGATTGCCGTTGGTGCATGGATCTTGTCAGGCAATCTTTAACTGGCAGCCATTGATCTATCCGACGTCCTGGGGTGACAACGCCGTTAGGAATGCGATGGGCAGGTTTCGACTTCCACTGTCACATGTACGAGCGACGAGTGGCCGGTTTGGATTCGGTCACGGTAATGGCCGGGAGACTGCGGACAATGGGCAACGATCGCGACAATCGCGGCGTACAGATTGGGTCCAATCGACCAGACATGGAGATCACTCACACGCGTATCGTCACATTCCACCGTACGTTTGATGTCCTGCACGATACTTGTCTGCTGTTCGTCGAGCAATACACTCGCAGTGGTCTGCAGTAGGCCCCAGGACCAGCGGGTGATAAGTATGGCTCCAACAATGCCCATAACCGGGTCCATCCAATTCCATCCCGCATATTTGCCGGCAAGCAGGGCTATAATGGCGAGGAGAGAGGTGAGCGCGTCGGCCAGCACGTGGAAATAGGCCGCCTGGCGATTATGATCGTGATGGCTGTGGTGATGGTGGCTGCGTGATTCATCTTCCTGATGGGCGTGGCTGTGATCATGATCGTCGCCGAGAATCCAGGCCGATACGCCATTTACGATCAAACCTATAACCGCAACAAAAATAGCTCCGTTGAACGAAATGACAACCGGATTCATAAAACGGTCGACGCTTTCAATCACCATAAAAAGTGCGAATCCAGCTAAAAGTATGGCACCGGTGAATCCTCCCAGTGCATTAACCTTGCCGGTACCAAAACTGAAACGGGCGTTAGTGGCGTTCTTCCTGGCGTACGCGTATGCGAACGCAGCGATGCCCAGCGCCGTCGCATGTGAGCCCATGTGCAGGCCGTCGGCAAGCAGTGCCATGGAGCCATAGGCCAAGCCGGCTGCAATTTCCCAGACCATCATCACCAGAGTCAGTCCGACGACGATTAATGTGCGCTTTTCACCAGACCGTTTCTGGTCTTGCCCAAAAGCGTGGTCATGGTGCCATTTTGAACTATCTTTTTCATGCATATGCCCGCGTCCTGATAATAGCTTTGGTTGAGTAAGGCTCCACAGCGCCTGACCATCATTTTGATTAAACCGTCGTTCGACCTACCGTCTGCAGTGTTTCGAGCAGCGCCGAATAGCCGACATTTTTTATTGGCGGACGCGTTTACTTGAGGTAGGTGCGAATGACGTCCATCAGTTCATTGGCACCCTGATTGCGCTCGGCGTCGCTTGTGATATCCGGATTGGCGACATGCATTTGCATATGGTCTTCCATGACTTCGGCCATAAGACCATTTGTGGCACCGCGGACGGCGGCGATCTGATGTAACACCTCAGCGCAGCCTTTATCTGTATCAAGGGCTCGTTCCAACGCTTCAACCTGGCCGCGTATACGGCGCACACGGCCCAGCAACTTGGATTTGTTATGTGTGATGTGGCTCATGGGCAACCAGTCAAAATTATAGGGTAGGGGGGTATAGTATAATATGCGACGGAAAAGAGCTATGAGCTGTATGTGGGCAATGAAACGATGAACGACAGTTCGACGGAGGACGCACTGATTTCCCGATGCCAAGCTAACTATCAGCTGACCTCTTCGCCCAGGCCGTATGACGCCGACAAGGTTGAGCTCCTTATACAGAGAGCAAAGGCTCAGCCAAAAAGTTTTATGCAGGTTCCAGAATCAGCAATGACTCCGCCGATGCGCACGGGCAGATAGCCGGGCACCAGGGCGGGGTACGAGGAGAGAAAAGAGGTGCCAAGCGGCAAAGTTCGGCGTATCAGAACTCGTAACGCTTCACGCTTTCAGTTTGACCGGTGGCGGTGAAAGCCAGCACGTCGTAGCTGTCCTGCCGGCCAGTTTCCATGCCGGGAGTGCCATGGGGCATTCCCGGAACGGAAATTCCGATTGTCTTGTCACCAAACGGGTGAGTTGCCCTGATGCTGATGTGGCATCAAGAATTGAGTCTCTGGGCAATTGCTGGCCACCTGAGTTAACCCGCCAGAGGACGGAATTTGTCACCTTGAGACATCAGAAATCGACGCTGATACCCACATAGGCCGTGCGAGGCAGGTTGGGTCTGGCGCCATGGGGGCTGCGGGAAACGATTTCCTGGTCATCGAGGACGTTATCGATCTTGGCATAGACCCGGGTGGATGAGTTCAGGGCGTAGCTGCTGGAGAGGTCCACCACGGTGTAGTCGTCGGTTTTACGGAATGTGTTATCAGTGCCTGAGCGGTCACAGCTGTTGTCGATGCAGGTTTCGTCAACATACGAGATATTGACGTAGGCATCCCAGAGGTTGCCATCGCGCAGGCCTGCACGCACAGATACGACATTTTCGGGCAAGTCTGCCAGGTTGTCGCCCTTGCGCACGCTACCATCGTCGCTGTTTTTGGTGACTTCGGCATTGGTGTAGGTCCACGTGGCCTGCACCGGCGCAGTCAGACCGTTGGCGAGTGTGAACTCAGAGGCGGCCAGCAACTCGATACCCTGAATCTTCGATTCTCCTTCGCTGACTGTCCCGGAATCAATGATCTGATTGCCGGCGCTGCAGGGATTGGCAATGGAGCAGTTTCTCACGGTATTTTCATAATCGCTGTAGAACACGATGGCTTCGGCACGCAAGCCACCATCGTTATATCGTGCGCCAGCCTCGAAGTTGGTGCTCAACTCCGGCTCCACGTTAGTGCCGCCTGAGCCGGCCGGCGCCATGCCGCGGTGCACGCCACCGATCAGGGTAACCGTTGGGCTCAGGCGGTAGGTTGCGCCAAGGCCGGGCAGCACTTCGCTGGTGTCGTTGCTGGCAGTTTCTGTTTCACTGGCCGACGTGCGCTCCGAGGTGCTCCAGCGGGTCTGCGAGGTTTCAATATCCTCATAGCGCAGCAGGGCGGTTACGGCCAGGTCGGGGGTAATGGCGATCCGGTCTGCCAAAAACAGGTTAAGGGCTTCGGCCTCGTCGATGCGGTTATCACCGCCGGTGGGTGCGATCTGTTCAACAAACTCGAAGGCCGGGCGGCCGTTGTTGATGACCTGCTCATAGCGATCCTTGGGCTGGAAGCGATCCGCTTCATCCTCGTGCACGCGGGCACCAATGGTAATGTCGTGGCGCATACCCGCCAGTGTGAGGCCATAGTCGGCTTTCACTTCGATACCCTGGGACAGGTATTCCCGTGCGCCGTTGGTCAGCGTGAATGGGCCAACGGGCTCGGTACCCTGAAGCTGGCTGTAGGCAGTCTGGTCGCCATTGTTGGCGGCTTCAATCAGGTTGTTGAAGTTGCCTTTGTACCAGTTGCGCTTGAACTCGTTGCGGTAGAGCGTGGTGGTCAGTGACAGGTCTTCAGTCAGTTCCACCAGATGCCTGGCGGAGTAGCCCTTGTGGCGGTTGTCCATGTTGTCGAGCTGGGACAGGAAATAACGCTTGTTCGGGTCACGCCTGAAGTCGTCGTCGGTTAGTCCAAGGTAGGTTTCGTTGCTCAGCTCCTCACTGTACTGGAATTTCAGATCGAGCTGGTGATAAACGTCAGCGGAGGCGTCGGAATTAAAGCGCGCCTTGGCAACGTAGTCCTGCTTTTCGAAACCGGTATCACGGCTGGATTGCTGAAGCTCCTTGAAGCCGTTTGTTTCGTCCTGGAAGGTTTCGATCACGAATCCGGCGTTGTCGGTGCTGTTTCCGTACCAGCTGTGAATGCGTTTGCCTGCATTTTCCGAGATTTCGGTCGTTACATTACCAGCTTCCGATGAGGGAATGGGTGTTGAGCGCAGGTTAATGGCTCCACCCACCGTATAGGGGCCGTAACGCAGCAGGTCTGGCCCTTTCAGAACCTCGATTCCGTTCATTCTGCCGAACGTTGGTGAGTAGTAAGCCGCTGGCGCCGAATAGGGTGCCGGAGCGATCATCACGTTATCTTCCATCAGTGTGATTTTGGAAGAGCGGCCGGAGCCTGAGCCACGAATGCCGATGTTCGGGCGCAGGCCGTAGCCATCCTCTTCTTTCAGGTAAACCCCTGGCACCTCTCGCACGGCTTTGTGAATGTCCGTGTACTTCATGGTTTCCAGGTCTTCGCTGGTAACCACATGGGCGGAGCCGGGCAGGGCGGATGCGGATGCATCATCGCCGATGATGACCAGTTCGTTAAGGCTGTGCTCCTGGGCCATGGTCGGCATAGAGGCGGAAAGGATCGCCAGAGCCAGAAGGTTTCGGGAAAAAGGCGTAGACATGTTGCTCTCCTGTTACAACGGGTTAAAATCAGGGAGGCAACTATACAAATGTTAATCATTAACAACAAGCATAAATTATCATTTGTAGGTTTTTCGCTTACATGCCAATCTCTTGCGGTGTGTTTAACGGAGCTGGAACGCGACTGGCAATTGGAAGCGGAACGTCTCGCTGGCCATGTCATCCGGTACTGGCGGAAACGGCGACGCCTGTTTCAGCATATTCAGCGCTGCGTCATCCAGTATGCGGTGGGATGAGCCTTTTAACAGGCGATAGCTCAGGAGTCGACCTGCCCGATCAAACTCGAACATCACCACGGGCGTTCCCTGCATGCCCAGTCGCCGGGCTCGGCGCGGATAGTCCCGGTAGGCGCTCAAGTGGCGCACGAGCTTGGCAAGGTAGCTGTCCGTCTGCGGTGATGCCCCGGCGCGCAGCTGTTTTTTTGTGAGCCGGGCTGGCGTTGCTGCTTTTTCGGATAGGTCAGCAACCGCTTTTTCCGCTGGTTTGGTGCTGGTTTTTACAACTGGTTTACTTGCTTTCTTAGCCGGGACCGGGACACTTTCTGGCTCTGGCTCTGGCTCTGGCTCTGGCTCTGGCTCTGGCTCTGGCTCTGGCATCGGTTCCGGCCTTGGAGCCGGTTCGCCTACTGGTTGCGCAGCCGATTCCGGCTCGGATGCCCGGTCGGTCAGTGTAATCCGAATCGAGCGAGTCTGGTTGGCTGGGTCCTTACCCTCGGGGATCGTGATCAGCGGTTGTGCCGTGGAAAGTGCCGTGGATAGTGCGAAAAGCAGTATCGTTCCGGTCAGGGTGACTGCTGCCAGCAGAATAAATAAGTGCGCCCGTAAACTCATAAGCCGGGCTGGACCAGCAAGACAACGTCCTTGTAGCCACCGCTTTCCAGTCGCTGAAACAGTTCTTCCATAGCTGCCATGGTCATCGAACGGTTAGCCCCAATACGCAAAGGCGTTTCGTCATTGGGTACGGGCAGAAAATCCAGTAATTCGGCTTCGGTGATTGACTGGCCATCAACAAACCAGCCACCGGAACTTTTGATGACCAGATCCGCCCGGGGCTGTTCGGGCGA
Organism: Marinobacter sp. LV10MA510-1; assembly: GCF_002563885.1. GTDB lineage: Bacteria > Pseudomonadota > Gammaproteobacteria > Pseudomonadales > Oleiphilaceae > Marinobacter. Next base: position 949,764 of record NZ_PDJA01000001.1, on the reverse strand, counting down.
TTGCTGAGCCTTGGAGTCTGGCAAATCGGGCAGGGAGGTAGAGCTTATCTGGCCCACCGCGATAAAAAACATCAACAACAGGAACACCAGATTGATCAGCGGCAGTAGATTGTCTTCCACCTGGGACAACAGTGTTTTTTCGCTACCGGTAATCGGAACGCTCAACGTTGTCCGCTGTGCATTGCTTGACAATCTCACGACTCACTGACCCTCACGATTCGATGACATGCGCTTCCAGTGAACGTCGATGCCGGCGCTTTTCAGGGTGCTCAGGCTGGTCGTGAAATTCGCCAGCGAGGCTTCCCCAAGTGCCTTCAGGTTCACTTCTCCAGTCCCGTTCTCCGTAAACTGCCTGACCATTGCGGGTATTGGCAGACGTTGCCCGCGCCAGCCCAGCGTGCCATCACCGTAGAGTGTCATTTCCGGTATTTGCTCTCCGGCGACCGATCCCTTTGGCGTGGTGGCGTTGTCCAGCGCCAAGTGCTCCACGGGCAGCAGCCGGGTGGTCAGCATGAAGAACACCAACAGGATAAACACCACATCAATCAGCGGCGTCAAGCGAATCGGTAGCGGCCGGGCCGGGCGGGGTTCAACCAGTTGCATAGGCGGGGTCGAGCTGAGTGGCCCGGGGTTCTGCAGTCACCGTGGGCGAGGGTCTCTCGGTTGAAAGGGCCAAGGTTTCGCGAGCCTCAATGGGCGCGGTAATCACCCGCACCAGGGTGTCATTCATCATCAAGTTCAGCCGGCGCAGGCGGAATTCCGCCCAGGCGGCAATAGCCGCAAAAGGAATCGCTACAACCAGCCCCGCCGCGGTGGTGGTCAGTGCTTCGTAAATACCGCCGCTGAGTTGCGAGGCATTGGCCTGACCTTCTGCCACCGACATGGCGCTAAAGGCAGACATCATTCCCATTACCGTGCCCAGCAGGCCGAGCAGCGGCGCCAGTGCTGCAATCACTTCGATGATTTTCAAAGGCGCCTCGAATGGCTTCAGCGCCTGCTGGGATTGGCGTGCCAGTTCTTCACGCACGTCTGTTCCATCGCGGCACTCGAGACTGGCGGTCATTGCCACGCGAATCATCTGTAACAACGGGTTGTATCGGGCAAGCCAGCCCGAGACGTCGTTCAACGCTTCAACACAATGCTGTGACGGTTGCTGTTGCCACTGGTTGAGGGTTTTTCGCAGGCGTGAAGTCAGGCGAGGCGCGAAGAGCGCACCGGTGATAACCAGATAGAAGAACGCCACCAGGCCAAGAACCGCCAATCCCAGCAACACCCACATGACGGGGCCTCCCATCTCGGTCAGTTGTTGCAGGGGGCTTATGGCCGCTCCGCTGAAATCCGTGGTGAGGGGGTTCATGGTGATCTGGCTCCGCGATAAATAATAGTGCGAATAATAACGATTGATATTACATTAGTCTAGTTGTGAACACCTTAGAACCCGGAAACCCTCTACGGAAGCAAGATCATGCTATTAAAGTCAGGGCCGCCCGAGGTCCGTCTTCTTGCTTGGCGTCGCTATGTTGCTCCTGCTGGAGGCCGCGGCCCATCATCGGAATTTCAGTCAGCCAGACCTGCCTGTGTATCCGGCTGATATTGTCGAGTGCGATGTGTTCAATCCGATTGCCGCTATTTTTTTCTGTATTGAATTCTATTTTCCAAATTATCGAAATTGATTTAGTGATTCAGTTTGGTTTCAGGTTTGTATGTTGTAATACCTGAGCTTTAGGTGCCACCAGCACGGAATAACGGTGCAAATGGTTCCGGAGTTTTTGCGTTTTTGGGTTTTATTTACCGCAGGAGCAATCCTGCGGTATTTTTTTATTCTGTTTGAAATCTCTGAGGTACGCACTTCCTTCTTGTGGACTAAGGAAGATCTGAAGAACTTTTCAAAATTAGCGATAGTATGGATGCGCACGGGCAGATAGCCGGGCACCCGTGCGGAGTACGAGGAGAAAAGAGCGGTGCCAAGCAGCAAAGTTTGGCCTATCAGAATTGGTACCGTTTCACGCTTTCGGTTTGACCGGTGGCGGTGAAAGCCAGTACGTCGTAGCTGTTCTGCCGGGGCATAAGGCAAGAACCAGCCATGCTAAGTGAGGCATGGCTGGACACGTTCACTATGATTTCTGGTGTCTGGCGTCTTGAGCACGCAGCTGTTCTGCATGATTTGAGTTAGATGAATTCGAGTGATTTTTATACTCAGCTTTATCCATTTTCATGTGTATTTTTTTATGCTGCATATGCAGCATTTTAGGGCTAACCGTCTCAACTGTTTTATTTGGATAGCTTCGCGCCTCGTTAAAGCGATCCGCCAAACCAGAGTTGGCACTTGCGGTCATTGAGAACAAAGCTGTAATTGCAGTCGCGATAATGATCTTTTTCATGTTGAACTCCTTGCTCTGAATTACTGTTCGTTAAAACGTAATTCAGATTGATTTCAGGTTTATATGTTTTTCTGCTCATCTCTCAAGGTGTCACCAGCGCGAATTAAATGGTGCTAACGACCCTTGAGTTTTTTCGAATCAATCTAGCCCGAGGAGTTATCCTGTGGTGTTTTTTTGATCCTGCTCCAATGCTCGATGAAAGGCTCTACCTTTTTCCGTCATCATATCAAGCCGAGCTTCCATACCGCCTTCAGACATTCCGTTGCGTGTCATTTCTCTATGAAGGCGTTGCATGTTCGTGTTTTTTAGCACCTCGGTCTGCGTCGCGTCTTTACCCATACCGCTGTGCATCGAATTCATGTTTTTGTGCATTGACTTCATACTGCTGTGCATTGAGCTCATATCGCCTTGCATCGAATCGCTGCTCTTAGTGTCTTGCTGCATGTTGCCTGCGAAGACTGCTGTGGATAACGTGATTGCGGCTAAAAATACGATTGGTGTTTTCATGATGTACCTCCTGGTTGGTTGATGAAACGATTTAAACATCTCTTCCTGAATTCACCCTGAAAGAAGTAATAAAATAAAATTAATAATTTTTATTGATATTTATCAGTCATTAATAGCGTTTGACTCAGATCAAAATCACACAATATTTTTTTAAATTTCAGCCTGAATTCAGATAGCGCTTTTATGCTTCTTCGCTGCGTACTAATTCAGTGGAGAATAGAAATTGAATGACTTTGTTGGTGTATATAAAGCAGCGGTAATAGGTGCCTTTCTTCTAACGAGTCTTGGTGTTTCTGCGGAACCGACACTTGCCCTTGAAGACGCCATTGATATTGCCATTCGAGGCGATCCCTGGTCAGCCCAAAGCATTTATCTGCAACGGGCGCTTATTGATGAATCCGTTGCAGCAGGTGCCTTACCGGATCCACGCATTACGTTGGGCGCCGCAAACCTTCCCACCGATACCTTCGACACCGGCCAGGAGGGCATGACACAAGCCACTATTGGCCTCAGCCAGCGATTTCCTCGTGGTGACAGTCGGTCTCTCGCCCGCGATAGGAAGAAAGAGCTCGCGGAATCCCAGTCGTTTCAGCGTGAGAATCGACAGGAGTTGGTGGTTAGATCGGTAACCTACCTGTGGCTTGAGCTTTGGAAAGCGCAAGAGAGTATTCGAATAATTGACAACAATCGTGGCCTTTTTGAGCAACTGGCAGACGTTGCTGAAGCCGGGTACACCTCAACGTTGACCGGTTCACGGCAGCAGGACATCATTCGTGGGTCTCTTGAGTTAACCCGCCTTGATGATCGCTTAACGGGACTTCACTCGCAGTTGGAAACCGCTCAGGAAGAGCTGGGAGAGTGGGTAGGTGCTGACACGTTTCGTTTACGGGTAAGCGAACGTGTTCCCTCGAATCTGTTAGCCAAGGTTGTTAATACGCCGTCTTATACCAACGGCAACGCCGCGATCACGCACGCCTCAATTCGCGCAACCGACCAGTTGATTGATGCCGGGTCACTCGACATTGAGTTGGCTCGTCAGGCTTACAAGCCTGAATGGACCGTATCGGCGCAGTATGGATATCGGGACCAAACTACGGGCGGGCAAGACCGGGCGGATCTCTTTTCAGTCGGGATTGGATTTGACCTGCCTTTTTTTACCGGCAATCGCCAGGATCGCACCGTAAGCGCGGCAATCGCGCGGGTGGAAGCGGCGAAGTCTGATCGGATGCTGCAGGTTCGGCGACTAACAGCCGAAGCCCGTGCGGCGGCCGCCCGAATTAACCGGCTTGATGACCGCATCATGCTTTACCAGCAAACGCTGCTTCCGCAAATAGCGGAGCAGGCGAATGCAGCTCTCTCAGCTTACAACAACGATGATGGCGATTTTGCCGAAGCTGTCCGTGCGCGCATCGCGGAGCTCAACGCACAGGTTGATTTCATACAGATGACCGCTGAACGCGCCAAAAACGTGGCGAACTTTCGCTATCTCACCGCTGACACCTCTGACTCACCCTCGTTTTCACTGAAAAATTCCCAGGATTAACACTCATGGCAAATGTTATGCGCCCATTGGGCTTTCTGTTGTTAGGTGGCGTAGCCGGAGCGGCAGCAACCTATTGGTTTGCCCCCGACACATCAAAGGATTCGGTGGTCGAGGCCCCGAGCAGTGTCAGTAAAGAACCCGTCCATTGGGTAGCGCCCATGGATCCCAATTTCAAGAGTGACAAACCGGGTAAATCGCCCATGGGCATGGATCTGGTTCCTGTCTATGCCGAAAGCGGGTCGGGTAAAGACGCCCCAGGCACGGTTCGTATTTCACCCAGCGTGGTTAATAACCTGGGTGTGCGGACGGGCCCTGTCACCCAGGGGCGGCTGCCGAATAACATAACGACGGTGGGGTACGTTCAATACAACGAAGACGATATGGCTCATGTCCATCCTCGGGTTGAGGGTTGGATTGAGAAGCTCTACGTGAAGGCAGAGGGCGAAGCGGTCGAGAAGGGCAAGCCTCTGTATACACTTTACTCACCCACATTGGTCAACGCCCAGGATGAATTAGTCCTCGCTTTGAACCGGGGTAATGAGCGTTTGATCAATGCCTCCAAGGAGCGGCTCGCGGCCCTCAATGTGCCGGAAAGCGCGATACGACAGCTGACCAAAACCCGCGAAACACGGCGCACGTTAACAGTGTATGCGCCCACCTCAGGTGTTATCGATAACCTCAATGTTCGCGAAGGTATGTTCATCAAACCAGGGGATCGAGTCCTCTCCATTGCGGCACTGGATGAGGTGTGGGTCATTGGCGAAGTATTTGAACGTCAGTTGGCTACCGTGGCATCCAACAATCGCGTGGTGATGACGCTGGACTACCTGCCTGGGCGCCAGTGGACGGGCGAGGTGGATTATGTGTACCCGGAAGTGAATTCCAAGACCCGTACGGCTCGGGTGAGAATGCGTTTTGACAACGCCGATGGCACCTTGCTGCCGGGTATGTTTGTAGCATTAAACATTCAGGGGGCAAGGGCAGACCGGCAAATGCTGGTGCCTCGCGAATCGGTTATTCGAACGGGCCAGAGCGATCGACTGGTGCTTGCGTTGGATGGCGGGGCATTCAAATCCGTCAATGTGGATGTTGGACGGATGGGCGATCAGTACGCCGAGATTCTCGGCGGTGTCGTATCGGGCGATACGGTGGTCACATCGGCCCAGTTCCTGATTGATTCTGAATCCAGTAAGACCTCGGATTTTCAACGCATGTCGGCCATGCCGGCCAGCACGATGGATCACGGCGAGATGGACCACGAGACTATGGATCGTGAGGGAGCCAACTGATGATTACATCCATTATTCATTGGTCCATCCGAAACCGTTTTTTGGTGTTGCTGGCGAGCCTATTAATATCAGGGTTGGGCCTGTACTCACTCAGTAAAACCCCGGTCGATGCGCTTCCGGATCTGTCCGATGTGCAAGTTATCATTAAAACCAGCTTCCCTGGACAAGCACCGCAAGTAGTAGAAGACCAGGTCACCTATCCCCTGACGACCGCCATGCTGTCGGTTCCCGGTGCGGAAACCGTGCGTGGCTATTCGTTTTTTGGCGACTCTTACGTTTACGTGATTTTCGACGAAGATACCGATATGTATTGGGCGCGTTCCAGAGTTCTGGAGTATCTGTCGCAAGTGGCGCCCAACCTGCCAGATTCAGCACGGCCGCAATTAGGGCCGGACGCCACCGGTGTTGGCTGGGTTTATCTTTATGCATTGGTTGATCGCACAGGGCAAAACGACCTGAGTCAGTTGCGCAGCCTGCAGGACTGGTTTCTGAAGTACGAATTACAAACGGTGCCCGGGGTATCAGAGGTGGCTGCGCTCGGCGGCATGGTGAAGCAATATCAGGTCAAGGTCAGCCCGGAAAAGCTCCGCGCCCTGGGAATCCCCCTGTCACTTATCCAAACAGCGATTCAGCAGGGTAACCAAGAAGTCGGGGCCTCGGTCATTGAAATGGCGGAAGCCGAATACATGGTGCGTACCTCCGGCTACATTGAATCCCGGGAAGACCTGATGGTGATTCCGCTGGGTCTGGATGTAAACGGCACACCGATTCTGCTCAAAGATGTGGCCAGTGTCGAAGTGGGGCCACAGATGAGGCGCGGTATTGCCGAACTTAACGGGGAAGGTGAAACCGTTGGTGGCATCGTGGTGATGCGCTTTGGTGAAAATGCCCAGGAAACGATCAATGGCGTCAAGGCCAAGTTGGGCGAACTCCAATCGAGCTTGCCTGATGGCGTTGAAGTAGTCACGGTTTACGACCGTTCTGGCCTGATTGAGCGCGCCGTCGACAATCTCTTTTTTAAGCTGCTGGAAGAGTTTCTGGTCGTCGGCCTGGTGTGTATTGTCTTTCTGTTTCACGTCCGCTCTTCGTTGGTGGCGATTATCAGCTTACCTGTGGGCATTCTGATGGCGTTTACCGTCATGTACTGGCAAGGCATTAACGCCAACATTATGTCTCTCGGCGGCATCGCCATTGCTATCGGCGCCATGATCGATGGGGCCATCGTTATGATAGAGAACATGCACAAGCACATGGAGCGAACGCCACTCACACCCGAGAACCGATGGGAGATTGTGGCCAGGTCTGCCTCTGAAGTTGGCCCTGCGCTGTTTTTCTCGCTGTTGATCATTACGGTCAGTTTCGTACCCGTGTTTGCGCTTGAGGCGCAGGAAGGGCGAATGTTTGCGCCACTGGCGTTCACCAAAACTTACGCCATGGCGGCCAGTGCGTTCCTTGCTGTGACGTTGGTTCCGGTACTGATGGGCTACTTTATTCGGGGTAAAGTGCTGCCCGAGCATAAGAATCCCCTCAACCGGGTGTTGGTCGGCGCTTATATGCCGGTCTTGAAGCTGGTGCTCAGGTTTCCCATGTCGACGGTGCTGGCTGCCCTACTGGTATTGGCTGTTGGCCTCTGGCCTGCAACAAAAATTGGTAGCGAATTCATACCCCCGCTGGACGAAGGGGACTTGATGTACATGCCAACGACCTATCCTGGGATCTCAATCGGCAAAGCCCGCCAGTTGCTGCAGCAGACGGACAAACTGATTGCGACGGTGCCAGAAGTGAAGACCGTGTTCGGCAAAGTAGGGCGTGCGGATACGGCAACCGACCCAGCGCCTTTAACCATGATTGAAACCTTCATTCAGCTCAAACCCCGCGATCAGTGGCGCGAGGGCATGACCACAGACAAGCTCAAAGAGGAACTCAACACACTGATTCAATTTCCTGGTGTCACCAATGCCTGGGTAATGCCGATCATCACCCGCATTGACATGCTGGCAACGGGTATAAAAACACCCGTAGGCATTAAAATCGCCGGCCCCGATCTTAAAACCATCGAGGATGTTGGAAAACGGCTGGAGGAAATTCTGGCAGACGTGCCCGGCACGGCGTCGGTTTACTCAGAGCGCGTAGCAGGTGGTCGGTATATCAAGGTGGACATCAACCGTGAGCGCGCTGCCCGTTATGGTCTGAATATCGCGGACGTACAGCAAGTGATTGCCACCGCAATCGGTGGGATTAATGTCTCCAGAACCATTGAGGGCCTTGAGCGTTACCCCATTAACCTTCGTTATCCGGAAGACTACCGGGATTCTCCCGAAAAACTGGAACAGCTTCCCATCGTAACGACCACAGGCCAGCGGATTGCGCTGGCTGATGTCGCCGATATCCGGATAGAAGATGGGCCGCCGGCGATCAAAAGTGAAAACGCTCGTCTTAACGGTTGGTCCTTCGTGGATATAGAGGGTGTAGACGTCGGCACTTACGTTGAACAGGCGATGGCGGTCGTGCAGGCAGAATTAGACCTGCCGGCGGGTTACTCCATCGCCTGGTCGGGCCAATATGAATACATGCTCCGCGCTAAAGAAAAGCTGACCTACGTGGTTCCGTTGACACTGGCGATTATCATTATCCTGCTGTTTCTGAACTTCAGGAACTTTGCGGAAGTGGGCATCATCATGGGTACGCTTCCGTTCGCAATGATCGGAGCTGTTTGGCTGATGTATCTGTTGGGTTATAACTTCTCCGTCGCCGTTGGCGTTGGTTTCATTGCTTTGGCGGGCGTAGCGGTGGAGATTGGAGTCATCATGCTGGTGTACCTCAACCAGTCATATCAGGCAATGCTTGAAACCTGCGAACAGAAAGGCTTGACGCCCAGGCGGGAAACACTCCGTCATGCGGTGCTTCACGGTGCCGGTATGCGAGTACGACCGGTGATGATGACTGCGGCCGCCATCATCGGTGGTCTGGTTCCGATAATGGTCGGCACTGGAACAGGTTCTGAGGTGATGGGTCGAATTGCCGCGCCTATGGTGGGGGGTATGATCACTGCGGTCATTTTGGCGCTATTGGTGATTCCGGTCTTGTTCTATTTATGGAGGCGCAAGCCGCTCTTAAACTAGAGTTTTGGTAAAGTGCAGGGGCTCAGAGTGAGTGGGCTCTTGCATGGGCATTTTTTCCACCTAAATCGGCGCAGGTGGCCCGGATACCCCTCGTGACACAGCCGATTTCGCACGAGCGGGCGGCGTCAATGTAGGAAGCTGGTTCGCGGTGGTTGGCGCAAGACTCATTCTGACCCGAGTTGGTGGCAAATCCTCATAGCTGCTAAGTTTACAACTATTGTACTAACGACAATGTGAGCCAAACGGCAGACTATGAGGGACAGACCCATGATTACCCTGACCATAAATGGACAAGAACACGAGCTCGACGTTCCCGACAGCATGCCGCTGCTTTGGGCTATTCGGGATGTTGTCGGCATGAAGGGCACCAAGTTCGGCTGTGGTATTGCTCAGTGCGGTGCTTGCACCGTTCACCTGAACGGGGTTGCGATACGGTCTTGTGTCACACCGGTCTCTGCCGCCAAGGGCGAGATTACAACCATTGAAGCTATGGCCGACGATCCGGTTGGCCATAAAGTTCAGCAGGCCTGGCTGGATTTGGGCGTGGCGCAATGCGGTTATTGCCAGGGTGGCCAAATCATGAACGCCACGGCTCTGCTGAAGAGAACCCCGGCACCACAAACCCAGGAAATTGTCGACGCCATGGCGGGCAACCTGTGTCGGTGTGGCACCTACAATCGCATCTTGGCAGCCATTGAACGGGCTGCGAACACTCGGGATATGGGCACTCAAGATATGGACAAAGAGGGAGCCAGCTCATGAGCCGATCAGACGACACACTGTTGCTTGCCAATGTTAGCCGTCGCGGTCTTTTGAAAGGGTTAGTCGGGGGCTCTGCGCTGCTGTTGGCCGCTCGCTGGGACCTGGCGCTGGCCAATGAGCAGGCTCAGTTTGGCGCCGGTGCCATGCCCGGCGGTTGGGTTGATAACCCCAATGTGTTTATCCAAATCGATTCGGACGGCCTGGTCACCATCATTAACAATCGCGCCGAAATGGGGCAGGGTATCCGCACAAGTCTGGCTATGGTCGCTGCCGACGAGTTGGGTGCAGACTGGGAACAGGTTCGGGCGCAGCAAGCAGAAGGCGACCAGGATAAGTACGGCAATCAGAATACCGACGGTTCGCGCAGCATGCGTCACTGGTATGAGCCCATGCGCCGCGCAGCCGCCGCCGCCAGATTGATGCTTGAGCAAGCCGCCGCCAGTCAATGGGATGTACCGGTACACGAGGTTCGAACCGAAATCCACAAGGTGGTGCATTCAGCCACGGGCCGGGAACTCGGCTTTGGCGACCTTGCAGACGCCGCAAGGGGGCTGGATGTTCCTGGTCGGCATGCTCTGGTGTTGAAATCAGACAGCGAGCTGCGCTTTATTGGCAAGGAATCCGGGCTGATCAACGGTGAGCTGAAATCTGCTTACCCCAAGGCTATTGATGGTGAGGACATTGTTACGGGTAAGGCAATTTTTGGCGCCGATATCGATCTGGAGAATACGCTCTACGCGGTCATAGCCCGGCCGCCAGTCTACGGCGCCAAGGTGAAAAGCGTTGATGACAGCGAGGCGCTGAAAGTTGCCGGTGTTAAAAAGGTGATCCGTATTAAAGGCGCGAGCCAGCCCGCAGCATTCAACCCTTTGGGTGGGGTTGCTGTGGTGGCATCCAATACCTGGGCTGCCATGGAGGGTCGCAAGGCCCTGAAGATCGAGTGGGATAACGCTCCAGCCGGGAACAATGCCGATTACACCTCTGATGCTTACCGGGAATCTTTGGAAAAGGCGGCGCAATCCCCCGGCAAAGTTATTCGCCAATCCGGCGACGTTGAAGCCGCCTTGCAGAATGCCGAAAAACGTGTTTCAGCAACCTACTACATGCCCCACATGGCACAGGCGACCATGGAACCCCCGGTCGCGGTGGTAATGATCAAGAACGGTAAGGCCGAGGCCTGGGCGCCGGTTCAGCATCCAAGGGCGGCCCGGGAAGGCATCGCAGGGATGCTGGAAATGGATCTGGACAATGTAACCCTTCATCAGACGCTGCTTGGCGGCGGCTTCGGTCGCAAGTCGAAACCAGATTTTGTGATGGAGGCTGCCCTGGTTGCGAAGGAGTTCGAGGGGCAGCCTATTAAGCTGCAGTGGTCCCGCGAGGATGACATTCACCACGCTTACTTCCACGCGGTCTCCGTCGATCATCTGGACGCGGGCCTGGACGCCGAGGGTAAAGCCACCAGTTGGCGCCACCGCACCCTGTCGCCCAGCATCGCCTCGCTCTTTATGCCGGACCCCAAACACAAAGGGGAATTTGAGCTGGGCATGGGTTTTAACACCATGCCTTTCGATATTCCTGCTATCCGGCTAGAAAATCCGCCTGCACCGGCTCATGTGCGTATTGGCTGGTTCCGATCGGTGTACAATCTACCCCACGCTTGGGCGATCCAGAGCTTTGCCCATGAAATGGCCGTGGCCGCCGGCAAGGATCACCGTGATTATGTTCTGGATTTGCTTGGGCCAGCCCGGAAAATTCACAACCTGACCGTTGGCGATGGCTGGAACTACGGTGAGGATCCGGACCTGCACCCGATCGATATCGGCCGGATGCGCCGGGTAATTGAGCGCGCCACCGCAGAGGCGGGCTGGGGGCGTAAGACTGAAAAAGGGCGCGGCCTGGGCCTGGCGTTCCACAACAGCTTTGTGTCCTACACGGCTATTGTTTTTGACGTGGAAGTGGATGACAAGGGCAAGTTGACCATTCATCGGGCGGATATTGCCTTCGACTGCGGGCCCCAAGCCAATCCGGAACGAATCCGATCGCAGATGGAGGGTTCTTGCGTGATGGGCATTGGTGTTGCATTGCAAAGCGAGGTGACCTTCAAGAATGGCGTTGCCCAGCAAGATAACTTTGACAGCTATCTGGTCCCGCGAATGCCCGACGCGCCAAAAGTGGTCAGGGTGCACCTGATCGATAATCCCGACGACGCCATGGGCGGTGTGGGTGAGCCCGGTCTGCCGCCGGTTGCGCCGGCACTGTGCAACGCCATCTATGCGGCCACAGGAAAGCGCATTCGGCGCCTTCCTGTCGGCAACCAGCTGAGCTAAAGCCGATACAGAGTCAGGACTCTCGCGGGTCCTTCTAAACATTTGACGCTGGTGAGTAGACCTTTATGAACGTAGTGATCATAGGCGCAGGAATTATGGGCACCACTTTTGCCACCTTGGCAAAAGAGATGGCACCGGATTTGGATATCACCATCCTAGAGAGACTGGACAGTGCCGGGGCGGGAAATTCCTCTCCATTCTGGAACGCCGGCACGGGTCATGAAGCGAACTGCGAGCTGAACTACACGCCAGTCGATGAAGAGGTCATTTCGGTTGAAAAAGCGCTGAAGATCCACGCCCAGTTCAATGTTGCCAAGCAGTTCTGGGCTCATTTGGTCGAAAAGGGCGCCATAAAAGACCCTAAAACGTTTATCAATCAAACCAAACACTGCACCATAGTTTCCGAATCTGATATTGAAGAACTGCGATTGCGGTTCAAGGAAATGTCGGCCCATCATTTTTTTGAGCACATGCGTTACTCAGAAGACTTTGATGAAATTAAGAGCTGGATTCCATACACCATGGACGAGCGCCCACGCCATGAAAAAATGGCGGCTACCGTTATTGAGACGGGTACGGACGTTAATTTTGGTGCGTTAACGGAGCAAATGGCGGCTTACGCAGCCCAGCACCTGGGGGTGAAGTTTGAGTACGGCACCCACGTTAAGCGTGTGCACAAGAGCCCGACCGGGCGGTGGGTTATCAAGGCTGAATGCAACGGAAAACCTGTTCAGTACAAAGCAGATGCGCTTTTTGTGGGCGCCGGTGGGGGCGCATTTCCCCTCCTGAAAAAAAGCCACTTGCCGTTCCGAAACCGCTTTGTCGGTTTCCCTGTGGGCGGGCGTTTTCTTCGGGCGCCGATTAGTGAAGAGCAAGCCGGGTATTACCGGGCTAAAACCTATGGCAAGGCGAAAGTGGGCGCGCCTCCCATGTCCGTACCGCACCTGGATTTGCGGGTAGTTGACGGTAAGCATTACTTATTGTTTGGTCCTTTCGCCTCATTTAAACCGCGCCTCGAGAGAGATCGAGGGTTTTTTGATTACCTCAGGTCAATTCGCCCCCATGATATCCCTGGCTTGCTGAATGTCGCTTTAGAGCATTTCCCCTTGGTTAAATATCTGATTTCAGAGACCTTCAAAGGCAAAAAGAGCATGTTCGAGGAGTTGGACAGCTTTGCTCCGGGCTTGAGTAAAAAGTTTGACTGGAAGCCGGTTCAAGCTGGCCAGCGAGTGCAGATCATCAAAGACGGTGATCTGCAGATGGGCACAGAAATCCTTGTGTCGAAAGACAAAACTTACGGGACTTTATTGGGCGCATCGCCCGGGGCGTCGGTTTCGCCTGAGGTTATACTGCGTTGTCTGGAACAGTTGATACCGTCTGTCTTTTCTAAAGAAGGCGCTAAGGAGAAGAGGAGTGAGATTTTCCCCGAGGATGATCTGGAAACACTCATCGGCAACCCTGATCGTTACCGGCAGATTCGCGACGCAGCTAACCAACAGTTGGGGATAATTCAGCCCAAGGCGCAATAAGACCGATCAATACTGCAAAAACCGCGGAGAACAATCTATGGACAGCAAGATTAATGTAACGTCGCCTTTGGTCATCCTTCACGGCGATGAAATGGCCCAAGTTGCTTTTGAGTACATTCTCAAGAAATTCGTGACCGCGCGCCTGAATATCAAGCTTGAAGAAATCGACCTGTCTGCGGAACGCCGCCTGCTGACCAACGGTCAGGCAGTGATTGATGCCATTGACGCGTTGAAACGCCATGGTGTGGGGGTGAAAAATGCCGGCATGACCGTTAACCGCCAGCAACTGGAAGAACTGCTTCGCAAGCACCCCAATGTGGACGCTGGCAACCTTCACCCACTGGCCACTAAATCTCCGAATGGCGCCATCCGAAAGGGCATCAGCGGCAATATAACCCGTGAAGACATCCAGTTTCGCAACCTCAAGATCAGCCGTCCGGATTGGATCGGTCGCGACATTGAAGTTGACACCATGGAGTGCGGCGGCATTAAAGACAGTTTCAACCAGCTGTCCCAGTCCACGGGTGTAGTCAAGCTGATGTTTGTGGGTAGCAGCGGCAACCCGGTTGAGCTGCACCGCCGTGAGCTCCGTAAAGGCGATCCCTGGCTGCTCGCCACCAACGATGTGGAAGACGTTAAAGCCTGGGCTCACCGCTTTTTCCAGCGTGCCATTAACGAGAAGCGTGATGTTTATCTGGGCCTGAAAGACACCGTTATCCCTGGCTACGACGGCGCCATGCGAGCGGTGATTGAAGACATCTACCAAAGCGACTACCGTCAGCAAATCAAAGACCTGGGGTTGAGCTACCACTACGAGCTCATCGACGCCCAGGCAGCACGCATCGTCTCTAACCCGCCAGAGCGCGCGCTCTGGGGCGTGCCTGACAACACCACTGGGCGCAAGCTGCTCAAACTGGTCAATCAGCTGCGAGAGGTTGGTATTCCCAGCCGCAGTGCCCATGTATCTATTTCCCGCATGAGCGCCGGCGGTGGCGACCAATACGGCAGCTTCAACATGCCGGCGCAGGAAGATGGCATCCTCAAGGTGATCGTAGACGGCGAAGAGAAACACGCACGGCGCGTCGGTAACGGCGACCCCATACTGTTCATGTCCAATGATCATGAAGCCATAAAAGACTGGGTAGCACAGGTGTTTCGTGACGCTTCTCGCAAGAACAAAGAGGTCTACTTCGGCCTCAAACGCGAGTACATGGAATACGACGAAGTCTTCAGCAACGTTATCACCGAAGTGAGGCGGGAATTGGCACGGGAACACACGCCACCGCCGTCTTTCATGATCATGCGGCCCTCCAGTCAGCTCAAGAAGATGATCACCGATCCCCCGAGAAATGCGCTCTATCCGTCCCAGAATCTGGATGGCGATATCTTTTCGGACATCTCAGCTGCTCTCGGCGGTAGCCTGGCCACTGCCAGCTCCATCATCGAGAGCAAGGCCGGCACCATGCTTTTTGAGGCGCCCCACGGCACGGCTCATGATCTTTATCTGAAATATTTAGAGAGCGACGGCCGCGACGCCCACTTCAACCCTTCCGCGCTGATTTTCGCACTCGCTAACGCTCTGGAATACTTGGGCGAGCGCGAGGGCAACGCGCCCCTGGCCGAATACGCGGTGAACCTCAAAGCCGCCCTGACCGACACCGTCGACAGGGGCATTGTAACTGCGGATCTCAAAGGCAAGACCGTCGACCCAGATTCAGAGCAGGTGGTGGATATGACAGGTTTCCTGAACGCTGTAGAAGGCGCGCTCAAGTAGATTTCAGCCGCGAAGCAGCAACGCGACACATACGAAAGGTGAATACGAATGGACATCAATACGTATAGAGAACTGATCGACTGGTCAAGTGATCTACATGCACACTTGGCGAGCTGCCTTTCCCATTGTGCGCCACGGAATGAGGATGAACGAGCTCGAGCGCTTCTGAACTACCTGGCCGGTCATGAGTCCGAAATTGAGCGTATTGTAAACGAGTTTGAATACCAGGCAGATAACAATGTTTTGGAAACAAGGGTTTATGACTATCTTTCAAATCACCCCATTAAAACCCACCGAACCTGTGACCAGCCCTATGCAACGCTTGATTTCAACGGTATCTGCCTTGAAGTGTTCGATTTTCACGATCAAATAATTGATCTTTACCAAACACTGGCCGAGAAAGCGGAGATTCCTAAAATAAGAGAGCTAATGGAGTCACTATTGACGATGGAGAAAAACGAATCGAAGCGTCTTGCTAGTCAGGTAAGCCGCATGGAAGATCTATGACTGAGTCGTTCAACCACGCTGGAGCCTAGTGTCCCGTCTGACTAGTTCGTAAGCCTAATGCTTGGCACTGGGGAATCTGGCAACCCTTGCCAGTCGGGCGGGGGAATTAGTCGTTTTTTTGAGCGTGCTGTGAATGCAATTCTACTGCGCAGCTTCGAATGGCTGACATGTTAGGCAAGGCCGAAGAGCACCGCGGAAAACGCCGCTAGCACCAGCTGATTTGGGCTAGCGGCGAGTAGCGCCAAGCTTGCAGACGACATCATCAGCATCAATGCGTGTGTGGTGGTTTCGTCGGCGGGTTCTGATGGGCCATCAGGCATGCTTTTTCTGAAGGAAGTACCTTAAAACACTTACCGTCAGTAAACATCATCTTGATAACTTGCCTCGGTTCTAAACTCATCTACGACTAGGTACAATCACGTTAAGATTGAGCTAAACACCTGGCCCACTTCGACTGGCCTTGGTGTAGGCTTGATGCTTAAGACACCGGATTCGAGGCAAAAGCACCATGAGCATACCGCCAGCATCGACCCCCGAGTTCAATACAGACCCCAGATCTCTGAGGCAGACACTCAGAGCGTATTGCAAGCCACGCCTGGCACGCAGTATTGCGGAGATCCTGATCACCGCACTTCCTTTTGTGTTGATCTGGGCTCTGATGTGGTTGGCGGTCAGTGCCGGATACTGGCCCGTGGCCCTGGTACTGGCCGTCCCTGCGGCGGGATTCCTGGTACGCCTGTTCATGATCCAGCATGACTGCAGTCATAGGGCATTTTTCCGTTCGCGGCGTACCAATGACTGGACCGGCCGTATCATCGGTGTGCTTACCCTCACGCCTCACGATTTCTGGCGCCACTCCCACAACCTCCACCATGCCAACTCCGGCAATCTGGATCGGCCGCAAATTGGCGGGCTCGACACCTTCACAGTGCGCGAGTTCCAGGCTTTGCCGCGGTGGCAGCAATGGCGCTATCGCCTCTACCGCCACCCTCTGGTGCTATTTGGTTTCGGCCCCATGTACACGTTCCTGCTGGACTACCGGCTGCCTTTCGGATTCATGCGTGCTGGCAAAATGCCTTGGATCAGTACCCTGGGGACCAATGTGGCCATCGCGGCACTGGCAACTTCCGTAATCTGGTTTGTCGGGGTGGGCCCCTTCTTACTGGTACAAATCCCGATCACGCTGCTTGCCACCACCATGGGAGTTTGGCTGTTCTACGTTCAGCATCAGTTCGAGGCCACCTACTGGGAACAAAATGAACACTGGAACGCCCATGACTCTGCGCTGCAGGGCAGCTCCTACTATGTACTGCCGGGCATCCTGCGTTGGTTCAGCGCCAACATCGGTGTGCACCATGTTCACCATCTGGCCAGCCGAATTCCTTGCTACCGCCTGCCCGAGGTATTGAAGGACTATCCCGAACTTCAAACATTCAACCGGGTGACGTTGCGCGAAAGCATTGAGTTAGTGCGCCTGGCACTCTGGGACGAAGACAAACGGCGGCTGGTTTCCTTTAGGGAGGCTGGGGGCTAATCGGGACAGATTTTTCTGTCACCCGCCCAATAAAGCGCCACCCCAGATCGCAAGCACCACTATGGTAATCACGACGGCAGCAGACACCTCATGACGCTCAAAAATAGCTTGGGCGCGATTGCCTGCAATGAGGACCAGCAGCCTCAGGTCATAGTATCTCAATGCCCGGGACAAGGCAGACGCGTGCATAAGATGTGGACAATCTGATGCCTGTGCTGTCGACATATCTGGGTCATACATGCATTCGTGACACCTATTGGTATCTGTCAGCTTGTCCCGAGCTCATGGAACACGCCACGCGCCGACTTGAGAAACACTGGGAGGCATTGCCATGAACACTCCCACTCTACCGGCTCTGCTGGAACGCTTCTTTACCGATCGGCTTATGCCAGCGCATTTCTCGAGGATCTGGAAGTCAATCGTTCGATTAGCGTCCGGACCCGAAACCTGAGGCTGACTGCCATTCGATCTTTCTTCCGTTTTGTGTCCTACGAAGAACCCGCACACAGTGCACAAATCCAGCGAGTATTGGCAGTGCCCGGCAAACGTCAGGACAGGAGGATAGTGCATTTTCTGGCGAGACCAGAGATTGAGGCGCTACTGGCAGCACCGGATCAGTCAACGTGGATCGGTCGTCGGGATCCGACGTTACTGCTGCTTGCCGTACAGACAGGTTTACGACTTTCCGAACTCACAGGTCTTGATCGCGCTTCGGTTGTGCTGGGCAGCATTGCCCTTCACTAAAACAGAAGCGGATCACCCCGCATGTCCTGAGGCACAACCCGGAGATGAACTGCTGGCGTTCCTTAATAACTTGTAGCTGATCACTAACTGTGCCGAGTCGGCACAGTTAGTGAAAGACCCAAAATGGCGTGGTGTCGGCTTATTTACGCAAACGACAAAGCCAGTTCGGCATAGTTCTGGGTTCGGCATAAACCGCTAAAGCCAACAGCTTGGAACGCTCGGTTTATATCCAGCATATTCTGGAGCGAATCGCTGAAGCTGACACGCTGGAGAAGCTGGAAGCACTGCTACCGTGGAACGTGGACCTGGAACGGGCTTCAAAAAATGTGTCGCAGATCGGCTGAGGACAAGCCCAGAACGGTATTTCCGGGAGATTGAGAACCATCGGTCGATCGAGCTCACCGAACCCTGGGTTATCCGTCACGTCACGTAATTTAAGTGAGATAGATGACGCCCGACCAATGCCGGGGCGTCACAATCAGGTCTACCTGCCTAAAACGCCGTGCGGATCAATGACGAATTTCTTGGCCACGCCGCCATCGAATTCTTCGTAACCTTTCGGCGCCTCGTCGAGGCTAATGGGGGTTACGTTAACCGCCTTACCGATCTGCACTTTGTCGTACAGAATCGCCTGCATAAGCTGGCGATGATAACGCATGACCGGCGTCTGGCCGGTATGAAACGACATTGCCTTGGCAGGAAAACCGGGACAGATTTATTTTTTATAGTATGGAATCGCAGCTTACTGATGGGTTAAAAAGTAAGCGAACATCATTCATATTATGAGGTGTGGTTCCAAAGCTTATCGGATATTGCCTCTTAATGGGCTAGATTGATGGTCGTAAACTGAATCATAAAATATTAGAAGCCCTCCACATTCGTGTTGTCCAGCAAGTTATGGAGGGTGAAAGTCCGGAAGTCGTGATTAAAGCGCTCGGTATGAGCCGGGCCCGGATTTGTGAAAGGCTTTCTGCTCATCGGGAAGGAGGCCTTGATGGAGGTCAAGTCGATAAGCGGAATAAATACCCTGCCTTACCAGTGTGTAGCCGTGCTGCTGTGCCCATTTTTTGGCTATCTGTTCTGCACTTGCCGTGATTTTGATAGATGGCATGCTGACCAAGGTCTTTGGGCGTACACAAATACCTTTGGTTACTCGTTCGACCACGCCTTCCTGGGCAAGTCTGCTCAGCGCTTTTTGCACAGACACAGTCGTCCACAGTTCGTGGAACTTTCTAATTCCGAATTCAGATAATAACCGCAGCACTTTGGCGTACCCTGGAGAGACCGTCCAGAAGCCTTTGGCAAGTGGAATTTGGTGTATAGAAAATTCAATGCCTGGTCAAAGAAAAAGGTCTGGACAGCGCTGTTCGATGCGCTGGTTATCGAGCCTGATCTGGAGTGGGCGTTCATGGACGGGAGCTACGTCAAAGCTCATCAGCACAGTGCCGGTGCTGCTGGCGGCAGACCTCAGAATATCGGCAAAAGCAGGGCTGGCAACACTTCCAAGATACATTTGATGGTGGATGCTTGTGGTTTACCCTATTCTTTCAGCATCACAGGCGGTGAGACAGCCGATTGCACCGTAGCGCCCGAACTGATCGATACACTGAGGGAAGCCGAGACCGTGGGCGCTGACAAAGGCTTTGACAGCGAGAAGATCAGAGCACATATTGAAAACGGCGGCATGCATGTGACGATCCCTTGCAGGCGCAATTCAAAACGAGCCGATAAGGGGCTCGACTGTCGGTTATACAAATACCGGCATTTGGTTGAAAATGCTTTCGCCAGACTCAAGCAATTTCGGGCTGTCGCTACCAGATACGACAAACCCGGACGAAATTACGAAGGTGTCGTGGCACTCGCTTGCGCATTTCTATGGCTGCCGATGTGAAACGTCAACAGACCCTAGGCTTTTTATAAAACCATGAACTTACTATAGATGGTCTGCACGCACTTTCTACGTAAAGAGGCACGAACCTTGTCATGGAATTGAGGCAGTTACTGGTATTGGCGCTGGTTGGCATGATTACCGCAGGCTTTGGCTTTTGGGTGCAGCGCACGCCCGGGCATTCAAAAAATCCGATCCCCTGGCCACAACGGGCGCCTTTTCTGGGTGGCGGGCAACCGGACACCCACGCCTGGTCGCGCTTCCATGTGCGTTACTATCCTATGACTCTGCTGCTCATCGCCTTCGAGATGGAGATGATGTTCATGTACCCATGGGCCGTTGTGTATGTCTCCGAAGGTATCAAGGCCCTGGCCGAGATGAGTATGTTTCTTGGCATTCTCTCGATCGGTATCTTGTATGGCTGGCGCGAGGGGGCGTTCAAATGGCAGTAAACTGGCTGCAAAGGCTGGCGGATAAGGCACCCGTATCGGTTTTTCCCGTCGTCGGGAAGTCCGGCGAGGCGGCGCTTGAGGCGCTCTATCTATCCTCGGCGGTGGCGGTCGCTCAATCACCAAAGCATGCGCGCGCCGTAGTTGTGCTTGGCGCCATCGACGAAAACGATCAGGAAGCGTTCAGGCGCGTTCACGATCAGGTGCCGGCACCTCGAATTATCGCTTGGTGCAGCACAACGACGATGCCCCCGGAGCTGTCTGCCTCCGCGATTGTGGTGGAGGCCTCTGCAGATTTAGGGCAACGGATACAGAGGGCCGTTCAGGCACTCGATGCCGGCGATAAAACCGGCGATGTGAATCTGTGCCCGGATCTGCCACCGGCGCCATGGAAAGGTGTGGGCGACGGCCACGGTGGCGAAGGCATGATGGGCGGCAAACCTTATGGGCGACCTATGGCTATGCCGGAGGAAGACCTTCGGGATGGCTTGCAACTCGACCCACTGGTGTTCTCGATCGGGCCGTTTTCGCCCTTGTTACCCCCTGGAATGGTGGCTAAAGTAACGCTGCACGGTGATGTCATCGCTGGCTGGGAGCTGGTTTCACGACCCTACGAGCGGACGCTGCCGAGTGTGTTTTACAGGGCCGTTAACGAACCGGTTGCCATTACCGAGCTTGAACTAGCCCGCGCCGCCTGGCATCTGCGCCGTTTGGCCGCCGTGCTGCAACTGAACGGGCTAAAGGCTCACGCACAACGTCTTCGGCACAATGCCGCCGAACTACAGCCCGGCCACTTAATCTCTGATGTGACGAATGCCGGAGTTTTGCGGTCGCTGCGCTGGGTGGCGGGGGCTGGAAAGGGTGTTGTACAGGGTGAAAGCCGCATCCGATTAGCCGGCCCCGCAGCAAGAGCGGCCGGCAGCGCCAAAGACGCACGCCAGAATGATCCTGCTTATGTCACGCTTGGTTTTGAACCCATTGTTCAGAAAAAGGGCACCGGTGCTTCACGCTGGAAACAGTGGCTGGATGAAGCCGAACAGGCGCTCACCCTCGCCGAAGCGGGGGCCAGGAACCGGGCCATGAGTTCGCCCTCTGCGGCGGTGGAGTCACCCGTTGGTCCATTAACAAAATCCGCGCCGCCGCTGGATTGCAGCGATCTTCTCCCACCACTGCTGATCGGCCTGGAGTGGAGCGAGGCGATGTCCGTTCTGGGCAGTTTCGACCTGCCAGCCGTTCGGCATGCGGGTTTGGCCCAGGCGCAAATGAGTGACGCCGTTTGACCCATACGCTTCTGGTTGCTTCAGTCGGTGTGGTGCTACTGGCAATGCTAGTCGGCATATATTGCGTGGCTGCGCTTGATTGCGCGGTGGAGGCGCGAATCACCGGCCAGCAGCGCAGCAATTCGCTGCTGCTTCCCCTGCAAAGCGCCGCACGCCTTTGGTACGCGCCACATAATCAGACCGAGACGCCGGACATGCCCGCCTGGAGGCTGGCGCCCATACTTTATTTGATGCTGGCTGCCATGGGCCTGGCACTGGTGCCATGGAGTCGCGAATTTGTCCCGGTAGACTTGACCACGGGTATCGTTTTTTGGGGAGCTATTGAACCCCTGGCGACCGTCCTCATTTTTCTCAAAGGTTGGGCCCCCAACGCCCACTTTCCGCTGCTTGGCGCCTATCGCTATGTCGCTCTTGGTTTGTCGTACATCCTGGTCAGTATGTTTGTGCTGATTGGTGTTGCCCTGCCGGCCGAGTCACTGCAAGTCAGCGCCGTTGTCGATGCGCAAGCCGAGATGTGGAATGTAATTCGCCAGCCGCTGGGTTTGCCGCTGTTTCTGATTGTGGGATTGGGCGTGAGCTTCTGGGGGCCGCTGAATTTTATCGACGCTGATGATCTGCACGGGGGCGCGGCGTCGGAGGATTCCGGCCGGATCAGGCTGCTCTGGAAAATGGGTCGCGCCGCTATGCTGCTATCATTTTCTGCCATTGCCGCCTCTGCCTTTCTGGGCGGATGGCAGGGCCCCTGGCTGCCGGGGCCTGTGTGGCTGGCGCTGAAAACGCTGACTATTGTGCTGATACTGGTTGTTTTGGGGCACCGCTTGCCTCGCTTGGCACCTGAGCGCTTCATGACCATCGCCTGGGTGGTTCTATTGCCGCTGGCGTTTCTGGATCTTGCCTGGGCAGGTGTGGAGGCCTTGTTATGAGCGCTGTCGATATTACCTTCTATATTAATGCCGCCATCGCGATCTATGCGGGCTGGAGGGTCTTTGTGACTGACTCCATGGTGCGCGCGTCGTTCTTCCTGCTCATTTCTTTCCTCGCGGTGGGCGTGATCATGCTGTTGTTGGCCGCGGTGTACCTGGGGGTGGCGCTGTTTTTCATGATGGCCGTTGAGATGATGGTTATGGCGTTGTTCATGGTGATGTTCATGATGAACCCCGCCGGGTTGAACCCGATGAAAATGGTGCACCAGGAAAAAGTGGCCATCGGTGTCGGGGTGGTGGCTTTTGCTGCGCTCAGTGCGGTCGCTGTGTTCGGCCAGTTCCCGTCGCGACCGGTTCCAGAGGGACTACAGCCAGTGGTATCCCTGGGCCATGAACTGTTGGGTGATTCCATGCTGGTGTTCGAATCCGCTGGCGTAACCCTTCTGGCTACGATGATCGCGGTGGTTATGCTGACCAGTCACCGCGGTCGCTACGGCGCCGCCAACCACGGCTCGCGGCCGCCGGGGCTGGAACCCGGTGGTGATCCGGCCGACATGCCGGCCGAAGCGAAAGAGGAGGGGCACCAACATCATCATCACTAGGATTGCCCAACCAGAAACGGCTCAACCAGAAATAAGGAGACCTTAAATGACGCTGCCAACACTGCTGATTGTTGCTGCCGCGCTGATAGGCATTGGTCTGTACGGAGCGTTTTCTCAACAGTCGTTTGTCATGCTAATGATGGGGCTTGAGTTGATACTGAACGGCGCCATGCTGGCTGCGGTGAGTTTCTGGGCTTTGACGGCAGGCGGAGCGCCTGAGGGGCAACTGCTAACGATTATAGCGATGGCCGTAATGGCGATTGAGATGGCGATGGGGTTTGCCCTGGTGGTGTCTGTTTACCGAGCCAAACAAGCGGACATGACAGAAGCTCTGGACGGGCTGAAACACTGATGCTCTGGTTAATCCCGCTGTTCCCAATCGTTGCCGCGGCGCTGTTGTATCTGCACTGGGCCAAAAGTCATTCGCGGTTAGCGATTGCGTTATCCGCAACCGCTGTGGTGACCGCCGAGCTCGCCTTGGTGTTATGGGCCGAGTCCTTCGGCTGGACAGGCTCACTGAGCTGGAGCAGCCAGCTTCAACTCACGACCGACTTTACCCCGGCAACCTTCCTGGCTGCTATGGTGGTACCGGTAGTGGCTGCGCCCATCGTGTTCTATGCCGCTGCTCATGAAGACACTGACAGACTGGGCCGCCTGGTAACGCTGCTGGTTGCGTTCATCGGCGTTATGCAGCTGATTATTCTGGCGCAGGATCTGCTGAGCCTGCTAATTGCCTGGGAGATCGCCGGCGCCCTATCATGGCTGCTGATCGGTCACCGGTTTCAGGATAAAGAGCGGGGCCGCCATGCTTCACAGGCGTTTTTGGCCACCCGCGCTGGGGACTTGGGCTTGTACCTGGCAACGTTTATCGCCTTCCAGCAGACCGGAAGCCTGGCTTACGCAGGGCTAGATCAGATGAGCCCGCTGGCGACAAGCCTGTTCGCGGCCGGCGTGACGATGGCGGCCCTAAGCAAGTCGGCCCAGCTGCCATTCTCACCCTGGCTGTTTTCAGCGATGTCTGGCCCCGCGTCGGTCTCTGCTTTGCTGCATGCGGCCACGATGGTTGCCGCCGGGGTTGTGCTGCTGGTTCAGTTTCAACCGATGTTGGCGGGTGTCAGCTGGTTTGGGCCGGTGCTCGTAACAGTGGGTCTCGCCACGGCGTTCGCCGGGGGGCTTGTGGCAGCGGCATCTCCACACGCCAAACGCTTACTGGCAGGTTCCACATCCGCCCATTACGGCCTGATGTTTGTGGCCATCGGTGCCGGTTATCCCGCTGTCGCCTTGCTGCATTTCGCGTTACACGCGCTGATGAAAGCGCCGCTGTTCATAATGGCAGGCATTGCCGGGCACAGGGCAGACAGCTATAACCTGGCGCAGATTGCCCGCGTTCCTCTACCCCGCGACCTCAAATACGTAAACGCAATTGCGGCACTGGCTTTGGCGGGCCTGTTTCCGCTGGGGGCAGCCTGGTCAAAAGAAGGTGTTGTATCAGCGGCAGGGCTGATAACCCCATGGTTTGCGGTGTTGGTGGCTTTTGCCGGCGGCCTGAGTGCGCTTTACGCTGCGCGTTTTCAGTGCAGCCTGTTTTTTCATCACTGTGATCGACATGAAAGCGACCAGCCCAAGGGCGCCATGGGCTGGTCGCAACGTGCACCGCTGTATCTACTCGCTAGCCTCGTTTTATTGAGCAGTGTGCTTTGGTTACCCAACCTGCACAGCCAGCTCAGCCAGTGGCTGAGCCTGACGTTCCCGAGCACCAAGCTGTGGGAGTTTGCCCTCTCATTGACGTTGGTATTGCTGGGCTTGTTTGGCGGGTATCGAATGGCGGTCAGAGAGCTCGGGCAGGGCGATCGGAGCGCCAGTGCCGTGCGTTATTTTCTGGCCCAGTGGATGTTTTTGCCACACCTCGCCCGCCGCCTGATTGTAATACCGGTAGACGCGCTCGCGCGCCGCTTGGCGAGCCTTGATGACCAGGCGGTGGATGCCGGTATTCGCGCCAGTGCGCATTTTGCACTTTGGCTTGCCAGCGTTGGCAACCGCTCGGGTGAATGGACATTTGACCAACTGCCCAAGGGGTTCGCGCGTTTTGGGCAATCGCTCGCCACGTTCGGCAGCCGCTTTCTTGAATGGTTGTCTGACCAGCTGCCAGAAGCTCCGGCCCACCTTTCCGGCCAGGCGGGCCATCAGGTGCGGCGGCTTCAGTCGGGCATGTTGCACCACTATTACAGCCTGATGGCAGTCGGCGTGGGAGTTTTCGTACTCACGCTGGTTTTGGCCATCATCAAAGGAGGTTTGTCTTGATACTCACCACTGCACTGGCCGTTCCGCTATTCGGCGCACTCGCTCTGGCTTTTTGGCCCGGCTGGTCGCAATCGGCCGCCCGTATCTGGGCTGTCGGGATCTCCCTGGTTCCGCTGGCGTTGATGGCGATTGCCTGGTGGCGTTTTGACACCAACGGGGCAATGTTTCAGTTGGCTGAGGAGGTAGACTGGGTGCCATCACTGGGTATGGGGTTCCGCCTCGGGGTTGACGGTATCGCATTAGCCATAGCCGCCATGTCGGCGCTGCTGTTTGCCGCGGCGGTGGCTTACCCGGTGGATACCCGTGGCTCTGCCCGCCAGTATTACGCCTGGATTCTATTTCTGGAGGCGGCCTGTCTTGGGGTATTCCTGGCTATTGACCTGTTGCTGTTCTATGTCTTTTTCGACCTGACCCTGGTCGGTATGTACTTTCTGATAGCCGGATGGGGGCATGGCAAGCCGCAATACGCTGCGCTCAAGTTTTTCATCTACACGCTGTTTGGTTCGCTGTTTCTTTTACTGGCAATTCTGGGCCTGTATCTTGCGACAGATCCTTTAACATTCGATATGCGTGAACTGATTGCCCTACAACCTCTGGCCGGGGGCGGCACCATCGCCAGCGTCGTTATGGCCGCCTTCCTTCTGGCCTTTGTCATCAAAACGCCCCTGGCACCGTTTCATACCTGGCTACCGAGTGCGCACGTAGACGCGCCGGCGCCGGTTTCCGCCATTCTGGCGGGTGTGTTGCTCAAAATGGGCACTTACGGTCTGATCCGTATTCCCTACAGCATGATGGCCGAGACCTTCACAAAATGGGCGCTGCCCCTGGCCATTCTGGCTCTGGTTTCGATCCTTTATGGCGCCTTGGTGGCCCTGGGTCAGAAAGACATCAAACGCCGTATTGCCTACACCTCCATCAACCACATGGGCTACGCTGTGCTCGGCATTGCCGCCGCAGGTGCCATGCTGAGTGGCAGTGAAGCCGCTCGCTCCATGGCGCTGATGGGCGCGACCATAGAAATGGTGGCGCACGGCCTGATTACCGGAGCGCTGTTTTTGATCGCAGGGTCGTTCTGGCAGCGGGGAGAAACCTACGACTTTTCAGCCTATGGCGGGCTGTCGGGGCGCACACCCAAACTGGCCAACCTAACCACACTGGCGGCCTTCGCCAGCCTGGGACTTCCGGGGCTTGCGGGCTTTGTTGCCGAGTTCCACATATTTGTCGGCACCTTTGGTGTGTATCCGTGGCTGGCCGCCATTGCTTTGCTGGGGCTGCTCATCACCGCCGCGCTCTTCCTGCGTATGCTTCAGTCGCTGTTCTTCGGCCCGCTGCCTGAGCGCTGGAAGACCATGCCGGATCTCAATGCCACCGAATTCACCGTGTTGGGCATTCTGTTGCTGCTGGTTGTGGTAATCGGCGTTTATCCCGCCGTGTTGATTGATTTGATCGAAACATCGACCGGCTGGCTGGTGAGGGGCAGCTGATGCCAGTCGCCGATTTATTGCCAGAACTGATTCTGTTGATTGGCGCGGCCGCTATCGTTGTTGCGGCCTCGTTCTTGCCGCACCGCATGCACTGGCTGTGTGCCATAGCGGCGATCGCGTTGCTGGGGATTAGTTTTGGCGTGGTATTAAGCCGTTGGGATAACGCGGCCCAACTGACGTTTTCCGGAGTCTGGGCGCTGGACGGCGGCGCGCGCTTTGCCAAGCTGCTTATTTTTGGCACAGCTCTCGTCGCCGCGGCGCTGTCACCACAGTGGATGGCAACCGATCGCCGCCATGGCGAGTATTACGCCCTGCTGTTATTTGCCGCTCTCGGGGCCGTTATGATGGCCGCAGCGGCGGATACTATGCAGCTGATTGTGGGGGTTCTGCTGTCGTCGGTCACCGGTTATGCACTGGCCGGGTATCACCGCCAATGGAGCCCGGCGCAAGAAGCCGCCATGAAATACTTTCTGATTGGCGCGCTTGCCAACGCTTTGCTGGTGGTCGGGGTGGTGCTGCTGTTTGGCCTGACGGGATTTACCGGCTACACCGAACTGGCGGCGGGGCTGGCCGCCAACCCTGACCCGTGGGTCATCATTGTGGCGTTCGTGTTGGTGTTGATTGGTTTAGGTTTCAAAATGGGCGCGGCCCCGGTTCACATGTGGATGCCCGATATCGCGCAGGCCGCACCGGCGCCCGTCGCGGCGCTGATTACGGTTATTACCAAGGTAGGGGCCGCCATCGCTCTGGCGCGCTTCGCCATGCTATTACCTGAAACCCTGGGCTGGCGCTGGGCAATCGCGCTGATGGCCGTGGCTACCATGACCTGGGGTAATCTGGCCGCGCTTTGGCAGACAAATCTGCGCCGGCTGCTGGGTTGGTCCGCCGTATCCCAGTCCGGCTATGCCTTAATGGCCATCGTGGTTATTGGCGCGGTGGATCAGGCCTTGGCGGCGTTACTAGTTTTTCTGGCCGGCTACGCGGTGGCTAACGTTGCTGCGTTCGCGGTGGTGGTGTACCTGAGAGGGCGAACGGAATTAGAGGACTATCGCGGTCTTGCCCATCAACGCCCCTGGTGCGCCAGTGTGATCATTCTGGCCTTACTGTCGTTCCTGGGTTTGCCGCCTCTGATTGGTTTCTTTGGCAAGCTGCTGCTGTTCAGTTCGGTTATTGAAGGCGGCTATGCCTGGCTGGCCGTGGTTGCGGTGATTAATACGGTTGTTTCGCTGTTCTACTATTTGCGTGTTATTGCAACCCTGGTGTTTCCGGAAAAACAACAGAGCGTGGCAGATCTGGGGTGGCCTGCGGCCGCCACCATGATCGTAACCGGGCTGATGGTTCTGGGGCTGGGGCTCTGGGCAAATGGTTTGATCAGCTTGGCTCAAAGTAGTGCCTTCATACAGTTCCGTTAAATGGACACTGTCCAAACTGTATTTATAGGAATTTTCGGTGTGGATGGTTTCACCAGAGCGCAGGTTAAACGTCTGGTCAGCGATCGAAATGCGGGTGTCGCATCCGCTGACCAGATGCATTTCGATCCGGTGCTTACCGGTTCGAAGTTACCAATGGTCGAGCCGGGGAAAAACACCATGCGCCGGCCTTGGGGAACCGAGGTGTTGAAGGACTACCCGGAACTTCAAACATTCAACCGGGTCACTTTGCGCGAAAGCATCGAATCAGTGCGCCTGGCGCTCTGGGACGAGAACAAGCGGAGGCTGGTTTCTTTCAGGGAGGCGAGCGTCTGATCAGGGATCAAGTGCGAATGGGGTCATACCTTACACTTCACGGAACAAGGTGGGTGTGACTCAGTAACCCAAGCTGATCGTCAGATCCAGGTTTTTCCCATCGTACGGGAATCTGGCGGCCTCGAACGAAGGCGCACCCATCATGGCGCTTGCACCGTTTGAAAAACCGTAGCCTTCCGTGGGGATCCCTATCCCG
Organism: Marinobacter sp. LV10MA510-1; assembly: GCF_002563885.1. Classification (GTDB taxonomy): domain Bacteria; phylum Pseudomonadota; class Gammaproteobacteria; order Pseudomonadales; family Oleiphilaceae; genus Marinobacter. The sequence goes on along the minus strand of NZ_PDJA01000001.1, from coordinate 920,877 downwards.
TTGGAGCCAAGCTTGCCGTCCATATTTTCATCATGAATAACGGCAAGCGAATAGGTACCCGGCGGGATGCCTACAAAATCGCAACGCGCCTGCGTATCCTGAACCTTTGTCATTATGATATTGGTCGCTGACTGCAGAAACTCAGTAGGAAAGCCTTCTGACGTTTTAAAAAGCGCGCAAGCTACGGCTCCAGCGCTGTTTCTGATGTCCAGAATCTTCACGTGAATGCCAGGGCACGCTGATTGGGCAAAGGTGATTGCGGGAAGATTCGTCAATACTAGCACTGTAAACAATGCTATAAACCGAGCCCTCAGGGGAGAGAGCAGCGTCACTACTGGATGCCTGACCGTGGAGGCCAACACGGACTTACAATTTTTTGACTCACTCATGAGCGCCCTCATAGGTCTGACTTGCGTAGTTTAGTTGAATCCGCCATTAACAGCCTTGCAGCTAATTCAATGAGAAATAACATCTTTCACAGAAACGCCTGGAGCACGTCGCCGCAAACGTCGTTGCGGAAATTAATCAGGGTAGTAGGAAAATCACCCTCCGTTCGACAGTAGTTCTTCTATAAAAATGCTTCAAGTGCTGGGTATACCCTGATTGCCTGCATTCGTGTTGTGACGCTTGACTAAACCTCATTATGTCCATATTCTTGGACATATGGAAACTTTAGAAGCAACAGCAATATTTGGCGCGCTCTCCCAAGAGACTCGACTGGAGGCCTTTCGGCTTTTGGTTCGTCATGAGCCAGAGGGGCTTCCTGCTGGTGAGGTCGCAAGACAACTGGGCGTGCCGCACAATACCATGTCCGCACATTTGTCGGTGCTTGCCCGTGCAGAGCTTGTTCTCTCCCAGCGCCAGAGTCGCTCCATTATCTATCGAGCGAATTTAAATTGTGTGCAAGAGACGATCAAATTTCTGGTTAACGACTGCTGTGCAGGCCATCCACAGGTCTGTGAGCCGCTCACATCCTCGTTAATCGCCTGTTCCACCCAATCGGACGAGCTTTGAGAGATCATGAAATCTTATATTTATCATAATCCTGAATGCGGAACCTCGCGTAACACATTGGCAGTGATGAAGGCCTCGGGTGAAGCGCCTGAAGTCGTGGAATATCTCAAGACACCGCCCAAATGACCCTGTTGCATGACTTGCCCAACATCGACCCTGACAAGCTTCACGCCATTGATATTGAGGCGTTGGTCGGCCCCGGCGCATCTCGGCATGCCCCCCGTATTCTAATGCTCTACGGCTCGCTGCGAGCGAGGTCTTTTTCTCGGCTGGTTTCCGTAGAAGCGGGGCGGCTGCTGAGCTGGTTTGGCTGTGAAGTTCGAACCTTCGACCCTACCGGACTGCCGCTCCCCGACGCCGAGGACGCTTCCCATCCCAAGGTTGCGGAGTTACGCGAACTCGCCGAATGGTCTGAGGGCATGGTGTGGTGTTCGCCGGAACGCCACGGCGCTATGACCGGCATCATGAAAGCACAAATTGACTGGATTCCGCTGACGCTGGGGGCCGTGCGCCCAACCCAGGGCAAGACTCTGGCCGTGATGCAGGTCTGCGGTGGCTCGCAGTCATTCAACAGCGTGAATCAACTGCGCGTGTTAGGGCGCTGGATGCGCATGCTGACCATCCCAAACCAGTCGTCAGTGCCCAGGGCTTTCATGGAATTCGACGAAAACGACCGCATGAAACCGTCACCCTTTTACGACCGAATCGTCGATGTTATGGAAGAGTTGGTGAAGTTCACCTGGCTGGTACGCGACCGCAACACTGCGTTGACCGATCGTTACTCGGAGCGCAAAGAGAGCGCCGATACACTGTCAAATCGCGTTAATCAGCGCGCCATTTGACGCCAGAAACTCGATAGCCGCTGACGCAACGCAACGTTAATAATGATCAAAGGAAACGAGGCATGACCACACCTGAAAGCTCACAGTCCCCTAGCGCGTCTGAAGGTATGGGGCTTTTTGAACGTTTTCTTACGCTCTGGGTAGCCCTGGCTATTATAGCGGGTGTGCTGATAGGGCAGTTCGCTCCCGCCATCCCCGAGACCTTGTCACGCTTTGAGGTTGCGCAGGTTTCAATTCCCGTCGCGGTGCTGATTTGGGCGATGATCTTTCCCATGATGGTGCAGGTCGACTTCACGTCGGTTCTCGGCGTTCGCCGTCAGCCCAAGGGGCTGGTTATTACCACGGCGGTGAACTGGCTGATCAAGCCTTTCACCATGTTCGCCATCGCCTGGTTCTTTTTTACCGTGGTGTTCGCGCCTCTGATACCCGCGGATCGGGCCAATGAATACCTGGCTGGCGCTATATTGCTGGGTGCTGCGCCCTGTACCGCCATGGTTTTCGTGTGGAGCTACCTCACGCGGGGCGACGCTGCCTACACTCTGGTTCAGGTGGCGCTCAATGATTTAATCATGCTGTTCGCCTTCGCGCCCATCGTCGTTTTCCTGCTGGGCGTGTCAAACATTCAGGTGCCCTGGGATACGGTCATCCTGTCAGTGGTCTTGTATATTGTCATCCCGCTGGGCGCTGGCTATCTGACTCGTCAGGCGGTTATCAAGCGACGTGGTATCGAATGGTTCAGCAACGTTTTTATGAAACGCCTGGCACCGATCACACCCATTGGCTTGATTATCACTCTGGTGTTGCTGTTCGCTTTCCAGGGCGACGTGATTATCGCTAATCCGTTGCACATTGTGCTGATTGCTATCCCGCTGGTTCTTCAGACCGTGCTGATCTTCTTCATCGCTTACGGCTGGGCGAAGGCCTGGAAGGTGCCCCATTGCGTTGCGGCGCCTGCCGGTATGATCGGCGCCAGTAATTTTTTCGAGCTGGCCGTGGCGGTTGCCATTGCGCTGTTTGGATTGCAGTCAGGCGCGGCGCTGGTAACGGTGGTCGGTGTATTGGTAGAGGTGCCCGTTATGCTAGCTCTGGTGCGTTTTGCCAACGCCACCCGCGGCCACTTTCCGGTGGCGTAACAGATTCGGCGTTAAGCTATTGATATGGCGTTCAAAGCTACGGCATAACGGCGCTACAACCATTTTTGCATTCCATGTCAGTAAACATCTTCCAGATAGCGCCCCTCGGCTCTCAGCTCATCGACATTCATGTGCAAGGGTTTGAGGATGGAGTCAAACACCTGACTTACGCCGGAAGCCATATCCCGGCCACCACATACCAGCACCTGGGCGCCTTTCTCAATCAATTGCCGCAATGCGGTTTCATCAGCCATGATGGCATCCTGAACATAGGCTTTTTCTGCTGATCGTGAAAACGCCGTATTCAGTCCGGTAAGACGGTGGTCATCCAGGTAACCGCCAAGCTCCGGCTGGTAGAGAAAATCCGATTGCGGATTGCGCCCGCCCCAGTAGAGGTACATGGGGCTCAGATCCGCGTTTTTTCGAATAAAGCCGGCCAGTGGGCCTATCCCTGCACCAGCGCCTACGAGAATAATAGGCGTTGCACCGCCCGCCGGACGAAAGCCCGGGTTTTGCTGGATAAACCCGGTAATACGAGCTCCCGGTTTGAGGTTGTGCAGATACCCTGAACATAGGCCGTTGGTCTGCTTGCGCACGCAGATTTCCAACTGCCCATCCGAGGCCGAAGACGCCAGCGAGTACAATCGGGCCGTGTTATCCCCCGGTGGCGCAACGCCAAACAGGTCACCCGCTTCGAAACTCGGCAGATGCGACCGGCTTCTGAAAGACAACACCTGCCATAAATTCCTGCAATCTTGTACCGGCCTGAAACGCAATATGCTGGTAGGCGCGTTTACCGCAACGCCATAGTCCACACGTTCAACAAGCTCGAATTCCGCAGTGGCGGCTGGCACGGGATTGTGGGTCAGCGCCAATGAGATGCCCATGTGCTGGCTGATAGCCTCGCCCCATTCCCGAAATTGCAGTGCGGAGCCGCGATCAATTCGGGTAACGGGGTGCATTTTCTGCAGGCCTTTGCTGCTGAGGGCGGCATCCACATCCAGCGCATACTGGCAGAATTTCGGAAACTGTTGGTCACCAAACCCGAGAACGACAAACCCTAATCCGTCATCCGCCTGAAAGCGTTCAAGTCGGGTCATAAACTGACTGGCGGAGGAGGGCGCGTCACCGTCACCGTAGGTGGATGTCAGAACAAAAAGCACCGAGGCCTGCGGGTAGCGTTTTGCCAGGTCATTCATCGGCGCGCAATGTACTTTTTTGCCGGCCTGATTGAGTTTGTTTTGAAGATCTTTGGCAAAACCCCAGGTGGTATTGCCTTCTGAACCCACCAGAATAACCACATCCGCCACTTCGGTACTGGCGCCTTTACCCGGGCGAGCAGATGATGAACGCCGCTGCCACCAGACTTGTAGGCCGGTAAACGACAGTGCCGGAACGGTCAGCGCAGCCATCCCGAGAATCAAACCCAACCACCACAGGCCTTCACCTGTGTGCAGGCGAATCATCCAGTGCTGGAACTGATTACCCGCAGAGCGAGGCTGGTACTGCAGCAGTTTCCCGGTTGCCTGATCAACGAACCCGGAACCCTGGGTCGTGCTCAGGGAATAGACGTCGCTGGGGTCATTCGGGTAAGGGAATACCAGCTCACGCAGTTCGTTAGCGTCTACGTTTTTTAGCGCGATCAGAGAGCTCACCGGTGCCGGCGTGCCGCCTGAAACCTCCGCCGGAAAGGATGGCTCCGCAGCAGCAGCCTCTGGCAGCAGGCCAAACCGCACGGCAGACATGTAGCTGCCCGTCAGTGCCGACAGCAACAAACCAATCACCACAAACCGTGCCAGCTCGGCGTGAATCCGCGAGCTACCGGAACCAGCAATGGGCTTTAAAATGGCTTTCCAACCTCCCATACGTCGAGCCAGCAGAAACACGCCGGACAGGCAGAGCAGTAGCATCATTACCGCCAAGCCGCCTGCTAGCATTCGGCCTGCATCATCCAATAGAAATGAGCGGTGCAGGTTCTTTACCCAGCGTAAAAAATCCGATGGCTGATAGGGGGCAATACCCTCACCGGTCAGCGGGTTAACCAGATCGGCACCTGGCTGACGGTCACGGCTGTAATAGACGACAACTTCGCCTGAAAGAGAACGTTGTATCTGCTCGGTGCCCGGATAATGCGCCACGACACGCTCAGACAGGTCAGCAACGCTGATTTCACCGGTCGGCGGGATGGTTGCGCCCGCCCGTTCAATGGCGGGTACAACGGACAAAACAACGCCCGTGGTCGCCAGCACCAAAAGCAGCAATGCGGCGACCAGTCCAGGCCAACCATGTAGCTTGCGTAGCATGAAGCTGGCTCCCGTCAGTTACTTGAGGTTATAGACAAAAGACTGGACGTAGCCACGGCCAGCAACCGACTTTCCAGAGCCTTCCGTGGTTAGCGGGACCACCACATCCGAGCGGTTGTCGCGCATATCTTCAACGGCGCTATCCACACGAACCTGGTAGCCGGCATCGATCAATGCGCCATCAAGTTCCAGGGTCACGTTCTGGGTGCGCCCACTGGTCACACTGGCGCCGGTCAGGCCATCATATTCAGCCTGGTTCAAACCGCTGCCCCGGGCCCAATCGCGCAGATGCTTGTAATATTTGCTTTTCTCACCGGATATCCAGAGGGTCTCATGATATTGGCCATCGGCATCGGTCAGGTAGAGCGCAAGATAAGCTCCGTCGCCGCCGTAATTGCTCAGTTGTGTGCTGAAGGTGACTTCCCTGGCCTGTGCCTGTGCCTGTGAGTAGCCCGGTACTGCCATCACAGCCGCAAGGCCTAGCGCAAACAGAATCTTTTTCATGATCTACTCTCCTTTAATTACTCAACAGTCACGGTGGGGCGACCTTTGACGATTCCCTTAGGCGAAACCGGGTCTTCATTGGTCGATGCGTTGTCGTTTCGTGACTTGCCATGACGGTCATCATCGTGATCGTCGTCATCGTCATCCTCCCGCTCCATTTCTCTCAGCTCAAAGGTCGCTGGTGAGTACTCGGCCTCCACACGATGACCGTCTGGGTCCCTTCCTTTAACCTCGTAACAGCCGTCATCCACCTTAATGCGGAACACCTTCCAACCTTCCTCTTCAAGCTTCTGTCGCAGGCTCTCCCGGGGTTGCCATCCGGCAATCGGGTCATCGCAATCATCGTCGGCCAAGGCGCTGCCGCTCATGAGCAGCAACGAAAAGGTGATAACAAGGGGTTTTATATTCATGGCATGTCTCCCGTTGAGTCCGTTGAGTCCGTTGAAACAATCTTAAGCTTGCTACCTGACACTGGCCTGAACGGTAATAATGCTGCTTCAGGCTGCGGTCAGGTAACGGCTGTAGTATCGTTTGGTCACGATCACGGGAAGGGTGAGATATGCGGGTACTGTTGGTTGAGGATACAACCGGGTTGGGCGAGGCCGTGCGGGATCAGATCAGCGAAGATGGCCATGCCGTAGATTGGGTACAGAGCCTCGCTTTCGCTGATACGAGCGTGAAAACCACGCCTTATAACCTGATTTTGCTCGACCTGATGCTGCCAGACGGTCACGGTTTTGATTTTTTGAAAAAACTGAGGGCAGCCGGTGATACAACCCCCGTAATCATTCTGACCGCCAGGGACCAAGTGTCAGACCGCATCGCGGGGCTGAATGCCGGTGCCGACGATTACCTGGTGAAGCCCTTTGACCTATCAGAACTGTCTGCCCGGGTGGCCGCCGTGGCGCGCCGTTATCGCGGCAATCCGAATCCTCTGGTGCGTGTTGGCGACCTTGAAGTGGATCTGGGTGACCACCGCATCAGCCGCAACGGCCAGCCGGTGGAGCTTACTGCCCGTGAATGGGCGCTGTTTGAGGGATTTCTGCAACGCCCGGGAATACTGCTATCGCGGGCTCAGCTTGAAGACCGGCTGTACGAATTCGGCGCCGAAATTGAAAGCAACACCATAGAGGTTTATATCAGCCGTATGCGCAAAAAACTGGGGCACGATGCCATAGTGACCGTCAGAGGGATGGGTTACAGGCTGGAACCCAATGAGCACTAGAACCAGCTTACACAAAACCCTCGGCACCTGGCTTACCCTTGGCGTGACCTTGCTCTGGCTGTTGGGTGTTATCGCATCAGGCGTGGTGGCCCGGCACGAAATGAACGAGGTGTTCGACAGTGCATTGGAGGAAACAGCGCAGCGTATCCTGCCTTTGGCGGTGACCGACATACTGAACCGGGAAGGGGACCCAGGTCTGGAGCGGGTATTGGCCCTGAAAGAACACAACGAGTATCTCACCTATCTGGTTCGTAACAAGTCAGGCAAGTTGCTGCTGCAATCCCACGACGCGGACCCCCAGATTTTCGGCGCTATTCCGCGAGAAGGCTTCTCTTACACGCCAACTCATCGGATATACGGGGAATCAGCCATCAGCGAAACCCTCTATATCGAGGTTGCCGAACCTTTGGACCACAGGCGCGAAGCCGTTCTGGACACGAGCCTTGCATTACTGTTGCCGCTTATATTCCTGATTCCCATCAGCCTGGTTGGGGTGTGGTGGGTGATAAAACGGTCACTTCGTCGGGTTGTTCAATTGCAGCAGTCGATAGAAATTCGCGGTGGTGGCGATCTTTCGCCCGTCGCAGTCGAGCGTTTGCCGGAAGAGTTTGAACCCATCATGATCTCGGTGAACCGGTTGCTGGAACGTCTGCGTCGCGCCCTTGAAGCAGAGCGCAGTTTTACCGCCAACAGTGCCCATGAATTGCGAACCCCACTGGCAACGGCGCTGGCCAAGCTACAGCGGTTAAAGACGGGAACGCAGGATCCAGGAGTGAAAGCACGAGCCAGCGAGATTGAAGAGTCGCTTCGCACCCTGTCCAGACTGTCAGAGAAGCTGCTGGAACTGGCGAAGGCCGAGGGTGGCAGTGCCTTATCGGAACAGGGTCACAACCTTGTGCCCATACTGCGGATGGTCGCCAGTGATTATGACCACCAGGCGCCAGGCCGACTCCTGCTCAACCTGCCTGATGGTGACGTTACGTCATTACTTGACTTGGACGCCTTCGCCATTCTGGTTCGGAACCTGATCGAAAATGCCCTTAGGCACGGCGCGGACGATCAACCTGTGAATATCAGCCTGACCGATGACGGTATCCTGCGAGTGGTCAATCGCGGTGAGATTGTATCGCCGGAGAAACTTGCCTTATTGCGTAATCGGTTTGTCCGCTCCAACACAAAAACAGTGGGTTCCGGCATTGGGCTTGCGATTGTTGAAGCCATCGCCAGCGGCGCGGGCATATCCCTGAACCTTCGGTCACCAGCCTCGGGCCAGAGCGACGGTTTTGAAGCCGAACTCAATATTATTGTGGTCGAATGAAAACCGAAGGTTTAAGGCTGGTGTCAGGTTCACTTTGCATAATTCAGACAAACCCAAACGGAGTTTGTTTGTGCCCAACCTACGCACCAGTGTCGTCCTTTTTCTGCTTTTAGCGGTTCAGTTGAGTGTCTGGTCTCCCGGGCTGAGCTATGAGCAATTTCTGACACTCAGTGGATACCTTGCCATCAACTTCATGTCCATCACTATGCTGCTGGCTACCCGCCCTGGGTGGCTGGAATCCCCGCTGGGTGGTCTGGACAGAATGTATCAGCTGCATAAATGGACCGGCATTCTGGCCGTCATTTTTGCCTTGTCACACTGGCTGATCGAAATGGCGGATGATGCCCTTGAAGCCCTGTTTGGAACCGATCGCGGCTTAAAGGAAGCCAACTTTTCGGGCGTACTGGACAGTCTGCAGGATGGCGCTGAAGACTTGGGCGAGCCTGGCCTGTATCTGCTGGTGTTTCTGGTGGTTATTACCCTGATTCGCTGGGTGCCCTACGGTTACTGGCGTTACCTGCACAGGGTGATGCCGCTGATTTATCTGGCACTGGCCGCCCATGCACTGTTGTTGGCTCCGCTGCTGTGGTGGCAACAACCCACCGGCTGGCTGATGGCCCTGTTAATAGTGGGTGGTGCCACCGCCAGCGTGCAATCACTGACCGGAAAGATCGGCAGGAGTCACCGCTACAAAGGGATGGTTCAGGCCGTCAAACAGACATCAGCCAACATCACGGAAGTCGTCTGTGACATGGGAAAACGGTGGCCCGGGCATCGAGCCGGACAATTCGCCCTGGTGACATTCGACCGGATCGAAGGGGCACACCCTTTCAGCCTGTCCTGTGCTGACAATGCCACCGGTCAACTCAGTTTTCAGATCAAGGCACTAGGAGACTACACTCGCAAGATTCCGCAGCAGTTGCACAGTGGCCAGGAGGTTACGCTCGAAGGCCCTTATGGTCGTTTTGATCTCGACAGCGGCAGGAAAAACACCCAGCAGATCTGGGTGGCGGGCGGCATCGGCATCACACCGTTTCTGGCAGCGCTGGACAAACGCCTAATGAATACCGAAAAAAGACATCCAGCCGTGACACTCCACTACTGCACCGCAGGAGCCGTGAATGACCCAATGGTGACTCGCCTGAAACAACTGACGGAGCAACTTCCGGACATATCACTGCACATCCACGACAGTCTGCAGGGACAGCGATTGACCGCAAACCAACTGCAGATCCTTAGCGCCAAGGTGGATGTCTGGTTTTGCGGGCCGCAAGGCCTGGCAAAGGCGCTGCGAAGCGGCCTCAAGCAACAGTCCGTATCGGTGCGCTTTCATCAGGAAATTTTTGAGTTTCGCTGAAATAAGGCTCGCCTTTCAGCCTCGGTCACTGGAGGGCCGCTGGCGTTTGGCAACACACAGGCCGACGTCGCATGCAGGCGCAGTCTGATAAATTAAACATTGGCGGAAACCCTGCCCGCAATGAGTAGACTAAGATGAATAATTATCGTGGAACACAACTTTTTAGCATTGCCTTGTTCAGCCTTTTGCTGTTGACGGCTTGCAACAAGCCCCCTGGAAACTTCGAAGGTATACAACAGAATATCTTGAACGCCGTCAACGTAGCGGATGCCAACGTGACAAAAAACGTCAAGATGGTTCTTCTAGAAAACACCGCTATGAATGGCTTTGATATTAACGTGACCACGCGGAAGGGTGATGTGCGCGTGGTTGGCGTGGTCGACACGCAAAACCAAATCGATACGACTATAAAACTCGCGCAGGGGGCAGACGGCGCCCACACCATCCATAATGAATTGATTATCAAGAATTGAGCCGGCTGCGGACTATTCTCTTTAAAGGAATTTTCTGCAGTGTCGTTCTCTACAGCCTGAGTGATTGGTGAAGCCTATGAGCCATATTGAAATCCATCGATCACACCGCGTAGGTTGGCTTCGCGCTGCCGTCCTCGGTGCAAACGACGGAATAGTGTCTACGGCGAGTCTTATTATTGGTGTTGCTGCGGCCAGCAGCGCTCATGAAGGCATTCTTCTGGCAGGACTTGCCGGTCTGGTTGCAGGCGCTATGTCTATGGCCGCGGGTGAGTACGTGTCCGTTAGCTCTCAGTCTGATACTGAAAAAGCCGACCTGGCGATTGAAAAAAAATCATTAGCAGAAGACTTTGAGTCCGAAACAGAGGAGCTCGCTCTGATTTACGAACGCCGAGGGCTTGAATCGGCTCTGGCGAAGCAGGTTGCTGAACAGCTGATGGCCCACGATGCACTGGGCGCACATGCCAGGGACGAGATCGGTATCTCGGAAAGTGCCCGCGCCCAGCCTGTTCAGGCAGCGTTCTCTTCGGCAGGCACTTTTACCGTAGGTGCCGCACTTCCGTTAGCGGCGGCGTGGGTTGTACCCGGGAGCCAGCTTATTTCTGTAGTTGCCGTGTCTTCACTGGTTTTTCTCGCTTTTCTAGGCGCGATTGCCGCAAGGGCAGGTGGTGCACCAATGGTGTTTGGTGCAATCAGAGTGACATTTTGGGGTGCTCTGGCAATGGCGCTCACGGCAGGTGTAGGTCGAATATTTGGTGTGATTGCATGATGCTGCGGATCATCACACACCCTGCGGTCAGGATCGCTGTTCCGCTTGTTATTGCGGTGATTGTGGTTTTTGCACTTCACCGTTTTGCTACCCACGTAACATGGAACGACGTAAAAGCCGATCTTGTAGCGGCGTCTCCCATCTTACTGCTCAAAGCCCTCGCTTTCACCGCGCTCAGTTTTGTCGGGATCTCTTTGTACGATGCTCTTGCCGTCAACTTGGTCGCGCCGTCAAAGGTGCCTTTTCGCATTGCCGCATTGGCTGGAGCGGCAGGCTACGCCATATCCGGATTGTTAGGCGTCTCCTACCTCACGGGCACGGCCGTCCGCTACCGTGTTTATTCTTCGTTCGGCCTCGACTTGGCATCAGTCACCGGGGTCATCGCGATATCCTGGACTGGCTTTTGTTCGGGGCTGGCGCTGGTGTTTGGCGGTCTGCTGGTATTTCACCCATTGGGTTTGAGCGCGATCTTGCCAATAACGCCAGCGCTTGAAACCGGAGCAGGTCTTGCAATTCTGGGAGGGCTGGCTGCCTATATGTTTTGGCTGGCTACAGGCAAACGAAAGCTGAAGGCGGGAGGTTTCGGAATCCCCCTGCCAGGCGCGAAACTGGGCACGCTACTGACGGGCGCAGGGCTGCTCGATCTGACCAGCGCTGCGATGGTGCTCTACGTCCTGATGCCTGCGGACTTAGTGCAGAACCTGCCTTATTTCGTGACCGTCTTCTTTGGCGCTGTCGCGTTAGGCATGCTCAGCCACTCCCCGGGCGGTTTAGGCGCGTTTGAGGCGACGATCATTGCGGGATTAGGCGCCAAGGGTCGTTCGGACGTTCTGGCGGCACTTTTGCTCTATCGTGTCATCTACACAATCGCCCCCTTTATCGTCGCGACTTTGGGCCTGAGCCTGATGACGGCCATGGCGCGACGGCGTGAACTGACCGGCGGTGTGCAAATGATCTGGCGCGCGTTCCGGCCACTGGTTCCGCCCGTCGCAGCAGGAATCGTTCTGCTTGCCGGAGTACTTCTTCTGGTATCGGACAGCCTGCCTGCCGAACAATCGCGCCTAGGTGTGTTGCGCGACCTTCTGCCCCTATCTTTTATTGAAGTGTCCCATCTGGTGGGTAGCATGCCGGGATTTTTTTGATCGTTGTGGCAAGGGGTCTGTATCGCAAACTTTACCGCGCCTGGGTGATGGCGATGGCGCTGATTGCCTTGGGCTTGCTCGCGTCATTACTGAAAGGGCTGGACTGGGAGGAATCCCTCTCAATGGGGCCAACCTTTCAAAACACGCTCCCCGGTCGAAGTGTCAAGATGAACTCTAAGACCCCTCGTAACAAACGTCAACTATTTCTATATACCACCCTATTCTGACGTATGTGCCATGCGATGCCTGACGCCCGGTTAGGGCACAGTCCAAACTGACAGCGGATACAGGTAGTTTACACGCTGCACTCAGAGGATTTTGTTTGCGACGACTCTGGGCACGAACTAGGCTGGAATCAGAGCGTGATATACATACCACCGGATCAGTTGGCCAATTCATCGACGGTTGAACCACTAAAGTTCTTCCGGGAAGTACCGATAACAGAAAGAGTATTTCGAAGGAGATAAAAGGACGGATTTAAATCACATATCGCAATCAACAAGCCAGCAGGGCGTGTATTCAAATGGTTCTGCAAGAATCGTCCGCGAAGCGCCGATTGCTGCGGACTTTAAGGACAGCGAGGTTCCATCGGTAATTTACCATGGAGCGAAAGAGAACTCTTTGGATACCGGTGGCTTTGTTATTGATAAAATATACAAGATGCCGCAAGAAAGTCATGAAGCGACCAATGCCAGGTTGGATGAGATGATGGTGGCGTTGTCCACTGGTGTCGCCACGGCGTCAGCTGGCCTCAAGCGTAGCTTTGATACGGCAATGGAGTCTCTATCACCCGATCTGCAAGAAAAGGATTGGGGGTTTTCCGTGTCAAACGGTTCATTGGAATTCTCGGAAGGCAGCGATGCCCTAACAACTGAGGAGCGCGCCACCCTCAAGAGCGCGTTCTCAGTAGCAGATGTTGAATATCAGGCCAACCAAGTGGCTTCTACGATGATTCGGGCATTGGAGCTGAATCGGGGGCCAGCTGGCGTGAGTAATGGTATCGGCCGATTCGACGTATCCCAGGGGAATTTTGGGGATATTGTTGATCTTCGTTCCTACCTGCAAGTGCATGAACCAGGCGGGAGCTATGACCTGAACCCGATTGATCCCAATGATTACGAAAGTCGCTTCGCTTACGGCGGGCGCGCTTTAATGGGCCAGATTAGCGCTAACGCATCTGCTGAATATGCCAAACCTGCGGATTTTGGACTGATTACGGTGTAAAAGGAGACGAGGCCCAAGCACTTCTTGGGCCTCAGGTACTTACTTACTGAATGGTCTGATCGCAGACGTGTCCTAAGGTCACGGCTGGATAGTTCTCGCCTCCGACTCCGACTTCCTCGGGATCTGTATCCTTCACCCGAATCGCCCATTCCCCAACATTGAACTCTGACAGCCATGTATAGCCACCCGAATAATCCGTGGTGGAATAATTGCCAGTGCAATCGGGCAACGAGATGATATTACCGGCGATACCGCTCGAATTGCTGATCGCTGTGTCGATTGTCAATGGTATGTCATCGGTATAATATTTGAAAGTCACCTCTGCTCCCTCAACAGGATTGCCACTTGAGTCCAGAACTCGCATGGAACAATCCAACTCATTATGCACTTGGTCAGTCAGAAAAGGGGAAGTGCTCATACGAACCAAATTTTCATCACTTCCGACATCGACGCTGTCTGAAGCAGTGACGCGCGCTCCCACCACCAGTTCATAATCGTGCGCCGGATTCACTGCCACCGCCGGGTTTGGGGAAATTCGAATATTGAGCGTGAAGGGCGCTGGCAAGCCTCCAAGATTATGGAGCATATTCGCGCCAAGAGTGTTCCAGACGGTGCCGGTGAAATACTCAATAACCCATTCGTTCTGGCCGTAGCTGTCCGTCAACTGGATCTGCAGATCCTGACCATTTTCTGCCACGAAATTGAAATAGTCGATATCCTGGGCACTGTTTATACTCCCAACCATCGGCGTCCGATCATCAGGTATTGGTGTTGATAGACTTGCCGCGTCATTGAGTTCGTTGGCATCCGCAGCCGTGTTCACCGCTGCACCAAACTGGAAAGCGGAACCATCAGAGACATTGGCATCCATCGACCAATAGTAATCACCGGGTTCAGTGAGCGCCAAGAGTCCTTCATCGGCATTTCCGGGTTGGTCCGATGTTCCCAGTGACGTCAGCGTATCGTCTGCCTCATGTTTGATCAGTGTCAGGGCGAAATCCGTGTTGGCATTCTGCCCAGTCAGGAACACTTGGGTTTTGGCGCGCTGTGTTATCTTGAAGCGATAGCAGTAAGAGCCGCCGGTAGTCGTGCCATCTAATGTGTAAGCAGTACCCGTGTTGAGGGTGGTGCAGAGCGGAGTGGTGGCGTTGGTCGTTACTTTCGCTTGCGTATGTGAAACTGCCGCCAATGGATCGCCAGCGCTAGGGTGGCGTTTGGACGGCTCAAACGGACGAACCGGTACTGCTTCAAAGTTGTAGTAGCTTTTTTCGAGTTGGGCAGGTGCATTCGCGCCGGTGGTGCCTGAGGTCGTTTCGACCTTGGACAGCGCCTATCGAGCCGGTGAAAGCGGAACAGGTGTCGCTGCCATGAGCGACGGTGAGGCAATGGCGCAAGCTACGACCCACGCAAAGGAAATTGTTCTGTTTTTCTGCACGGTGCTCTCCTTCTATCAATTAACGCACTCTTGTTGGCGCGACCGCCTAAAGAATAGTAAGTCTCTATTAGTTCTGTGTAACAAATTGTTTCGTTTGTTTATCTTTTGAAATCCTTTAGGCAAGCGCTTTGCCACGGTGGCTAGAAGAAGTCAGGCGGTTCCTGGCCGGGGATATGGAGGCGACACGGGCGCATGAACTGATGGAGCAGATGCGGGACGCTGGGCTACCGATCTAACCGAAGGCTCTATTCTCAAATAATGTGGGTCCGCCTCGATGTTTGCGGGCTCATTGTCACGGAATGTGATCTCGCGACGAGGGATGTTTGCGGGCCGCTACATCTATTCGCGCTTCAGGAATTTTGTCTATGGAGGCCTGGGGAGCTACTATACTAGGTAATGATCAAAACGCCGGATGCAATCCGCTAGATAGGCTGGCCGATTAGCTAAAGTTATTCCGGTAAGTCCCGATAACAAGAATAGGGAGTATTCCGAAGGGGTTAGAGTATGGGCGTTAATCACATACTGCAATTGGCAAACACAACAGCGTGTTTACTCGAATGGTTATCTGTGAGATGCCAACCAACTTTGGCTTTCAAAGCACGCAGAAGCGGCCATTGTCTACCACGCTTAAAAAATGGATGCATACCTTGATGCAAAGGTTCGCTCAAATAATATATAGGTATTTAGCGGAGGCATTGTTGTGATATCTACCATAAGCAGCCAACCATTTGGAGTGCAAAATAAATACGCTAGTTTGGAAAAAACGGGATCTGGAATCGAAGAGAAAGCCATCAAGGACGGTGCTAGTCCTGAAAATAGTAACAACAATGTTACTATTTCAGATGCTGGCCGAAAAGCACTAGAGGTCTCCAGGGGTGGTCAATCCCCTAGCTATTACGAACAGTTTATGCCGACTTATGACGGATTTACAGCTGCTAATATTGCATTAGGTGTCAAAGAGCCTGATCGTGATACATTTTCTGCTGGAAAAGATTTTGGCCAGGTTGCGATAGATGCACGCGCTAGTATGGATAATAATTATGAGCGTCTGGAGTCGATTGGAAAGTCATATCCGCCAAATAACGCACCTGCAGAAAGCAGAAATTCGTTACTGGGTGAGCTTGATAGGCGAGCACTCTATGCTGTTGCAAGTAATCAAGGCGAAATGTTTACAAAAGATGAGCAGGCCATAGCTCGAAATAAAATGAATCAACAACAGGGGCTTGCCATGGGGCTCTATAACGGTCCGACGAGCGAAAAGGACCAGTTTTTCGACCCTTTTGTTGGTGATAGAGTTTCTAGATTTAAAGCTGCGATAGAATTTTTAGACGCTGTAGGAAATGAAGAAAAAGGGACTTCTTTTGAATATGCGTACCAACGCGCGGCCGTTCAGAGAGTATACGAAAGAGCGTCAATCCAAAGCGGAGAGACTCCAGAGGAATTGATACCAGACAGTCCTCTCATCAGGTTGTTGTATGAAGCTATGGAAGCCGCAGAGACGTCTGAATCAAGAAGTATTACGGAAGGCCTGATTCTGAATGCGGAGGATATACAAAAACAGTCTTGGTTTAGTGGGTATGAAAGTAGATTGGATGATTCTATAAACGCTACCAGAGAGCTATACGTACCCAGCTTCACTAAATAAATAGCCGAAAAGACATTATCTTATAAATAATTCACTGTGCAATGTATATGTACGTTACACAGTGAAGTAATCCTAGTCAGATCAGGTTAAAAAAAATTTATTCTACGGTAAATCGTACAGAATACTCACCAGTAAAAAAGTTTTTTAGAATTACTTGTGATTCACAATCCGACGCAGGCTCAGCTCCATCTGAGAACTGGTATAGAGATCCGACTTTAATTACCGACCAGTTAAATCTGTAGCTTCGATAAGTGAAAGCACCTGCACCTGCATCAGCGGTGCCGGGATTTCTAATACAACAACGCTGGTATCGTTCGCAAATAACGGAGTTGGCGCTGGAGGTGTCACAATTCCAGACGTATTTGATCTGATTAAAGTTTCATCTGAATTGCTGTCATTCACCAGCTCTATAGTCGTGGCCACCGCGAGAGTCGGTAGTGATGTGGCAAACAATAAAGCTGCAAAGATCAAACGTAATGGTCTTATCTGTCTCATAATATTCCCCTAAGAGCTGATATTCATTCGCGTACCCGCTATTAGAATTAACGGCGGATTTCTCGCTCTGTTCGCCCAATGAGGGTAGTTGCAGAATTGAGTTTTTAAAGCGCAACTCATGCTGAAATGAAAATTATTTAGCAAGGGCCTGTCGTCGACTAATTACTGCGCAACTTTATGAATTGTGGCAAAAACAGTGTCAAAATCATTCATACTAAAGGCTTAGCGTACAATTTTTTCCGTTTCGTGAGCTGACCCCTCAATGCTTGCCACTATGGCCGTACTGGGGCTTTTTCGCCCGGCGTTTTATCGTGCTGACAGCGTATCGGTGTTCCGATTAAACGGGATCTGGATCGTTACCACGCTGGCCCTTTTGGCAGCGGTATTCTGGATCGGGCTTTTTGCCTATTCCCATTTACCGTATCGCAATGTGCTCTGGTGGGATTTTACCTGGCACGGGGACGCGTCACGATTCCTGCGGGCCAGTCTTGTGAGTGCGATTACTCTGGCTGTGATCACGTTCAACTCTTTGATGATCGGTAAGGCCAGCCGCAAGCGATTGGAGCCGGTTCCCGATGTGGTACGCAGACTCGTTGCTGCCAGTGAAGATTCCGAGGCGAGCATTGCGCTGACGGGGGACAAGTCATTTCTCGTTGCCGATGATCAGAGCGCTTTCATCGCGTATGCCGACACCGGCCATTCGCTGATTGCGAAGGGCGATCCGGTAGGTAATGCGATAGTGGCCAGGAAACTTGTCTGGCAATTTCGTGAAATGGCCGACCGACAGGGAAAACGATGCGCCTTCTATGCGGTATCGCTGACCTACATGGAGGTCTTTCTAGATCTTAGCCTGTCGATCCTCAAAATCGGAGAGGTAGCGCGGGTTGACCTGCGCGGGTTCACGCTCGACGGCTCAAACAGGAAAGCGTTACGCCAGGCACGCAACCGTTCCGAGCGCGACGGTTACGTGTTTGAAGTGATTCCTGCGGTCGGGCTTGCTTCATCAATGGCTGAGTTGCGATCGATCTCAGATGCATGGCTCAAAAGTAAACAGGGAGAAGAGAGGGGGTTTTCGCTTGGGGCCTTCGAAGAAGGCTATATCGCCAATTTCGACGTGGCCGTATTGCGCAGTAAGGCGGGCGAGATTATCGCTTTCGCTAATCTCTTCAAGGGCTCTAACGTGCATGAATTGTCATTCGATCTTATGCGTTATCGTCCCGGCGGTTCCGGGTTCGCGATGGATGCGCTGCTCGCGGAGCTCATGCTCTGGGGTGCAGCCCAGGATTATCGCTGGTTCTCACTGGGTGCCGCGCCCTTTTCGGGCATAGAAAACCGTCAATTGGCACCCATCTGGAACCGCATTGGCGGCTTCGTCTACGAGCACGGCGAACATTTTTACAATTTCGAAGGGCTCAGGGCCTTTAAAGAGAAATTTGATCCGGAGTGGAGCCCGATTTATCTGGCCACCCTGGCGGACTGGCTGCGCCCAGGATTCTTAATGAACTCAATGTGCTGATTTCGGGCGGGTTTCGCCGACTGATGAAGTAGGGTGGTGAGGGAGTTCAGCGTAAAAAACTTTCTGAGATAAACCACAATCTGTCAATTTTTGACATTTTTCTGATGAAACCTCCACAAAGCCATGACATGGGGTGGGCTAACGTAGCCACTCAATGTCAGGCCGACTCTATCAGTCGTCAATGTGGTGGTCATTTTCATAATGAAACAATTCTTACCGCTTCAATTGCAGGGGTTTATTGCCGCCGGCGGCCTTGCCACGCTGTTCCATTGGTTTGTGATGGCAGCTCTGATCGGCGCAGGCCTGGAGCCAACACTGGCAACCGCAAGTGGAAGCGTTTCTGGCGCCGTACTCAACTATGGCCTTCAACGCCGACTGGCATTCCGCAATGCCGGTCCCCACAGGGTAACGCTCTGGCGCTATATCGGCTCCTGCTTTGTTGCCTGGCTGTGCAATCTCGTCTTTTTCTTCCTGATCCATAACGTTCTGACACTTTCCGTACCGCTGTCACAAGTCGTAACCACAGCTCTTGTCGCTGCACTGAATTACATCGTCTACCAAAGGTTGGTCTTCCATGAACAAACGCGTTGAATTCCCTGTTTTACCGTTTGATGGCCCGCTTGATAAGCCGCTGCTATCACTGGTGGTGCCGCTTTTCAACGAGCGCCCGATGCTGCCACCATTCTTCGACCGGGTTTTACCTGTGCTTGCCAAGCTGGATCTACGCTGGGAAGTTGTGCTGATTGATGATGGCAGTGACGATGGCAGTGCCCAGTACATTCGCAGTGTTATCGACCGAACGCCCGGCGTCCGCCTTGTCAAACTGAGCCGGAATTTCGGCAAGGAAGCTGCAATGACGGCGGGGATGGAACACGCAAGGGGCGATGCGGTGATCGTGCTGGACGCTGATCTGCAAGATCCGCCCGAGCAGATTCCGGCTATGGTCGAATGCTGGCAATCTGGTGTTGACGTTGTTCTGATGCAGCGTCGTTCACGGGCGGGCGAAACCGTTTTCAAACGCTGGAGTGCACACCTTTTTTACCGTTTGCTGAACTGGACCAGTCGAACCAATATTCCGGTGGATACCGGCGATTTCCGGTTGATGAGCCGCAAAGCCGTTAACGCTCTGTTGGTGCTGACGGAGCGCAATCGTTATATGAAAGGGTTGTTTGCCTGGATTGGCATGCCTACTCAGGTTATCCAGTACGACCGTGAATCGCGAGTGGCCGGGGAGACGAAATGGGATTACCCAGGGCTGGTAGGCCTGGCTCTTGAAGGGCTGACTTCTTTTTCTATTTCACCGTTGCGCTGGGCGACTGTGATCGGGCTCATTGCCGCCAGTATGGGCGCGGTCTTCGGACTGTGGATCGTGGTTAAGGCCATCATGCTGGGCGATGCGACCAGCGGTTATCCCTCGCTTGTGGCCATTATCAGTTTTTTGGGGGGTATTCAGCTGATGAGCGTAGGCATCGTGGGCGAATACGTCGGTAAGACCTATATGGAGTCAAAGCAGCGGCCGGTCTACCTGACAGAGGAAGTCGTTGAAAGTCGGGATGGCCTGCGCCAACAGGTTAACCAAAAAATGACGGAGACGCGTCATGTCAAAGCGGTTTAACGTTTGGCTGCTGATACTGGCTGCAATAATGGTCAGTCGCTTCATCGGCATGGCGCTGTTTCCCTTTGCTGACACCACCGAGCCCCGTTACGCCGAGATTGCCCGCCTGATGGCCGAAACCGGTGACTGGATTACACCCTGGTTTGAGCCCGGCGTTCCGTTCTGGGGCAAGCCACCTTTGTCATTCTGGGCCCAGGCAGCGGCTACCAAGGTGTTTGGGGTTTCGGAGTTTTCGCTGCGTTTTCCCGCCTGGCTGGCAACGCTTGCCATGGTATGGTTGGTTTGGCGACTGGCGCGGCAACTCTGGAGTGTTCAGGTGGCGCAGTGGAGCAGCCTGGTTTTCGCCACCATGGCCCTGACATACATCAGCGCCGGCGCGGTGATGACAGACGCCTTTTTGGCCCTGGGCACAACCCTTACGTTAGTCAGTTTCTGTTTGGTAATGATGGGGGAAGGCGGTCGGTGGCGCTGGCTTTTCTTTGTTGGCCTTGTGATTGGGCTGTTGTCCAAGGGGCCTTTGGCCCTGGTACTGGTCGGGATTCCCATCGTGTTGTGGTTATTGCTGTCATGGCGGGAGGCCGTCAACAATCTGAGGCGACTGCCTTGGTGGCGGGGCACCCTGATGACGGCCGTGCTGGCTTTCCCATGGTACATACTGGCCGAGTTAAAGACGCCGGGATTTCTGGACTACTTTATTATTGGTGAACATGTCCGCCGGTTTCTGGATCCGGGGTGGGCGGGTGATCTTTATGGCAGCGCCCATAATCAGCCAAAAGGTATGATCTGGATGTTCTGGTTGTGGGCCTCGTTCCCCTGGGGCATAGTCGCTTTGCTCAGCTTGGCACTGGTGTGGTTCAGGGGCAAAAGACACGGCATTGTAAGCAGGACACTATCGAACCCGGGCGTTAGCTTTTTGCTGGTAAGCGCACTGGCACCGATGCTGTTTTTCACGCTCGCAGGCAATACACTCTGGACTTATATACTGCCCTCATTGCCGTTTACTGCCATTTTGATCGGCCGCTGGGTGTCAGAATGTAAGCCTTTCTGGTTATCATCTGTGCGCGGTGGTTTGGTGGCGCTTGTGCCTGTCTTACTGACCGTGTTCGTGGGTGTCGCCACCATGGGCTGGACGCAGCTCAAAACAGAGAAGGAACTGGTAAGCTATTATGAGCAGGTCAGGGAAGCCGATGACAGCCCGTTGATCTATCTGGGCGATCTGCCATTTTCAGCCAGATTTTACTCAGGTGGAATGGCTCTGGAAGTCACGGGAGACGGTTTGGATGATTTGCCCGGTACTGACGCATTTCAACATCTGTATGTTGCAGTACCCCAAAAATGGTCAAGCGAAAAAGTGGTTGATTTATTACCGTCCGCCAGAAAAGTGATGGAAAATAAGCGCTATCAATTGCTGGTTATTGATGGATTACGCCGTGATCAGCAATCGGTGTCTGACACCAACGGAGTTCGCTCGGATGACATCTAATCAAGATTCTCTCCAGGCTTCCTTACAAAACTTTAGCCAAGTTTCTCGGAAGGTTCCTGCTCAGTCTCCTCTCAGGCTGCTGATCATCGAAGACCAGGTCGATCTGGCTGAAAACCTGTTTGAGTTTCTGGGTGAAGATCGCTACAGCCTGGATTTTGCGGCGGACGGTTTAACGGCTTTGCACCTGCTGGCAACGCAAAGCTATGACGTGATAGTTCTTGACCTGATGCTACCCGGCGTCAATGGTTATGATATTTGTCGGCGTATCCGTCAAGACCTGCAATGCCAAACCCCAGTCATTTTGATGACGGCACTCAGCGCCCTTAGCGACAAGGAAAAAGGCTTTGATTGCGGCGCGGATGATTACCTGGTGAAGCCGTTTGAACTGCGCGAACTCCAGCTAAGAATCGATGCTCTGCATCGGCGCCATTCACCGCAAAGGCCGGTTTTAACGGCTGGCGATATGAGGTTCGATCCGGGTACTCTGGAAGTGAAGCTGCGTGGATCAAAAACGACCTTGTCTGGCACTCCGGCCCGCCTGTTTGAGTTGTTGATGCGGGCGTATCCGAGCTTTCTCAGCCACGAGGCGTTAACCGATGCGGTATGGGGCGCTCACCATGGAGAAACCGAGGGCAACAGTCTTCGCACCCATATCTATACGCTTCGAAAATCCTTGCATGCAGGCTTGGGCAATGGGCTGGTAAAAACAATTCATGGGCGGGGGTACAGCCTGGAAGTGCCAGCAACAGGGAATCCTGAAACGCCATGAAGTCGTCTTTGACCGCACGCCTGGTGCGAACGCTTTTTTTTCTGATTGCAGCCACCACAGCAACGTCGATGCTTATTGTCGAAGTGTTTGTTAATGACGTTGAGGACACTATTCTGCGTTTGGAGCTAAAGGCTGAAGCCGAGTATTTCGCGGAGCAACTTCAGCAAGGGCGTTTTCAGACCATTAAGACTGCGCAGCTTGAGGCTGTTTTTCAGCCAGAAGGCGAGGCAGACGCCGTGTTACCGGAATATTTCCGGAGCCTTTCCTTGCCATTTTCCCGGGAAATTGAAGTAGGGCAGACAACGCTGCTGATTTACGGCGAACAGCTGGAAGCGCCCTATGGCAAGCTCTTTCTGGCCAAAGACATCACCATCATGGAGAATCGTGAGAGATTGGTTCTGCTCGTCCTGGTGGGTGTGGCGGGTTTAATGCTGCTTATTGGCTTTTTCGTTGCCCGCACAGGAGCGCAGTACCTGATACGTCCTTTCAGAAAGCTAACCCACGAAGTACTGAACACAGTGCCCGGGGCCTCGATGGAGCAAATTGCCACGGACTATCGTGATCAGGAGTTTTGCGATATTGCCGAGGCGTTTAACCGTTTTCTATCTGCGCTTGAACACCATATCGAGCGGGAAAAATCGTTTGTGAAGCTGGCCAGCCATGAACTTCGTACGCCTCTGGCGGTGATGAGTGGCGCTTTGAATGTATTGGAACAACGCCAAAGCTTGTCGGCGCCTGATCAGAAAACCCTCGCCCGTATTCGTCGAGCCATGCAAACCATGCGCGACGATACCGACGTACTGCTTGAGCTTGCCCGCAGTGAGGCGTCCGAAGGCGACGCCAGAACCATTGTGCTGCAGGACATCGTTCAAAACACCATTGATGACCTGGAGCATGGAAATCCGGCTCACGCCGGGCGAATCACTGTCTGCAACAACAACCTTGAGCTGAGAGTTAAAACCCATCCCGCTTTGGTGCGAATGTTGCTCCGTAACCTGCTGCAGAATGCGCTAAGGCACACTCATGCCGGAGTGGAGGTTCGCATGATCGAAAACAGAATCTCGGTGCGAGACTTCGGCCCCGGGCTTCCTAGCAAAATAACGGAGCACTTGAGCGCTATCGGAGCGCCCAGTGCCATTACCTCCACGGCCGGAGAGCTCAGTAATACCACCTTTGGGTTGCTGATCGTTCGGTTGGTTTGTGAACGACTGGGCTGGGAGCTGGAAATCGCACAGTCAGACAACAGAGGAACGGAGTTCCTGATACACCTTCACAATCGTGCCTGACAGGCACGGCTCTCTGCACAGATGCCCACGCTAACTCGGCCCCGGGTCAGGTTAATCGGGTAGCCCATAGGCCCGCTCGCGATACAGTTCCAAAGGGAGTAGAGCGTGGGCCAGCGCTTTTCTCACGGCCATGTCTTCGGGTACATCCTCCAGATATTCGGTGCTCCCGGTTTCCCGCGAATATGCCCCTGCCAAAGGCTTTTGGTCGGGACGTAATACCGTCACTTTATAGTTTTCGTCCATCCAGGCGTAATAATCGTTAAATTGCATCATCGCCCGACCGGGTTGGTCCGGAAATCGCACCAGGTCACGGCCTACCATCGGGTGCTTGCTCGTAATGCCCATGAGTGAAAGCAGCGTTGGTGCAAGATCAACCTGGCTTGTGATCGTTTTAATACGGCGGCTCTCAATGTCCGCACCGAGTATCAGCCCCGGAATCTGAAAATTCTTTATGGGCACCAGCTCATCGCCCCAAACTCTGGCGTCGTGGTCCGCAACAATCAGAAACACCGTGTCTTTCCAATAGGCGCTGTTCCGCGCGGTATCTATGAACTGACCCAAGGCGTGATCTGCGTATTTGACGGCGTTATTGACGGTGTTTTTCTCTTCGTCGTACTGCTCAATTCTGTTGTCCGGATATTCAAACGGTGTGTGATTGGACGACGAGAAAACCAGACGGAAAAAGGGTTCCCCGGAGGCATGCAGCTTTTGAATGTCTTCATGGACCTTTGCGAACAGATCTTCATCGCTGACCCCCCAGCTACCGGTAAACGAGGGGGCGGTATAATCCTGTTGGCCAACAATCGTGTCAAAGCCATTGCCAGCAAAAAAACTGCGCATATTATCGAAATGGGTTTCGCCGCCGTAGATGAACCCGGTGTCGTAGTCTTTTTGTTTCAGCAGCTCGCCCAGCGTAAAAAATTCGGTTTGTGATAGTGATAGTTTCACCACACTGCGCGCCGGTGAGGGAAGGTATCCAGACACAACGGCCTCAATACCCCGAACGGATCTTGTACCGGTTGCGTACAAATTTTCGAACCACCACCCGGATTCTTTCAATGCTTCCAGGCGAGGAGTCACCGGGGTGCCACCAAACGATTCAACAAAGGTCGCACCCAGGCTTTCCTCAAGAACGATCACTAAATTAAGAGGGCGCTGTCTCTGTTGCACAGGGGTTTGACTATGCAGGGTCGGGAACGGACTGGAGTTAAATTCTGAGCCACTGAGCCAGGGCGCACTCCTGACCTCGGCCAGTATGTCGGCCATTTTCATATCGCCATACCGGGCACTCGCGTCTGCCTCGTGCTTGAGATTGTAGATTGCAAACGCCACGGACCAGGTAGAGTTGATAATCAGCGAGTTCACCAGAGCATCGGAGGTCAACGCAAACATTGCCGGGTTGGCAGGGCGGTGGCCAGTGGTGGAGCGAATGGACATAAAAACCGCGTAACTATTCAGCTCAAATTTTCTAAAAAAGTTCTTAACAGGGTTTTGGCCCCAATTTTATGAATTTAGGCCACACTCAACGCAAACCCATTAAGCGACGCGCAAAGCCTCCAAGATCCCTTCACGGCCCTTTCGTTTTGTTGTCCATCCCCGGGGCGACGTCGATTTGAAAAACCCCGTAAAATCCGCGCTCAGGACGAAAAATTCGACCTGAAAAAGTCGTGCGATAATAAGGCATCACTCGACGGTACTCAGACCCATGAAGATCAGTAACATTGATGTCGACGCTGCGCTGGCAAACGTCAGACAACAACTCCAAGCAGACACAACCGTCGCGCCTTCCATGCGGACGGCCATCGAGTTGCTGATTGTGCTGGTCCAGATACTGAGTGGGCGGATTAACACCCACAGTGCCAACAGCAGTAAGCCGCCGTCTCAGGATCCGAACCG
Organism: Marinobacter sp. LV10MA510-1; assembly: GCF_002563885.1. Taxonomy (GTDB): domain Bacteria; phylum Pseudomonadota; class Gammaproteobacteria; order Pseudomonadales; family Oleiphilaceae; genus Marinobacter. The sequence goes on along the minus strand of NZ_PDJA01000001.1, from coordinate 895,436 downwards.
CCCCAGACAGAACCGTTTGAAGAGCGGGCGTAAGCCAGGCGGGCAGCCCGGCCGCGTTGGGAAGACGTTGCAACCGGTGGTAAACGTCACTGGCTGCACGGCGCATCGAATGACCGACTAACCTGGCTTGCGCCCCATGCACAACGAGGTCAGCAGGCGATGAATGCGATCGGCATCCTGCCGCGCTTCAACGGTGTGCTCTGTCACGATCACTGGAAGCCGTATTACCGTTATTCATGCTTGCACTCTCTGTGCAATGCGCACCACCTGCGAGAACTTCAGCGCGCCTAGGAGCAGGATAAACAGGTGTGGGCTCAACGGATGCAAACTCTACTGAACATCATGACCGACAGCGTCGACGACGCCGGCGGCTGCCTGCCACCGGACAAAGCGCAGCGGTGGCGCAAGGTGTACCGACGCTGCCTGGCAAACGCGCAAAAAGAGTGCCCGCCGCCGGATGAAAGCCAACGCCAGGGCAAGCCCGGGCGACTCAAACGCACGCGGGCACGCAATCTGCTGGAGCGGCTGATCGCCTACGAAGCGGATGTGCTGCGCTTCCTCGACAATCCAGAGGGTCCGTTTACCAACAACCAAGGTGAGCGAGACATCCGTATGTTCAAAGTGCAGCAAAAAATATCGGGTTGTTTTCGATCCTTTGAAGGAGCCGAGATCTTCTGTCGCGTGCGCAGTTATCTGTCGACGGCGCGTAAGCAGAACGTGTCTGCCTCGAAAGCCCTGATGCATTTTTTCGAGGGGAGTGTGCCGCCGTTCATGGCGGTGGGTGCGGGTAATGATACGACCGTTTTAAATCAAACCAGCTGAATAGTTACCACTCATTTTTGCTTTACCACCTACTGTAACTTGTATCGCCTGATGATCGGTTTCACGCATACCCAAGTCAATGGCATCTAGCCCTCAGGGCATTCGCCCCGTCTGAAACCACGTGCAGGACATCAGTCAGACCTTGAAGTTGGCGGGTAGTCGTATTATAGCTGTTCGTCGTAACTTTTCGAAGACCGACCGGGCTGAGATAATCGAAGCAGGCATTAGATATTAGAAAACAGGCATCAACGTGCGCCAGGAGCCATCAATGAGTGAGCCGTGTTTGAAGTCCCTGCCGCAGGTTCTGTCTGGGCCGATTCTCAGGCACACAAGGGTTAACAGGCTGGTTCTCTGGATGGTGGGGTCCTGCTCCTTGACCCTGAGAATGCGGCTGTATCTGCCGGGTTCAGCCGAGCCTTGGTTTGATCGGGTACTGACCGACAGAGACGTCACCAGACTGAGATTCGGAACCTCTGCCTACCTGCACCTGATTGATCTTGAGTTAGACGATTCACTGCCGGAAAATACCCGCATCGGATACGACCTGGGCATGTCTGATGAGTTGGGGCATGACAGTGATAACGCTGACGAATTGTGGATCAAAGACTGGGCGCCACACCTTTGCCTGCCGGGCGCCAGTTGGCCCGATTTCGTGATTAAAGAGAGATTAGACCGGCTGGCCCACGGCTCATGCCGGCGGCCTCATTCCGCCGCCGCCGACGGGCTTATACGGGTAGACCAATCGCTGTTAGACGCTCAGTATGCTGTTGAAAAACGGCCAGCCCTGCTATTGATGACCGGCGACCAGATCTACGCCGACGATGTTGCTGGCCCTATGCTTCGAGCCATACACAGCCTGATTGACCGCCTCGGCCTTTACGAGGAGGCACTCACTGAAAGCTGTGTCAGTGACAGTAAGACGCTGCGGCAGAATCCGGATACCTACTTTCACCGGGAAAAGTTGCTGCCGGATGTCAGCAGCAACCAGGCGCTGACAAAACGTTTCTTCGGGGGCGCCAAAAAACCAGTATTTACCACCGCCAATGCCCACAATCACCTGATCTCCCTGAACGAAGTCATGGCCATGTATCTGTTGGTTTGGTCGCCGGTGTGTTGGCGCCTGGTGACCATAAAACCTCCGGTACTAAGCGCGAAGGACGCAGCCACCTATCAAGGGCAACAGGCTGCGATTGACGACTTTGTGGCTGGATTACCACGGGCTTCACGGGCGCTGGCGCATCTTCCGACCTACATGATTTTCGATGATCACGACGTTACCGACGACTGGAACCTGTCTGCTTTGTGGGAGACCACTACCTACGAACACCCGTTTTCCAGGCGCATTGTTGGCAACGCCTTGATTGCCTACTTGCTCTGCCAGGGCTGGGGCAACGACCCCGACGCCTTCGCTGACGCGATGCCATCCATTCAGGCGCTGACGGCGTCGGCAGAGCAGGGCGCTTACTTCGATCAGGCCCGGCAAGATACGCTTGTTGATAGTCTGCTGCGGTTTGAGCACTGGCATTACACTTTGCAAACCTCGCCCAAAATCGTGGTGCTGGATACCCGCACTCGCCGCTGGCGCAGCGAACTGAATGCGGCCAGGCCCTCTGGCTTGCTCAATTGGGAAGCATTGAGCGACCTCCAGCAGGACATCATCGGCGAGAAGGCGGTGATTGTTGTTTCGCCGGCCCCCATGTTCGGCGTCAAACTGATTGAAGCCATTCAGAGTGCGTTCACCTTCGTGGGCAAACCCCTGATTGTAGATGCTGAAAACTGGATGGCCCACCGGGGTGCCGCCAACGTGCTGCTGAACATCTTTGGCCATTCCCGTACCCCCGAAACCTTCGTGATACTGTCTGGCGACGTTCATTATTCGTTTGTCAACGATGTGCGCCTTCGACACAGACCAGACCGGCCCAGAATCTGGCAGATCACCAGCAGTGGTATCAAGAACGAATTCCCGCACTCGCTCATGGAGTGGATGGACCGGATGAATCGCTGGCTGTATGCACCGCGGTCGCCACTTAACTGGTTTACAAAACGGCGGCGTATGCGAGTAACGCCAAGAATGCCCGAAGGCCGTAGCGCCGGGGAACGGTTGTGGAACAATGCGGGTATCGGAATCGTGGAACTTAACGAGGAGGGGGAACCGACTGCCATAAAACAACTGAATTCGAGCTCTGGCGGAACCCGCTTTCTAAAAGCAGAAAGTGATCATTGAAATGCATGATCAGGCTAGCAGAATACATTTTAGAAGACTGAAAACGTGCCTGGTTTCCCAACGGGAAACCAGGCATATTAAGCCGAATCTCTAAACGTAGAAGTCCAGATCTTCCTGGGCTTTCAGCAGGTCCCGCATCTTGATCGGGTCATCACCTGCAAAAAAGATCAGGCCCCAATGGGTACCGAAGGCTGACCGGTCAGGAACGGTCTCTTCCGTTGGTGCAACCAATTCGTGAGACTCGAAGTAGGGGTGATCAACCGTTTCACTGGGCATTTCCAGCTTGCTAACCACACGACGCCTTGGGTACACGCCGAAGCAACCTGCGTAGCATTTCGCATCAACCACTTCCCGTGGGAAGAACGCATCCACTTCCTCTTTCGTGCTCTTGGGATCAAACACCAGCATTGATGCTTGGTAAGCACTGAACCCGTAAGCTCTCTCAATTAGCTCGAACGCCTTAAATCCAGGCGGGCGGTAAGCAACCTCGCCAAAGTACATTTCGCCGTCAGCCGTTACGAAGTACTCGGGGTGAATCAAACCGAATTGGATGTCGAAGGTTTTCACCAGCAACTCGATCTGCTTGGTGATCGCGTTGCGCCAGCTTTCCAGTTGCTCGGTAGCAGGAACAAACACCGAGTAGCCGAGGGTTACGTATTCGGAAATATTCAGGAACTTGATTTTCCCGTCGTGAATCCAAGCTTCTACGGCAAACTCCCAGCCATCAAGGTGACTTTCCATCAGCAGGGGATATTCTTCCGCCGGAATGTTATCGATTTCTTCGACCTTGCGGATCATCCTGTGACCAAGGCAACCGGCCTTGTCGAATGCCTTGACGTGAATGGGGTCGTCCGGGTCACCATCAAGCTTTAGCAGCGTCTGGTTGACGCGCTTCATGAAGCGAACGATGTCTTCTTTATCGTGTGCTTCCTCAAAGATCCCGACGCGAATGCCGCCCAGTTGAGCGCGGCGCTTCATCAGTGATTTGTCGCGGAACAAGATGGACTGTCCGAACATGCGGGGGCTGTTCAGCAAGACGGAGTTGATGGCACCGGACCATTCGACGGTTTCTTCGAACAGCGGTATTGCCACATCAACACCTTCCGCCTGAAGCCTTTTTGCAATCTCCAGCGACCGATCATTCAAGCGGAGAAAATCCCATGCAATGAAAGGAATCTTGTTTGCCGTACAAAAATCAGCAGCCCAATCTGGTGCAATTACGATGTAGCGGCGGTCGAACTTTTGCGCGGCCTTGATTGCATTAACACTCCAGCCAAGCAGGGCAATGTAGCCTTTGTTCGGGTCTTTGGGAGTTTCGGTACCTTTAACCGAGTCCATTTTCGGGTCGAGCCAGGCTGCTACTTCTTTGGTTAACCCATTCTCAGATGTCATTGACATTCGACGTGCTCCTTAATGATGTGCCTAAAAACTGCGCTGGATCTGGAGCGCAAAACGGAAACCGAGCCGTTAAATAATTTCGTTTATGGAGGAGGTTGAGTGGCCTTAATTTAGGCGAGATACTTAAGCTGAAGACGTTCTCAACGTGCGGCTATAAAAGGTCACTGTTTGCAATCCTCAATCGCAATATAGACGCTATAGTTAAAAATTGAAACGAAAGCGCCGGAATCAATTGCTTCCTTAGCGCCATAAGAGCATCTTTGGGCGAGCCCAAACAGCCCATTGAACAGGCAAGGATAACGTTGTGACTCTTACCAATTTTGACCGAAATACCAACGCGTTAGTGGCAAGTTTTGACGAGGCGCTGGAACAGTTGGCGCTCGCCCGTCAGGCCGACCGAATGGCCTCTAACCGAGAGGTGCTGGCAGCGGCACTTTACGTGATGGAGGCGCCCGGTGGGCTTGATGCGTTGTACACCCGAGTACCGGAAATGGAGACCAATGGCGTATTTACCAACGGTGACTGGGGTAAGCCGGCCATTCTGAGACCCGCTATTGCCGTACGCACGTTACGCCTGGGAACGCCAGACTACACATCTATCGAAGCCTTGAGCGAGCTTCGCCTGCTTGCTGTGGCTATGGGTGATTATCGTCATCGCGGAATTTCGGCAGAGCAGGCCAAGCGCTTTCTGACCCAGGTGACGGCGTTGAATCTGGACCTGTTGTCTGGCCAGATGAGCGAAGCCGATCGGGAACGGCCCCAGGGGCTGGGGCAGATCGTCAATTCTCTCTATCAGTATTTGCTCAGCAGGCTCGGCTACGAGAGCATTCTCGACAGCCTGGTGGATGAAGTGCGTCGATTGTTATCCCAGCGCCCGATACAGACAGACAGCATCAAGCAGATGGTCGGCCAAATTGCCAAATGCCTGTTTGATCCTGACATAGAGACCGAAGGGATGGACAAGGCCGCGCGCCTTGTCCGTGCGTTGTTCGGCCCGGCTAAAGGCTGCCGTGATGACCCGGGTTTTGCGGTTTACAGCGAGCGTTTGGCCGCCATGGACGAGTCAGCTCTGTGGGAAGAGGCACAGGGCTTTGCCAGGGCAATGCATGAGACGGGCATGGTTTCTCCTTACCATCCCATAATGTTGCGCCACCTGCGTGCGCACCACAATGATCTGATACCTTTGGCACTGGGGCTGAGCATCACCGGTAACGATGTTTTGCAATGCTACCGTCAAATTGTCCTGGAACTAATCGACCAGGTTGTCCACCCGGAAACCTGCCAGGCAGTGTACGGCCTAGCCATGTTTCTTGAGCGTGGTGGCCTGTTCACGCCTCCTGTAGCCTCGGGCCTTTGGCGCCAACTTGAACTGAAACTTTGCCCGGCAGCAGCCGAGGCCCTGAGCGACGCTTTTGGTGATACCCACCCGCCAAGGGTGTATTTACTCGCCGGTGTATTGAGCCTTCTAGGGCAACCGCTGGGTGTGGGCCAGGGCAATAACCCGACGTGTCAGTCGGTCATCGGCCTGTCCATGTGGGCCTTCAACGACGCCGATTTTCTGTTGCAGTTGGTCGCCTGGGCGGCCCGCGATGACGACGTCATCATGCGTTTTGAAGGTCAGCAAATCACCTCACAACACCTGGAAGCAGGCCTGGCGAAAGAACTTCCAACCGATGTGGATCCGGTCTCTTTGATTCTTGTACCCCATCTTGACCGTATTTATGCCGAGATGGGACGCTTGTGTGGCGAGCGCGATGATGACCTTCACCGCTGGATAAATCCCGAAATGTACGGTTGGTGGGTCGGGCATGGATTCCTCAGTGTCATCAGTCGGGAAACAGGGAAAATCCAAGACTATCAGAACTTTATACGCCACTTTTATGCCTGCTATCACCCGTACTACAACGGCAATATCCCCGTCATTCATCCGCAACCGGCGGGTATCGCAGTCACCGACAGTGGAGGGCGCCTCGTTGGACGCCATGCCATAACCATCATCCGCGTAAGCCTTGATCGCCACGGCGAGATGCGCCTCTACTTTTATAACCCCAATAATGACAGCGGTCAGGATTGGGGGCAGGGTATTAACTGCTCGACCCAGAGCCATGGTGAACGGTACGGCGAAGCATCGCTGCCGTTCGCTGAATTTGCGTCACGGTTGTGCGTATTTCATTACGATTCGAGGGAACTGGGGGACATATCCGTTGTACCTGAAACAGACGTCGCACGCGCTACAGAACTCGGCCACGCGAGTTGGGCGGCCGGTTATGAGTAAAACACAGCTTCTCTTCCGTTAGGGAGAAGCTGCAGAAACGACGTCCGTTGTCATCAGTAGCCTTCGACTCAGTGCTGTAAAATCTGATTCAGGAATTGCTGGGTCCGCGCTTCTTTGGGATTCGAGAAAAACGCCTCAGGCGGTGCCAACTCCACAATTTCGCCCTGGTCCATGAAGATCACCCGGTCTGCGACGGTTTTAGCAAAACCCATCTCGTGGGTGACACAGATCATGGTCATGCCACTGCCGGCCAGTTCAATCATCACATCCAGTACTTCTTTGATCATCTCCGGGTCCAGCGCCGAGGTGGGCTCGTCAAACAGCATGATTTTTGGCTTCATGCACAGCGCCCGGGCGATGGCAACCCGCTGTTGTTGGCCGCCGGAAAGCTGACCCGGGTATTTGTCCGCCTGCTCCGGAATTTTCACTCGATCCAGATATCCCATGGCGGTGGCGACGGCTTCCCGCTTGGGCACCTTGCGCACCCAAATCGGCGCCAAACAGCAGTTCTCCAGCACGGTCAGGTGCGGAAACAGGTTGAAGTGCTGGAATACCATGCCGACTTCCTTGCGCACGGTGTCGATCTGCTTCACGTCGTCGCTGAGCTCAACATCGTCCACAATAATCTGACCACGCTGGTGTTCTTCAAGCCGGTTGATACACCGGATAAATGTAGATTTACCCGAACCGGAAGGTCCGCAAATAACGATCCGCTCACCTTCCTTCACCTCAAGGTTCAGGCCCTTGAGCACGTGGAAGTTGCCGTACCATTTATGCATGTCTGCGACCTTGATAATGGTCTTGTCAGTACGCTTGGTGTATTCAACTGGCGAGGTGCGCCCATTCTCCGGATTTTGTGCGGTGTTGTGTTCAGTCATGTTGGTGTCCCGTCAAGATTTATGCCCAGTGTCGAGTTTTCGTTCAAGGTTCTGGCTGTAACGGGACATGCCGAAACAGAAAATCCAGAAACAGAAGGCCACAAAGACATAACCTTCCGTAGTGACGTTACGCCAGGCCGGGTCAGTGATGGTCGACTGGACGGCCCCCAAGAGATCGAACAGGCCGATAATGAGAACCAGCGTGGTGTCTTTGAACAGGGAGATGAAGGTGTTGACGATACCGGGAATCACCAGTGTCAGTGCCTGCGGCAATACCACCAGTCCGGTCTTGCGCCAATAGCCCAGTCCCAGAGCGCTGGCAGCCTCATACTGGCCTTTCGGGATCGCCTGCAGACCGCCTCGCACCACCTCCGCCATATAGGCCGATTGCCAGAGAGTGATACCGATCAACGCCCGCATCAGCTTTTCGAAGTTGACTCCGTCCGGCAGGAACAGGGGCAGCATCACGGAAGCCATGAACAGCACGGTAATCAACGGCACGGCTCGCCAGACCTCAATGAAAACGACGCACATTCCGCGAATAATCGGCATATCTGAGCGGCGCCCAAGTGCCAGTACAATCCCTATTGGCAATGCGGCCAGAATGCCGACATAGGCAAGGATTAACGTCAGCATCAGGCCGCCCCATCGGCTGCTCTGGGCTTCTTCCAGACCAAACCAGCCACCGGGGATCAGGATGTACCCGATCAGCGGCAGGCCGGTCAGCCCGAAGATACCGAACCACTTGCGTCGCGGGAAGCGCTCGATGAACTGCGGCACAAAGGCCACCGCGAGCAGGCCGAACATGATGTCGACGCGCCATTGCAGGGCATCGGGATAAAACCCGTAAATAAAGAAGTTAAGCCGTTGACCGATAAACAGCCAGCAAGCGCCTTCACCACTGCAATCAGCGGCGCTTTCGCCGGTAAACGTCGCTTCGAGAATCACCCAGTTTAGCAGCGGGCCCGCACTCGTAATCACCAGATAGGCGGCTACCAGCGTCAGCACGATGTTGTACCAGGTCGAGAACAGGTTCTTACGCACCCAGCCAATAACACCGATGTCCTGACGGGGCGGCAATTCCGATGGAAGACTCATCATCGCTCCTGCAGCGCTACGGCGCGGTTATAAATGTTCATGAGACCCGAAATGATCAGGCTGATCGTGAGATAAACAGCCATGGTGATGGCCACCACTTCAACCGCTTGTCCGGTCTGGTTGAGGGTAGTGCCCATAAATACCGCAACCAAGTCGGGATACGCGATCGCAGTTGCCAGCGACGAGTTTTTAACAAGGTTCAGATATTGGCTGGTCAAAGGCGGAATAATGACCCGCATGGCCTGTGGAATAACGACCAGCCGCAAGGTGAAACTGGACTTCAGGCCAAGCGCACTAGCGGCTTCTGTCTGGCCACGGTCGACCGCCAGAATGCCGGACCGGACGATTTCCGCGATGAAGCTTGCGGTGTATAGCGACAGGGCAATCCAGAGTGCTGCAAGCTCCGGCAGAATTGAGGCCCCACCGGTAAAGTTAAAACCGGTCAGTGCCGGCATTTCCCAGACCAGAGGCCTACCGACCAGCACGAACACCAGAAGCGGCAGAGCCAGAACCAGCCCCGTCCCGACCCGTAAGGCGGGAAACAACTGGCCAGTACGGATCTGGCGTTTCTTAGCCCACCGGTTTATGAAAACGGCCGCTGCAATACCCGCAATCAACGCTGCCATTACCCAGCCAAATCCGGGCTCCGCGCCTGCAGTCGGAAAGTAAAGCCCACGATTACTGAGAAAGAACATGTCGGCCACATCAATGCTTTGACGCGGGCTGGGAAGAGTTTGTAGTACCGCAAAGTACCAGAAGAAAATTTGCAGTAGGAGCGGAATATTCCGAATGGTTTCAATATAAACCAGCGCCAGTTTGGCAATCAGCCAGTTGCTGGAGAGTCGTGCTACACCGACGGCAAAACCGATGATCGTCGCCGCCACAACACCCATGGCTGAAACAAGCAAGGTATTAAGCAGACCCACAAAAAAGGTGCGACCGTAGGTCATGGTGGAATCGTAGGGAATCAGGCTCATAATGATGCCAAAGCCGGAAGTCTGGTCCAGAAAGCCGAAACCTGTGCTGATACCGCGGCTTTCCATATTGCTCAGAGTGTTATGGAATAGTGTCCAGCCAAACCAGAAAACAACGATCATCGCGATGGCCTGGAATACAACCATCCGTACCTTGGGGTCATTCCAGGGTTTTGGACGTGCGCTACGGGTAACAGTCTTGTTAGATTTACTCATGAATAAACCCGAAATACGCCCCTAAATAGCAGAGGCAACTGAACGTCAAACATTCCGGCTACGCGCGTAACCGGAATGTCATGGCTATCGGGTGTTAACGTATCGGCGGTGCGTACATAATACCGCCATTATTCCACAACGCGTTTAGGCCACGGTCAAGCCCAAGAGGGGTGTCCGGTCCCACGTTACGGTCGTACATTTCGCCATAGTTACCAACGCTCTCGATAATACGGAAGCCAAAATCAGCAGGTACACCGAGTTTTTCGCCCATGTCGCCAGTGGTGCCGAGCAAACGCTGGATCTCGGGATTTGTGGAAGATTTCATTTCTAGGACATTGGCCTGGGTAACGCCCAGTTCTTCGGCGTTGATCTGCACAAACAGCGCCCACTTCACAATGTTAAACCACTGGTCATCACCCTGACGAACGGAGGGTCCCAGAGGTTCCTTAGAAATTATATTTGGCAGAATGATAGCGCTGCCGGGATCTTCCAGTTTACTGCGCAGGGCAGCCAGTTGTGCGCGGTCAGAGGTTAGAACATCACAACGACCAGCGGCAAAACCACTGACAGTCTGTTCGGAAGTATCAAATACCAGAGGATTGAACTTCATGCCCTTGGTACGGAAATAGTCTGCCAGGTTCAGTTCAGTAGTCGTGCCGGCCTGGATACACACGGTTGCGCCGTCTAATTGATCGGCATTGTCCACGCCTAGCGCTTTGTTGACCAAAAAGCCTTGGCCATCATAATAATTAGTGCCCGTGAAGTTGACGCCAAGGGAAGCATCGCGGGTCAGAGTCCAAGTGGCGTTACGAGAAAGAACATCGATTTCACCGGACTGCAACGCGGTAAAGCGCTCTTTAGCCGTTAGCGGTGTGAATCGGGCTTTTTCCCCGCTACCAAGAACTGCGGCTGCTACAGCGCGGCAGGTATCCACGTCGATACCGGTCCAGTCACCATTCTTATCGGGTTGAGAAAAACCCGGTAAGCCGGAGCTAACACCACATTGCACGTAACCCCTTGATTTAACGTCGTCTAAAGTTGCGGCCTGTACACTTCCTGTTATGAGGGTGCCAGCGAGGGTTGTCGCGATGGCGACCAGTGAGAGTTGTTTTTTCATTATTGTAAATCTCCGAAGTTTCAGTTAGTTACACACCCACTGTGCTAAAACAAAGCGCAAACCAGTCTGTATAACTTTATGATTATTATAGTAATAAAACTTCATCCCTGAAAACGAGGGTTTATCTTGGTGCCTATTGCCTACAAAAACGCCGCTTATTGGTGCGCTCAGACCAGACTGTGGTGCACTGTCCGCGAACCGCAACTTTAGAGGCAGGTTGTGCCTTTCACGAGAACTTCATTGGTATCCAAGAGTCTCTACTAATACTCGTCGAATTTGCATTGCGTTTGTACGTATTTTATTTTCAAAAAACACGCATTGACGCTCAGCTCAGATAATAATGCCGCATTCTTCAGTAACAAAAAAGCATGTATTCCCTATGTCGGCGAAGCGGCGCTCATCAGCGCTGAATCTCGCGGACATAATCTGGGTCAGAAAAGAATTTATTCTTGTCCTCAACGCTGTTGAACGGCAGCTCTGCGGTGCCGTCATAGGGTGCATTGCAAGTCACGTCTGGCACGCAGTATTGCGGAGATCCTGATCACCGCACTCCCTTTTGTGTTGATCTGGGCTCTGATGTGGTTGGCGGTCAGTGCCGGATACTGGCCCGTGGCCCTGGTGCTGGCCGTCCCTGCGGCGGGATTCCTGGTACGCCTGTTCATGATCCAGCATGACTGCAGCCATAGGTCGTTTTTCTATTCGCGGCGCACCAATGACTGGACCGGCCGTATCATCGGTGTGGGAACTTCAAACATTCAACCGGGTGACGTTGCGCGAAAGCATCGAATCAGTGCGCCAGGCGCTCTGGGACGAAGACAAACGGCGGCTGGTTTCCTTTAGGGAGGCGAGCGTCGGATCAGGAATCAAGTGAGAATGGGGTTAGACCTCACATTTCACAGAACAAGATGGGTGTGGCTCAGTAATTCAAGCTGATCGTCAGATCTAGATTTCGCCCATCGTACCGAAATCTGGCGGCCTCGAACGAAGGCGCACCCATCAAGGCGCTTGCACCGTTTAAAAAATCGTAGCCTTCCGTGGGAATCTCTATCCCGTTGGTGCCAAGCTTAACGTCCATATTTTCATCATAAATGACGGCAAGCGAATACGTTCCCGGCGGGATGTCTACAAAATCGCAACGCGCCTGCGTATCCGGCAGTATCACCGCGTCTTATGTGGATGTTTGGGGTCACTGGATAGCGTTCGCATTATTCGTCGCTCTCGGCGTACACATTCTTTATGAAGGGCTGAACCCTAGTAGGGAACAGATAGAAAAGCCCTCCAGCCATTCCTTTCTCAAGATCACTTTGACCGCATTTGGCACCAGTATTGATGCAATGGCGGTGGGTATAAGCCTGGCATTTGTCGAGATGAGCATATTTCTGGCAGCTGGACTAATTGGCCTGGCTACAACAGTGATGGTTACGTTAGGCGTTATGTTGGGACGAGTCGTGGGTTCACTGTTCGGACAGAAGGCTGAAATTATTGGCGGCCTGACGCTGATTGCGGTCGGCGCGTGGATCTTGTCAGGCAATCTTTAACTCTTTTATGATACGCAACTGCCATTTTAAATAATTTTATGTATCGCTTTATTACGTTAAATCTGAAGAGATATATTTTTTCTTGTCATGCCAAAAAACGAAAAACATGTTTATTTACATAACCTTGATTCTTATCATCAAACAAAGAATCAATGTCCTTAGGCTGATCTCACTCCTGCAATAAAGAAAACTCCAAAACAAAAGCGATACAAAAATATTGACTTCATAATGATTCATGTAATATATTTTTTCTGTCATTCGCAGTCGCAGGATACCCCTCGAGATCTGCAATGATCCCAACCTCTTTCAGGAGAAGTTATGTCTAACAAAAAACGTTTTTCGGAGACCATGGAGTTTCCGCCGGAGATTGAACAACCCAACGTCTACCCACTTTCCTGGAATCGCGAAAGCGATAAGTTGCAGGAGATCTGGGAGGCACATTTACGTGAATACTGGCAACCGGAGAAGCTGCCCTGGGATACTTTCGATGTTGAGAGCTATACATGGGAGGAGCGTGAGTCGATTGCCTACTGGTGGACATTGCTTTCGGTGTTTGACGCCTCGGCTCCCCCGGTGTTTGCTGAAGCCCTCATCAAAACCTACGAAATCCATGAAGAAGATCTGGTGCGTAGGTGTTTCTTCTCAGTAACCAGCGATGAGCAGAATCACGAGATCATGTGTGGTCTGGCGATCACCAAGCTCCTCGATCATCCCGATCCCATCACCTACGAACCCAAGACTGAGATTGGTCGTCGCCTGCAGAAAAACGCCAAGTGGTTGTATTTTAATGGCGCTCGCTACTGGGAGGGCTACAAAAAGGCCGTGCCCAAGTACGATATTGCGGTGCTTTTCAGCTCCTTTTTAATGGGTGAAATAGCTGCCGCAACGATTTTCAAGCAAATGTATGAAAACTCCCGCGAGCCTGTATTCAAGGAAGCCTTCAAGAGCATCGGTCGTGACGAGGGCCGTCACATGGCTATTTGCATGGCGGTCATGGAACGCGATTATCCGGGCCTGAGCGATGAACTGAAGACCATCGTCACCAAACAAATTCGTGCCGGGTACCTGTTTCTGTCAGCGGTGTTGTTTGAGCCGCCAATGGACTTCTGGGATTTGCCAGACGATTTCATTGCGAATCAGCGTGAAGGTGAGGAGATTGCCCGAGAAGCAGGTTTTGGTATTCCCACCTATGACGAGAAGCTGGAGAACTGGAAAGGTGCCATCCTCAATCTGAAGGGCGTTCTGGATCGTTACAATATTCCGTTCCCGGCAATCCCGGAGATAGGTATCTCTGGTGAAGAAGTCTCGGACGTGGATATGGACGATATCGTTCCCGTTTTCTAAGTTCGAACAGGCACTGAGTATAGGGTTCTGGCCGCTTTTCTGATCTGGAAATCGGCCAGTCTTAACGGGATGTTAAAAGCGGAGCAGAATATGGCTCGCATAGTGATTCAGCCCTCTGGCAAAGTCGTTGAGTGTCAGGGTAGTGATACGGTTTTGATGGCACTCGAGAAGGCAGGGTATGCGCTGCCGAATAATTGCCGGGCAGGTGCTTGCGGCGAGTGCAAGGTTAAGGTGCTCTCTGGCCAATACGATCAAGGGATTGTCCTTGATATGGCTTTGTCCGCTGAGGAACGGCGTGCAGGTTGCGGTCTGATGTGTATGGCCAAACCTATCTCCGATGAGATGGTGATTGAATGGGGAACTGCCGATGCGCGCCCTAAACTCTTTCCTCCACGGGAGGGGGTCTTGTTTGTTGTTGTTGACCGACGGGAATTAGCTACTCGTGTGGTTGAATTGACTCTACGCCCGGTTGGCAAGCCAATTCGTTATTGGCCGGGGCAGTATGTGACGCTGGGTGATGAGCGTGAGGGAATTTCACAACGCGCTTATTCTATTTCAAACGCACCGCGCCCGGACGGCGAGATAGTATTGCAGATAGCGCGTGTCGAAGAGGGTGTCACCAGCCGCTGGGTACACGAGATTGTAAAAATCGGTGATAGCATCAAGGTAAATGGCGCGTATGGTACCTTTATCGGAGACCCATCTGTCGAGACGCCGGTGCTCTGCCTGGCGGCGGGAACAGGACTTGCGCCCATACTGGATCTGGCGGAGGCGGCCTTACGCAGAGGCTACAAAAAACCCGTGAATCTGATATTTTCGGCCAAAACAGTCGAGGATGTTTACGGCCAGGGGATTATGGCCTGGTGGCGAGCAAAACATCGCAAATTTGACTACAAGATCACCTTGACGCAGGAGGAGCGTGAAGGCTATTTTCATGGTCGCATCGATACGTTACTGCCTGAGATGTATCCCGATCTGTCCAAACACAGTCTGTTTATTGCAGGTAGCCCGGAGTTCGTGGATGCATGCGTCGTTGCCGCCAAGGCGCTTGGCGCACAGGATGAAATGATCCATAAAGAAGGCTTTTTCAAACAACAACAGGCGGTCAGGGCGAGCGGAAATCGATCTTAAACCCAGAGGGAGCTCGACAGTCAGCTCTGGCTCTTAGCGGAAGACGGGTACTGTTGTTTTTACTCCGGCAGATTAGTTAAGTGATCAGATACGTCATTTAACATAATATACATTATACGCAGTACGAGATTATAGGAAGGAATTGTTTATTCGAGAGTCGGCAGTGCAAGATCACTGCATTGAAGCATCTTGTTCCCACTGGCACACTTTTCAGGAGTACCTCATAACTATGCGTTATTTCGTCGCCGTCTCAATACTCCTGCTCGCAGGATGCGCATCTACGGGTAAAGTGCCCCGGACTATCTTGAGCTGCTGGTCGATTCAGACAAACAACATCTGGACGTGAGGTCTCAATCGCTTATCGGGTTCTACGATCTGGGAGTGAATCGGCGCAGGGTCGAGTTACTCAGGAGCCGTCTTATAGAACGCGGCATTGCCATCAACTGATGCCGATAACGTGAAGCCAGACCGAATCCGGGGAAAGGCGTCAAAGGTTGCGAGTAAACCGCCCTGCAGAGCCCATCATACAATGTCCAATATTTAGGAGTATTGGACAAAAATGGCGCTTCCCTATATCCTTTAAAAAAACTAACTGTACGACCACACAAAGTATTTAATTTTTCAACGCAAAGTACCCCCCTCTGCCAGCCTAGTTGTCCAGTTGTTGCCCGGTGCAGTATCAACTGCCTTATACCTTCCGTGCCCTCGATGGTTCCGATCAGATACACGTTCGGATCTCGGAAAATCGAACCAAAGGGATAAGCGATAATTTCCTCAGGCTCAGGCCAGCTACGCGCCTGATATGTCAGTTTACATTGGTATTCACGCAAAAGAGCTTTGGGCACGGCATCTAGAACATCCGCATCTAGGGCTGGGCGACCCGCTTAACCCTCAGTTAATAACGCGAGATTCAGATCCCCGGCTTCTGGTGGGAAATGAAAGTCGGGATGATACGGCCGTCGTCGATATTGGCAACGGAATGAGCATTATCGGCACAACGGACTTTTCATGCCTGTTGTGTAAGCGCCAATAAACCAGCACCTACATTCCAGCCCTGAGATTGCCCACACTGATTTCCTCCTCAACACCAGGCAGAATCAGCATGACACACATTATGGAAACACTTCCATAATCGAAAGGCCTGGCTGTTCGCCAATACCACACAAGGCGCTAAAGCCAGCGCTACCTGTTACTCGCTGATCGAAACCGCTCTATGCAAATGACCTGGAGCCCTCTGCTTATATCCACTATGTGCTGGAACGCATCGCCGAAGCGGATACGCTGGAAAAGCTCGCAGCGTTGCTACCCTGGAATGCCGAGCTGCCAGCTTTAAAAAACTGGCTCAATGCGGCTTAGGCAAGTGGGTTGATTTAACGCCGCAAGGCGATATCGAGGGCAGGATCTCGCCCGCATCCTCGCGCATGATGCCGTATCGGACGGCCGCACCGGCTGCCGCGAAGCGGTGCAACATGACTTTGGGGGCTTCGGTTTCGTCGCAGGCGAACCAGCCATCGGGTCCGACTGTGCGGTCGAGTAAAGCCTCGGCCGCCTGTTTCGTCGCGCCAGATACCTTGAGGATCAGGTGATGCTCATAGGCGTTGCGGAAGCGCAGCATCCGCTTTGGCAACGCCTCGGGCAACATCTGCGAGAAGCGCTTCATGATCCGGTCGAGCAGATTACTCGGCAGCAGGCGGAACTTTTGCAAGCGCGTGTCCAGCGCCCCCTTCATTCCAAACAGCATGGGCATTCGCTGGGTGCCGAGCCAGTGGATCATCAGCAGCGTGTCCTTGCCGTAGCGGTGCGCGATGTCGAGGCAGTCGCGATGCAGGTACTCGCCCGAGATCGGCAGCTCGTCCAGTTCGGTCAGCAGGCCCCGCCGCAGCACCGTCAGCTGTGCGGTGTCATTGGTGCCGACATAGTAGACTGCGCCTCGTCCTCGGTCTTGAACGTGTCGAGGCGCAGTGCGAAGACGGCTGCCGCCCCAACGGATCGAGCTTCTTTTCCAGCTCGAAAAGGGAGCCTCCCGGCAGGCTGACGACCTGTTCGCCGTCGCCGAGCAGGTGGATGGTCTTGAGCCGCAGTGTCGAGATGACCACGACGGGGCGGTTGTAGCTGCCCTTGAGTGTCGAGCCCTCGGTCAGGGCGTGCGAGGTGGTTATTCTATTGGGAGAATGTCCGGAGGGTTCATTCAGCGAATGGTTATCGCATCAAGGGCTCGCACAAGCTCGATCATCGGCGCAGGATAGACACCCAGCAGTATGACCAACCCCGCTACAGCAAGCACAACCAGCCCCCCTGCCCGCGAGCCCCAGTCATCGGATGCATCGCGACGGTGCATTCCCGGTTCGGCCATAAACAACGTGATGGTGACCCTCAGGTAGTAGTAAAGCCCGATGGCACTGCCAAGTATGATGCCACCTACCAGCCACCAGCGTTGAGCCTCCACGCCCAGAGCGATGAGATAGAACTTGCCGATGAAGCCGACGGTTGCCGGAATGCCCGCCAATGACAGCATAGCCACGGTCAGTACGGCGGTCAGATAAGGGCGCCGCCAGAACAGGCCGCGATAGTGGTGCAGCGCTGCTGCATCTTCGCCGCTGATCGTGCTCGATATCAGGATGACCACGCCAAACGCCGCCAGAGTGCTCAACACGTAGGTGATCAGGTAGACACCTCCCGTTTCCGCCGCCAAGCCGTCTGCGACCACCAGCACGATCAGCAGGTAGCCGAAGTGCGCAATCGACGAATAGCCGAGAATGCGTTTGAGGTTAGACTGAGTCAGCGCCAGCAGGTTGCCGATCAGCATGCTGGCAAGTGCCAGCCCGGTAAACACCGCTCGCAGCCAGTCACCCTGGGCAACCGGCGTCGACAGCATCAGCCGCAGCAGCAGCGCGAATACCGCCACCTTGCTGGCAGTGGCCAGAAAGGTGGCCGCCGGCCCCGGCCCGCCCTCGTAGACGTCCGGGGTCCATAGATGAAAGGGCACTACCGAAAGCTTGAAGCCCAACCCAACGAGCATCAGGCCAACGCCCGCCAGGCCCCAGACACCGGTGTGCGAATCAAGGCTGGCCATCAAAACGTCGATCCGTAACTCACCGGTTTGTGCATAGAGCAGCGCCATACCGAACAGCAAAAATGCGCTGGCGGCGGCAGAAAGAATCAGGTATTTAATACCGGCTTCAAGGGAACGCGGCTCATGGTAAGCGTAGGCCAGCATTCCGTAGAGCGGCATTGATAACAGCTCCAGGCCGATGAACAGGCTGGCCAGGTGCCGACTCGCCACCAGTACCAGCCCTCCTGCTGCCGCGCACAGCAGCAGAACATAGAATTCTTCGCGGGCGCCGTGAAAAGACTCAAGATAACCATGAGCCAGAATCGCGCAAACCAGGGTCGACGCCAGTATCAAGATCCCGGCTAATAGCGCCAGACCATCAAAATCGAGCAGTGGCGTGTGTACCGGAATCACCCGCCAGGCAAACACCTGAGCGATCAAAGCCAGCGCCAGGCCCAGCACGCTGGCGGCAACCGTTACGGCGTGCTCGCGACGCCACGCGATGCCAAGCATCACCGCAATCGCCGTTGCGGCGACCAAAATTATTGGCAGATAGGCGATAAGAACAGCAACGGGCATCAGCGGGCCTCCGGCATTAGCGTAATGGCCGCACCCGGCCCGGCATCGACGCCCCGCTCAGGGGCGCCCGAGATCTCGAACACCCGCTGCACCTCGCCCATGGCGGCTTCGGTGGTATCGAGCAGCGGCTGGGGGTAGATGCCAAGCCATATCAGCAGCACGACAATGCTCAGCATCATGGCAAATTCGCGGGCATCAAGCCCCTTCAATGGCGTGTCGCTGCGAGGCGGGCCATAGTGCACGCGCTGCATCAGGATCAGCGAATAGATTGCGGCCAGCACCAGGCCAAAGCTTGCGATCACAACCACCCAGGGTGCCGTGGGAAAGGTACCGAACAGCACCATAAATTCGCCGACGAAATTGGCGGTGAGCGGTATACCTAGCGAAGCGGCAATAAAGAACAGCCAGAACCCAGGCAGGCTCCCCAGCCGCCCCCACAGACCGCCCATCTTATCCATTTCACGAGTATGCAGGCGCTCGTATAGCTGTCCGCTGAGAACAAAGAGCCCCGCTGCGGAAAAGGCGTGAGCCAGCATCAGTACTATCACACCCTGTAAAGCCAATAGAGAGCCGGAATAGATGCCAATCAGTACGAACCCCATGTGGGCGATACTGGTATAGGCGATGAAGCGCTTAACGTTCTGTTGCCCACAGGCCAGCACCGCACCGTAGTATATGCCGAGCAGGCCAAGCCCCATGGCGATGGGCGCGAATGCCTGGGATGCTTCTGGAAACAGCGGCAAGGCGAAGCGCATCATGCCGTAGGCGGCGGTCTTGAGAAGTATTCCCGCCAGATCCACGCTGCCGGCGGTAGGTGCCTGAGCATGGGCGTCCGGCAGCCAACCGTGCAGTGGCACCACGGGCAGCTTGACCGCAAAGGCGATAAAAAAGCCCAACATCAACCACATGGAAAGTGTGGGCGAAAGCTTGGTCTCCAGCAGCACCTGATAGCTGAAAGAATACTCACCTGTGTTGGCATGATGAGCGAACACCAGTCCCAGGATCGAGACCAGCATCAAAAGCCCACTGGCCTGGGTATAGATAAAGAACTTGATGGCCGCGCCGATGCGAGTTTTGCCCTTCGAGCCACTATGGCCCCACAGAGCAATCAAAAAGTACATCGGCACCAGCATCAGCTCCCAGAAGAAGAAGAACAGGAACAGATCGATAGCCAGAAACACCCCGACAACGCCGGTGAGAATCCACAGCAGGTTGAGATGGAAAAACCCGATCCGGCGCACAATCTCGTTCCACGAACACAACACCGCCAGCGCGCCGAGAAAGCTGGTCAAGGCGATCAGCACCAACGACAGACCATCCATGGCAAGGTGAAAATCAATGCCAAAACGTTCAATCCAGACCACCCGGAATTCCAGAGCCCACTGGGTAGTCGAGCCATCCAGCGCCGGCAGATGGAAATCGTACTGTGCCCATAACCAAAGCGAAATCAACAGCTCGACCAGCATGGTGACAAGCGCGATCCAGCGCGTCGGCTTATCACCTAATCGCTCTATCTGCCAGCACAGGAGTCCCCCGACGAATGGGATCACAATTAACCACACCAGTATCATAAGCGTTGCATCTCCTTATCCGGGTTTTGCGCAACCGCTAGTACACTAGCGCCAGGCTCAGTAAAATCAGCGTCGCCCCGACCACCATGGTGGCAGCATAGCCGCGTAATTTGCCTGTCTGGGTTCGGGAAAGCCCTAAATGTACAACTCGCAAAGCCTGGGCAATCAGCCGGAAGAAGGCATCAAACAGATCGCCTTTCAGCAGGCGCACCAGGCCGCGATAGGGCCTTACTAACAGCCAGTCGAAAATAATGTCGAAGCCCCATGCTAGATGCCACAAGGTCCAAAGCCCGGCACCGATTCCCTGGCGAGTGATGTGTGCAAGCCAGTCGCGTTTGAAGATAAACAGCCAAGATCCCAGGCCAAGACCAATCAACGCCGTGGCCGAAGCGACCAGCACAAGCGCGGTATGCCCCGCTTCCATGCCCTCAGCGGGGCCAGCCGGCAGCACCCCACTCAGGGGCGGCGTAATCCAGGCGCCCAACAGCGTTGAGAGCAGCGCCAGGATCACCAGTGGTAAGCCGTGGGCAAGGCCCCGCCCCGCTTTAGCCTGGCGGGCGCCATCACTTTTCATCTCACCATGGAAAATACCAATGATCAGCCGCACGGTGTACAACGAGGTCAGGAAAGCGCCAAACAGACCGGCAATCAGCAACCCTTGGCGGCCTGCCGCCAGCTCCTGCCAGAGAATCTCATCCTTGCTGTAGAACCCCGCAGTAACCAGTGGCAAGGCCACCAGGGCCGCACCGCCAACGATAAAGCCCATGTAAGCCAGCGGCAGCTTGCGCCACAACCCGCCCAGGCGTCTTATGTCCTGTTCGTGATGACAACTGATGATCACCGCGCCGGCAGACAGGAACAGCAGTGCCTTAAAGAAGGCATGGATCATCAAGTGAAACACCGCCGCGTTGAAGGCGCCAACCCCCAGCGCCAGAAACATGTAGCCGATCTGACTCATGGTGGAATAGGCCAGCACCCGTTTGATGTCGGTCTGGGCCAAGGCAGCGAAACCAGCCATCAGCAGCGTCAGGGCGCCAATCAGGCCAGTCAGATAGAGCGCAGTGGGCGCCAACTCAAACACCCCGTGCATGCGCGCGATCAAATAAACCCCGGCGGTGACCATGGTCGCGGCGTGAATTAAAGCCGACACCGGCGTGGGGCCTGCCATGGCGTCGGCAAGCCAGGTGTGCAGCGGTAGTTGGGCAGACTTGCCCACTGCTCCGCCCAGCAGTAGCAATGCCACCAACTCTACGGTTGGATCCCCCGCGCGCCACATCTGCGGTGCGAGAGAAAGGATCTCGGCAATGTTTAGGGTGCCGAGTTTAGCAAACAGCAAAAACATACCGATGGCCAGGAACACATCGCCGATGCGGGTAATGATGAAGGCTTTGAACCCTGCCCAGCCGTTGGCGTTATTCTGGTAGTAGTAGCCGATCAGCAGGTAGCTGCACATGCCGACCCCTTCCCAGCCCAGAAACAGCAGCAGCAGATTATCACCCAGTACCAGCAGCACCATGCTGAACACGAACAGGTTCATATAGGTATAAAAGCGCGTAACACCGTCATCGCCGCGCATGTACCAGGCAGCAAACAGATGAATCAGAAAGCCTACGCCGGTAATAATGCCGAGCATGGTCAGCGACAACCCGTCCAGGGCAAGACCCATGGTGGGCTGAAACTCCCCCACGACAATCCAGGTCCACAAGGTAACAATTTGAGGATGGCTGGCATTAGCCGCGTCGTTGACAAAACCCAGTACCAACAGTGCAGTGACCAGCGCAGCCAGTCCCACGCTGCCGGTTCCCACAATGGTACTGACACGGTAGCTAAATGTGCCCCGGGAAAAGGCCAGAATCAACGTTCCTGCAAGAGGCAGCAGAAACGTCAGCGGCAGCAGCAGCGTGGTCGAGGGCAGTAATGTCATTATTTCCATTATCCGCGCATCCTGCTGACCGCATCGATATCCAGGGACTTGAAGCGCTGGTGCAGCTGAATCAGCAGCGCCAGACCGACGCTGGCTTCTGCAGCCGCGAGCGTGATCACCAGCAGAAACATGACTTGGCCTTCCGGCTGCTGCCAGGCCGCGCCGGCGACGATAAAGGCAAGCCCCGCAGCGTTAAGCATGATCTCAAGGCTCATGAGTATAAAGATCATATTGCGCCTGAACATCAGGCCCGCCAGCCCCAGCGCGAACAGGATGGCCGCCAACACCAGACCATGTTCCATGGGTACGCCGCTCATGGAGCCTCCTTGCCAATTTTTGAATCCGACCTTGGCTGGCGTAAACGTCCGACATGAGAGGCCGTGACCAGCGCTGCCAGCAGCAGCAAAGCGCTGAGTTCCACTACCAGCAGCCAAGGGCCGAACAAAATCGTGCCCACCTGTTTGGCACTCAGCACATCGCCTTGAATCAGCATGCCCGCATCACCGCGCCACAGTATGTCGATCAATGTCAGCAGCAATACGGCCGCGAGCAG
This sequence comes from Marinobacter sp. LV10MA510-1, assembly GCF_002563885.1. Lineage (GTDB taxonomy): Bacteria > Pseudomonadota > Gammaproteobacteria > Pseudomonadales > Oleiphilaceae > Marinobacter. Next base: position 872,742 of record NZ_PDJA01000001.1, on the reverse strand, counting down.
CGATGGCCCCAGCCACGTGCGCGGTTGCAGCCAAATGCGCTCCTGAGCGACCGCCGCCTCGCCCAGGTTAAGCATCATCACCACAAAGACGAACAGCACCATGATCGCTCCGGCGTAGACGATAATCTCAAGCGCTCCGGCGAAGGGCGCACCCAGGGCAAAGAACACCATGGCCACCGCCAGCAATGACACCACCAGATACAGCACCCCATGCACCGGGTTGGTATTGCTGATAACCCCCACAGTCGCCAGCACCGCGACCAAACCGCTCAGGTAAAATGCGTATTCCATGTTTCTCTCTCCCTTCCTCTCCTCCTTTCCACTACTCTCCAGCGAGGCGACGCTGGCGAGGCGGCTTCAGGGAAGCAGCGTGGTGACCTTGATCGGCTCGTATTCCGCCACGCCCTTACCCTTGTCTTTGCCGGCGATGGCCATGCCCGCTACCTTGTAGAAATTATAGTTGTGGTCCTTGCCAGGGCCGCTAATCAACAGATCTTCCTTTTCATATACCAGCTCTTGGCGGTTGTATTCACCCATCTCGAAGTCTGGCGTTAGCTGGATCGCCGAGGTCGGGCAGGCTTCTTCACACATGCCGCAAAAAATGCAGCGTGAAAAGTTAATGCGAAAGAATTCGGGGTACCAGCGCCCATCTTCCCTTTCGCCCTTCTCCAACGAGATACAAGCCACTGGACAGGCTACGGCGCACAGATTGCAAGCCACGCAGCGCTCCTCACCGTCCGGATCCCGGGTCAGCACAATGCGCCCGCGGTAGCGCGGCGACAGATAGACCTCTTCTTCGGGATAGCTGACGGTTTCGCGCTTGCGAAAGCCGTGCATGAAAACCATGCCCAGGGTGCGCAATTGCGACCAGGTACCTTTTAAAAGTCCCTTGTACATGGCAGTTGCTCCTCGTTCATCATCCATTCGAATGCTCCTAGCCTGGCGCAACAAGCAGTATCACCGCGCCGGTTACCAGAAGGTTGATCAGCGTCAGCGGCAGACAGACAATCCAGCCAAAGGTCATCACCCGGTCGTAACGCGGGCGGGGCAGCGCAGCTCGCACCAGAATGAACAGCATCAAAAAGACACTGGTCTTGAGTACAAACCAGACAATGGGTGACAGCAACGGCCCGTGCCAACCACCGAAGAACAGCGTCACCACGAGCGCCGAAATTAACAGCATGCCGACATATTCGCCGATAAAGAACATGCCGAATTTCATAGAGGAGTATTCAACGTGATAGCCGTCTGCCAACTCCTGCTCCGCTTCGGGCTGATCGAAGGGGTGACGGTGCACTACCGCGAAGCCGGCGATAAGAAAGTTACAGAAGCCCAGAAACTGGGGAATGATGTACCACATTTCCTGCTGCGCATTGACGATCTCGCGCAAGTTAAAGGTGCCGGCCATGGCAACAACGCCCATCAGTGACAGGCCCATGAAGACCTCATAGGAGATGGTCTGAGCCGAAGAGCGCATGGCGCCGATCAACGCATACTTGTTGGCGCTGGCCCAGCCTCCCAGCAGTACGGAATAGACATTGATGCCGCCCATGGCCAGGAAGAACAGCAGACCGATATTCCAGTCCGCCACGCCCCAGCCCGGCGTGATGGGGATAATCATGAACGACAGCAGCAGCGATGCCATAGCAATCGCCGGGGCCAGCACGAAGAGTGTCCGGTCGGCGAAGGGCGGTATCCAGTCTTCCTTGAAAAAGATCTTGATCATATCGGCGACCACTTGCAGGGAGCCGAAGGGGCCGACCCGGTTGGGGCCGTAACGGTCTTGCCACCAGCCCAGCAGGCGACGCTCTACCACCGTGAGGATTGCCCCCACCAGCACCGCTACCAGCAGAATGACCACTGCCTGGATCATGGCCACGGCGATATCCATCACCGTCGGGGTCAACCATTCGGGTCGCCAGTCGCCAAGGGTTATCCAGCTCATTCGCGCGCCTCCTTATAGTCGGGGCCCGAAGCCTCAAGCCTGGCCCAATCGCCGCTGCTGAATTCGCTGGATATTCCTGCCGGCAAGCTGACAATACCGCTGGGTAAACGCTGATCGCAGCGTAATGGCAGGGTAAGACACGCGGTCTCTGTTTCCAGTGTCAGCGATGCGCCCTGCTCAAACCCCCGCCGTGCCGCATCTGCGCTGGATAAACCAATGGTCGGCAGTTCCGCACGTTCTTCAATGGGCGCGGAGCGGGAGGACATTTCCTCGCCGCCAAACAGTCGCGGCAACACCAGCAGCTGCCAACGGTCCTGTTGCGGTTCGAAGGCCGCGGGGATATCGCTGGCATAGCGATACGCACCGGGCCGTGGTGCAACCAGGCGCACTCCGGGATCGCCGCCACGCAGATGTCCGCCCACTTCGTCGGTAAACTTGTTCCACGCCTGGTGCGAGTTCCAGCCTGGCGCCCAGGCGAACGGCACTTCCTTACGAGGCCGATCGAAACCGCTGTAACCTTCCATGGAAAAGGTGAAGGGCGTATCCGGGTCTTGGGGCGTGCGCGGTTCGCTTACCGCAATGTCGGCTCGCAGAGACGTTCGCCCACTGGAGCGATGCGGGGACCGGGCCAACTTCACGCCTTTCACTCGATAATCCGCGCTCAGAGAGCTCGCAACAATGTCTGCCAGTGCCGGATAATCCTGGGCACAGGCCTCAGTGGCCTGGTCCAGAGTAATGGTGCTGTCCTCGCCGCGAATGAGGCCAATACGCAGGGCGTGTAGCCAGCGCCAGCTTTCGTGAATGCGGGACTCCGGCCGCATATAGCTCGTATCGAAGACCTGGTAGAACCGCTGGGCCCGGCCTTCCAGATTGACCAGCGTGCCGTCCGCCTCGGTGAAACTGGCGGCGGCCAAGCCAAGCCTGGCGCGCTGCCAGGTGCGGGTGCGCTGGTGATCAAGCACGACCAACGCGGTTGCCGTATCTAATGCGGCCTCAACCCGCGCTTCCGGCAGCCGGACGTACAGGTCGTTTTCCAATACCACGAGGGCATCTGCCCGGCCTTCGACGATTTCATCCAGGGCCCACTCCAGTGGACGACCGCCCAGCATGGTAAGGCCTGTACTGTTGGCTTCCATACGAATGAGCATAAGGCCGGCGCGTTTGGTGCGCCGCGACAGCGCCCGGGCAATGCTGCCCGCCGCATCGAGTACCTGGGTGGACTCCAATGAGCCACCGCTGATTACCAGTGGTCTCTCCGCCGCTATCAACTGTTTGGCCACCGTCTGCGCCGCCGCTGCCAGAGCCGCATCGAGCCCCGGCACCGCAGGTGCGTTACCGTCGATAATATGGGCAATGGCGAAACCCAAGCGGGCGATGTCCGCAGGCGCTAACTGCCAGCTACCGGCACTGATCTCGTCGAGTTCGGTGGCGCTGGGGTAGGCGATGAACAGTGGGTGTCGGTTGTCCTGGGCGAGGATCTTGACCGCTTCGGCGTTCCAGATTGGGATGCCACGTTCTTCCGCCAAAGCATCGCGCCGGGCCAGCACTGCCTGGCGCAATGACAATGCCAGACGTGCCGCGCTGTGCATCAGGTCCTCGCCAAGCACCAACACTGCGTCGTGGGCCTCCACCTCCCGCACTGTGGGAATCGGCAAGCCGCAAGAGCTCTCCAGTTCCGCCATGCGCTCAAGACAAGCCTGCTCAGCGGCGGCGACACCACTAGAGAAGTTGTCCCGGCCGACTAACTTGATCAGCTGATGATTGCTTTCCAGGCTGGCCCGTGGCGAACCTATGCCAATCACCCGTTTGGCGTTGCGCAGCAGATCAGCGCCGCGATGGAGAGCCGGGTCCACTTCCAGGATGACTATCTCTTCGGCGCGCTCGCCATGATCATCACTCCTGCGCTCACTACGCCCCTCTCTCCTCCACTCTGGCTGGCGCGGCCGGTCGGTGCGATTGACGTAGCCGTAGCCGAAACGTCCACGATCGCACAGGAAATAACGATTGAGATCACCGTGATAGCGGTTCTCGATGCGGCGAATCTCGCCGTAGCGTTCTCCCGGGCTGATATTGCAGCCCACCGCGCACTGATGGCAGACGCTGGGCGCGAATTGCATATCCCACTTGCGAACGTAGCGGTCCGAGTGGGTCTGGTCAGTGAACACGCCGGTGGGGCAGACTTCGGTCAGGTTGCCGGCAAACGGACTCTCCAGAACGCCTTCCTGATGGCGCCCGAAATACAAGTTGTTGTTCGAGCCGAAGACGCCGAGATCTGTGCCGCCGGCGTAGTCGTTGTAGAAGCGCACGCAGCGATAGCAGTTGATACAGCGATTCATCTCATGGGCAACAAACGGCCCCAGGTACTGGTTGCGGTGGGTGCGCTTGCGAAAACTGTAGCTGCGCCGGCTGTGGCCGGTCATCACCGTCACGTCTTGCAGATGACAGTGGCCGCCTTCTTCGCAGACCGGACAATCGTGAGGGTGATAGGTCATCAACCACTCCACCACCTCCGACCGGAATGTCTTGGCTTCCTCGTCGGCGATGGAGATCCAGCTATTGTCTGTAGAAGGCGTCATGCACGACATCACCAGTTTGCCCTGGGTGTCGTCCTTGTCCTTGTACTGCTTGACCGCGCACTGACGACAGGCACCAATGCTGTCCATGGCCGGGTGCCAGCAGAAATACGGAATGTCCAGCCCCAAAGACAGGCAGGCGTGCAGCAGATTATCCGCGCCGTCTACTTCGTAGGCTTTGCCGTCCACGTGAATCGTCGCCATCAGCTCACCCCTTCCAGCGATGTACTAGCGATGCCAGCCTCAAATTCTGCCCGGAAGAGTTTGAGGGCCGATTCCAGCGGCATCATTGCCCCCGGCGCATGGGCGCAGAAAGTACGCGGAGAATTCAGCCCTAAGGTGTGCTGCTCGAGGATCTCGATATACTCTGGCTTGCCTTCACCTCTCTCCAGGGCCTGCAGTATTTTTACTGTCCAGGGCAGGCCATCGCGACAGGGAGTGCACCAGCCGCAGGACTCCCGGGCAAAGAATTGTTCGAGGTTGCGGAGCAGCGAAACAATACTCTGGCGCTCACTGACCACGGCTATCACGCTGGTGCCCAGACGGCTGCCGTATTGGCCGATCGTATCGAAGTCCATGGGCAAATCGAGATGTTCCGGCAACAGAAAACCGGTGCTACCGCCACCGGGCAGCCAGGCTTTGAGGGTGTGGCCCTGGCGCATGCCACCGGCGCGTTCGAGAATCTCCCGGCCGCTGGTGCCAATGGGCAGCTCCCAGAGCCCCGGGCGTTCAACTAACCCGGAGACGCCATACAGCTTGGTGCCACCATCCCCACTGAGCCCGCCGGATAGTCCTTGATACCAGTCTGCACCGTGCTGCATAACGCTAGGCACATTGCACAGAGTCTCCACGTTGTTAACCACCGTGGGTTTGCCCCAGGCGCCAGATTGGCCGGGAAACGGCGGCTTGGCCCGGGGGTTAGCGCGCTTGCCTTCCAGGGAATTGATCAGTGCGGTTTCTTCACCGCAGATGTAGCGCCCGGCACCTGTGTGTAAGGCGATATCGAAATCGAAGCCGCTGCCGGCGATGTCGCTTCCCAGCAGGCCGGCCTGCCGTGCCTCTTCGATGGCCAGGGCCACGGAGCGCGCCGCCTCCACGTATTCGCCGCGCAGGAAAATATAGCCATAACAAGAGCGGTTGGCATAGCCCGCGATGATCATGCTTTCAATCAGCAGGTGCGGCAGCTGTTCCAGCAGCAGGCGATCTTTGAAGGTACCCGGCTCCATCTCGTCGGCATTACAGATCAGGTAGCCACGGGGCAGATGATCTCCTACCTGTGTCAGGCCCCACTTGACCCCGGCGGAGAAACCACCGCCGCCCCGGCCACGCACATTGGCCTGTTTCATGGTGTCGATTATGTCAGCAGGTGTGCGCTGTGTCAGGGTTTGTCTTGCGCTCTGATAACCCTCCTTCGCACAATATTCCTCGAACCCGACCCGGGCGCCGTCCTCGCGTAGTCGCCAGGTCAACGGGTGTGTCTCAGCGTGGCGCTCCTCGGCACTCTGGCGCAGCTGGCAGTGATAGCGCAGCCGTGAATCTTTCGGTATCACCGTCATGGATAGGCCTCCAGAAGTTCATCCAGGTCGTCTGCTTCGATGGGGCCGAAAGTGTCATCGTCAATCATCATCGCAGGGCCGCGATCGCAGGCTCCCAGGCAGCACACCGGCAGCAGAGTAAAGCGGCCATCCCCGGTCGTCTGGCCGAAGCCTATGCCGAGACGCTCACTCAAAACCTCGCTCAACGCTTCATAGCCGGTGAGGAAGCATGAGCTGCTATCGCACAGCAGGATCACATGACGCCCCACGGGCTGGCGAAAGATCAGGCTGTAGAAGGTAGCAACGCCCTCCACTGCTCCGGCACCGATGCCGAGGGTTTCGGCGATGGCGACAATGGCTCCATCTGGCACCCAGCCGTGGCGCTTTTGCACGATCTTCAGTGCTTCGATGCAGGCTGCCTGAGGCTGCTCGTAATGGTCGCGTTCGGTGAGCATGGCTCGGCGGTCGTCCTCGTGCAGCTCAAAGCCATCGGTTGCGATGAGGTCTGTGGCTGTGCTCAAAGGTATAAATGTTTGCGGCATGATCAGCGGTCCACGTCGGCCATAACGAAATCGATACTGCCCAGATGCGCGATCAAATCCGGCACAAAGCCGCCGCGCATCAGCACAGGAATCTGCTGCAGATGCGGAAAGCTTGGCGTGCGAATTCGCGTGCGGTAGCTCATGGTGCCGCCGTCACTGGTCAGGTAATAACTGTTGATGCCCTTGGTGGCTTCAATCATCTGCAGCGATTCGTTGCCGGGCAGAACCGGCCCCCAGGACACCTGCAGAAAATGCGTAATCAGGGTTTCAATATGCTCAAGCATGCGCTCCCGAGGTGGTGGCGTGGTCAGCGGATGATCTGCTTTGTAATCGCCTGCGGGCATGTGATTGATGCACTGTTGAATGATCTTCACACTTTCACGCATCTCGTCGATGCGCAGCTGGCCACGGTCAAAGACGTCGCCGTTGTGTGCCAGCGGTATCTCGAAGTCGAAATTCTCATAGCCCGAATAGGGTCGCTTCTTGCGCAGGTCGAAGTCGCAACCGGTGGCCCGCAAGTTGGGACCGGTAACGCCCCAGGCCAAGGCATTGGCAGTATCGAAGGCGGCGATGTGTTTGGTGCGATCCCATACCAGGGAGTTTTTCATCATCGCACGCTCGTATTCGTTGAGCCGGGCAGGCATCCAGTCAACGAAGCCCTGCATGAGCCTGTCCCAACCTTTCGGCAGATCCTGCATTACGCCACCGATGCGATACCAGGCCGGGTGCATACGAAACCCGGTGATCGCCTCAATCACGTCGTAGCCCTTCTGGCGGTCGGTAAAGGTATAGAAAACCGGCGACATAGCGCCAAGATCCTGCAAATAAGTGCCCAGAAATAGCAGGTGGCTGGTAATACGAAAAAGCTCTGCCATCATCACCCGAATGGTCTCGATGCGGCCATTCACTTGTATGCCGGCAAGCTTCTCCACCGCAAGCACGTAGGGCAGATTGTTCATTACGCCGCCCACGTAATCGATACGGTCGGTGTAGGGAATGAAGCTGTGCCAGGACTGGCGCTCGGCCATTTTCTCTGCACCACGATGGTGGTAGCCGATATCCGGCACGCAGTCGATGATCTCCTCGCCGTCGAGCTGCAATACAAGGCGAAATGCGCCATGGGCGGACGGATGATTCGGCCCCAGGTTAAGAAACATGAAATCAGTTTCATCGTTTTTACGTTTCATGCCCCAGTCTTCAGGCTTGAACTTCAGGGCTTGCTGTTCTCGTTCCTGGCTCGCCACGGTTAGGGTATAAGGATCAAATTCGGTCGCTCTGGCATGGTGATCCTTACGTAGTGGATGGCCCTGCCAGGTAGACGGCATCAAAATGCGGGAAAGGTTGGGGTGTCCGTCAAAGTGAACACCGAACATGTCCCAGACTTCGCGCTCGTACCAGTTGGCGTTGGGGTAGACCGGGATCACTGTAGGCAAAGACAGATCCTGCTCGAGGAGCGCCACCTTAAGCATGATGTCGCGATTGCCCGATACGGACAGCAGCTGATAGAACACAGTGAAATCGGCTTCGGGCAAGCCATGGCGATGACTGCGCAGGCGCTCGTCAACCGCTGACAAATCAAACAGCATCTCGAATGGTTCGGGTAGCTTGCGCAGCGTTGCCAGCACCTCAACCAGTGCGTCCCGGCTCACCCACAACACCGGCATGCCCGTCAAAGTGGGCTGTTCATGGAGCACCTGGTCACCAAAGCGCTCTCGCAGCATTGCCACGAGGGAGCTGGCCCGATGGTCGGGAGCGGCTGCCGCGCTGGTGTTGGGGTTAACAACACTCATTTTAACAGTGTCCCTCTCGCTCTAAGGTGCGTGAGAATATCTGGAAATTCTTGGGTTAAACGCTGTCCGGTGTTCGCAGCTCTGTCACCTGAATACGCCGATCGCGATGCTTCTCTCGCTGGGACGGCATTTCTGCGCGGTACACGCCCTGGTCGCCAACTACCCAGGATAGCGGCCGACGTTCCTCTTGAATCGAGTCTTGCAGCAGCTGCAAGCCCTGCAAAAAAGCTTCCGGGCGCGGCGGGCAGCCGGCCACGTAAACATCCACAGGCAAAAACTTGTCAACCCCCTGCACTACCGAATAAATATCGTACATGCCACCAGAATTGGCGCAGGAGCCCATGGAAATCACCCACTTGGGTTCGAGCATCTGGTCGTAGAGTTGCTGGATAATCGGCGCCATTTTCACAAAACAGGTGCCGGCAATAACCATGAAATCCGCCTGGCGTGGAGAAGCACGAATGACCTCGGCACCGAAACGAGCGATATCGTGGGGCGAGGTAAACGCCGTGGTCATTTCCACATAACAGCAAGACAGGCCGAAGTTATAGGGCCACAGGGAGTTTTTGCGCCCCCAGTTCACCGTCGAATTGAGGGCATCTTTAAGCTTGCCGGTGTACACGCTGCGGTGCACCTGGTCCCTCATCGGGTCTTCGACGTGTTGTTGTTTACCTAAGGGGTAGCGATCGTTTTCTGCTGCCACTGCATCTTCGGCCCGAGTAAGGGTGTATGCCATGGTGTGCCTCCCAGATGAAAACCAATAAGTGATTACTTTCCTCGATGTAGCCGTTCGCGACCTACGGGAGCCCAATCCAACGCACCAGAACGGTAGTCATACACCAGCCCTGCGAGAAGTATGCCGATAAATATTGCGGCACCCCAGAAGCCGCCCCAACCCACCTCGCGCACCGACACGGCCCAGGAAAACAGGAACATGGCTTCGATATCAAAGATTACGAAGAGCATTGCGACCAGATAGAACTGGATGGAAAAACGCTGGCGTGCGCTACCCGTGCCGATGATGCCGCTTTCGAAAGGCAACCCTTTGCTGGGCCCCTGACTGCGCCCGCCGAGCAGCGCAGACACGCCGATCATGAAAGCGCACAGGCCTATGACTGCCAGAACAAAAAGCCCGGTGGCCCAGTACTCGGCAATCAACACTGTCCCGCCCTGTTGCATAGTTATCCTGCTAATGGCTTCTGTGATTTGCCGTCCAAGGAACCCACCGAGATTGGCAACAAACTCGCTTATGTTGCCAATCATTAGTCAGTCCTAAACTAGGAGGCGCTTATGGTCTTGTCAAGGGCGCCTGTCGATTAAGCCCATCTCAAAGGTCATGCGCGCCAGTGGCCGCCCTTCCGATCATCTGCTACGTTTAATTAAAATCGGGAGCCCCCCCGACCTTACAACCCACATGCTGTGGAGAGTTTCTCATGTCATCCAACAGTTTCAATACCCGCGATACACTCAAAGTCGACGATGCGACCTACACCATCTATCCTATCGCCTCGATCGTATCGACGGCGCGCAGCGGCTGCCCTACAGCTTGAAGGTGTTACTGGAAAACCTGCTGCGCAACGAGGATGGTGAGCGAATCACCCCCGAGCAGATTCAGACTCTGGCCGAGTGGCAGCCGAAAAATGTGCGCACACAGGAAATACAGTACACGCCGATGGTCAACGGCCTGGGCGTGCTTGGCTGGGGCGTGGGCGGCATTGAGGCTGAAGCTGCTATGCTCGGCCAGCCGATCAGCATGCTCATGCCTCAGGTACTCGGCTTCAAGCTCACCGGGGAACTGAAGCCGGGCACTACCGCCACCGACCTGGTACTTACGGTGGCTGAGTTGCTGCGCAAAACCGGCGTAGTTGGGAAGTTTGTCGAGTTTTATGGCCCTGGCCTGGCCAGTGTGCCACTGGCCAATCGCGCTACCATCGGCAACATGAGCCCCGAGTACGGTTCGACCTGCGCCATCTTTCCCATCGACGACGAGACCCTTTCCTATCTGCGCCTGACCGGGCGGCCCGAGCATCAAATCCGCCTGGTCGAGGCCTATGCCAAAGAACAGGGCTTGTGGCACGACCCGGAGCACGAGGCCGAATATTCCCAAATCCTGGAGTTCGATCTTGGCAGCGTCGAGCCGTCGCTGGCCGGGCCCAAGCGCCCGCAGGACCGAGTGCCACTGCGCATTGCGCCGAATACGGTCTGCGCGCTGCTTGCCGGTCAATCCCAGGCTGACGCGCTGCGGGTCGGTCTTGACGCAGCCTCTGATGCCTCCTTTCCGGCGAGCGACCCGATCTCGATCATACATAGTGATCCCAGCGATGCGCCGCGAGCGCTTCCCGACGATGGCTGCGGCGCCGAATGGTCACCCAACCCTATCCCGATAACCCTGGCTGATGGCAGCCAGGGTGAAATCGACCACGGTTCGGTGGTGATCGCCGCGATCACCTCATGCACCAACACCTCCAACCCGTTGGTCATGCTCGGCGCCGCATTGCTGGCCAAAAATGCGTGGAGAAAGGACTGGTCAGCAAACCCTGGGTCAAAACCTCGCTGGCGCCCGGCTCCCGGGTGGTCACCGATTACATCGAGCGCGCCGGCTTGACGCCGTATCTCGAAAAGCTCGGTTTCCATCTGGTGGGCTACGGTTGTACCACCTGCATCGGCAACTCCGGACCGCTGATCCCCGAAGTCGGCGCCGCGGTCAACGACAACGATTTGACAGTGTGCTCAGTGCTGTCCGGCAATCGCAACTTCGAGGGCCGGATTCATCCCCAGACGCAGATGAACTTTCTGGCCTCGCCACCGCTTGTGGTGGCCTATGCTCTGGCCGGCAGCCTGCACGTTAACCTGCTGCACGATCCTTTAGGTGAAGACTCTGACGGCAAGCCGGTCTATCTGCACGATATATGGCCCTCGTCACAGACCATCGAGGACACGATCGCTGCGAATCTGCACGCCGGGATGTTCACCGATGGCTATTCCGATCTCTACGCTGGGGACGAACGCTGGCAGGGCATGGATATTGCCGAGGGTGATACTTTCCAGTGGCAGCCTGATTCGACCTACGTGCGCAAGCCGCCGTTCTTCGACGGTATGGAGCGCGATCCTGCTCCCTTGATCGATATCATCGGCGCCCACCTGGCTCCCGACACCGAGGGTGGCTTCACCCGCGATTTCACCCGGGCCGATGCGCCGGTCACCACCATCTACGAGGCCGCCGAGAGCTATGCTGCGGCCAAGACGCCGCTGGTGATCCTGGCCGGCAAGGAATACGGTTCGGGTTCTTCCCGTGATTGGGCGGCCAAAGGCACGGCCCTACTAGGTGTGCGCGCGGTGATTGCCGAGTCCTACGAGCGCATCCACCGCTCTAATCTGATCGGCATGGGCGTGCTGCCGCTGCAGTTCCTCGATGGCCAGAATGCAGAGACCCTCGGGCTGACCGGCGAAGAAACCTTCGCGATCAAAGGCCTGGCGAGTGCCGAGACCCCGGCTCATGAGCTGCGTGTCTCAGCCACCGACTCACAGGGCCAGACCCGGACATTTGATGCCATCGTGCGCATCGACACCCCGGCTGAGGCCGATTACTACCGGCACGGCGGTATCCTGCCTTATGTACTTCGACAGTTGCTGGAGCCGGGAGAGGCCAGTCGATAGCTCAATCGCTGGCATGGTGAAACATCACAGTGGGCCCTTTGATGGGGCGAGGAGATAAACATGCTGATCAAGTCGCCCGATGAACTACCACGCAAGACGCTATTCAAGCGCTTTCCCATACCCCATAACGCACAGGTTCCGCCTGAGTTTCGCATTCAGCCGGGTAAGGTTGCCAGCGTCAGTGTGACAGGCCGCCAGATTCCGAGCGCGAGGCGATAATTGCTGATGTGAAGCAAGTCGCCAAAAGTAGCAAATACAGCTACTTCTACATTGGGTTACACAAGCCCGAACGATTACGAGTCAGCCGTTATTGAATTGAGAAAAGCAGCTTAACTGGGTTGTCACAAAACGCTTGACCACTCCACTGCTGGAGGGAGACCGCAAAGGTCAACAAAGCATCCGCACAAACAAGCAGTGGCGTATGTGTTTCCGATGGACAGAGGATGGCCCTGAAGATGTTGAAATTACTGGTTATCACTGAGGAGAATGCAAAATGACGCGTAATGGTATGCGCCCCATTCATTCGGGAGATTCTTCGGGAGGAGTATTTAAACCCGCTGGAAATGAGCGTTAATGCGCTTTCCAAGGCGCTACATGTTCCGGCAACCCGGATGAATGAATTGTCCGGGAAAACCGGGGAATCACCGCGGATACGGCGCTCCGGCTTGCTCGCTACTTCGGCACCAGTGATCGCTTTTATCGTCACGATCCTGAAACGCAGAATAAACAAAGCGCCAATCCGAGCTACCCGGAAGGACGGGAATTCCTACTGCGCTCAGGCTTCCATCTTCTCGATGTGGCCATGAGACAGAGCGCTGTGACGTAACGCGAGGCGTTGGCGTGGATCTTAGTGCCGTCCAGACTGGTAGTGCCCAGCTTGAGCAGCTTCATACCAAGCGCTACGCGGAGAGCCTGAACAAACAGATCGGTCAACTCGTCGAGAAATCGCACCAAATGGCCTCGGGGCAACCAATCGCCAACGGACCGCGGGAAGTAGATAAGATGTCTGGCCGTCAATCGAACAAAATTTCACTTATCGCACCGGTGGCTAAGACCCCAATCAACTGCTACGTTCAATTGACATCGGAAGTTTTGTCGGTCGGCGTATCGCCTCGTGCCAAACACGAGCCTGTCGTGAGTCTTCCCTCCGGACCTACAACTCGCGAGCTGCGTGTCGCAGACACCGACCCGCAGGCCAGACTCGAACGCTTGACGCTTGATTGTTATGCAAAGGATGACTGTGTAATGCAAATCGGAATTATCGGACTGGGCCGCATGGGCGGTAATATGGCGCAACGCCTGATGGCGGCCGGCCATGATGTGGTCGTGCATGATGGTGATGCCGAGGCGCTGGGCAGACTCGCGGCGCTTGGTGCCGAACCTGCACGGACGCCTGATGAACTGGTCGGGCATTTGACCGTGCCACGGGTGATTTGGTTGATGGTTCCCGCCACCGCGGTGGCGAATGTCATTGACACCCTGAGCCCCTTGCTCGACACCGACGATATCCTGGTCGACGGCGGCAACTCCCATCATCGTGATACGCGTTATCGAGCAAAGAGCCTGGCCGAAAAGGGTGTTGCCTTTGTCGATGTCGGTGTGTCCGGTGGCATATGGGGATTGGAGCAGGGGTACTGCCTGATGATCGGTGGCGCTGACGCGCCGGTGGCTCGTCTGGCTCCGCTCTTCCGCACTCTGGCGCCCGGCAGGGGAAGCACCATGGCACCCGTACCTCTGGGAAATGACAGCGACACCGCGGCAGAAGGCTATCTGCACTGCGGCCCCGCAGGGGCCGGTCATTACGTGAAGATGGCACACAACGCCATCGAATACGTGCTCATGGCCGCCTATGCCGAAGGTTTCGAACTGCTTCGCAATGCCGGCCACGATCGGCAAAGCCCCGATGAGCTTCCCGCCTCCTGCGACAGTCAGGAAGCCGTCGATTACGACTTCGATGTCGCGGAAATCGCCCAGCTTTGGCGGCAAGGATCGGTGATCCGTTCCTGGCTTCTCGATCTGACCGGTGAGGCATTAGCCGTCGATCCCGCCCTGATCGCTCATGATGGCCGAGTAGCAGATTCGGGAGAAGGACGCTGGGCGCTGCAGACAGCCATCGCGACGGAGACGGCTGCACCGCTACTGGCCCAGGCATTGTTCCAGCGCTTTACCAGTCGGGATCAGGCGCGCTATGGCAACCGCCTGTTATCGGCCATGCGTGACGGGTTCGGAGGGCATGGGCCGAGTAGTCGCAGATAACGCATCATGGACATGCTGCAAAGTGCCGCCACTAGGGCTACTGAGCCGCGCTGGTGAACGCAACTGGCGAGCCCAGTGGGACAATGTACTGATAAATTTCATGATTGTTCACCTCATGGTGAAACTGCCGGGCAGGCTTGTGGCCCACCCGAACGTTTGTGAACTCAGAATGCGCTGATGCGCGCCTCGTAGCCGACTTCACGCACCGCCGAAAGCAGCTGTTCAGCCTTGATTTGTTCGGCATCGTGCTCGACCTCGATGCGTCCGGTCGCGAAATGGACCTTGGCATTAGTCACACCCCCGAGCCGGCCCAGCGCTTTCTCGATCTTGGTAATGCAGGAAGGACAGTTCAGCTCATCACTACGCAGTAGGGTCTTCATCTCTCATCTCCTGTCTGTGTTTGGGTCACGACTAGAATGAGTGATGTGCGTGGTGTGTTACATGAGCCGCAACAAGTAGCTCCATTGATTTGTCATAAAATGCGGAAAATGCACAGACAGGCTAGATTTCGTCCGCCAGACGGGCCAGGTTCGTGCGATTGCGATTGCGATTGCGTATCCACTGTCGGCCGGTTTCGATGTCACCGCTTCGCCGTAACCCGGAAATGACGCGACTCACGGTCTCTGAGGTCGTAGCTACCATGGCGGCAAGATCCTGCTGCGACAGCGGCGACTGGATCAGAATGCCACCGTCGTCGGCTTCACCCAACCGGTCGGCTAGACGCACCAACACACGTGCGATCCGTGCCTCCACCGGCAAGGTACTGATCGCGCGGATCGTCGCTTGAGCCGCCTCAAGATCACGGGCAACGGCATCAAGGACGTTCAATGCCACCTCGGAATAGGTGCGCAACAGATATCGAAAGTCGGTGATCGTGATCACCAACACGCAACAAGTTGTCTGCGCGAATGCGTTCTGCGGGTAGCAGCGCTGGCCGAGCATGGTCAGGCCACCGAATAAATCGCTCGGCCCCAAAAGGCCGAGCAGCACCTCCTCCCCAGAGGCGCTGTACTGAAGCAGCTTGACTGTGCCGTGGGCGTGCGAACGAAAAAGCTTTCGGGAAACCACTAAAAGAAAATGCAGGTGACCGAGGTATGACACACGATTTGAAAAGCCTGTCACCCGCATACTTTGGCATGGTGATGGCTACTGGCATCATCTCGCTAACCGCTCACATGTTGGGTTTTGAGCTGATAGCCATCAGCCTGTTCACTGTAAACATAGGCTTCTACGGGATTTTGTGGGCTGCTACGTTTGCCAGGTTTCTGAGGTATCGCCGAGAATTCCTGCTCGATGTTATAGACTACCTTCGTGGTCCCGGGTTTTTTATCCTGCCTGCCAGATCCAGTGTTCTTGGCAGCTAGTTCATTATGTTGACGGATTACACTCTGGCCGACCGAATTCTCTGGGTGTTTGCCATACTGCTTTGGCTGACGCTGACCTACACCATATTTACCGCGTTCACGGTCAAAGAGGAAAAGCCATCACTAGATAAGGGCATTACGGGCGGGTGGCTACTGGCAGTGGTGGCAACCCAGTCAATTGCAGTACTCAGTGCGTTGATAGCGGTGGATATGCCGCAACCTTACAAACTGGGCATTAACTTTTTGGCGCTATCCATGTGGCTCTGGGGCGGCATGCTGTACATTTGGATGATGTCGTTAATTTTCTATCGCTATACGTTTTTCAAGTTTTCCCTTAGGGTCTGTTGACAATTTATCGTAAGTCTTTGAAAGGTAATAGAAAGCTCGTATAATAAAGTTCCACAACAACAATCATACAAGCCCACAATGCCCAGATACATGCTCACAGAGGAGCTGTGGTCTTGGTTTCATAAAAATATTGCTTCAATTCAGTCTGTGTAACAAGGTAGGTTTGCGCAAAACAGTCGAAGGCATTCTGTTCAGAATGCAGACCGGTGTGCCCTGGAGAGATCTGGGAAAAGCTCTTCGACGTGCTGAAAATAGACTCCGATCTGGAATGGGTCTTCATTGATGGCAGTTATGTGAAAGCACACCAGCACAGTGCCGGAGCCGCTGGTGGCTACGACGAGAATATCGGTAAAAGCAGGGCTGGAAGGCCGTTTTACCGCTGCCCTGCCCGGCCTTCGTCAAACCGGTGGCTGGCATCACCGCCAACGCGCAGCACGAGCTGCTCGATGTCGGCAATACCAAACGTGTGCCTTGCGCTCCATACCCCATCATGTGTCGCTAGACTCGGGTAAAGCGGAGAGGCGCTCTTTCATCCAGCTGATCAACCCCCCGCGAAGCAAGAACCGCACTTGGCGCGGCGACATGGTGTGACTCATCTGAAATTTGTATTGGCGTGTGACGTTTTCGACCACCAGTTCGTCGCCCTCTGTCAGCACGTGACGCAGATTGCTCAGGCGCAACACGTCTCCGGCTTGAATGCCGTCGTAGTCCTCAGGATCAACGAAGGTCAGCGGTAGCACGCCGAAGTTGATCAGGTTCTGCGCGTGGATCCGCGCAAAACCCTTGGCTAGAACCGCGCGCAGCCCAAGATACTGAGGGCCTAGTGCAGCGTGCTCTCGGCTTGATCCTTGGCCATAATTGCTGCCACCCACCACCACGTGGCCGGGCACCTGCTTGGCTCGCGCGGCGTAGGTGGGATCGAGTCGATCGAAGGAGAACTCGGCGATCTTGGGAATGTTGCTGCGGAACGGCAGCACCCGCAAGCCGGGTGGCATGATCTCATCGGTGGAAACATCGTCCGCCGCTTTGAGCAGAACCGGCACTTCGATCTCATCAGGCAGCGGCTCGAAGTTCGGCAGCGAAGCGATATTCGGGCCCTTCACAAGGTCCACGTGCAGCGCCTCCTCAAGCGGTAACGGCGGCATGAACATCGCTGGGTTGATAATCGGGTGGTCTGGGTCCGCGATGCGTGGATAGGAGATGCCAAGCGTGCGCGGGTCGGTGATCACGCCGGTGAGCGCGGACGCCGTGGCGGTCTCCGGACTGACCAGGCACACCTTGTCCTCGCGGGTGCCTGAACGGCCAGGAAAGTTGCGTGGCACCGTGCGCAGAGAGATCTCGTTTGTGGCCGGCGCTTGACCCATGCCGATGCAGCCGTTGCAGCCAGCCTGGTGCAGCCGCGCGCCGGCGTGCAGCAAGTGAGCTACGTGCCCGTCGCGCACCAAGGTTTCGAGCTGCGCTCGGGACGTGGGGTTGATGTCGAACGACACGCGGTCGTTCACTTTGTGACCCTGCACCATCAGCGCGGAAACGGCGAAGTCACGGTAGCCAGGATTGGCCGACGAGCCGATGTAGGTCTGGTAGATCCGCTCGCCGGCGACCTCGCTGACCGGGCGCACGTTCCCAGGGCTGGACGGCATGGCGATCAGCGGCACCAGGCTGGACAAATCAATCTCTTCATTCACATCGTAGGTTGCGTCTGCATCCGCGGCCAGCTCGACCCAATCCTCTTCCCGCTGCCAGGCGCGCAGGAAACGGTGCACCTCCAGATCGGAAGGGAAAACGGTGCTGGTCGCGCCAAGCTCGGCGCCCATGTTGGCGATCACGTGCCGATCCATCGCGCTCAACGTGGCCAGCCCCGGCCCGTAATACTCAATAATCCGGCCCACTCCGCCGTCGACGCCGTGGCGGCGCAACATCTCCAGAATCACGTCCTTGGCGCTCACCCAGTCCGGCAAGCTGCCGGTGAGCTTCACGCCCCAGATCAGCGGCATACGTGTGAAGAACGGTTCGCCCGCCATTGCCAGCGCCACTTCCAGCCCACCAGCGCCGATGGCCAGCATGCCAATTGCGCCGGCGGCCGGCGTGTGGCTGTCAGAGCCAAGCAGCGTCTTGCCCGGTTTACCAAAATTTTCCTGGTGGCACGGATGACTCACCCCGTTACCAGGTCGCGAGTACCACACGCCGAAGCGCTGGCAGGCGCTGCGCAGAAAAAGATGATCGTCGGGGTTTTTGAAGTCTTCCTGAATGATGTTGTGGTCAACGTACTGGACGCTCACCTCAGTTTTCACCCGGTCCAGGCCCATCGCCTCCAGCTCCAGCATCACCAGCGTGCCGGTGGCGTCTTGGGTGAGTGTCTGGTCAATGCGAATCCCGATCTCCTCGCCGGGCGTCATGTCGCCGTGCATCAGATGCGACTGGATCAATTTCTGCGTAACGTTCATGCTCATGATCTTTCTCCCAACTTTGATAAGATTACGGAATCACACAAAGTTAATGTAGCAATCCTATTTTCATCGCGGCAAATTAGAGGCACCCATCAAAAACTCATCCGCCGCACGCGCGGCCTGACGACCCTCACGGATTGCCCATACCACCAGAGACTGGCCGCGCCGCATGTCCCCGGCAGCAAATACTTTGTCGACCGAAGTCTGGTAGCAACCGTCGCCATCGGTGGTTGCTTTGACGTTGCCGCGCGTATCTTTTTCGACAGCGAACGCTTCCAGCACTTGCGTCACTGGCGACACAAAACCCATCGCCAGCAATACCAAATCCGCTTTCATTTCGAATTCGGAATTTAGCACCTCCTGCATCTTGCCGTCTATCCATTCGACGCGGACTGCAATCAGCTTCTCGACCTTGCCGCCCTTCCCTTCGAAACGCTTGGTCGCAACCGCCCAATCCCGGTCGCAACCCTCTTCTTGTGACGAGGAGGTACGCAACTTGATCGGCCAGTACGGCCATACCAACGGCTTATCCTCTTGTTCCGGCGGTTGCGGCATCAGCTCAAATTGCGCCAAGCTGGCTGCGCTATGACGGTTGCATGTGCCTACGCAGTCTGAACCGGTATCGCCACCACCGATAACGACGACGTGCTTACCGCTAGCCATGATCTGGTTATTGACTTTGTCACCTGCATCCACCTGATTTTGCTGCGGCAGGAAATCCATCGCAAAATGGACGCCTTTCAGCTCACGGCCAGGCACCGGCAGGTCGCGCGGCAATTCAGCACCGCCCGCAAGGATGATGGCATCGAAATTTTGATCGAGTTGCTTGGGCGAGATGGTTTCTTTGGTCCAGTTGATGATGTTTGACGGAAAATCTTCGCCGATCAACACACTGGTGCGGAACTGCACGCCTTCGGCTTGCATCTGCTCGATGCGGCGGTCGATATGCGACTTTTCCATCTTGAAGCCCGGAATGCCGTAACGCAGCAAACCGCCAATCCGATCGTTTTTTTCGAACACAGTCACATCGTGACCGACACGCGCGAGTTGCTGGGCTGCGGCCAGACCAGCTGGGCCGGATCCAACCACGGCAACTTTTTTACCCGTTTTGAAGGCTGCTGGTTGCGGCATAACCCAACCGTTTTTCCAGCCCTTATCGATGATGAAATGCTCGATTGATTTGATGCCAACCGCATCGTTGTTGATGGCAAGCACACAGGCAGATTCGCACGGTGCGGGGCAGATGCGGCCGGTGAATTCGGGGAAGTTGTTCGTCGAATGCAGTGTCTCTAACGCTTCGCGATAATTGCCGCTATAAACCAGCTGGTTCCAGTCGGGGATGATGTTGTTAACCGGGCAACCGGTCATGCAAAACGGGGTACCGCAGTCCATACAGCGCGCACCCTCTGTTTTTGCTTGCACATCTTTCAACGGCAGGATGAACTCTTTATAGTTCTTGACGCGTGAATCGGCTGGTAAATACGATTCTTTCTGACGCTGAAATTCCATAAAGCCGGTTATTTTACCCATTGCCTACCTCTGTCTTAGCTAACTCTCCTTGCCAGGGAGAGTGTTCGGGGTCGAATCACCATCCTGACCTTCCCCCAAAGGAGGAAGGTACTGGCGAAGCAAACTTATGTTGCGTTTTTTTCTTTCTGCCGAATAGCCACTCGCGCCGTATTCATCTCACCCAGTGCGCGCTTGTAGTCGTTCGGGAACACTTTGATAAATTTGTTGCGGCCATTGGACCAGTCATCCAGCAAATTGCGTGCGCGCGTGCTGCCGGTGACCTTGAAATGGCGCTCAATCAGGCGCTTTAGAATCACCTCGTCAGTCTCACTTTGGTCACCGCGCAGCAGGCTATGCCAGATCGCGCGATCGACGTTCGCTTCTTGCTCGGCGTGGGCGAGGACAGGTTCCAGCGTGACCATCGCCATATTGCATTTGTTGGCGAAATCACCGTCAGGGTCCCACACGTAAGCAATACCGCCCGACATGCCGGCGGCAAAGTTACGACCGGTTTCTCCGAACACCACCACTGTGCCGCCAGTCATGTATTCGCAGCCATGGTCGCCGACGCCTTCAACCACTGTGATGGCGCCGGAATTGCGCACCGCGAAACGCTCGCCGGCGACGCCGTTAAAAAATGCCTCGCCGGCAATCGCGCCGTATAACACGGTATTGCCGATGATAATGTTGTCGTCTGCCGAACCGGGAAACTCTGTATTCGGACGGACGATAATGCGCCCGCCCGACAAACCTTTGCCGACGTAATCATTGCCTTCGCCGACTAGATCTAGGGTGATGCCATGCGCCAGAAACGCGCCCGCCGATTGGCCTGCGGTCCCTAACAACTGGATGTGGATAGTGTCGTCGGGCAAGCCTTCGTGACCGTATTTTTTTGCAACGACGCCAGACAGCATGGTGCCGACCGTGCGGTTGAGGTTTCTGACCGGCAAACTGAACGAGACTTTTTTGCCATGTTCTATCGCTGCTTGCGCTTGGGCAATCAGCGTATGATCGAGGGCTTTTTCCAGCCCGTGGTCTTGTTCCTCGACGTGATAACACGGTGAGCTAGTAGGCATGACCGGCTGATAGAAAATCTTGCTGAAATCAAGTCCCTTGGCTTTCCAGTGGGTAATCGCTTGTGACTTGTCGAGCAAGTCGACGCGACCGATCAATTCATCAAACGTGCGGATACCGAGTTGCGCCATTAACTGCCGTGCTTCCTCGGCGACGAAGAAGAAATAGTTGACCACGTGTTCCGGCTTGCCGGAGAACTTGGCGCGTAGCACCGGGTCTTGTGTCGCGATGCCGACCGAGCACGTATTAAGGTGGCATTTGCGCAACATAATGCAGCCTTCAACCACCAGCGGCGCAGTCGCAAAACCGATCTCGTCGGCGCCTAACATGGCGGCGATCACTACATCTCGGCCGGTTTTCATTTGGCCATCGGCTTGTACCCGGATGCGGCTTCGCAAACCGTTCAGTACCAGTGTTTGCTGGGTTTCGGCCAAACCCAGTTCCCACGGTGTTCCCGCATGTTTGAGTGAAGACAACGGCGTGGCGCCGGTGCCGCCATCATGACCGGCGATCACCACATGATCGGCCTTGGCCTTGGTGACGCCGACCGCGACCGTGCCAACCCCAACTTCGGACACCAACTTAATGGAGATCGACGCGCTTGGGTTTACATTTTTCAAATCGTGAATCAGCTGCGCCAAGTCTTCGATCGAATAAATATCATGATGCGGCGGTGGCGAAATCAAGCCCACGCCCGGCACCGAGAAACGCAATCTTGCGATATATTCAGACACTTTGTAGCCTGGCAGCTGCCCACCTTCTCCCGGCTTGGCGCCTTGCGCCATCTTGACCTGGATTTGATCAGCGGAATCCAAATACGCTGCTGTCACGCCAAAGCGACCCGCCGCGACTTGCTTGATTCTGGAGCGCACTGAATCGCCCTCTTGCAAGGCAATATCGGCTTCAATCTGGTCACGGCCGATGACGGATGCCATGGTCTCGCCCTGCTTGATCGGGATGCCTTTCATCTCCTGACGATAACGGCTCGGATCTTCACCGCCTTCGCCAGTGTTGGACTTGCCGCCGATGCGGTTCATCGCGACCGCAAGCGTGGCGTGCGCTTCGGTGCTGATCGAGCCAAGGGACATTGCGCCGGTGGTGAAGCGCTTGACGATTTCTTTCGCCGGCTCGACTTCATCCAGCGCAATCGCCTTGGACGGGTCCAGCTTGAATTCAAACAAACCGCGCAAGGTCATGTGCCGCTTGCTTTGGTCGTTGATGATCTGCGCATACTCTTTATAAGTGCTGAAATTGTTCGATCGGGTCGAATGCTGCAGCTTGGCAATCGCATCCGGCGTCCACATGTGCTCTTCGCCGCGCACGCGAAACGCGTATTCGCCACCGGCATCAAGCGCATGCGCCAGTACCGGGTCGTTGCCGAAGGCTTGCTGATGCAGACGCAACGCCTCTTCTGCCACTTCGATTACGCCGATGCCCTCGATATTGGAGGCAGTGCCTTCGAAATACTTGTCGATAAGCGACTTATTCAAGCCGATCGCTTCGAAAACTTGCGCGCCGCAGTACGACATGTAAGTCGATATGCCCATTTTCGACATCACCTTCAACAAACCCTTGGCGAGCGCTTTCTGGAAATTCTGGATGGCTTTTTCTGGCGACAAATCACCGGATAATCTGTTGGCCATTTCCGCTAGCGTATCCATCGCGAGATACGGATGGATGGCTTCTGCGCCAAAACCGGCAAGCAGCGCGAAATGATGCGTTTCACGGGCAGAACCGGTTTCCACCACCAAGCCGGTCGACGTTCGAAAACCTGTGCTAACCAGATGCAAATGGATTGCCGACGTCGCGAGCAAGGCCGGGACCGCCACGTGCTCGGCGTCCAACTTGCGGTCGGACACGATCAAGATGTTGTGGCCCGATTTGACCGCATCCACCGCTTGCGCGCACACCGAAGCCAGGCGCACTTCCATGCCTTCTTTACCCAAGGCCACCGGATAGCAAATGTTCAGTTCGTGGGATTTGAAATTACCGCTGGTGTGGGCGCTGATGTTGCGCAGTTTGGCGATGTCTGAATAGTCCAGAATCGGCTTCGATACTTCCAAGCGCATCGGCGGATTGTTGTTATTGACGTCGAGCAGGTTTGGCCTGGGGCCTATAAAGGATACCAGTGACATCACCATCGCCTCGCGGATCGGATCGATCGGCGGATTCGTCACTTGCGCGAACATCTGCTTGAAGTAGTGATACAGCGGTTTGAGCTTGTCAGACATCACAGCCGGCGGCGAGTCGTTGCCCATTGAGCCCGTCGCTTCTTCGGCATTCAGCGCCATCGGCGACATCAATACCCTGACGTCTTCCTGGGTGTAGCCAAATGCCTGTTGACGGTCAAGCAAGGATGCGCGGGTATTTTCTGCCGATGTGTGCGTCTTGATGTCGTTGAGCGTGGTTTCGTGAAGCTTAATGTCGTCCAGATTAATACGCACCGAATTGATCCACGCCTCGTAAGGCTTGGCGTTGGCGTAGGTATCTTTGATTTCCTGGTCATCGATGATACGCCCGGCTTCGAGGTCGATCAGCAACATCTTGCCAGGCTGCAGGCGCCATTTCTTGATGATTCTGGATTCGGGAATCGGCAGCACGCCGGATTCGGATGCCATCACCACCAAGTCGTCATCGGTTACGATATAGCGCGCGGGACGCAAACCGTTGCGATCCAGCGTGCCACCGATGTAACGACCATCGGTGAACGCCATCGCGGCAGGGCCATCCCACGGCTCCATCATCGCGGCGTGGTATTCGTAAAAGGCGCGGCGGTTGTCGTCCATCAACGGGTGATTTTCCCAGGCTTCGGGGATCATCATCATCATCGCTTGCGCGATCGGATAGCCTGCCATCAGCAGCAATTCAAGCGCGTCATCAAAGCACGCGGTGTCGGACTGCACGTCATCAATCAGCGGGAACAATTTTTGCAAATCGTCGCCTAGCACTGTGGATTTCATCACGCCTTCACGCGCCTGCATCCAGTTTACATTGCCTTTGACAGTATTGATCTCGCCGTTGTGGGCAATCAGGCGAAAGGGATGGGCCAGCGGCCATTCCGGAAAGGTATTGGTAGAAAAACGCTGATGCACCAGTGCCAATGCGGAAACGCAGCGCTCATCCTGTAAATCTTTGTAATAGACGCCGACTTGATCTGCCAGCAGTAAACCCTTGTAGACAATGGTACGGGCCGACATCGAAGGCACGAAAAACTCTTTGCCGTGAGGCAAATCTAATGCCTGGATCGCGTGACTGGAAGACTTGCGAATCACGTACAGTTTACGTTCCAGCGCGTCGCTCACCGTGATGTCTGGACCGCGACCTATGAAGATCTGGCGGATCACCGGCTCTTTTTCACGCACGGTAGGCGACATCGGCATCTCGGTGTCGATTGGCACGTTGCGCCAACCCAGCACGACCTGGCCTTCGGCGCGCACCACACGTTCTATCTCTTGCTCGCACGCGATGCGGGATGTATTTGCCTTTGGCAAAAAAATCATGCCTACGCCATATTCTTCGGGCGGCGGCAGTTCAACACCCTGCTTGGCCATCTCTTCGCGATAGTACTGATCCGGTAGCTGGATCAGAACGCCCGCGCCGTCGCCCATCAACTTGTCGGCACCGACCGCGCCGCGATGGGCGAGATTCTTCAGGATGAGCAAGCCTTGCTTAACGATTGAATGACTTTTATGGCCTTTTATATGGGCGATAAAACCGATGCCGCAGGCATCATGCTCGTTGGCGGGGTTGTAAAGTCCGTATTGCTGGGCGTGTTGGATTTCGGCTTCAATGTCGTGCTTGTGCTCCACAGCGCACTCCTCATGGATGTTGCGGGAATCGGGCAGCGGCAAAATGGCGCGTTTATCCACCGTGGCGGTGGCGGACAAGAATGTCGGTTTGGAATTCATTATATGCCTTAACGGGCTTCAGTGAAGCTGTATCAGTCATGACACAGTCCTGACGAGGGCAAGCGCTGATGCAGAACAGGACTCATCGCGGTTCGGCTCCGGTGACAGAACCCTTCACCGTTGCCGGTTTGCTCTGGATGAAGTTGATGCAGACTCCGTCGAGTTCTTCCAAAAACAGGGGCGCGCTCATGAAACCGCACGTATAAGGCGCCTGCCCGTCCCGGCTGCAGCCGTCGCTTTCCAGATGTTGACACGACGTGCAGACGCCGAAGCGAGGTTTACATCTCTCTTGCGTCACCTGACCGAGCAAGCGTTGCAACGCGCTGGCGAAGTGGCCTTGGACACTGGGGGGTAGGGATTCCGCAGCACGGACCAAGGATTCGAAGGGGTCATTCGCGAGAATGCCCCGGGCTTTCTCGGTCAGAACTAGCCGGACACTGCGCCTGTCGTCTTCTGACCGCATGCGTGTCAGATAGCCTTGGGTTTCGAGGCTTTTGATTGTCTGTGACGCGGTACCCCGGGTTGTGGCATGGAACGCGGCGAAGGCGGACGGCGTTTGCGAAAAACGGTTGGCCTGTGCGAAGTATCTGAGCGCCGCCCATTGGGCTGCTGTCAGCCCCTCCGCGAGACCCTCGCCGGACGCTATGCGTCCCAAGTGAAAGACCAACTCCGCGTTAGCGCGACCGTTCATTTTCAGCTCCTCCATCATACTTAATATGGTGACGTCTAATTTCAAGCCCCCTTCATCAATTTTTATAATAGCGTTTAAGAACTAATTTAACAACATTGTAGTTTCGGAGCGATACCATAATATGGCCATATTCGTGAAAGGTTTAAGGTCATGAACATCTTTGATAGTTCACCTCTTCAATATTCAAACCATAACGAGGTCACAGTCAATACGATAGCGTTTCGATACTATATTGACAAATTCTCTATGCTTACTTAGTATCGTTACGACACTAATTGAGGAAAAAAGCGGTATGGGCGTGCTTACCAGCCATCAGCAAGAAAGCCGAGGGCCGTCTCCGGTCTATAGGGTTAAAGCGATGGTGACCTTGGGTATTAAATGAAAACCGCAGAAAAACCGAGGCTTTTGGAGCCTTCAATGAAAGATAAGGAGCGACGATCATGGCGACCACTGATAAAGAAGTGAACGAGCTGGTCAAGCGGGAATACGAACACGGTTTCGTGACTGAGATTGAATCTGACACTTTCGAACCTGGATTGAACGAAGACGTGATTGCCCGCCTTTCCGGCCTTAAGAAAGAGCCGGAATGGATGCTTGAGTGGCGGCTGAAGGCCTATCGTCGTTGGCTGGAAATGGATGAGCCGAACTGGGCGCACGTGGGTTATCCAAAAATTGACTACAACTCAATTTCCTATTATTCCGCGCCCAAGCGCAAAGAAGACATGCTCCAGAGCCTGGATGAAGTGGACCCGGAGCTACTCAGAACCTACGAAAAACTGGGCATTCCCCTGCACGAGCGTGAACAGCTGGCAGGCGTGGCGGTCGATGCCGTGTTTGACTCAGTCTCAGTAGCGACAACGTTCAAAGAACCACTCGCCAAAGCAGGCGTGATTTTCTGCTCCATGTCCGAAGCCATTCAGGAACACCCGGAGCTGGTCAAAAAATATCTGGGCTCTGTCGTTCCGGCGGGTGACAACTTCTTTGCCGGCCTGAACTCTGCGGTCTTCTCCGACGGCACCTTCGTGTACATACCGAAAGGCGTGCGTTGCCCCATGGAGCTGTCTACCTATTTCCGCATCAACGCAGCCAACACTGGGCAGTTCGAACGCACCCTGATCATCGCCGAAGACAGCAGCTACGTCAGCTATTTGGAAGGCTGCACCGCGCCTATGCGGGATGAAAATCAACTCCACGCAGCTGTGGTCGAACTGGTGGCCCTGGACGACGCCCAGATCAAGTACTCCACTGTCCAGAACTGGTATCCGGGTGATGAAAATGGCAAGGGCGGCATCTTTAACTTCGTCACCAAACGTGGCGCTGCCATCGGCAAAAACTCCAAGATTTCCTGGACTCAGGTCGAAACCGGCTCTGCCGTTACCTGGAAGTATCCGAGCTGCATCCTTCGGGGCGATAACAGCGTTGGCGAATTCTACTCCGTGGCGCTGACCAACAATTACCAGCAGGCCGACACTGGCACCAAGATGATCCACCTGGGCAAGAATACGTCCAGCACCATCATCGCCAAAGGGATTTCTGCCAGTAACAGCTCGAACGCCTATCGTGGCCTGGTGAAGTTTGGCCCAGGTGCAGAGGGTGCGCGCAACTTTACCCAGTGCGATTCGCTGCTGATTGGCGACCGCTGCGGTGCGCATACCTTCCCGTACATCGAGAGCAAAAATAAATCGGGCATCATCGAGCATGAAGCCACGACCTCCAAGGTCAGCGACGAACAAATGTTCCTTTGTCGCCAGCGCGGAATCAACCCTGAACAGGCCGTTTCGATGATTGTGAATGGCTTCTGTAAAGAGGTGTTCAAGGAACTGCCGATGGAGTTCGCCGTTGAAGCTGGCAAATTGCTTGAGGTGAGCCTTGAAGGCTCTGTCGGTTAAATACAGAATTTCAGATTACAGATTTCAGAAGAGAGAGAAGCCAATACATGCTGAACATCAAAAATCTCCACGCGTCCGTTGGGGGTGAAGAAATCCTCAAGGGCATCAACCTGGAAATTAAAGCCGGGGAAATTAACGCCATTATGGGCCCCAATGGCTCAGGTAAAAGCACCTTGTCACAGGTGCTGGCAGGCAGTGAAAACTTTGAAGTCACCGAGGGTGAAGTCACCTTCAACGGTGAAAACCTGCTGGACCTAAAAACCGAAGAACGGGCCCGTGAAGGCATTTTCCTGGCGTTTCAGTACCCGGTAGAGATTCCCGGCGTCAGCAACCTGCAGTTTCTGCGTACCGCCGTTAATTCCATGCGCGGCCACCGTGGCGAGCCGGAGATGAATGCGGCTGAGTTTATGAAGCATGCGAGGGAAGTGTCCATGCAAGTCGATCTGGACCCGGCCTTCCTTAAACGCGGCGTAAACGAAGGCTTTTCCGGTGGCGAGAAGAAGCGCAACGAGATTTTGCAGGCACTACTGCTTCAACCCAAGCTGGCCATTCTGGACGAAACCGACTCCGGGTTGGACATCGATGCGCTGCACGTGGTTTCGGACGGTGTCAACGCACTGCGCGCTAAAGATCGAGCCATCTTGATGGTGACTCACTACCAGCGCCTGCTGAACCACATTGTGCCGGACTACGTTCACGTTCTGGCCGATGGAAAAATTGTCAAATCCGGCGGGCGCGAGCTGGCCTATGAGCTCGAAGAGCGCGGTTACGGCTGGCTCAACGTGAAAGACAAAGAAGCCAAAGCCAGCTCCCCAGCCGGTTAACGGAGGCCACCAAATGAAGTCAGCACCAACGCTTTCCCGTGTCTTTCTCGAGCCAGCCAGCAACTACCTGCCTGGGCCTTTGCTCGCATTGCGCAAACAAAAGGGTACGGCTCTGGTGGATATGCCATTGCCGACCCGTAAAACCGAGAACTGGAAGTATTCCGTCCGCCATCTAAAGCTGTCGGATGAGCTTGCCGTCGCCCTCCCCTCCCGTGGCAAGGAAGGCATCAGCCTGTCCACGGCTGGATACCGAGTGGTTTTTCGCAACGGCGTAATGGTTCCGGAAGCCAGCGACTTTCCAGATCTTGACGGCATTCGAATTCAGCGGTTCTGCGACCTTGACGACCATGCCGCCGCTACGCTGGCAGAACGCCTGAACAAAACGTTGAACAGCCAAACCGTGCAGATGGCCCAGCTAAACTCCGCCCGGTTTGAGGATGGCCTGTTTATCCAGCTGGACAAAGAAGCCGTTCTCGACCAGCCGCTGTTTATCATCCATGAAGTCACCGCTTCGTCGGTAGGTTCCGCCTATCCGCGGATTTACGTCGATGCGGCAAGGCACAGCCAGATGACGCTGGTAGAAGAGTACATTTCCAGCGGCAGTGAGCCGGTGATGGTCAACACGGTCACTGAATTTGTTCTGGCGGAAGGTGCCCGGATTACCAGCGTGAGGCTGACTCTGGAAGGCGAAAGCGTTCAGCACATCGGTGCAACGGGTGTTCGCCAGGCGACCGCCTCGCGTTTTGAAAGCCACTGCGTTGGCTTTGGCGGCCCGCTGCGTCGGCACGATCTGCAGGTACGTCTTGAAGGTGAAGGCGCCGAGTGCAAACTGAACGGTGTCGTAGTCACGCAGGGCAAACAGCACTACGACAACCACACGTCCATCGAGCACATAGCAGCACATTGCGACAGCGAAGAAACCTATCGCAACATCGCTGCTGGCCAGTCTCATGCGATTTTCAATGGGCGCATCCATATTCATCAGGATGCCCAGAAATCCAACGCCAATATGAACAACAAGAATCTGTTGCTCTCAACCGGCGCAGAAATCGACACCAAGCCCGAGCTGGAAATTTACGCCGACGACGTAAAATGCGCCCACGGCGCCACCATTGGCCAGCTCAATAAAACCTCGTTGTTTTATCTGGTTTCCCGTGGTGTCGGTCGTCGCGAAGCCAAGACGCTGTTGACCATCGCATTTATCAACGAGCTGGTCGAGCAGATTCCCGTTGGAGCGGTTCGAGAAGCCGTGCAGCTTCGGCTGAATGACTTTTTCAATCAAACGTTTCAGGAGGCGTGAGCCGTTATTCACGGCCCTGCAGAAAATCCAGCGTCTTTTTGCCTGATGGAGGTGGAACCATGACAACCGAAGTATTCACACCAACCGTTGCCGTCATCATGACGCCAAACGCGAGGTAAGCGCTCGACTGGTGCTGACAGTGTGTCAAGAGCTTCCCTCATTTTCACAGTGCCTGAGGAGGTAACGATGACTTGCAACAAACCCGAGCACCTTAAAGACGAGAGCTGGGATCAACACTTGAGCTGGCTGGATCTTGTAAGCAACGAGTGTAAAACCAACCAGCTCAAGCGCCGGCGTGAAAACGCAGAACACGGGGAGTATAGCTCGTGAATATTAATGCTGAAGTAACACCAGAAGCCCGTGACTTCCTGATGTCCTTGCTTGCAAAGCAGGCAGTGCCTGGAATGACGGTGCGTGTTTATATGGAGAATGGTGGCACTCAGAAGGCCGAGACCTGCCTGGCCTTCTGCCCGCCCGGCGAAGAATCATCCAAGGATTTCAGGAAAGAGTTTGGTGACCTGATCCTCTATTTCGACGCGGCGAGCGTGCCTTATCTGCAAGACATGCAGATCGGCCTTGATGAAGAGGATGGTCTTCAGACCCCGACAATCAAGGCACCGAACTCGAAAAAACTGGCAAAGCAGCCCAAGACATTTGTTTTGTCAGAAGACTGTCCTGCGTTAAAGGTGCCCTCCGGTGAGTCTGTCACGCTAAAGCAGGGAGCTTCTGTCTTGATAACCCAAGCGCTCGGCGGCAGCTTCACTGTTAACCACCAGGGCAATCTGTATCGACTGTCCCCAGAAGTTACCCGGAAGCTTGGCTTTCAGTCAGACGCCATCGTGTTCGAACCCCCTGAGGATGGGAAAATCAGTGATCAGCAATGCTGGGATGCGATGCGACTGGTCTACGACCCGGAGATTCCGGTGAATGTTGTCGGTCTGGGTCTCATCTATAAACTGGATATTGACCAGGACAAGCATTTTGTCTTTGTTGAAATGACCCTGACGTCAGCGGGTTGTGGAATGGGCGCCATTATTGCCGGCGACGTAAAAGACAAGTTATTGCAGGTTCCGAATGTTAAAGACGGCAAGGTGGATGTGGTGTTTGATCCGCCCTGGAGCTACGACAACCTGGAGGAGGAAGCGCGGCTGGAGCTGGGGCTGATCTGAGCCAGCATCGTAACCAGTACTGGCCAGGCAAGCGACCATCAGAAACAAGTGGAATTTCTGGCCTACTTAGATACCGCTCTGGAGCAACGACATGCTGACCGATGAAGCTAAACGGATGCGGACCACCAGAAATGACCGTACCAGCCACGAACGAGCCGGACCTGTCGCAAATCTTATGAACACCCAATACTCGCCGGGTCGAGCCCAGGCCATTGCTTACGCCAATGTTGCCCTTGTCAAGTACTGGGGCAAACGTGATGCGGACTTGAACCTGCCAGACGTCGGGTCGATCTCGATCGCGCTGGACGCGCTGTGGACCCGCACCCGGATGGAACTGGATCCGGCGTTGGAGCGGGACAGCTTCGAGCTCGATGGTCAGATTGAGGCCCACGGTTCAGGGCGCGTGACGGCACTGCTGACGCGCATGCGCGCCATCGGTGGAAGTGAAATCCGGTCCCGGGTTTTCAGCCAAAACAACTTTCCTACCGGCGCTGGTCTGGCCTCGTCGGCGTCGGGTTTCGCCGCGCTGGTGACTGCGGCGGATCGCGCCTACGGGTTGGGTCTTTCTCTCTCCAGGCTTTCGGAGCTTGCGCGAATCGGGTCCGGCTCCGCCGCGCGCTCGATTTTTGGCGGATACGTTGAGATGCACCGCGGCGAACTCCCCGACGGCAGCGACAGCGTTGCCGTGCCGTTGGCCGCGGCGGCGGACTGGCCGTTGGCGGTCGTGATCGCGATTAGCGAGCGCGGCCGCAAGTCGGTGGGATCCACTGAAGGCATGCAGCGGACCGCACAAACGTCACCGTTCTATTCGGCCTGGGTGAACAATCAGCCCGACGACCTGGCGCTGGCGCGAACGGCTATCGCGACCCGTGATTTCGATGCGCTGGCGCACGTTTCTGAAGCAAGCGCACTGGCCTTGCACGGCCTGGCCATGTCGGCCCGGCCGGGTCTTCTTTATTTCAATGCAACGACTATGGAATGCCTGCATCGCATACGTCATTTGCGCGGCCGGGGCGTTGCGGTGTTTTTTACCGTCGATGCCGGCCCCCAGGTCAAAGCGATATGTGCACCGGAAGCGGCAGATACGGTGGCCGCCGCGCTCAAGGATGTGCCCGGCGTGACTGAGATTCTGCGTGCTGGGCTGGGCGGCGGTGCGGTGGGCATGGACGACGGTCAGACGTGGACGTGAACTGCGTCCAGGCCTCTGCGCCGGGCAAACTGCTGTTGATTGGCGAATATGCCGTGCTCGACGGGGCGCCGGCGCTGGTGATGGCGGTGGACCGGCGGGTTAAAGTCCGGTTGCAGCGGGCATCGAGCGGCACGGGCTGGTTGAGTGCCGTCCAGCTCGGATTTGAGCGGGCAGCCATGCGGGTAGAGGGCGATGCGCTGCGCTGCGATGGCGTAGATTCCTCCGTGCTGGGCCTGACCGGTCGGTTGATACCGGGCATCATGCGGGCGCTGGGCCGGTCACCCGGCGAGATCACAACAATGAACGTCGAGATCAACTCTGGGGCCCTTTTCGAATCCGATCGCAGACGATTAATAAAGCTGGGCCTGGGCGCCAGTGCCGCCGTCTGCGCGGCACTGGCGGTGGCGTTGACCGAGTGGTTCGAGGGAACGGCAGGTCCGGCGGATCCGCGCCTGCGTCTGCGTCGATGGTTGCCGGTTTATCGCGAATCACTGGGCGCCCGTGCCAGTGGGGCTGACCTGGCCGCGGCGTTTTGCGGTGGCATCAGCGAATTTCGATCCACCGGCGAATTCGCGATCTGCACGCCGGCGAACTGGCCGGAAGACCTGTATTGGCGCGCAATCTGGACCCGTCAGGCTGCCCAGACCACGGATTTTGTCGGTGCGTTCGATACCTGGAAGCTGGCCGATCCTGTTAGTGCAGGCCGGATTCGGTCTCGCCTGGACGAGATTGCGCGCCACGCCGTGGCCAACGCGCACGACGGGGCTATGCTGTTTGATGCTTGCGCCGCCTACGCCGTCGAGATGGTCGCGCTGGGCGATGCCATGGGCAAGGAGGTTATGACCGCCCCCCATCGACGGCTGGCCAAGCATGGACACGAGTGCGGCGTGGTCTACAAGAGTTGTGGCGCCGGTGGTGGCGACCTTGGAATTGCCCTGGCGCGTGACCCGGAGAGACTCCGGGCATTCGAGCTCGGCGTCTCAGATTGCGGCGGGGTTCCCTTAAACTTGGCGATGTCAAAATTTGGCGCAGAGGCTGCGCGGCGCCAGGTGCCCGAATCGGGCAGAAAACCTGAATAAGGAACGAGCATGGCAAGAATTCCCGAGTTCTACAAACTTTCAGTTTCGCAGCGGGTTCACGAAGTTCGAGAGCAGGGCCTGCTTTCGAGCCAGGATTACCAGGCGCTGGCCAGCGGCGATCACACGCTCTCGATCCAGTCGGCCGACAAGATGATCGAAAACGTCATCGGCGTCATGGGGCTGCCGTTGGCGCTGGGCCTGAATTTCCTGATTAACGACAAGGCATACGCCATTCCACTGGTCGTGGAGGAGCCTTCGATCGTTGCGGCGCTGAGCTCTGCGGCCAAGATCGCACGGGCCGGCGGCGGCTTCCGGGTTGAAAGCTCCGAGCCGATTTTGATTGGCCAGATCCAGGTCGTCGACGTACCGCATCCGCAGCGCGCCAAGGTGGCACTGTTGCAGCGCAAAAGCGAAATCCTGAACCTTGCCAACAGTCTGCACCCGAACATGGTGGCTCGCGGCGGCGGGGCCAAGGACCTCCAGGTGCTGATTCACCCATCATCGGGCCAGCGCGGTGACATGGTCGTCGCCCACCTGCTGGTGGATACGTGCGACGCGATGGGTGCGAACCTGGTCAACACAATGTGCGAAGGCGTTGCCTCACTGGTCGAGAATATCGCCGAAGGCAAGGTGTTCCTGCGGATTCTTTCAAATCTGACCGATCGAGCCCTGGTCAAGGCCCGGGTCTCGATTCCGCTGGACGCGCTGGCCGGCCGCGGCTTCGATGGTGAGCAGGTGCGCGACGGAATCATCCTGGCCAACGAATTTGCCTCGATCGACTCCTACCGAGCAGCGACCCATAACAAGGGCATCATGAACGGAATCGATGCCGTGGCGCTCGCCACAGGCAACGACTGGCGCGCCATTGAGGCGGGCGCCCACGCCTGGGCTGCGCGCGGGTCCCACTATACGTCACTGACCCAGTGGACGCGGGGCGAAGACGGCTCGTTGGA
Organism: Marinobacter sp. LV10MA510-1; assembly: GCF_002563885.1. GTDB lineage: Bacteria > Pseudomonadota > Gammaproteobacteria > Pseudomonadales > Oleiphilaceae > Marinobacter. Next base: position 838,700 of record NZ_PDJA01000001.1, on the reverse strand, counting down.
AGGTGAGCTCGAGATTCCGATCAAGGTCGGTATTGTCGGGGGTGCGCTGCAGTCCAATCCCACGGCGGCAATGAACCTCAGGCTTCTGGGCGTGAGTTCGGCGCGCGAGCTAGCCGAAGTGATGGGCGCGGTGGGTCTTGCGCAGAACTTTTCGGCAATCCGCGCGCTCGTGACCGAAGGCATCCAGCAAGGCCACATGACGCTGCACGCCCGAAGCGTGGTAGCCGCGGCTGGTGCAACACCCAAAATCTTCGAAACCGTCGTCGACCGGCTGATCGAATCCGGCGAGATCAAGATCTGGAAGGCGCGCGAGTTGATCGAGCAGGTTGTCAGCCCTCGCGTTGAGGCCACTGAGCAGCAGCCTCAGTCTGAAACCGCTGCCGAGGAACGCAACGTATCCGGCGGATACGGCAAGATCATCCTGCTAGGCGAGCACGCAGTTGTTTACGGGCGGCACGCGATCGCGACGCCGATACCGTTGGCTATACAGGCGCACGTGCAGCGCGGCGGGGACGGCGTGCAACTGATCATTCCGCGCTGGGGCGTGGAGCAGCGATTGCACCGAAGCGCGGAAAAACAGCATTCTTATGAGAAATCCTTGGCGATTATTTTCAAGACGCTCGGACTCGAACGCGAGAGCATGCGTTTGGAAATCTTCCCCAACGTACCGCGAGCCATGGGGCTGGGCGGGTCGGCGGCGATCGCGGTGGCCACCATTCGCGCGCTAGACCGCTGTTTCGAACTCGGCCTTGACGACGAGCGCGTCAACGAGCTGGCGTTCGAGTGCGAAAAGATCGCGCATGGTACGCCATCGGGTATCGATAACACGCTCTCGACCTATGGCCAGACCATGCTCTTCCGTTCCGGTGAATCGCCGCTGCGCAAGGTGATCGAGATTGATCAGGCCGTGCAGCTGGTCGTCGGTATCAGCGGTATCGAGAGCCTGACCGCGGCGACAGTCGCGCGTGTTCGCAAGGCACGCGAAGCGCACCCCGAACTGTACGAGAATATCTTCAACCAGATCGATTCGCTAGTGATCGAGGGCGTGGATGCGCTGGTTGGGCACAAGCTCGAGACGCTGGGGGAGCTGATGAACATTTGCCATGGCCTGCTCAACGCGATGCAGGTGTCGAGCTGGGAACTGGAGGAAATGATCCAGATTGCCCGCCGCCACGGCGCTCTCGGGGCAAAGCTCACCGGTGGCGGTGGCGGTGGTTCCATCATTGCCCTGTGTCCACCGGAACCCGGCGCTGCCGATCGCATAGAATCGGGTATCCGTGAAGCCGGCTATCAGGCGATTCAGGTTACAATAGGCGGTAAGCCGAAAAATAGGTGAGGATATGCACGAAAAAGTATCGTTCGATGACGAGCCCCTGATACTCGTTGATGAAGATGACAACGAAGTTGGCTATCGCTCAAAGAGCGACTGCCACGAAGGCCATGGAACCCTGCACCGGGCGTTCTCGATTTTCCTGTTCGACAAACAGGGCCGGGTGCTTCTGCAGCAGCGTGCGGCGGGCAAACCGCTCTGGCCGCTGTACTGGTCCAACAGCTGCTGTTCGCATCCCCGACGCGGTGAAACGATGGACCAGGCGCTTCACCGCCGTCTACGGGAAGAACTGGGGCTGGAAGCGTCGCTGACATTCGTTTATAAGTTTATCTACCAAACCGATTTCGGTGATCGCGGTGCGGAGCACGAATTGTGCCACGTATACATCGGCTCATCGGGCGGCGAGGCCCGGGTGCACCCGGCTGAAATCACCGACTGGCGCTGGGTGCCCATGGAAGAAGTGACTCGCGAGCTCGAAGACGCGCCATCCAAGTACACACCTTGGTTCAAGATGGAATGGAAGGAACTGATGGACCAGGGGCGCAACCATATCGACACTAGATAGTGAACGAACTGCCGCAACCACAGGTTGAGCTGGCGTTCGGGTTCTGCACAACAAACTGGGCTCCTTGTAGCCCCTCCTGATAATCGACCATTGCGCCCACAAGATACTGATAGCTCATCGGGTCGACCAGCAGACTCATGCCGTCTTTTTGAATCACCGCGTCTTCATCATCTTGCACCTTATCGAACGAGAAGCCGTACTGAAATCCAGAGCAGCCGCCCCCGGTTACGAACACCCGAAGCTTCAGGTTCTCGTTGCCTTCTTCTTCGGCTAATTCACGTACTTTGGACACGGCACTTTCACTGAGAAACAGCGGGGTTATCGTGTGTTCCTGAACTATGCTCAAAATTGCCTCCGGGTACTTTAATATTTGACGGTTTTTACATCACGTGTTTGGCTGTGCTAAACGTTGCAAATGTTTTTGAGCGATGGGATCGCCCTGCTCTGCTGCAAGACGATACCAATGGGCCGCCAGGGTAATGTCCTGCGCGGTACCCGAGCCATTTTCGTAAAGCTCGCCCAGACTGCGATGTGCCAAGGCAAAATTTTGTTGTGCGGCGAGCTGCATCCAATAAAAAGCAATGGTCTCATCTTTAGGCACTCCACGGCCGCGCAAGTATCGCATCGCCAATAAACGTTGCGCGCGGGCGGAGCCCTGTTCAGCATCGGTTTGTAAGGCCACAACCGATTCTTCCCATGTCAAAAACGCTCTTTTTTCGTTGAGTTGATCAGCCATACCCATGGCTCCTATCAATCTTTTCGTCACGCTTCATAACGTCTGCACTCAGGTGGTTTTCGATCAACTTTACCGTTACTTTTTGGGTCATGACGAGCAGCTGTAGTACGACGACCCGCCAACGTCGAAGCACTCCAACGGCTTCAGCCGATAGTATTTCTCCTCTACGTCTTTCGATTGCTCGGCGTATGGCTGCGTCATGACTTCCTGCAGTTCTCGCACTAGAGAGTAGTTACCGGCAGCTGCTTGCTGATACGCAGGCACAACGAACCACTCCCGCAAACTGTATTTCGGGTTGACGAGTTTCATCTGGCTAGCAAGATTTTCACGAGAGCGGGGCGAAGTCGCATTTTCGCCGGTCGCGCTGCCGATGCCGGCAAGCGATTTCCATTTTGTGAGCCACTCCGACCAGCGCTGGTCCATGCCTGCGGGGTCTGATTTATACGCTGAGCTTTTGTAGAAGCTTTTTTTGAGCGGGCTAATGTCGTCTGGCACCGTTGAGAGCTGGCGAAAGAACAGGGTGTAATCAACAGGCGTTTGCACCATAAGCGTGGCGAGCTCACTGAACAAGGCCGCGTGAAAAGTGGCAAGTCCGAGTTTGGCAGCCCACATCTTTTCCATCTGCGCGTGCATTACCTTTGAAAAATCACGTTGAATCTCGTCGAGCTGAAGCAGGCAGTCCTGTTTCGCCGTTAGCAGCGGGCGCAACGCCGAACAAAACGTGTGAAAATTGCGCTCTGCCGCCATTGGTTGGTTCAGAAACGAGAAGTGATGTCCGCCACCCGTCCATGGCTGGAACTGCGGATCAAACACATCACAGAATCCGAAGGGACCGTAGTCGAGTGTGAAACCGCCGGCGGCGCAGTTGTCACTGTTGAAATTACCCTGGCAGTAGCCAACGCGAATCCAGTTCGCCACAAGGGATGTGAGTCGGCTGCGGAACTCCCGCGCAAGCAATACCGCTTTCTCGGCTGTTGCGAGGTTCTGGTCGATGACGTCACTGTACTCACGATCGATCAGGTGCAACACAATCTTTTCGAGCTCCTCCATCGCTTGCGGGTGTTCCTTCTTGCGGGCACGGCGGGCGAAGAGCTCCAGTTGACCAACCCGAATGAACGACGGTGCAACACGCGTCGAGATGGCGACGGCGTCGGATACCAGCGCGTCCGGATCTCTTGAATGTGAGCCCTCCGAATACCAAGGCCGCCTGACCTTCTCTGTTTTCGACACGTACAAACTCAGCGAACGCGATGTTGGCACCCCAAGCGCGTGCATGTGCTCCTGCGCCAGAAACTCCCGAACACTGGACCGCAGAACGGCCCGGCCGTCCGCGCCGCGGCAGTATGGCGTGCGGCCGCCACCCTTAAGCTGCATTTCCCAACGCTGACCGTTGATGACGGCTTCAAGCACGGACATGGCGCGCCCGTCGCCGTACCCGTTGCCGGTTTGGAACGGGCATTGGTGGGTGTATTCAGTGCCATAGATGGACAGTGCATAGCCACACGCCCAACCGACCTTGCGCATCGGCTCAGGGACGTTCTCAAGGTCGCCGGAAAACATGCGAACGAAGTCGGCCGACTGCGCCATGCTGTCGGCGAAGCCCAGTTCGCGAAACAGGTTTTGGCTGTGGGCGACGTACTCGGGGTTTTCGATGGGCGTAGGATTAACAGGAACATAGTGGCCCGAGAAGACTTGCCGCGGGGCGTGGTCAACTCCGTTCGCTTTGGCGTCAGGGTCGCAGTTGAGGGAATCCATGAGCGAATAGTTTGCCAAGGTTGCGAGATCGTCGAGGGTTGCAACCATAGGGGCGGTTTCCTGGGGTGGACACTTTATCATAAGGGCTCCTGATGGCGCGGGTAGAAAGGCTGCTTTCCCGCTGCGTGGTCGGTCACATCAATAATCTCATCGATTTCTGGGGCGACTCTTTTGAGCATGACTTCGAATCCCTGCCTCAGCGTCACCTGAGAGGAAGCGCATCCCTGGCAGCCGCCACTCATGGTGATGGAAAGCTTCCCTTGCCGGACCTCCACAATAGAAATTTTTCCGCCGTGGTTAGCGATCGAACGATTGACCTCTTTGTCCAGAAGCTCCTGAACAGCCGCCGTAAGCTCTGCATCGGACCTTCCTTGCACGCCGTTATGAACAGACATTTCCAGGACCGCCGGCACGCCCGTACGCAGCTGCGTACGGATGGCCATTCCGATAGCTGCTTTGAGCCCTGACCACGAGGCGGCTGGCTCTTTGCACACGGTCACTACGTTATCGGCAATGAGCAGATTGGCCACGCCAAGGAGTGCGAACAGTTGCTCGCCGAGCGGTGAACCAACGGCTCGTTCTTTGTTGCCAAAAAAGAACGAGCCGCCGGGGTGCAAGCTACGGCTCACGATGAACTTACACGTGTCGGGGTCAGCGAGCGAAGACTCGGCGCGAATACTGACCGGCTGATCCGCAAGCAGGACATCAGACATTTTCAACATCGCTCGCTGCAGCGCTGGCACCCAAGGCACGCAGGTTGTTAAACGTATATATTCCGCTGTTATGGCCGTCGTTCCAATCGAATTTGATGGCGTAGTTACCTATGCTCACGATCTGTCGCGGCGCCACATCATGGCGTATTGTCTTTGGATCGAGTAACTTGCGTCCGCTCATTTCCTCGACGCAAAGAGCGCAATGACATGCCAGGCGCAGGTCGCGGACGTCAAAGTCATCGCGATGACCATCCTCCCAGAGAACGGATAACGTGCGCGGATCGCGACGCAGTAAACCGATCGGGGTGTTTTGTGATCCAGCAGGCCGCGCCGCATCTTCCGCCCAGTCCGGGGCTCCCTCGTTACTGTCCCACTTCCAGACAAACGGTTTCAGCACCGTGACCGACGCGTTGAGCTGCTCTACAAGCGCCGTCGCAATGGAGGCATACACCTTGGCGCTGACCGACGCTGGCTGTTCCGCCACTATCGGGCGACCTTCATCACCGCTGGTAACAACATCGGCATCGAGAGGTAAGGCACCCAGAAACGGGACGCCAAGCTCCTCGCTCATCTGCTCGCCACCGCCGTGACGGAAGATATCCGTGTTCTCGCCGCAGTGAGGACAGGTAAAGGTGCGCATGTTCTCGACGAGCCCAAGAATCTTGACCTGCACCTTCTCGAACATCCGCAAGCCTCGGCGGGCGATCTTGAGGCTAACGGCCTGAGGTGTCGTTACGATCACCACACCCGACAGCGGCATACTCTGTGCCAGCGTCAACTGGACGTCGCCTGTGCCGGGTGGAAGGTCAAGAATCAGGTAGTCCAGCGATCCCCATTGCACGCCGTCAACGAACATCTTCAGGTATTTTCCTACCATCGGCCCGCGTAAAACAGCTGGCTGGTCATCTTCGGTGAGCATGGCCATCGACACTACCTTCAGACCGTGCTGTTGCGCCGGGATCATCTTGCCACTCTGGGTCGTCGCTGGCTTCTCACCGGTTGCGATGCCGAGCATACCGGGGATACTGGGGCCAAGAATGTCGGCGTCTACGATTCCGACACGCGCCCCAAGCTGCTGCAGTGCCAGCGCTAAATTCACACTTACCGTGGATTTTCCGACGCCGCCCTTGCCGCTTCCGACGGCAATGATATGGCGTATCCCCGGCAGCTTATCCGAGTTATCGGCCGAGCCGGATGACGCGTCAGGCGCGTGAGATTGATTACGGTCAGTGGTCTGCATGGTTAAGTTCCTTGTGTTTTCAATTAACGGGGGAGAACGTGGCTTTGATCTCTGCCGCCAAAATAACAACCAATCCCAATTCATACGCTTATTGCCTACCATCATTTTTGCGAAAGTCGATAAACCTGAAGCTCAATAGGTCGGCATCGTGCCGTCGACTTGCAGAGCCCAGGCATGAACGCCACCTGTAAGGTTGCTAACGTGGCTAATACCATGCTTTTTTAAAAACAACCCGACTTGCATACTACGCACGCCGTGGTGGCAGATGCAGACAATCGAATGCTCCGCGTCCAGTTCGGAGAACTTGTCAAGGATGGTATTCATAGGCATCGTCAACGCACCGCTAATATGACAGATCTGAAATTCCCACGGCTCACGTACGTCGAGTAATACGGGGTTCGGGCGCGCCGCATTCTCGATCCATGCGGCCAGTTCTGGTGCAGTCAAGCTTTGCATCGTTGGGATCCCGCCCCTCACCGGTTTCAATGTCATCAAGCCAGCGCTGATTGGAGCAATTTCTGCAGTTCACCTTGCTCATACATTTCACGCACAATATCGGCACCACCGACAAACTCGCCCTTGATGTAGAGCTGAGGAATGGTCGGCCAGTTGCTGTATACCTTGATACCATCGCGGATTTCCGGATCGGCTAGCACATCGACAGCAGCAAAATCCTGCACGCCGCAGGCATTTAATACCTGCACAGTCGTAGCAGAAAAACCACACAGCGGAGACTGGGGCTTGCCTTTCATATAGAGCACAACGGTATCAGCTGTGACCTGACTGAGAATTTTTTCCTGTACGTTCATTTCTGATTTCTCCGAAGCTATTTGGTGCCTGGTTGCGCCCAGGTTTGGGGCGTAAAAGTGCGCATTGCCAGCGCATGAATCTCCGAGCCCATCCGATCTCCGAGTGCCAGATAAACCAGTTGATGCTGCTGTATCTTATTTTTGCCGGCAAATTGCTGGCTCACGATGACTGCTTCGAAGTGCTGACCGTCATCGCCCTGCACTTCCACATGATCGCAGGTCAGGCCATTCATGATGTAGTCTCTTAGATTATTCGCTGTCAGCATTTTGTCCTCCCAAGGGTTACCAAGGCCTAATGACCTTCACCAATACGGCAGGATTATAGTATCGTTCCGAAACTATAATATTGTCAAGATAGTTTAAAAACGCGACTTTCAAAACCTAATGAAAGGGGGTTGAATTTGGACAGTCGTGCGATCGCAGATTTGGTCTATCACTTGGGCCCGGGATACGGCTTCACAGACAATAAGAAACATCGAAACCCTAGGATCTGTTGAAAATTGCTCGTAAGCCTTTGAAAGATAAGAGCAAGCTCGTATAATGAAGTTCCGAAACAACAATCATACGAGCCCGCAATGCCCAGATACATGCTCACAGAGAAGCTGTGGTCCAGGCTAAGAGAAATATTGCTTCAATTCAGTCTGTATAACAAGGCAGGTTTGCGCAAAACAGTCGAAGGCATTCTGTTCAGAATGCGGACCGGTGTGCCCTGGAGAGATCTGCCAGGCCACTTCGGAAAATGGAATTCTGTCTACAAAACCTTCAATTACTGGTCGAAAAAAGGCATCTGGAAAAAGCTCTTCAACGTGCTGAAAACAGATTCCGATCTGGAATGGGTCTTCATTGATGGCAGTTATGTGAAAGCACACCAGCACAGTGCCGGAGCCGCTGGTGGCTACGACAGCCAGATAATACGTGACAAGGCAGAAGCCCTCGAAATGAGCGTTATTATCCCCAGAAGGAAAAACTCGATAAGGGAAACAGGGGGCTCGACTGGCATTTGTATAAGCTCAGACACCTGGTCGAGAATGCGTTTGCCAGACTCAAGCATTATCGGGCCGTCGCCACCCGATATGACAAACTGACTCGTCATTATGAGAGATTCGTGTTATTAGCTTGCGCATTTCTCTGGCTGCCGATGTGAATTGTCAACAGCCTCTAGAAAGATTCCCGCCGGCGAGAAAGTCACCGTTCTGTGGGCATCCGCCAATCGTGACGAAGGAGTATTCGGCGATCCGGATGGTTTTTGTCCCGAGAAGAACCGTGGCCAGAATTTGCTTTATGGTGCAGGTATTCATATTTGCCCTGGTGCACCTCTGGCCAGGATGGAACTCAGGATTTTGATTGAGGAATTTCTTCGCGGTATCGATACCCTGGAATTCGCGCCCCATGAACTACCTGAACGTGCCGTTTTCCCAACCGGCGGTTTCAATTATTTACCGATGATTATTGGAAAAAAATAAGGATTGTAAAGCGCCTGGATGCGCTCTGCGCTGAGCTAAAAGACTGTGTTTATGACGAAAATAACCACCATCAAGACGATTCATGGCGCCGGCCTGAAATCCAGACCTACACAGCCTTAAATTAAAGTTTGTATAGCTTGTTTCAAGGCCTCCAGATAAGATAGTAATTAATTACTTTCTTTCTTATCTGGAGGCCACAATGAATGAGCGCCCAAAAAAACTTTCGGCCGACGCACGCCGGCTCGCGACCGTCGAGTCTGTAATTCAGCTCGCCGCGTTACAGAATCCTGTCGAGATAACAACCGCTGCTATCGCCAAGCACATGAATCTAACCCAAGGCGCGCTGTTTCGACATTTCCCGAACAAGGAAGCCATCTGGCAGTCGGTGATGGAATGGGTGGCAGAGCGTCTGCTGAATCGAATCGACCGCTCTGTACACGGAATCGATTCGCCTTTGGCCGCAATGGAGGCGATTTTCATGACTCATGTCGAATTCGTGGCCGAACATCCTGGCGTGCCCAGGATGCTGTTTGGCGAGCTTCAAAGAGCAGAGTCAACTCCTGCCAAGCGTATGGTGCAAACCTTGATCCAACGCTATGGCGAACGCTTGAATCATCTTATTGAGAAGGGTAAATCGAATGGTGAATTGAGTTCCTCTTTAGACAGCGAAGCGGCGAGCACGCTTTTTATAGGCACGATTCAGGGCCTGGTTATGCAATCGCTGCTGACTGGCGATGTGCAACGCATACGCCACGATGCGCCACGAGTGTTTGCAATTTATCGGCGCGGTATCGGGACTGATTTATGAAACACCTACCTATTCAGGGCCGTACCTTGGCCCTGCTAGCCGTTATCGTTCCATTGCTTGCACTCTTCGTTTACGTCGGATTGCGCTCTGGTCCACTGGCACCGGTTGCTGTAACGGTGATGACCGTGGAATCGCGTGCGATTACGCCGGCGCTGTTCGGTATAGGCACAGTTGAGGCGCGCTACACCTACAAAATCGGGCCAACGTTCGCCGGGCGCGTCAAAAACCTTGAGGTGCATGTAGGCGACCAAGTAACGGCTGGTCAAGTGCTCGGCGAGATGGACCCGGTCGATCTGGATGACCGGCTGCGCTCGCAACAAGCGGCCTTTAGAGGAGCCACAGCCGCGTTGCGCGAGGCCCAGGCCCGGCAAACCTATGCGCAGACCCAGGTGGGTCGATATAAACGATTGTTCGCTGCGGGATCAACCAGCGATGAAACTCTTAACACCAAACAACAGGAACTGGCGATAGCCGCCGCCAGCCTTTCCGCTGCTTACGAAAACCTCGCCCGTATTCGGTCAGATCAAGAGGCTCTGGTGACGCAGCAAAAAAATCTACAGCTGATCGCACCGCACGATGGTGTGGTCGCCTCTCGGGACACCGAGCCAGGCACCACGGTAGTTGCCGGCCAGGCTGTACTGGAACTCATCGATCCCGAAAGTGTTTGGGTCAATGTGCGCTTCGATCAGATTAGCGCAGCGGGGCTGGCCAAAGATCTACCCGCACGCATTGTTTTGCGTTCACGTAGCGGCCAAACGCTGAGCGGCGGTGTGTTGCGCGTTGAATTAAAAGCCGATGCGGTAACCGAGGAAATGCTCGCGAAAGTGGTCTTTGATGAACTCCCCCAGCCTTTGCCGCCGTTAGGCGAGTTAGCCGAAGTCACGGTTGATCTCCCTGCCCTTCCCGTCGCGCCGACCATTTCCAACGCTGCGATTCGACGCGACGGCAATAGCGTCGGCGTTTGGCAAATCGTGGATGATGAGTTGCGTTTAACTCCGGTCACCTTGGGTGTTACAGACCTGGATGGCTCTGTTCAAGTCCGGAAGGGAATTAAAGAAGGAGACCAAATTGTGCTCTACAGCGAACAAGCGCTGACCTCGCGCAGTCGCATCGAGGTGGTTGACCGCATTCCAGGGGTGTCCAAATGATTAGCTTGGCCGGTCGCGACATTCTTCAGGCGTGGGGAAAGTTCGTTTTTACCGGGGTGGGCCTTGGTCTGCTGATCGGTGTGACACTGTCTATGGCCGGAATCTACCGTGGCATGATCGACGACGCCAAAGTGTTGCTGGATAACAGCAGTGCAGATCTTTGGGTGGTGCAAAAGGATACCCTGGGCCCTTATGCAGAACCGTCGAGTATCTATCAGGATACCTGGCGCGGTATCCGTGGTATGCCCGGTGTGGCACGAACAGCCAATGTTACTTACCTGACCATGCAGGTACGCCAAGGTGAGCGCGATGTGCGGGCAATGATCGCCGGCATAACGGCTGGCGAGCCCGGTACCCCAGGCTGGCCGCCGTATCTTGTTGCGGGTCGTCAGATCACTCGTAGCCATTACGAAGCCGTCGCCGATATCGCAAGCGGTTTTGAGCTTGGTGATCGCCTGCAGATACGCCGTAACCACTACACCGTTGTCGGCCTCACCCGTCGCATGGTCTCGTCTGGCGGCGACCCCATGATTTTTATTCCGCTAAAGGATGCGCAAGAAGCACAGTTTCTGAAAGACAACGACGCCATTCTGCAAAGCCGGCGTCGAACTGAGGCCAACCCTGCATTTAACAAGCCTGGTAGTCCGGATTTACTTGGCGCCGTTATCGATTTGCAAACCACCAACACCTATGTAAACGCGGTTCTAGTCCAGATCGAAGACGGCTATAGCCATGACGATGTGGCCGAATCGATCCGCCGCTGGAAGCGGCTAACGGTTTACACCCGCGCGCAGATGGAAGAGATCCTTGTAGGCAAATTGATCGCCACCTCCGCAAAACAGATCGGTATGTTTCTGGTGATTCTATCGATGGTCAGTGCGGCTATCGTGGCTTTTATTATCTACACACTGACACTCGGAAAAATCCGCGAGATCGCCGTACTCAAACTGATCGGCACCCGCAACCGCACCATCGCCGGAATGATTCTGCAGCAGGCGATTGCGCTCGGGGTTATCGGGTTCGTGGTGGGAAAAATTGTCGCCACCTTGTTTATGGCGCCGATATTTCCCAAGTATGTCTTGCTTGAACCCCTTGATTCGATATTCGGGTTTATTGCGGTTGTGTTGATCTGCGTATTGTCGAGCGTTATCGCCATCTATGCAGCACTGAAGGTTGATCCGGCCGAAGCGATTGGGTGACAAAATGAGCGAAAAAGGCATCCGTATTGAAGGGTTGAGCAAGCGTTATGGCAAGGGCGATACCGCCGTTGATGCGTTAAAGCATGTGGATATGCATGTTGCTCCGGGAGAAGTTGTCGGCCTTATTGGGCCTTCCGGCTCCGGCAAGAGTACCTTGCTGAAATGTCTGGGTGCGGTCATCAGCCCGACGGCGGGACGCATGACTCTGGGTGATCAGGTCATTTTTGACGATGGCTGGAAGGTTCAGGATTTGCGTGCTCTGCGCCGTGACAAAATCGGTTATGTGTTTCAAGCACCGTATTTGATTCCGTTTCTGGATGTTACTGACAACGTGGCATTGCTGCCGATGTTAAGAGGTGTACCCAATGGCGAGGCGCGTGCGAAGGCGCTGGAATTACTCACAGCGCTGGACGTGCAACATCGAGCCCGCGCCATGCCATCGAAGCTTTCGGGTGGCGAACAACAGCGGGTAGCGATCGCACGCGGGCTGGTCAACCAGCCGCCGGTGATACTGGCCGACGAACCAACTGCCGCCCTTGACAGTCCGCGCGCCATGGCTGTCATCAAGATCCTCAACGAAATGGCACGCAAGTTCCAAACGGCTATCATCGTTGTCACCCACGACGAAAAAATCATTCCTACGTTCAAGCGTATTTACCACATTCGGGACGGCGTCACTCACGAAGAAACGGGTGAAGGACGTGGGTTCGAGTAAGCCTCCGCCGACTGGTTTTTCACTCGACGACTGCCATGCAGAGCGTGGCCCCAGAACTGTCGCTTTCGCCGGTGTCATGCTGAGCCGCCGCGCGGGCGGCCTAGGAACTGAATTGAAATGGCTTTTCAGATAAGTGACTTGATCTAGGTCACTCCAGTTTCTTGCTGACAGTCGGTTTTGGGATCTAAATGTATGTCAGATGCATCATCTACGTAATGCTAGAATCCGGAGAAACGTCATGAACCTGACCATGCTTTTGCAATTACCCTTTCACAGTGAAGGCGCTTGGCCCGAATTGCAGCGCCGACAGATATCCATTCCGTTGATTGCCTGGGCCCTTGTTTTACCCCTGTCTTTACTGCCACCGATTCTGTTGTATTACGCCGGCACGCATTACGGCGAGCACTTTATGGCTGGTTTCGCCGGCAAAGAATGGCGCTTTATTACCACTATTCTGTTTCTGGCCGAGCTGCTGACGTTTTTTGTGATGGGTTGGCTGATTCACTCGGTTGTTGCGGGTAAGGATCTGGCTATCAGTTACGAAGACGCCTATTTGTTAGCTGCGATTGCTCCCGTGCCGCTATGGCTGTCGTCGCTGGCGTTGCTAGTCCCCTCTCTAGCATTTAGCGTTGTCGTTGTGCTTATTGCGATGGGGCTGTCATGCACACTGATTTACCAAGGCTTGCGAGCTTTAAGCCATCGCCCAGATACCGACGTGGAGGCTATGTCTGCAACCTACACAATAATGGCAGCGTCGTTTTTGGCATGGGCGCTGTTGATGGTAATGGTGTGGGCTTTCTGAATCAGTTGTGATGGTCGGCGTCAGCCGTTTTTTTGGCGGTTAGACGCTGCTCTTTTCAAGCGCGAAAAAGTAGCGGGCACAACACCAAGCCAGGCCGCTAATTGGTTGTCTGGCACTAGCTTCGTCAGTTCTGGGTACTCTTCCTGCACCAACGAATAGCGTTCGTTGGCAGGCATGGTGTGTTTGCGGAACTCGCGCATGCTGGCCAACTCGGCCAGTTCTTCTGTCAACGCTAAAGCAAATTTCGGCCATTGTACCGCGCCGTGACTTTGTATCGCTGAACGGAATGCAGCGAAATCTGCCACCCATGCCGTAACCGGCGTGCTGCTTTTCAAGCATAGCGTATTGCGCATTGTGCGGCTGCGACCGAATACCGGCCAAATGATATCGCCTTCCGAGAAAAAGTGATGAATGGCCACCTTGCCACCCACGGTTTGGCGGAACATACGCACCACCCCGTGCTGAATTAGGTGTGACCTTACGGCAGCATAGCGCAACTTCGCGCTACGCTTGTGCTAGACCTACCTGGATGGCGTGCTCAGGCGGCCTTGACGTCTTGACTGCTATGGCTTTGATAGGTCCACGGCAACCAGCTTTCAGGGTTTTTCCTGGCTTCGCTGGCATGGCGCTGGACGCTGCGCAGGTAAATCAGCGGATTGATCCCGGCTGCGGCACAGGTTGCAATCACTGAGGTGATGACATCGGCGATGGCCGCACCGGCGGCGCTCTTGAAGAACATGGCGTTCTTGCGATTGCGGATCGGCAGCTTGAGACCACGCTCCATGCGATTGTTGTCGAGCGGTGCCCCCTCCTGGCGGCAGAACGCGCTGAGTCCGTCGAAGTGTTTGTTGAAGTAGTTGACCGCCTGGCCAAAGCTGCTGTTGGCTTCAGCCGCGTTCGCAGCCAGCCGGTCTGCGCCATAGCGGCGGATGTCTTCCATCACCGGGAGTGAGTGCTCGCGGTGATGGGCCAGCCGCTGCGCGGCCGTCATCTGCTGCTCAGTCGCTTCAGTGTCGTGTTGCCAGATCAGCTGGTAACGCGTCAGTACCGCCTCCGCCTCTTCAGGAAAGTGCACCACCAGATCGGCAAAGTTGCGCCGGCCGTGTGCATTGCACAGGGCGATGCGCAGCGGGGTGCGGCTGACATGGTTGGATGAGAGCGCATCACTCATCACCAGCGGCGGCGGGCTGCCGTCACTGCGCAGGCGCAGGACATCGTCCAGTAATTCACCGGCATGGCTGAGCGATGTCTGGTACAGCACCAGGGGCGGACCGTCACCTTGCTCGGCAATCATGCCGGAGGTATGAATGCCGGAGCGCAGTCGCTCACGGCCGTCATGGCGACTGCGTTTCATGACCGGCTTCTGATCCAGTATCCGGTTCCCGGTATCGTCGATATGATACAGCCAGGCGTCGGCGGCCAGCTTGAGCAGGGTGTCATGCACCGGCTTGAGATCATTGGCCAGATGCTCGCACTGATCGAAGATCGTCGAGGCTGTCATTGGCACGCCCAGGAGCTGATTCAGGGTGCCCTGACGGTAAAACGGGTGGCCGGCGAAGTACTTGTTCATGGCCATCAGGGCTCTGGCGCCGTAGCCGTACTTCTGGCCTCGCCCGCCGTCCTGCAGAACAGAGTCTGGCAGTGTGGCCGTGATGAAGACACCGCAGGCGTTGCAGCGCAGGCGCTCGGCCACGTGCTGCACGGCATTAAACGGTGGCTGACTCTCAATGCGGACGAAGCTGGCCGGATCGTACTTGTAGAGCTTGCCGGCCTCGCATTCAGGGCAGTCGTCGCCCTTGCTGACGTCTTCGAGCGCATGATGTTCGACCGTCGGTGCCACCGCCTCGACAGCCGGTGGTTCGGCCGAGATGGCCGGACTGCGTGATGAGGCTTTGCGTGATCCGCTCTTCCCAGTGGCGGTGCCCAGCAGACTGCTGAGCTTTTCTGAAGCATCGACCAGGCCGGCCAGCTTCCGCAGCTTGTGCAGGCCGACTCTCCTGGACTTGATGCCAGCCTGCAGCTTCGCCAGCGTCATCAGCGCATCGAGCAGCAGCCTGACATCTTCAGGTGGTAGGGCCAGATCATGATCCAGCGCATGCTGCACGCGCGTGGTCAGCGCTTCTACCTGCGCTTCGGTCAGTGTTGTGGCACTGGCAGCCATGATCTGTTCCTGTTGTGAGTCTGTTTGAAGGTGTTGGCATAGCCTACTGAGTTTTCGAACGTTTTCAAGATAATTTCTCGACAGGGCCACGCAGCCACTGCCGCAGCTGCGCCGCCTCCAGCACGGTCAGCGCACTGCCTGCGGCCGGCCAGCGGGTAAAGCGGCCTTGCGAGAGGCGTTTGGTCATGAGCCAGAACCCGCTGCCGTCATAGCAGAGCACGCGGACCATGGTGCGGCTTTTGTTGGTGAAGACGAAGCGGGTATCACCGCGGGGGTCTTGTCTGAGCTGATCACGGCACAGGGCCACGAAGCCATCGATGCCGCGACGAAAGTCAGCCGGCTGCGCTGCCAGCAGGATGCGGCTCGAGCTGGTCAGCAGGATCATGCGGCCGCCGTGGCGCAGAGCGCCAGTACCAGCGCACTCACCTGAGCAGGACTGCAGGCCCCTTCGATGGTCAGCCGTTGCCCTGATGAGGTCGAGAGGGTGAAGGTTGGGACAGTGATATCGGTTTCGGTTTCGGCTATCGCCTGTTCAAGCGGCACGAAGGTTGGTGCTGATACACATGAGCGTGTCACTGTCTGTGGAGCAGCGCCCCGACGTGTCGTTGCTTGCGCCTGCAACTTCGGCGACCAGGTGTTCAGCATGGTGTAGCTGATACTGAGCGCCTTGCTGACACAGACCCGCGAGGATGCCAGTGCCAGCGCGACGGCCCTGTCGCGCAGTGACTGAGGCACGGCCGCACGCTGGTGTGGTCGTTGCGCACGCCAGCGCGTGAAGTCTGCGGCCAGCGAATCGAGCCGCCTCTGGAGCTGAACGGTATCGTTGACGGGGGTTAGTGGAATCATGACTGCCTCCTGATAGGGTTGAGGCATTCATTGAATCAGAAGCTCAGCAGGAAGTTGCGCTATGCTGCCGTAAGCTCACCAAATATTAGTTAACTGAGTGAAGTTTGCATCCAAAAGCTATCGCCGCTTATTTCACAATCTATACAACGAATTCAGTACTTTGTGTGGAAACTCAAACGGATCCCGTATACTAGAATTCACATTAAGTCTCTTTAGTACTTTGCGTGGAATTACGAGCCCAAGCTGTTGATTTGTGGTTTCAGAAATTTTGTACTTTCTGCGGTTGTCTACTGAATCAAGGGTTAAAAGGATTAACGTGTCAACTTCATTTAGCGGCCAGCCGCTGTTCGATACTGCAAACTACCTGGAAGATCTTTCCGACTTTCATTGCCACCCATCCATACCGACATTTTTGGCGTCTTTACCGCAGCCCTTGATCATACTGCGCGATGATTACGAAATCAGTCGCCAATTTCTGATGAAATATGCCGATGTGCCTGGAACCTTTTCACGCTTCCGCGGTGAGGTTCAGCGTTTTTTGAATTATCTTTGGGTAACCACCAAACGCACGCTGGTGCAAACCGACGCTGATGTTGTAACCGCGTATTTCAAGACCCTGAAGAACCCACCACGTAGCTGGATCGCCCGCGGCGTATTTTCGGCTTTCACCCATGCCAACGGTTTACGCCTACCAAACCCGCAATGGCGTCCGTTCGCGTTGCGCTCCAGTGATGAAAACGCCGTTTACAATGCCAGCCAAGCCAGCCTGAACGCCAGCCGAACTGCTTTACAAACCTTCTTTAAATATCTGGTTTACCAACAATATCTGCTAACAGACCCGCTTAACGATCTACGCCGCCGTGATCGTCGCGCCAAACCGCAACTGGCCAAAGATCTCGAAGTCGCTGTGCGCCGGCTAACCGATTGGCAGTGGTCCTGGTTGCTAGAGACCTTGGTTACCGAAGCAGATCAAAACCCAAAATGTGAACGACATTTGTTTGTGATCGTAACCATGAAATCGTTGTTTCTTCGGGTTGGCGAGTTGGCGCCGCGTCCGCTGGAGGATGGCGCAGAACGGATTCCGGTTTTTGGTGATTTCCGTCGAAAAGTTATTCAGGGCGAGCAATATTGGTCGTATTTTGTGTTTGGTAAAGGCGATAAAGCCCGTTCAGTTACTCTACCCGATGCTTATCTGCCTTACCTGAAACGTTGGCGCGCCTACTTGGACTTATTATCGCCTATGCCCGATCCGGGCGATCACCACCCTGTTCTACCCTCAACCCATGGCACAGCACTGGGCAAACGTCAGGTTCAACGCATTTACGAGCAGGCCGTTATGTTCGCTGTTGCGCGCATGGAGGAAGCCGGTTTTGTCGACGAAGCCAGACAGCTTGAAGCTATAAGGTCAGAAACTCACTACCTGCGCCACACCGGCGCCAGCCAAGCCATCGAATCCGGCGCGGATATTCGCCACATCAGCGAAGAACTCGGCCATGCCAGCGCGGCTTTTACCGAGTCGGTTTACGTTAACTCGGATCAGGCCCGCAAGCGGTTTGAAGGCCGCGAGCGGAAAGTATGAGACAAGTTGAGGGTTCGTAACCCCCTACTTTTCTCCAAGGCATGATTGGAGGCCGTCAGCGATCTCGATCAATAAGTCAGGGTACAGGTTGGCGCCGGTAACCAGGCCTGATCCTAATGGGTCAATAACTCCAGACGTATTAACACCCGTTCCGCCAAAAACCGCTTTAACGATACCTGGGTTGTATTGCGGCTCAGTGAACACACAGCTTACGTTTAAATCCGTCACAACTTTCCTGATTTCTGCAATCCGGGCCGGGCTTGGTTTTGATGCATCCCCGATCGAGATCGCCCCTGCTGCCGGAATGCCAAAGCGTTTTTCAAAGTATTGGTAAGCATCATGAAAAACAATGAATTGTTTATTTTTGAGCTGAGCTATGGTGATTTCAATACGACTGACTGCGGCATCAATGTCAGCTTTTCCCGTCGCTGCATTTTCAAGATACTGAGCAGCATTTTCAGGATCTTTTTCTGCCAGAGCCGCTGCTATCACATCAAGCCAGACCTTTCCGTTGGCGGGATCTAACCACGCATGCGGGTCCGTACCGCTGTGTTCATGATGATCGCCTTCATTATGATCATCCTCTGTCTTCTCATCATGATGGAGGTCATCATGAGCGTCGTGCCCATCCTCTTTTTCCTTGTCATGATCGCTGTCATCATGAGCGTCGAACGTAGCTCCTTCTCTGAAGGCATAGGTTGTTGTGCCCACCACCTCCAGCAACTCGACTTTCCTTGAATCGGGAGACAGGTTATCCAGAGACCTTTCCAGCCAGGGTGTCAAGCCCTCACCCACCCAGAACACGAGGTCCGCTTCCTGTAATGCTTGAGCTTCCGACGGGCTGAGCGAATAGTTATGCGGCGAAGCGCCAGACTGAACAAGCAGATCCGGCTTGCCTACTCCCGCCATGACTTGCGACACCAGTGAGTGAATGGGTGTAACATCGGTCGCTACATTGGGAACAGCATTTGCACTAAACGGCAAGGTCGCTATAAACGCAGTAGCCATTAATTTTTGGCGCTTTCTCATTCTTTTTCAGCCTTTTCGTCATGGAAGCTTTATTGCTTAAACGTTATGTTATAACATTGCTATTAACTAGGAAAGAGGTTTATGTTGTGAAAGCTGAAAAATGCTCCAGACCTGTGCGGATGTGTGAGACCTGCTTTCGATGGGAAAACAAATGAGAGTCCTTGCCACCAAAAACCTGTCCGTCAGTTTTGGCGGAAACAGTGTGCTAAAAGACATTAATATCCATATAGAGCGGGGCGAAATTGTGACGATTGTCGGCCCGAACGGGTCAGGAAAATCGACGCTTCTGCGCGCAATTATCGGCGCCCAGCCACTGACCTCCGGTCAGGTTGAAATGATCAGTAAACAGATCATCGGCTACGTTCCACAGCGCCTCAATATTGATGAAACACTCCCAATGACGGTTTATCGGTTTCTATCGCTTCCCAAGCGCCAGCAAAGGGACGACATGGAGGCTGCTCTCCAGCAAGCGGGGTTGTCCGGGCTTGGCAAACAACAGTTAAGCACCCTGTCCGGAGGGCAGTTCCAGCGCGTTTTGCTGGCCCGGGCCCTGATAGAGAAACCCGATCTGCTTTTGTTGGATGAGGCCACCCAAGGGCTGGATCATTCTGGCTCAGCAGACTTTTACCGACAGATTGAGCGGGTGCGGCAGGAACTGGGTTGCGCCATCCTGATGGTCAGCCATGAGCTGCACACTGTGATGCGAACATCGGATCGCGTTATCTGCCTGAACGGCAGTATTTGTTGCGAAGGCGCGCCTGAGGTTGTCAAGGTCGCCCCCGAATATCGATTATTATTTGGCCTCGATGATGCGGAAATGTTCGCGAGTTACCACCACCATGACCATGCGGCTCCCCGGCACGAGGAAGCTCTTTAATGTTCGATGACTTTATGTTCCGTGCGTCCCTCGCCGGCCTCGGTGTCGCAATCGCCGCGGCGCCGCTTGGCTGCTTTATTGTTTGGCGACGTATGGCTTTTTTCGGCGATGCAACCGCACATGCCGCCATTCTGGGGGTAGCATTGTCACTTACGTTATCCATGCCAATATTTGCAGGGGTTTTGGTGGTATCGCTGTTAATGGCTCTGGCCGTTACAACTCTGAGTGAACGCGGTTACGCCATGGATACTCTGCTTGGTGTCTTGTCGCACTCTTCGCTGGCTTTTGGTCTGGTGGCAGTGTCCTTTCTGTCGGGTATTCGCATCGACCTGATGGCCTATCTTTTTGGTGACATCCTGTCTGTGGGCGCCCTTGACCTTGGTGTGATTTGGGGTGGCGCAGCCCTTGTTCTCACACTGGTTTGTTGGCGCTGGTCGGCCCTGCTTATATCAACCGTTAACCCTGAACTCGCTTGCGCAAGTGGCATTTCGCCCAAGCGAGAGAACATGATTCTCACCTTATCGTTGGCGGTTGTTGTGGCTGTGGCCATTAAAGTAGTGGGAGTATTGCTGATTGCCGCCATGCTGATCATACCGGCAGCGACAGCTCGCCCCTTCAGCAGAACGCCAGAAACCATGGCCATTATTGCAGCGATTATCGGGTGCGGTGCCTCACTGGCCGGATTGCAGGTGTCTTACGTTATGGACACCCCGACAGGCCCAACAATTGTCTGTATTGTTGCTATTCTTTTCGGTGTATCCAGCGCTTTCCGGTACTTCATCCGGCCACAAAAAACTCATGCCTGAACGGCGATTCTGGGCAGCTCGGGGAGACAGTTCGCAACCATGTTATTTCGACACTTTTTTACACTTACCCACAAAATCCTATTGTCATTGGCGATCATTTTCGTTGTCGTCGCTATTTTCGCTTCACCAAAGCATTCCGGCGCCGTATCAATCCAACTGGACAATCCCCGCTCCCTGAATGCTCAGCCGAATGGGCATTTAGCCCTTGTGCCTGAACCCGCACCCCTGCCCTCTCCGCCTACCAATGAGACTGAAACACAGGGTTATGAGATCAAAAAGGGGGATACCCTAAGTGACATTTTCGAGTTAAAAGGTATTCCTGCGTCTGTGCTGCACCAGGTTCTTGAAGCTGACGTCGAGTATCTGTCTCTTGAAACACTGAAACCTGGAAAACGGGTTACGTTCAAGTACGACAGGAACCGGGCGCTTAAGGCATTAACACTGCGCATTGATGCGGCCAGAACCATTACCTTTGCCCGCCAGGACGATGGCGCATTTGTCGCCCGCAAACAGCAATCCGAGACGCACTGGCAATCAGCCATTACCCGAGGGGCCGTTAATGGCAGCTTTTATGCCTCCGCCGTCAAGTCGGGACTGAGTAAAGCCGAGGTGGCCGAAGTGGCTCAGCTTCTGAAAAGCAAAATCGATTTTCGGCGAGATCTCAGATCAGGCGATACATTCACTGTTATCACGGGTCGCGAGATGACTCACGATACGCCAACGGGCCGCCAACGAATTGAAGCGGTATCCCTGCTTCGCGGACCTAAAGCCTATAACGCGTTTCTCTTCGACGATGGCAACTACTATAACGCGACCGGCGAAAGCGTTTTGCTGGCATTTTTACGTTGGCCAACCGAAAAACGCTTCAGAATAAGTTCCCCGTTCAGTCCTGATCGTCTCCATCCGATTACCGGCAGACGATCACCCCATAACGGTGTCGATCTCGCAGCACCTTTCGGCACATCCATTGTAAGTACCGGCGACGGCGTCGTCTCGCGTGTTGGCAATCACCCCTTTGCCGGGCGATATATTGATATCAATCACAGTGGGACCTTTGAAACACGCTACCTCCACTTGAGCAAAGTTTTGGTCAAACGAGGTCAAAGAATAAAGCGGGGCCAAAAAATAGCGCTTACCGGAAATTCGGGACGCTCAACGGGGCCCCACCTGCATTTCGAGTTTCATGTGGACGGCCAACCCGTTAATCCGTTGACCGCGGATATCCCGACTGCCGCCAAAGTGCCTGATATCGAACTTGCCTCCTTTAAAGCACAAGTCAGCAAACAAATGGTGTCCATGCAGTCTCGAATCAGCTCCGATCTTGTTTTGGCAATTAGGTCGCCGCAATCCACTCGAACCACTGAAAAAGATGAGGAGCGTCAAGACATCAACTGACGCGGGCCTTACAGGCCAGAAGGCCCGCTTCAAAACCTTCAAAAACCGTCACGTCATTGTCGATGCCTTCGATGCAACTCTCCTGTGCCTCGTCCAACTCCACCTCAGTTAACGCCTGATCACTGAAGTTATAGCCAAAAACACCGTCTGGCGTAATGAATATGGCTTTAACCCTTTGAAGGGTGAGACCGGAAAAGAGCTCAAACAGCCGGCCTCTATCAAACAGAATGCTGGCGTGAAAACGCCAGCCAACCGACGTGAAACCGTCAGCGTGTTTTTTGATTTTAATGTAATCACCCTCAGGCAATGGCTTGTGATCTGAACGCTCTGTGGATTCAGGTTGCCCAAAGGCGTTTTGTGATAATGCGGGCATCGTGAAGCGCCTGGACGGGTCAGGCTTAGGCGTTGTGTGGGCAGAAGGGACCAAAAGAGCCGCGAACGGGATCTCCCCGAAACTCACGCGATACAACGGCTTTTCGTGACTGGCTTTTTCCACCAGGTAAGCATTCAGGGAAGAAAAGTCGTCATCCGTACACTGATCGGACTTATTCGCCACGAGTACATCGGCTACTGCAATTTGCTGGGTGAATGTGGCGTTCTGGGTATAACGCGAATCTCGTATGCGTCGAGGATCAACCAAGGTCAGCGTCGCTCTCAAGTCAATAACGGTGGCGTAATGCGGCTGGTTCAGCGACTCAATCACTTCCTGAGGGTGCCCTAACCCCGTCGGTTCGATGAGCAACCGGTCTGGATTTGTGGCCATCAATAATCTGTTCAACGCCATTTGCATGGGCAAACCTGAAACGCAACACATGCAGCCCCCGGGTACCTCGCGGATAAAAACGCCGGTTTGAGCCCCCTGGCCTCCAGCCATCAAACCGCCGTCGATACCTATTTCGCCGAACTCATTGACCAATACCGCCCAACGCTCATTGGCGGGCTTATTGGCCAGCAGGTGCAAAATGGCAGTGGTTTTACCCACCCCGAGGAATCCGGTGATGATATTAGTTGGCACTGCTTTGGTGATTTTCATACTGACACTCTTTGATCCAGCAATTTTCACACCACTTTTCGGGGACCGAGCTGGCAAATATTAAGCGGCTGTTGGCAGAATACCGGCAAACCCCTGCTCCGTTGCTACCGCGAGATATTTCCCGTCGAGCGCCCAGGCGATATCGGTAACGCCGCCACCCCCGGCCGGCTTGATGACTGCAGCCTGCTCATTGTCATCACCATCAGCCAGTTGGGTAACTAGCACGAGCCCGTCATCGTAACCTGCAGCCACCAATGGATAGTCGGGTGCCGCAGCAACGGCCGTGACCCGTCCGGATTCGGCATAACCCAAGGAGACAGGCGCTTTGCCCAAGGGGCCTTTGCGACCGCTAAACGGCCAGCACGGGATAACATCGGCGCCACTGGTTGCCAGGTAACGCCCACCAGCCACCCAGGCCCAGGATTTTACCTTGCTGGCATATCCGCTCATGTGAAAGTCCTGTTTGTCCTTAAGGCGCCAACCTCGAATGCAGTTCTCCTGCATTGCCGATAGGATAAATCTTGAATCCGGGCTCCAGGTCACGTCCAGGTGCGAGCCTGCCCACTTCAACGCCAGCACTCCGGAGTGTTGGTCGTTAACGGCGCGTATACTCACGCCACCATAATGAGCCACGGCGACTCGCTTGCCATCCGGGGAAAAACAAAAACCGCCTACGGTGCTGGGATACTCGAAACTGATCGTGGGTTTGCCGATACGGGTCAGATGTAAACGCTTGCCTTCGGAGCAGGCAATGACGCCGGCCGGATGACTGCTCACATTGTCTAGCCAACGACCGGGGTAGTTGGCCAGTTCCGTCACTTCTCCGGCCACGGATATTGCCAGGAACCGTCCATCGTCACCGCCACTGATAAACCCACCGCCCGGAGCCGCAGCCAGGCTCAGACAGCCCCCTGCATGCGCCTGCACTGTCAGTGGTTCGCCATCCGCATGCGGAATGATGGTTAGCGAGCCGTCGCCCAGTGCGAATGCCAGGGCACCCGATCGCTCAAAACGGCAAGCGACCACATGATCTGATAGTTGCCAGACCCGACCGAGGCGTTCAATCAGAGACGGTGCCTTAGCCATGGACGGTGCCTGCTTTACAGGCGCTGAATCCTGCCGTTAAGGCTGTTTCATCAAGGTCACGGCCGATGAACACAAGGCGACTTTCGCGCTTTTCGTCAGCTCGCCAGGGCTGTGTGGCAGTGCCATCAGCAAGCATATGAACACTCTGGAAAACATACCGCTGATCCATGCCGACCAAATCCAGAATGCCTTTACACCGAAGAATATCCACGCCCTGGGTGCGCAGCACCTCCATTATCCAGGATTCGAATCGGTCCGAATCTAGGGGAACGTTGCTCTTCAGTGAAATACTTTTTATCGTATCGTCGTGCTCGTGGTCGTGATCTTCGGTGAGAAACCCGGGCTCCAGCGCGACGATCCTTTCCAGATCAAAGCTTCCTAGATTGAGAATCTGGTCAAGCGGCACATCGCAGTAGTTGCTAGGAATAATTCGGGCATAGGGGTTCATGCCCAGGATGCGACTCTCAAGTGCTTTACGTTCCTCCTCAGACACCAGGTCGACTTTATTAAGCAGGATGACATCGGCAAACGCTATCTGCTCGGCTGCCTCTGAACTGTCAGCCAGTCGCGCTGGCAGGTTCTTGGCATCAACCACCGTTACCACGGCGTCCAATGACGTTTTCGCCCTCACCTCATCGTCTACGAAGAATGTTTGCGCCACCGGCGCCGGATCGGCAATTCCTGTTGTCTCAAGAATGATGGCGTCAAAGCCTTTCAGGCGTTTCATCAAACCTGAAATAATTCGGATCAGATCGCCCCGGACGGTACAGCAGATGCAGCCGTTGTTCATTTCGAACACTTCTTCGTCCGCCCCAACAACCAGGTCGTTATCGATGCCAATCTCGCCAAATTCATTAACAATCACGGCGTAGCGCTTGCCGTGCTGTTCCGAGAGGATGCGATTAAGCAGTGTTGTTTTGCCAGCACCGAGATAGCCGGTGAGGACTGTAACCGGAACTTTATTCATTAAGCTCTCCTGACTATTTTATTAATACGTTATAACATTACAATTAAACGCTCGCATAAAAAGGTTGCGACGTTCATGATGAAAAACGTTATAGAATGGTGGGATTAGGTGCGTCGCCATAGATCTCTGACGGATCAAACACTTTTCCAGTTTCAATGAAGCTCAGTGTCGGGGCCGATTGCGCCTTGTTCCAGTTTATCGTCCGGTAAAAACAAGACCTGTAACCAACGTGGCAGCTAGCCTGCCTGCCTCGCAACCGAACTCGCAGCCATACGGCATCCTGATCATCATCTATTCGTATTTCGACAACAGTCTGGATGTGTCCACTGGTGCCTCCTTTGTGCCAGAGTTGTTGCCTTGACCGGCTCCAGTAATGCGCTTCTCCCGACTCAATGGTGCGAGTCAATGCGTCTTCGTTCATGTACCCCAGCATGAGCACCTCACCGGAATCAGCATGGGTCGTCACACACGTGATGAGCCCCGATGAATCAAACTTCGGAGCCAGAGTATGCCCTTCCTCCACTTGTTCAATACTGATGCGGTCCGAGAAGAAAGATCTGTCAGTACCACTTTGCCCGTCATCGGCCACCAGGGACACCTCCTATTGTCTGTTCTGATGGCTCCCGGTTTCGTAATTCATTGCGAAAAACGATGGGGCGGCCCCCAGGCTGACCGATCAACTGGCCGGAACGCATAACGGGCTTGCCAGAGATAATGGTTATTTCAGGCCACCCCGTTAACGTAACACCAGCGTAGGGGCTCCATCCTGACATACTGGCCATATCCTCATCCCTGACCGTTCGGGTTGCCTGCAGATCTACGATGGTGAAATCAGCATCGTTCCCAACCGCAATACGACCTTTGCCAACCATCCCAAAGACACGGGCGGGCCCGCTACAAAGCAAATCAACGATACGCGACAAGCTGGTTCTTTCCTCGTTCACATGGTTCAGCATTACGGGAAGCAGAGTTTGTACACCGGTCATACCGCTGGGTGTATCGGGATAAGGAAGCTGCTTTTCTTGCCATGTATGCGGGGCGTGATCACTGCCCAAGACATCGATTAGGCCGTTGTTTATTCCGCGCCAGAGCGCGTCCCTGTGTCGAAGGGATCGTATGGGCGGATTCATCTGTGCGAGCGTACCGAGCTGCTCATAGCAATCGGGTGCGACCATCGTCAGGTGTTGGGGCAATGCCTCCACCGTTACGATATCCTTGTGCTCCGCGAGAAACGCAAGTTCTTCTTCGGTGGAAATGTGGAGAATGTGAATGGGCCTATTGGTTTTGCGGGCGATACTGACAATACGCCGCGTCGCACGGAAGGCACTTTCAACATCCCGCCAGTTCGGATGGTCACGCACATCGCCACTCTGCTCTGCGAGGGCGCGTCTTTGTCTCAGGCGGGCTTCGTCTTCAGCGTGTATCGAGACGCGGCGGTTGCCGCTTGCAAGAATGCGCTCTAGAACTTCGTCGTCTTCGGCGAGGAGGTCACCGAATGAGCTGCCCATGAATATTTTCACACCGGCACAGCCTGCCTGCTGCTCCAAAGCCTCCAGCAGGTGCACGTTTTTAGGCGAGCCACCAACGTAAAATGCGTAATTGCACCACGCGTCGTTCTCGGCAATCGTCAGTTTTTGTTGAAGGTCGGACTGGGTCAGCGTCAACGGGTTGGTGTTGGGCATTTCAAAAACGCCAGTGACACCGCCCAAAACCGCCCCCCGTGTACCGGCTTCAATGGTCTCTTTGTGCTCTAGACCGGGTTGGCGGAAATGAACCTGTGAGTCGATGACGCCGGGTAATAGGTGCAGGCCCGATGCGTCAATGGTTCCCCGTCCCTTCCACGCAGATTCGCCAATGGCCACAATGCGGCCTTCGATGCAGGCAACATCGAGCTCCTCACACCCCCAGGGCAGCATTACTTGGGCATTTTTGATGAGCAAGTCGGCAAATTTCAGTGCCTGTTTTTGCTCTGAGTGGAGCGCCTGTTCATCACAGTTCATTTTGAATCGCCTTGTATCCTCGAACCAGTTTGAGATTGGTTTGCGCAACATCCTCGGAAAAAGCAGACGCCGCCGACGACATTCTAGGGATTTCAGCCAGGTTTGTTTGCGGGCCTATCCGCGTGGTTGAGGGAACATAAAAGCCTGATGGCAACGCTACCCCGTCAACGACGGCATTGTGGCGTATCGCGCTGCCCTCACCCACACTGCAGTTAAACAAAACGGAATTGAATCCAATGAAAACGCCGTCGCCGACACTACAGGGCCCATGCACGATTGCTCTGTGCGCGATGGATGCGCCAACGCCAATAGTAACCGAAGCACCTGATTTTGAATGAATGACAACGCCATCTTGAATATTCGAACCCTCTTTTATGACAATGGGTTCCATGTCTCCATCGTCGTTGGATTCGTCGGCACGAATGACAGCGTAAGGGCCAACAAATACATTCTTTTCAATGATGACTTTTCCACAAATAATTGCCGTAGGGTCCACAAACGCATCCGGATGAATTCTCGGCAGATCACCATTCGGATTCTTACGAATCATTTGATACCTCCAGTTGGGATGTTGCCATTTTTATACCACTTCTCAGATAGCGAAAGGCTGGGCAATCGCCTCCCATGTTGTTCCGCTCCGGGTATCGTCCAACTGGACGTGCCGGGCCAGTAATTCAGACCGAATGATGTCCGCCAACTCATAATTCCCCGCTTTCAGCGCAATATTGCGTTGCTCTATCCGCGCTTCGATCCACTCGACCCAGAATGGTTTAATCGTGTTCTCCAAGGTGTCGGTCGTGCGCTGGTACAGTGGCGCTCACGCTATTCATATTTCGGCCAGAGAGAAGCCCGTACTCTGGGTAGGAAACAATACTGAACAACACGTGCCCTTTGTGACTGTAGGCATGCCCTTTTTTGAGAAGCCGGGCAATCAGCGCAATTATCTGGGGAATATGATGGGTGACCCGGGGTTCCCATTGCGGTCGTGCCACACCCAGCGCGTCCATATCCCGGTGATACGCATTGATAAAACGCGTTGCAACAGTGTCAATTGAACTCCCTTCCGCCGCGGCCGCATGGTTTATCTTGTCATCAATATCGGTGAAATTCCGGGCATAGGCCACTTCGCTGTATCTGGTTTTCAGGAGGTTGACCAGAAGATCGAACACCACTGCCGGGCGGGCATTGCCGAGGTGCGAATAGTTGTAGACCGTAGGTCCGCAGACATAGAGGGTTACTCGATCTGATTCGGCAGTAACCAACGCCTCTTTGCGCTTACTCAGTGTGTTGAAAATGAAGATGTCAGGCGCGTCAGTCATGGCGCCAACCCGCCCCTAGCGGGGCTAATGGAAGCAACCGCATCGTGGGCATGCAGGCTTTCGAGGTGGCGTACTTTGACCCCAACTTCCTTATAATGTGGCGTAAGTGCTGTTGACAACCGCCGAACGGCATCCTCCACGTACATCAGATTTGCGCCATTGAGCCGAGCAAATGCCTGCTCATCGGCTCGTTTAACCAGCGTTTGCACCGGCGTTGAGAGCGCTGCTTCAGCACGATCAATCAGATCGATGAGGCCAAGACGATCTGGCCGCGCCATATCCAACGGAACGGATACACGGGCAATGCTCCGTTGGCTGTGGGGTGTTGCGACGCTGCCATTTTGATCGAGCCAAAGAGCCACATCATTCACCGATACCTGTGTCATTCCAAAGTGATCGTTGGTGAACGCATCCCGCAGAACCTGCCGGGACAGTGCGGCTGAGCACGGACAAGTTGACGAGTATGTAATATTCACCGATAGCCATATTTGCTCGCACTTTCTATCGTCATCTCTTTCAGCAGATAATGAGACCAAGTAACTCTGCCATCCTGAACTATCGGGAGTGACTAACGCATCGCGCAGAGCCAGAAAGTTGAACGAGTAAGTGATTTTTGCCTTTTCGGAACCACAATCCTGATGGCTTGCAATGGCCGATGCCAACAGGCTCCGAAGCAATCCCGGGGTTAGTGCACTGGACGACGAGGTATTGAGTAGCTGGTAAAGCCGCGACATGTGGATACCTTTCACAGCCAGCGGCCCCGATGGAACATTTACAAATACCGATGCGCTGCCGGATGTATAAGACACCTGACTGGCTTCATTGAGCACTACAGGAAGGCTGATGTTTTCCATCCCCACCCAATCCAGCGGAGCACCTCCCTGCCCCACCTGGTTTTTTGCGATATCGGGAAGATCCGCGGTCATCGTTTGACTCCCTGCATTCTGCGCTGTTTGGCAAGACTGGGGGTGTGGAGCAAGTCATTGAGGGAATGCGCACCCCAAAAGTCGGTCACTTCCCCTTAATTGTTATGTTATAACATAACACAATGTAACTACTTGATCAACTTAAACGTGCGTGGTTCCGGTACTGAAAGAGGTTGTTCTGGGCTGGGTCTTTAGCAATTCTTCGTTTTCTGTTTTTTCAGCCTCAGACCCGCCGCTCTTGCCGACGTCTGTTTCTCGGGCCGCTTCATTCCTTTCCAGGCTTTGATTTCCGCCCGTGTGCGGCCGCAACCCCGGCAGACGCCGCTGTCCAATTGACAGACAGAGTTGCAGGGGTTTTCTATTTCCTTCGCCATGGGGGCTCCCAGCCTGCGGATCGTCAAGTGTTGCCTGCTCTTAATGTCTGATGCGCCGTATCTGCGCCAGCCGCGCTAACCAGTTACCCTTCTGGGAGTTCGTGCAGGCTTCCTCGCTGTCGAACTGCAGGCAATTGGAAATGAGGCCTGGGTCCAGGCCGGTTTGTTCAAGCGCGGCCAAGGTCTGTGCACGCGCATGCTGTTTAAAGCCATCAACAAGCGCTTGCTCAAGGTTGGCCCGGGTATCAAAAATCCAGGTCACGCGAAGGCCCGCCGGAAACTGATTTGCGCCGTTATCGTGTGTCAGCCGGCAAAAACCGGGTACTTCAGTTTTTGCAGCTTCGCAGGCTTCGGTGAGCGCCACGACAAACTGGCGTTCTATTTGTTTAAGTTCACGTTTGTCAGGTTTCATAGTGTTATAGAGTAACATAACGAAAAGATCAGATTCGCACTAATCACAAAACAAGGAGCCTCAGTGTCCACCAGCGTCGAAATGAGCGGCATTTACCTTACCTATCCAACAGAATCAGGTGCTGTCTCAGTGCTCAATAACGCATCACTCAAGGTTCCACCCGGCGAAACACTGGCGATTACTGGCCCATCCGGAAGCGGGAAAACCTCCCTGCTTCTGCTGCTTTCTGGTCTTGAGCGCCCAGACAAGGGCGAGATTCTGATTGGCAGCCAGCGCCTTGGTGACATGGATTCAAATGCATTGGCCGACTGGCGCAGCAAGCACCTTGGCATTATTTTCCAGTCATTTCATTTGCTGCCCGGTCTCAGCGCGCTGGGTAACGTCAGCCTGCCCCTAGAAATTGCCGGGCAAGCCCACGCCCGTGAACAAGCTATTGCCATGCTGGAGGCCGTTGGGCTGAGCCATCGATTGCAGCACTATCCAGCGCAGCTGTCTGGTGGCGAGCAACAGCGTGTGGCGATTGCCAGGGCGCTGGTTCATCAGCCGAGCTTGCTACTGGGTGACGAGCCAACAGGCAATCTGGACCAGGAAACCGGCGAGAAAGTGCTTTCGTTGCTGTTCGACCTGCATAAGAAAAGCAAGTCTACGCTGGTGCTGGTGACCCACGACGAGCGCGTCGCGGAGCGATGTCAGCACAGGGTTCGGATGGACGGTGGGCACCTCTATGAAATCTGAAACCTCCGCAAGACCCTTCTGGATGCTGAAATTCGCGATCTCGGACCTGCGCTCGCGCATCTCCGCGCTCAAGGTTTTTCTGGCATGCCTCATACTGGGCGTTACCCTGGTGGCTGCCACGGCCAGTCTCTACCGGGTTATCGAGCAGAGTCTGCTAGCGGATACCCGCATGCTTCTGGGCGGCGACGTCGAACTGGAAGCCAGTGAACCTCTGCCGGATGAAGTGCTTGCATGGGTTCGTGCGACCGGCAGCCTCTCGCTGGTTCGAGAGCTCGATACGATGGTAAGCGGGGCAGCGAGTGGTGAAGGTGAAGGTGAAGACGGCGGCGCAAGCTTCGTCAGAGCCGAGATACTGATTCCGGATGCCGCCTATCCGCTTTACGGCAAGCTGCAACTAATGCCGGATCAACCACTTGCAGAGCTAACTTCACAGAAGAATGATCTTTGGGGCGCCATCATTGATCCTTTGCTTGCTGAGCGTCTGGGCCAGTCCATTGGCGATCAGATTCAGATTGGCGCAGCAACTTTTCGCATCAGCGGCCTGATTCAGGCGCAGCCGGATCGCAGCCTGAATGCCAACTGGCGCGGCTTGCCGATCATGATTTCCGAAGCGGCGGTAGAAGCAACTGGGCTGATTCGGCCGGGCAGCCGCGTTGACTACGAATACCGGGTGCAGACCGATCGCAATCTGGACGTCTGGCTGGATGAATTCGAGCAGGCGTTTCCCGATACCCGCTGGGATACCACAACCTTTGCCGAGCGCAGCGAACGCCTGTCCGAAAGGCTTGACCAGATTGCAACGGCGCTCATTCTGATCGCTTTTACCACGCTGTTCATTGGCGGCCTGGGTGTCGCCAACAGCATACATGCCTACCTGGACGAAAAGCTTGGCACCATCGCCACACTGCAAACACTGGGCTTGCGCCGCCGGCCTTTGGTGGGCATTTATCTTCTTCAGATTGGCCTGCTGGGCAGCATGGCCGGCATCATCGGCGGCGCCATCGGGTTGGCGCTGTCTGCCGCAGCCATTGGTCTGGCCGGTGATGCCTTTGCGCTGCCCGGCTCTGTTGATGCTGGCCAGTGGGTAGCTCTTTGGCTTGTGCCATTGCTGCTGAGCTGGCTGTTTGCGGTGCTGACGGCCTACGTTTTCGCACTGCCGGCGCTGGCCAGAGCACTTGCTGCGTCGCCGGCAGGCCTGTTCCGCGGCCGGGTTCAGGCGGCCAGCCATGAGCCTCGCAGCTGGCGGATAGCGAGTTATCTTCTGCTAGCGGCCTACATTGCCGCCACTCTTCTCTGGCTACCCTCCCCGCAACTCGGGTTCCTGTTTCTGCTGGCTGTTGTGCTGCTCTGGGGCTTACTGGAAGGTCTGATCAAGGGACTGCAACGCGCTGCCAGAGATTTGGAAGACAGCGGCTTTGCTGGTCGAAATTTTGCACGCCGACTGGCGCTGGCCAATTTGCACAGGCCAGATTCACCGTTGCGGGCAACCCTGCTCTCGCTGGGTACGGCGCTGACTCTTGTGGTGGCTTGCACCCTGCTTGTGGGCACCCTCCTTCGCGCGCTGGAATCCACGATCCCGGCCGAAGCCCCTGCCCTGATCCTGTATGAGGTTTTTTTTGATCAGATTGACCCGCTCAAGTCTGGCCTCGAATCCCTTGATCCGGCCAGTCAGATTGAACTATTGCCACTGGTTCGTGGCCGCCTGGCGGCGATCAACAACCAGCCAATCGCGGATGTTCTGGCAGACAACTCGCAAGCCAGACGCGAGGCCATGGGTGATGAGTACAAGCTCAGTTATCTGTCAGGAAACCCGGAAGATCTAGAGCTCGTCAGTGGCAGCTGGTGGTCGTCGCCGGCAGCAGAGGGTGAGCCCGCCTTCATGGCGATGGAAGATCGTGAAGCCAACCAGCTCGGGCTGAAAGTAGGAGACCGAGTGGAGTTTCAGGCTGAGGGCCAGACAATTGCCGCCGAAATTAAAGCCCTGTACCAGCAAAAAGGCCTTCAAACCCGATTCTGGTTCGAAGGCGTTCTGCAAGATGGCGCGCTGGACGAGTTGATTGGCAGGTATGTAGGCGTGGTTTACCAAACCGACCCGGCCGCAAAAACGTCACAGCAGTGGCTGGCCAGAAACATCCCGAATGTGATTACCCTGCGCACAGCCGACTGGCTCGAGACCGCCGGTAACCTGCTCAAAAAAGCAGCGGCCGGCCTTGCCACCGTTGCTTTGGTCAGCCTGACGGCGAGCCTTCTTGTGCTGTCCAGCGTGGTCAGTGTCAGCCGCAGACGACAGCTATACGAGGCCAACCTGCTTCACTGCCTTGGCGCGAGGCACCAGGCTATTCGGCAGTCCATGCTGCTGGAAACCGGGTTACTTACCTTGCTTTCTACCGTGTTCGCGACCGCACTCGGAGCGCTGATTGCCCTTCCACTGGCCAGCATGTTGCTAAAACTGCCGGCAGGCGATCTGTGGTGGCTTGGCGCGCTGGTGGCGGGCGCCGTCAGCTCCCTTGCCCTGCTGGCAGGCCTGCTGCCAACGCTGCGGGCGCTGCGGCTGAACCCGGCCCTGCTGCTGCGGGAGGGTTGAGTGGAGGGTGGCTATTAACGAAATGTATATGCGTGTTTTTCTGTGTTGACTAAACTGAGACAATTGCACTCGACCAACACGCCAGGAAAAGGCTCATATGATAGTACAGACAGGCTCTGACGAATCCGATAAAACCAACGGGAACCCTCTGAACAACTCCGATGGAATGATTCAGGCGGTAAACGTTCGAAGCGTATCACTGGTCATTCTGGCGACCGTCGCCACTTTGTTTTTTATCGACTGGGCGCAAGCCATTTTATTGCCCTTAGTGGTGGCGGTGCTGATCAGCTATGCGCTCGACCCGCTGGTAACCGGGCTCGAACGTTTGCGACTGCCGCGAACTCTTGCCGCTGGGTTGGTGATCACCGTCGTTATAGCCATTTGCGCAGCCGCAAGCGTGCCTTTAAAAGATGAAGCGATGGATCTTTTAAACAAAATTCCGCAAGCGGTTGAGCGCTTTCAGCGTGAAGAGGCGAGAAATCCTGTAAAAGAAGAAAGCGTTATCGAAAAGGCCCAGGAGGCCGCAATCAAAATTGAAGAAACGACCGCGTCAGACGATAAAAGAGACAGCTCCCGGACTCGCGCTACATTGGTGAGGATTGCAAAAGAGCCCTTCGATCTCCGCAATTTTATTATGCAGGGCTCACCTGCTGCACTGGTGCTGTTCTCGCAGGTGCTTTCAGTGTTGCTGCTGGTATTTTTCCTGTTGGCCGTAGGCAAGCTCTACCGTTTGAAAGTTGTGCGCATTGCCGGGCCGTCGTTTGGCCGTATGCGCAAAGCGGCCCATATCATGGCAGACTTCCACCATCAGGTGCGGCGTTTCCTGTTTGTGACGTTAATCGGCGCGGTATTTGTAGGCATCATAACCTGGCTGGCATTCATGGCTCTGGGCTTTGAACAAGCCGGCCTGTGGGGTGTGCTCGCCGGTGTGGCCAGTGCCGTTCCTTATCTGGGGCCTGTTCTGATTTTCCTAGCCACAGGGGCAGCAGCGTTTGTTCAGTTCGGCTCGGTCAATATGGCCCTTGCGGTGTCGTTGACCTCACTGATCATTACCAGTATTCAGGGCAACATACTTACCCCGGTGTTAACGGCGCGCGTGTCGAGCCTGAACGCCGTTGTTATTTTTATTGGTTTATTGGTCTGGGGTTGGTTGTGGGGGCCGGTCGGTTTGATTGTCGCCACGCCCTTGTTGATGATGACAAAATCCCTATGTGATTCTGTGGTCAACTTGAGGCCCCTGGGTGAATTGCTGGGAAAGTAAAAGAGCACAATAGTCAGCGGCCAATCAAGCGACAATCAGGCGAATAACAATGGCGCCGACCATAATCAGAGTTAGCCATTTCACCCACTGTGCACCCCGTGGCCCAACATTGACCTTCACCGCAATGATTGCCCCGGCAATGTTACCTGCGGCCAGGGTCAGGCCCATGGCCCAGCGTACTTGCCCACTGCCTGCGAATATCGCCAGTGCCGGGATGGTATACAGAAGAATGATGAAGACTTTGAGCACGTTCACCTGGAGCAGGTCTATTTTCAGCATACGGTGCAGCGCCACAATAAACAGCGCCCCTACTCCCACCTGAATGAAACCACCGTAAAGACCCACCACAAACATGGCGGCGTAGATCACCGGGCCGAGCCGTTGGGGGGTTAAAGGCCGAGTGTCCAGCTTTGGCGCTGGCAACAGTAAAAATGCCGAGGTGGCGATCATGGCGGCAACCAGAATGAACTCGAAAACAGCTGCCGACACATCGGTTGCAAGCCATGCACCAAGCAAGGATCCCAGCACGGCCGGCACGGCCAGGCGCAAACCAATGCCTAGCTGGCCGTGCCCGTTACGGAAAAAACTGCCAACGGCGGTAACGCTCTGCAACGTTATAGCGACCCGATTGGTGCCATTGGCAACCTGGGGCGGCAAGCCCAGAAACATCAGCAAGGGCAAAGTGAGCATTGAGCCGCCGGCGGAGAGCACGTTAATAAAGCCGGCGACCCCGCCCAGGGCAGCCAGCAAAACCATTTCAGTGAGCGTCATTCGGTGACCGTATCAATGTTGAACCAAGGGTTTGCGAGCTGCCGCGGCAGAAGATTTGTAACTGCTCCAAGCTTGAATGCTTAACGCAAGGCTAACGGAGGTTGCACAAGAAAAGCTAATGGTAGATTTTACAAAACGTCCCTGTGTCATAATTCCGTCCCATTCCAGTGTATTGCGGTCGAGTCGAAGATTAAATCTAGACCTAACTAGCCGTCGCTGCCATGCTGAAAGATGACAAACTAACGTTCAACCGACAAATCGCTAATAACGCCGCCGGCATAGACCGGTATAGCATGACGGATTGACAAAAAATCAATGCTGCAGGAAGTTACGAATGACCTTCGCACGTATTACCGGCACTGGCTCGTATCTGCCGGACCAGATTGTTACCAATAAAGATCTAGAAAAAACTGTGGACACCACGGACCAGTGGATCCGCGAGCGCACCGGCATTGAGCAGCGCCATATTGCGGTGAAGGGTCAAACCACGGTTGACCTGGCCGAACAGGCCGCATTGAGAGCCATAGATGCCGCCGGAATAGACGCTGCAGATATTGACCTGATCGTGTTCGCTACTTCTACGCCCAATAAAATATTCCCAAGCTCCGCCTGTATTCTGCAGGCGCGCCTGGGCATTCGAGGCTGTCCCGCTTTTGACATTCAGGCTGTATGCAGCGGTTTTGTGTACGCGCTGGCCACCGCGGATAAGTTTATAAAAACCGGAACCAGCAAAAAAGTGCTCGTCATTGGTGCCGAGGTATTCTCTCGTATTATCGACTGGAGCGATCGCGGTACCTGCGTGTTGTTCGGCGATGGCGCCGGTGCGGTTATTCTTGAAGCCAGTGATGAAACTGGGATTTTGTCCACCCATCTTCACGCCGACGGCAGCTATGAAAAACTTCTTCACGTGCCATGTGGCATCGCCGAAAATCCTGAAAAGTTCAAGGCAGGCTTGGGCTATGTGGAAATGAAAGGCAATGAAGTCTTCAGAATGGCGGTAAACACGCTGGGTAGAATTGTTGATGAAACCCTTGCCCACAACAATATGAAAAAATCGGATATTGATTGGCTTGTGCCCCACCAGGCTAATATGCGCATTATCGCAGCGACCGCTAGAAAACTGAACATGCCGATGGATCAGGTTGTAGTAACCGTTAACAAGCATGGCAATACCTCAGCAGCGTCTATTCCTCTGGCCCTTGATGAAGCTGTACGTGATGGCCGGATCAAGCGGAACGAGGTTGTTTTGCTGGAAGCGTTTGGCGGCGGTTTTACCTGGGGGTCTGCGTTACTACGTTTTTAAGTGGCAGCATATAAGAAGCTGGTTTAAGCTTAGTCCCGATGTGCATCAAAAAAAATAAGAGGAAGAAATGATGAAAATGTCACCTCGGGATACTCAAGCTATGACAACCCAACCTGCGAGCCTCAGCCGCAGACGTTTACTGGTTGGCAGCGCCGGCGCCATGGCCTCTGTCAGCTTGTTAGGCATGGTGCCACTGGCGCGTGCCGAAGAGCCCAAAACCCTGCCTGACTTCGTGAAATGGAAAGATCAATCTGCGTTGATCGTGCACAGCGCGAACACTATGGAAACCCAGCGTGGTGCCATTGGTAGCGGTGTGGTAACGCCAAGCACCCATTTGTTTGTGCGTAACAACCTGCCCGCGCCCGGCGGCATCACGGATAACCCGGATGCCTGGGAAGTTGCCATTGATGGTGTGGCATCGCCCAAAACCTTTACGGTTGCCGATCTGAAAAAAATGAATGTCACGTCGGTTGCGTCTGTATTGCAGTGTTCCGGCAATGGCCGCGCTTTCTTTACCCATGGCCCGGGCGGAACCCAGTGGGCCACCGGCGCTGCGGGCTGTGTCGTTTGGACAGGCGTGCCCCTAAGCGATGTGATCAAAGAACTGGGTGGCAACATTGAAGATGCCCGTTACATAACCGCCACGGGCGGCGAGACTCTGCCTGCAGGTTTGGACCCGAAAACCCTGATGGTAAAGCGCTCTGTCCCCCTTAGAGCGTTAGACCAGGCTATGCTGGTGTGGGAAATGAACGATCAACCCTTACCCTTGAGCCATGGCGGGCCTTTGCGTTTTGTTGTGCCGGGCTACTTTGGTGTCAACAACGTTAAGTACGTCAAAAACATCACTCTTACGAAAGACCAAACCGACGCCAAAATTCAGGCCTCGGGCTATCGCTTTCGCGACGTTGGCGTAAAAGGCGCCCCGGACCAACCTTCCATGTGGGAAATGCCGGTTAAGTCCTGGGTAACTGCTCCTCTAGAAGGCGCAAAAACCGGTCGTAATATGATTTATGGCGTGGCCTTTGGCGGTGTTAATGATCTTGAGAAAATAGAAGTCTCTGTCGACGGTGGCAAAAATTGGAAACAGGCCCGTTTCCTGGGACCGGATTTAGGACCTTTTGCATGGCGTCCGTTTGTACTGGGCACCGATCTGCCGGCCGGCGAGCATCGCATCGTCAGTCGTGCCACCGATGTTGAAGGCAACACTCAACCACCTGAGCGTACGCCGAACGAACGCGGTTATGGCAACACCAGCTGGCAAGATCACGGCGTTACCGTTAACGTAACTTGAGCGTGGAAACTCATTTATGAAAACAGCGGTTGTTAGTATTATATTATGTCTGTGTGCTGGGACCGCTTTTGCAGACGAACTTTACAAACAGGGTAAGCAGGTATTTGATCAGTCTCAGCCTTCCTGCGCGATTTGCCACACTTTGGCAGACGCAGGGTCGGC
Organism: Marinobacter sp. LV10MA510-1; assembly: GCF_002563885.1. Classification (GTDB taxonomy): domain Bacteria; phylum Pseudomonadota; class Gammaproteobacteria; order Pseudomonadales; family Oleiphilaceae; genus Marinobacter. Next base: position 800,500 of record NZ_PDJA01000001.1, on the reverse strand, counting down.
AGGTGTTATCGGACCCAACTTCAATGATCTGAAGCCTTCTGAAGAGCAGGTTTGGAAGGCGCTGAACGGCGGGGTTGGTATTATGCCGAATTTTTCGGACAGCCTGTCGCAAGAGCAGATGAAAGCGGTGGCGCATTACGTCGCCGAAGCCTCTAAGCAGTAGCGGCAAAACCTGAAGCTCGCACATATTGCGGGCTTCAGGTTTTCGTCATCATGAAAGCGCTTTTACTACTTACCCTCTTCTTATTCTAAAAATTTATATTTAAGTGATTCGTTATTCTTTCCCGTTTTAACCGCACTTTGTTAACTTACCCCTCAACACACCATCTGTTTAGGGGAATGTCATGCAACGTAAACTCAAGGGCCTGGTTACCGGCCTCGCGCTCAGTGCCTCGCTCTTCGCACCTGCCGCTTTATCGGCCGATCGTGAACTGCTGAACTCATCCTATGACATCGCCCGTGAACTGTTCGCCGCTTACAACGTGCATTTCAATGAATACTGGAATGAAAAGACCGGCGACAACGTTGAAGTCAGCCAGTCTCACGCAGGCTCTTCCAAGCAGGCACAAGCGATTATTCAAGGTCTGAAAGCCGACGTGGTTACCTTTAACCAGGTTACCGACATCGACATTCTGCACACCCGCGGCAACTTGATTCCTGAAAACTGGGCCGAGCGTTTACCAAACAACAGCTCTCCTTACTACTCGACTATGGCGTTCCTGGTGCGTAAGGGTAATCCGAAAAACATCCAAAACTGGGACGACCTAGTAAAAGAAGACGTCGCTCTGGTTATGCCCAACCCGAAAACCTCCGGTAACGGTCGTTATACCTACCTGGCCGCACTGGGCTACGCCCAAGAGACCTTTGGTGACGACCAGCAGAAAATAGACGGCTTTCTGCGGGACTTTCTGGGCCACGTAAAAGTCTTCGACAGCGGCGGTCGTGGCGCTACGACCACTTTTATTGAGCGTGGTATTGGCGACGCTCTACTAACGTTTGAATCGGAAGTACTGAATCTGGTCGACCGCTACGACAACGGCGAATACGAAGTTGTCACGCCTAAAGTCAGCTTTCTGGCCGAATTCCCGGTGACCTGGATAGACGATTACGTAAAACAGAACGGCACCGAAGAACTGGCCAAAGCTTATCTTGAGCACCTTTACAGCGAAGACGCCCAGCGCCTGCTGGCCGGATTCAACAACCGCGTGCACAACGAGGTCGTCAAAAAGGAAACGTCTGACCGCTTCCCGGATGTCAAATTACTGCCCATCAGCGCCATTGCCGGCAGCTGGGAAAACGCCACCGAAGAACACTTTGCCAGTGGCGGCAAACTTGACCAACTGCAGCGTCGGAAGTAATTAATGTCCACTGCCAATCAGGCCAGCGTTGTGAAACCACAGCGCTGGTCGCTTGCTAAGGGCCGCAGTAAGCGGGTATTGCCGGGGTTCGGTCTGAGCCTCGGCATTTCGCTGTTCTTTATCAGCCTGGTTCTGCTATTGCCACTGACCGGTCTGGTCATTGAAATGTCCGCCATGACCCTCAGCGAATTCTGGTTTGTAATCACTGATCCACGGGTGGTTGCCTCCTATAAGGTAACCGCACTGGCGGCATTAGCCGCGTCGCTGTTCAACGGCGCATTTGGCCTGCTGCTGGCCTGGGTATTGGTGCGCTATGAATTTCCCGGAAAACGCCTGATTGATGCAGTGGTAGATCTACCCTTTGCGTTACCCACCGCCGTTGCCGGTATTACTCTGGCAACGCTGTTCGCCGCAAACGGCTGGTATGGACAATGGCTCACCAAACTGGGCATTGAAGTTGCCTTCACTCCGGTTGGCATCGTGGTGGCTATGGCGTTTACCAGCTTACCGTTTGTGGTGCGCACTGTGCAGCCGGTTCTGGAAGAGCTGGCACCGGAAGATGAAGAAGCCGCCGTAAGCCTGGGCGCCAGCGACGCCCATGTGTTTCGCCGGGTCATTTTTCCGGCACTATGGCCAGCATTGGTCACCGGTGTGGCTTTGTCGTTCACCCGCAGCCTTGGCGAGTTTGGCGCGGTTATCTTCATTGCCGGCAACATGCCCTACATCAGTGAAGTCACCAGCCTGATGATCTTTATCCGCCTACAGGAATACGACTACGCGGCGGCCAGCGCGATCGCCTCGGTTGTTCTGCTGGCATCACTGGTGCTGCTGTTTTCCATTACGGTATGGCAAGCGCGCTATCTCAAACGCCTGGAAGGACGCTAGCACCATGGCAAGCACCCGGTCCCGCTCTTCACGCTCTTTACAACAGCGTCGCGTTGGCGACAGCCCGGCCATAAAGTGGCTGCTGATTGGCATTGCCATCGCTGTTACCGCTGGCCTTTTAATTATGCCGCTGGTGGTTATTTTCACCGAAGCCCTGAGCGCCGGGTGGAGCACCTTCGCTGATAACCTGCTAGACCAGTACACTCTGCACGCCATCGGGCTGACCTTGTTTGTGGCCGCTTTGACCGTGCCGCTAAACCTGGTGTTTGGTGTCGCGCTGGCCTGGCTGGTCACCCGGTTTCGCTTTCCCGGCCGTAAACTGCTGATCACCCTGATTGATATTCCGTTTGCGGTGTCGCCAGTGGTGGCTGGTTTGCTGTATCTGCTGCTGTATGGCCGTAACGGCTGGATTGGCAGCTGGCTGGCGGATTATGACATTCAGCTGATGTTCAGCTGGCCCGGCATTGTTATGGTGACGGTGTTTGTGACCTGCCCGTTTGTGGCCCGCGAGCTGATTCCGCTGATGCAACAGCAAGGCAGCGAGGAAGAAGAGGCCGGCGTGGTGCTTGGCGCATCGGGTTGGAGAATATTTCGGACCATCACACTACCCAACATCAAATGGGCGCTTATCTACGGCGTTGTACTGACCAACGCTCGTGCAGTCGGCGAATTTGGCGCGGTGTCGGTGGTGGCGGGTAACATTCGAGGGCAAACCAACACCCTGCCCCTGCACGTGGAATTGTTGTACCAGGATTATAACGTTGTCGGCGCGTTCACCAGCGCTTCACTATTGGCCGGCATTGCCGTGTTTACGTTGGCCGCTAAAGGTTTTGTGGAATGGCGGCAGGCTCGTACCGTGATCCGCCTGCAAGCACAGGAGACTGTTTAATGAGTATTACTGTTGATGGCATCAACAAGCGCTTTGGCAAGTTTCAGGCGCTGAATAACGTCTCTCTGGATATTCCCGAGGGCAAACTCACCGCTTTGCTGGGCCCTTCCGGCTCGGGCAAAACGACCCTGCTGCGCATTATTGCCGGGCTGGAGTCTGCAGACAGCGGGCAAATCTCGTTTTCAGGCAAGGATGTTACCGGGCTTCACGTGCGCGATCGCAACATCGGTTTTGTGTTTCAGCACTATGCTCTGTTCCGCCACATGACCGTGGCACAGAACATTGCTTTCGGCCTGGATTCTCTGCCGCGCAAACAGCGCCCGGCAAAAGCGGGCATTCAGAAGCGCGTTAGTGAGCTGCTGGAAATGATTCAGTTACCCCACCTGGCCCAACGCTACCCGGCGCAATTGTCCGGTGGTCAGAAACAGCGGGTGGCATTGGCCCGCTCGATTGCGACCCAACCGAAAATTCTACTCTTGGATGAACCCTTTGGAGCGCTGGACGCCAAAGTACGTAAAGACTTGCGCCGTTGGCTGCGCAATCTGCACGATGAATTCCACTTCACCAGCATTTTCGTGACCCACGACCAAGAAGAAGCGTTGGAACTGTCTGATCAGGTGGTGGTTATGAGCCAGGGCCAAGTGGAGCAGGTGAATGAACCCATAGAACTTTACGCTCGGCCAGAGAGCCGCTTTGTGTTCGATTTTTTGGGCCAGGTCAATGTGATTTCTGGCCAGGTGAAGCAAGGCAGCCTGAGCCAGGGTAATGCCTGGGTAACCGTACCCGGGGTGCAGCACAAAGGAGACGCCCAGCTTTACCTGCGGCCCCACGAAGTCCGGCTGGCAACAGCGCCGGTGGCGCACGCCAATTTACCGCTGCGCATTGAAGCAGTCAGCCTGATTGGCTCGGAAGTGCGGGTTGAGTTACGCCCTGAGGGCTGGCAAAGCGAAGGCTCGGATAACATCTGGGAAGTTGGCATCAGCCATGCCGAATTCAACAGCCAGCGCCCGACTCGCGGCGATCTGCGTTATGCAGTGCCGGAGGTCGGGCATCTGTTTACCGGTAACGACGCTCAGCCCGCAACCGTTAACTGGGCCGAAGCGGAACTGGCACCCCGGGTTCGCTTGATCCGCTGAAGGCTGGTCATGCTCAGCCACTGGTTTTTGACCAGTGTGGCGAGCGCCGGGGTGCGCTCCAAAGCCAAATCAATCCGCGCTTGGGGCGCATCAATCAAAACAGCCAAACGCATGGGCTCGTGCCGCCAGTTCGTACCGTCATGCACCGACTGCCACGGCAAACCAATCCGCAGATCGCTGCCATCACCTTCAATCACGCCCACATTGCCGCCGATCACCGAATGCAGCAGCTTATTGCCCGCACCGTAGGTTTCCGGTGCAGTTACCGAGGCGAAATACTGTAAATTAATCCAGCTGGCAACCACCACCGGGCCACCAAATATGGTGGTCAGTACAGTGCCATCCTCGTCTGCCTCGGGATCATAATCGTGCATGAATACCCGGCCACCCAGGTCGCATCCGCGCGACAATGTACGGTTGCCAATCAGCATCGCGGCGTTATTGGCCAAACCCCACTCAGGGCGCACCTCTGCCCAGTTCCGGGTGCGTCTTTGCAGTTCGGCCAGCAGCGCGTCATCGCCCAACCCGTTTAGCTGAAGCGGTGTCGCCCGCTCCCGCCGCATGCTGGTGCCAGCAATGCTCAGGGCGTTTTCAAAACGCGACATGACACCACGATGACTGCCCGGCAAGGCGCTGCGGCGAATAATCTGCACTTGGTCGGTCACCGTGCAGTGCTGGCCGGCAACCACCCAGGTTTCCTGGGGAATAACGATACCTTCTTTTTCCAGACCTGCACGGACCACCGGTTCGTTCAGCATATCAGCCACAATCTGCGCATTCAGGCCGCCGTTGCGGCCACCGCAGGCGCCACACGCCAGACCCGCATGGTGGGCGTTATTGTCGGTGTGGGCGCCGTGGCCCACCAGAACCAGTAACGGGGCAAAATTTTCCGTCAGCGACAGCGACCGCAAAAAATCTATGCCCAGGCGGATTTTGTTCGCGTCAGACAACGGGTCTCCAGTTCCGGCATGATGCATGCGCAGCTGGCCTGGCTCGTGATCTTCACCTTTACTGCCATTCCCTTTGTTCAAACTGTCACGAACCAGCTTCCAGGCCCAGGCCAAGCCGGTGGTTTCCACCAGGGTAAATGTTGACAGGCTGCCATACTTGGCACCGCGAACGGCCTGGCGGACCAGTTCCTGCTGATTGGTTTTGCTTCGCTGGGCATTATCACCCTGGCTGGTACCCGTAGTGTCAGCGGCTATGATCGCCGGCTCCAACAGGCCCGGAAGCTGACGCACGCCGGGCTTGTCGCTGAGTGTCTGATGGGCCAGCGTCAGGCCAAAGAAGCCGGCCATACCCTTGGTTTGAATACCGCCGTCCGCCTGTTCCAGATTGCGCCGGATAACTTCTGAACGAACATCAATACAAAATACCGCTTGAATATCCGGCTTGGCCGCCGCGACCGGGCTTTCATCAAGATTCAGACTTGATAGCAACTGGCGTTGCCATGCCTTTTCAAACGCCTGCTGCCACAACCAGAGCTGGCCGTCAGTGTTTGCGCCCTTATCAAGCCGGCTCTCATCAAACCCACTCTTGGCGGCCAGAGACCACTGGCTACGCCAGGCTTTCTGGGTAGCGTTATCGGCCAGCGCGACCCCTGCCCATTCCCATGCCAGCAACACGGCCAGCAGTTCACGACAGATCCTACTGCTACCCCCTTGATTTTCGGCCCGCCAGTCTATTCCACGGCACCAGGAGGCCCAGCCAATTATATCCAGCAGCAACCCGTGGCAAAGCGCTTCTAACGCCGCAGGCGGCAAGGCCAGATCGCTGGTCAGTGGTGCCAGGGCCTGTTCGGTTTCTTGCGGCAAGCCTGCAAGCATGCGCTGTAAACCTTTAACGCCAATCTGCTTGTCTACCAGATGGCTGGCGTTTACATGCTGATGCCAAGCCGTGTAAAGGCCGTGTTCCTTGTCTGCAGCCCAGCGTGCCTGGCGCTGATCAAAGTAACGGGCACAGAAACGACCGGTCTGACGTACAACGGCTTGCTGGGAGTTGCCATCGCCGGCTGGCGCAAGGCCCTCATGGCTCAGGAAAATAGAACAGGCCACCCGCGGCTGAACTTCATCTCCCGCGCGCAAGCGCTTTAGAAGACTTTCAATTGATGGCGCAGGTTCAGGCCCAACCGCCTGCAACACATCCTGCACGTCTTCCGGGCGAATACGCCCGCCTTCCCAGGCCGACAAATAGAAAGACGCAGGCATTAACATGCTAATACCACCACGGCGCTGCAACTGATCGGCCGCCGCTGCCACCGGTTGTTCCCGCATTCCCCACCAGGGATTAACGGCAATAAACTGGTCCAGTGGCCAAATTGGCGCTATGGCCTCGCAAGCCGCGGTTACAGCCGTCTGTAATTCGTCTTGTACAACGTGGCTAGGGTTCATCAGCGCTCTCCTGAACTCAACGGGTTAACTTTGTGTAGGTTGGTCGATTTGGCGCCGCTAAGGCTCAAACCGCGGGTTGTTCGTGCCAGTGCGGCACTGATGCGGTTCAGCGGCAGGTCTAGCCCTAAGCCTTCGCAGCAGTAATGGTGGAGCGCCTGACTGATGCGGCTTTGCGGTTTAAGCAAAATCATCAGCGAGCCGGCCGCCAGAGCAGCGACAATGGCCAGGCCCGCCACTTGTGCCGCAAGTGGCAGCACCAGGTTGTTGGCCGAGCTCAGAGCCGGCGACAGCAGCGCATGCAACAGGCTGTAAAGCGGCAACAGCATCAAGGTACACAGCAGCAGGCTGGCGCGAACCGGGGTCTTTACCCAGGCTGGAATGCCCAATGCAGCAGCAGTACACGCCAGCACGAGCAGCGTGCCTAGAACCAGTTTCCCTTCAACCAGTGCCGGCACCGCCCACAATATAACCGCGGCGACCACTGCGGCCAGCACGCCGTTTATCACCTGAACTCTCTCCACTCCCGCATACCCTGCCAGTTTATGGCTGACTACCACGGTGCGGCTGCTGGCAAGGAACGAATGCGCCTTGTACAGCGAGTGCGCCAGCAGGTGAAGAAGGGCCAAGGTGTAAGCGCCCAAGCCAATTTCGAACAACATAAAACCCATCTGCGCTGACGTAGACCACGCCAGTGAGTGCTTCACCGACGACTGCGTCATCATCACCAGCGCAGCTACCACCGCGGTCACACCGCCGACAACAAGAAGAATGCCATGGCCTGGGGTAAAGCCGTCAAACACCGGGTACAAACGCAGCCACAGGAAACCACCCAGGTTGATAATGCCCGCGTGCAGCAGTGCCGAAACCGGCGTTGGCGCTTCCATAACCCGCAACAACCAGCCGTGAACGGGCAGCTGGGCGCATTTCAGCAGCGCGGCTATAGCCAGCAGAACAGAGGCGGACTGCAGCGCCAATGATTGGTCAACTCCACCGCTTGCGGCGGCCATCATTTCCGGAAGATAAAAGGTCCCGTAGTGTTGGTGCAGCAGCAGAACAGCGCTGAGTACACACACATCGCCAACCCTGCTGATAACAAACTTCTGCAAGGCAGCCGCGTTCGCTGCGGCGCGTTGGGGATAAAGGGTAAGCAAGTGGTGAAATGAAAGACTTACGCCCACCCAGGCACCCACAAGGATAATCAGGTGGTTGGTTAGCACCAGAACCAGAACGCTGGCCAGGGTAATAAGAAACCAGGGGAAAAAGCGTTCGCGCCCTGGGTCCCCGCGCAGATAGTCGTCTGCGTAACGAATGATGACCCAGCCGATAAAGCCCACCAGCATAGACATCCACAATGACAGGCCACTGGGGAGAAGACCAAACTGGGCGCCAATTTCTGGCAAACCGGTTGTGAAGCCCGGGCCATCGGCCAACAACATCAGGCCGATAAAGCCGGTGATAGCCATCAAGGCAACGAACAGGCTCTTGGCTGCGGTCCAGCAATGGGAAAGCTTGCGTGGGTTGCTGGTCCAGCTGGCATAAGCTGCAAGCAACAGCAGCGACAACGGGACCAGCAGCCAGCCCAACAGGGCAAGTTCTGCAACAACGGTGGCGATGGGGTTCATTCAGCAACTCCTTGAACAGCAAATTAAGCAACTCAGCTACTATGCCCACCGTGCATACATTTAAAAAATAGTTTATAAAGAACGTAACATTCACTTTTAAAGAACGAATACATGAAGCTTAATTACCATCACCTGTACTACTTCTGGGAAGTGGCTCGCACCGGACACCTGACCCGTGCTGCGGAAGCTTTGCACATATCCCAATCGGCGCTGTCAGGGCAAATACGAAAGCTGGAGGACAGTTTTGGTGAAGCGCTGTTTATTCGCGAAGGGCGGCGCCTGAAGCTTTCCGAGGCAGGCCGCGTGGCGTTCAGCTACGCCGAGGAAATATTTCGCCAAGGCGCGGAGCTGTCCGCTTTGTTTGAAAGCGGACACCAGCCGGCGCGAGAAACATTAAAGGTAGGTGCTGTGGCGACACTGTCGCGAAACTTTCAGGAGGGGTTTCTGGCGCCGCTACTAGAGCGGGATGATCTGGAGCTTAGCCTGCAAAGCGGCGGACTTGACGACTTGCTGCGGCGCCTGTCGGCACATCGGCTAGACCTGGTGCTGTCGAACCAGCCGGTTCAGGGCGACCAACAGAACCCATTTCGCTCCCGCCGCATCGCGCGTCAGCCAGTTAGCATTATCGGGCCTCCCGACGCGGCTACCAACGTGGTATTCCCTGACTTTCTTCAGGGTTTACGGCTAATTGTCCCCGGTGCCGAAAACAATATACGCCACGCGTTTGATCAATTCTGCGATTACCACAAAGTGCGGCCAAGACTGATAGCAGAGGTGGACGATATGGCGATGATGCGACTGCTGGCAAGGGACACACGCTACTTTTCGGTACTGCCCCCGGTGGTCGTCCGTGACGAACTGAAAGCCGGAAGCCTGGTGGATTACGGTGCCCTACCCGGGGTTTTCGAAGAATTTTACGCCATCAGCATTCGCCGCCGATTCGAGCCTGCCAGTCTGGCCCGGCTGTTGGCCCAACCGGTCGGCGATTTTCTTAATCAGGTTTAAACGGCTGGTCAGCCGCCGCCCATTCCGCCGAACAGGCTGGTTAAAATAACCAGCCCGATAATCCAACCAATCACCGCCGGCCAGAAGTTAACGGATGGCGGTGGCTGTTCGTTCGGCTCGCCTTGCTCGCCTTGCTCGCCGCCCATCATCTCTGGCTCTGGATAATTACGTTCGTCCGGCTGCGGCTTTTTCTCATTTTTGTTCGTCGCTTCGCGCAGGCTTGGCCATTCAAACCAGTCACCCAGAAATGCAGTGACCGATGCCGGAAACACACCATTTTTGGCCATCGGCCGCAACTGTGACTCAAGCCGGCGGGCAATGTCAGCGCGCAAAGCAGGCTGGTCGGCAGGTGGCTCACACAAAATGGCCTTCCATACGTCTACATTTTCCGCGCGAATACTGTCATTCAGCAGCGCTTTAATCTGAATGACCACCTCGCGCGCCACTTGCGCTGAATAAGCGTCCAGCTCTTGGGACTGCTCAGACTCTTGCTCAGGCTGTGTCTCCGGAGCGTGTGACGTTGTTTTTGCGTCGATATCAGGGGCGGTCGGTGCAGCAGCACCTGTGGCCTCGCGAAAGGCTTGCTCCAGGCTCACGGCCTCATCGCTGCTGGCAAACTTCAGTTGCTGTTGGTAAGCCTGTTCTATGCGCTGGCGATCGGATGTCGGCTCTATTCCTAGTAGGTCCCAGCAGTTCATTAATACGGATCTCCAATGATTACAAAATGTACATTTATGCGCGACAAATGAACCTCACTGCAATAGCATACGCTTTGCACTGCATAAATCGATCGTTCGAATCGCACTACACAACAAGTATAGAATCACAAACATGGCCGTTACGAATTATTCCTGTTGCCCGAGCGGTACCCGGGCGGATTCGCTCTTAGCAACCACGTCTTTGCAAGCGGCTCCGCGCCAGACCACTCTACGCCGTGCACCCCGAGCATTTGGCGGCTTTGGGCTATTTTGCACAGCAACATTGCTGGGAGTCACCGTAGCGGTCGCACCCGCCTTGGCCGACGGCAATGACCTTTCCGATAAGGTTGAGCCTCTGCCCGGCTTTTACGGTTTTAACGATGATATCCCCGAAGTTCTGACCACAACCCGCTTGCGGCAGCCCAAAACCCGGGTGCCGGGCAGCACCACCGTTATTGAAGGCAATTTGATACGGCAGCTGGGCATTAACAGCCTGGTTGAGATTTTTCGTCTGGTGCCGGGTATGGTTGTTGCCGAGGTGGGCAGCGGTACACCGGTGACAACCTACCATGGCACTGCGCACTACGAGCAGCGCCGTATGCAGGTGCTAATAGACGGGCGCACAGCCCATCGCGCCTCACTGTCTGATATGGACTGGCAAAGTATGCCGGTTGCGCTGGAGTTGATCGAGCGCATCGAGATCAGCCGAGGGCCCAACTCGGCTGCATACGGCATCAATGCGTTTCTGGGTACCATTAACGTTATCACCCGCGACCCGGCTGACACCGCCGGTACCGAGCTCAGATTTATGTCCGGTTCACGGGATTACCAGCGCACCTTTGCCAGCGTTGGCGATGCGTCCCAAACGATGGACTGGCGCATAGCCTTTGAAAAGCGGCAATTTGGGGGCTTTGACTATCAATATGACTCGGAAAGCCAAACTTTTGTCCCATTTCACGACGGTCACAATCTTAATTTTCTGACGTTCGACTCACGGCTAAAGTTTCGGCCGGATTTTAATCTGGAGTTGCGCGCCGGCGTTACCGATGGAGTTAATGAAGAAGACAAAGACAAAGGTGGCGAATTTAACCCGTCAGCCAATCCGGATATTGATGTGCGCGATTACTACGTGCAAAACCGCTTTAATTTTATTCCTTCAGCGGATCATTTTTTCCATGTGCAGGTCAATTTCGAGAACTTCAAGCGACGCCAGCGTTGGCCAATCGAGGTATCTGAAACTGACATCAGGCCTTTTCTTGAAAAACTGTGCGTCGACTCTGGCCGCAATGCTGCAGACTGCTCTGCTTCAATCACCGCGCTCGAACCTTTAACAGCAAACCTGAACGCTGACTCCGAAGATTCGCGTTTGGAACTGGAATTGCAAGACACGCTGTTACTGTCTGATAAGATTAAATTGGTCTCCGGCCTAGGGGCTGTTGACGTTTCATTACATCGGCAACCATAAAAATCCACAAGCCATGGCGACGACGCTCTCATAGTTGCGTTTCAATTTGTCATAGCGCGTCGCCAGCCCACGAAAATGTTTCAAGCGTGCAAACGCATTTTCCACCAAATGACGGTGGTGATATAACGACCAATCCATATCTGCATTACCTATGACCGAATTCGACTTTCTTGGAATTACGGCGATGGCACCTCTGCTTCTAATCTGTTCGCGAATCTTTTCACTGTCATAACCTTTGTCCGCTATCACGGCTTTAGCCGGCGGTAATGGTTCAATTAATTCGCTTGCCGCCGTGCTGTCATGGATCTCGCCGCCCGTTACTGTAAACTCAATCGGTAAGCCGTAACTATCGACTGCCAAATGAATTTTTGTTGTATTTCCGGCGCGACTTTTACCGATAGCTTGCGAGTCAGCACCTCTTGCGCCCGTGCTATGCTGATGGGCTTTCACATAGCTTCCATCAATAAATTCCCACTCAGTATCCGGTTCGCTGACCAGGTTTTTGAACAGCAGCAACCATTTTCCTTTTTTTGACCACTCATTGAATCTTTTATACACCGAGTTCCATCGACCGAAACAAGAAGGTAAATCTCGCCACGGACAACCCACTCTCAGTCGATAAAACATGCCTTCGACCATCATCCGCAGGTCGCGCTTGTTATAAATATTTTCTTGAAGCATCATTCCTTTTAGCTTCGACCAGTGCTCATCACTGAGCATGAATCGGGGCATGGCAAACTCGTTTTATTGGTGGTGTAGGAACCTTAATATTACGAGTTTACCTATTTTATTCAATGCCTTATGCGAAAACGTCAACAGCCCCTAGGCTATCGCCATGATACCTACCGTTCGGAAACCTATTTTAACGGCCGCGGCACCAGTGAGCAGTATCGAATTTTTGCGAATTTGGAATACACTCCGATTCGGTGGCTAACCTTGAACGGCGGCGGAAACTGGGAACATACCGACACTACAGGCGAAGGCTATTTTTCCCCACGGATGGCCGCCAATTTTATCTTTAATGATCACCACACAGTTCGTTTTGTGTATTCAGAGGCTGTACGCACGCCAGACAGTTTTGAGCAGAACCCCGACTATGGTTTCGTGCTTCGCAACGTGAATTCTGCTTATGCAAACCAATTAAATGGGTATCGTGTAGGAGCGAGTGATTTGCTCGATGAAAAGTACGTTAATACCTTGGGGGTCAAATTACACGAAGAGAAAATCCGCTCTCACGAGGTCAGTTATTTTGGTCAGTTCCCGCTATCGCCGGCTTTGCTCACTCTGGAGGTACGGGGCTTTTATGATGAAATGCGCGATATGATCGGTGGCGTTATTCAGTTCGCGGATTGGAACATCGATAACAGCGTGGATATTGATCAGAAAGGTTTTGAGATCGAAGGCTCTTTGGTCTTCCCATCAACCACTCTGCGCATGAACTATGGCTATCTTGATCAGGATTCGCGCTACAGCGGCCCTGATAGTTATGACGGCAAACAGTTATCCGCCGAAGAGAAGGAAAACAAGCTCAAATGGCTTGGGCGCCTGTCTGCAAGACATTCTGGAAGCATTGCAGCCATCCAGCGACTTCCATGGAATATTACCGCGGCGAGCGCATTTTACTGGGCCGACGAGTTCCGCAACTCCCAGTTTGAACGCTTGGATATACGCCTGGCCAAGCAGATTATTCAGCCACGCTACACAGCGGAACTTGCGTTTGTTATGCAGCACTACCTGAACCGGGAGTTTGAGCTTAGCTCTGATAACAATATTGCAGACCACAACCAGTTTTTTGTGGAAGCAGGGTTACATTTTTAATGGACGTTCGTAGGTAATGGCAATCATGGATCGATCGCTCAGCAAGGCAGGCCTGTTCCGGATGGCCTACTTTATCGCCCGCGGACGTGTTGTTGCTGCGCTCTTCGGTTTGCTCTTGATGCTGGTTGCCGGCGCTGCCCGCTCAGACATTACGATTCCGTTGATCTATGTGGTGGGTTCAGGTAACGATGTTCTGGACAACTATTTGCTGGAGCAGGTTCGCCAAGTGGTCGGGCAAGAAATACCGGTCATGCCGGTTAAGGAGTCTGAAGCGACATTAAATCCGGACGTGCCCATAGTAACCATTGGCCCCAGAGCGTTTACCACGGCGCTGGGCAGGTATCCGCAGTCGCCGATACTGGCAACACTGATTTCGCAGGAATACTATCGGGCTATGACCAGTGCGCGCTCAGATAAGGGATCGGAGCGCACTGTTTCTGCCGTTTACTACGACGTGCCTCTGCTCAACCAGGCGCTTACCGGCAAGGCCATACTTCCCCAAGCCCGCCGGATTGCCCTGTTAGCAACGCCAGACAGCACCCACCTTTACAGCGAATTGCTGTCGCAGCTGCCAAAGTACAATCTGGAAGCGCAGATGTTTGTTGTAAACAGCAGTAGCGAGCTCATACCGACTCTGGTGCGCGCGCTCTATTACGGTGATTTCGTATTGGCAGCTCAAGACCCCAGCATTTATAACCCAAGCACCATTAAACACATTCTTCTGACCGCCTACCGCCGTAACATCATGGTCATTGGTCCCAGCCAGGTCTATGTTAAAGCCGGCTCGCTGGCCTCAAGCTATGCGCCCTACTCTGCGATTGCGCAAACTTTGGTCAGCGCTCTGGAACAGTGGTTTCAAGAGGGTTTTTTGCCGGAACCTATGTACCCGACCTATTTCAATGTTCAGATAAACGAGCAAGTCGGACGCTCCCTGAACATCCCGCTGCCGTCAGAGGACAGCGTGAAGCAACAGGTAACAGAGCTGCTGCGTAAGCAGGCGATGTCTGCCACCAAAGACGCGGCAGCAGATGCCGCGAACAGTGGGATCTTGCCATGAAGTCACCTTCACTGGGCGTTCCTGCAAAGGGCAATCCGGCGCACCGTCAGTCGGCAAAACTCGCCCGCAAACTGCTTATTCTTGGCGCTTTGCCCGCGGTTCTGATGTTCGCCGCACTGATGCTGTTTTTTACCTATGTGCGATTGCAAGACGCCAACGAACGGGTGGCGGAACACAGCCAGATTGTTGCTGACAGTCTGGCTCCCGCATTGGAGTACGCGGTCGTATCGGGCAACACCAGCGTGCTCAATGACATTATTTCCGAATCTTTACGCCGCAGTGACGCTGACTGGATACGCGTAACGAGCGTTCGCGGCGAGGTTATCGGCTTTGTCAGTAACGCCGACGCCCGTGCTCGTAAACAGGCTGAGGTGGAAGCACGAATAGCGACGCTTGCTGTGCCAGCTTTAAACAAAAACATTTATACCGCCGAGATTCTGCAAAAACCCTTGAATATGGACGACCTGGATATCCCTGAGTGGTTCGACCCGGGTTTGAGCTTCGTCGGCGGAGCCTTACGGGTAGGCAGCGTGTATGTAGGCGTTGATCCAGACCTGCTGGCCAGCAAACGCCGCAGCATTTTGTGGACGTCTGTGGTTTTGAGTACTGCCCTGCTGCTTTTGACTATGCTACTGGTTAATTACTTTCTCACTGGTATCTTGCGCCCCATGCGCAACATTGCGCGGCGAATTAAAGCCCTCAGCCACCACGATTACAAGGTGACGCCGGTGAATCAATATCGTAATTCACAGGAACTCATAACCATAGAAACGCGCCTGAACGAGTTGGCCCAGCATCTCGAAGAGCAACGAAAGCTGCAGGAGCAAACCTTAACGCAAACCCGCTCTGCGCTGGAGCAGGCTGAGCGCAACAGCCAGGCCAAATCTGAATTTATGGACATTGCGAGTCATGAGTTGCAGACCCCTCTTCAGGCTGTGCTGAGCATGGTCAAGCTGATCGAGCGCGAAAGCCTGAGCAGCAGTCAGAGCGAATATCTGATGACCGCCAGTCGCTCTGCGCAGGACCTTTTGCTGGTGATAAACGATATTTTGGAGTACTCCCGTCTGGACGGCGGCACTGCGGTGCTGCGGTCTTATCCATTTGATTTGCACCAGCTGATTCACAACTGCGTGGCGTCCCACGGACAAGCCGCGCTGGAGGCCGAATTAACCCTGGACCTGAGTTTCCACTCAGGTTTTCCAGACGTAGCGATGGTGCAAGGCGACGCGCCAAAATTACGTCAGATATTAGCAGGCCTTCTGGATAACTCTATTAAGGGCAGTCACGATGGCAAGATACAGATTGAAGCCTGCCTGAAAACCGTAGAGACAGAACAATTGCTGGATCACCGGGACGCTGGCGATCAACTCCCTTCGGCGGTATTACTGAGCGTAACAGTGTCCGATGCCGCTGCTCAGGATTTGTCCCACAGTTTAGGCTCTGGATTTAATAATTTTGATGAGTTCGACAAGGTGAGCCAGAGCAACCTGAGCGGAAACTCCGGGTTCATGGGTCTTAGCCTGCCGTTGGTGCAACGCCTTATCGAATTGATGGGGGGGCAGCTAAAGGTAGAGACCAATGCCGAGGGGCGTTCACTCTTGCGCTTCGAGATCCCCTTCGAACAATAAAAAAAGCGCCGGCTCCGTTTATCAGAGCCAGCGCTTTCATTTCACCTTCACGGTCAGTCAGGATCAACCCGAACAGGCTCCCGCATGGTGACAAACTCTTCCGCTGACGTTGGATGAATGCCCAGCGTTGCGTCAAATTGCGCCTTGGTGGCCCCGGCCTTGATCGCAATAGCAAGGCCCTGGGTGATTTCACCGGAGTCTGTCCCTACCATGTGAGCGCCCAGCACTTTGTCGGTGCGGTTATCAACCACCAGTTTCATCATGCAGCGTTCATCGCGCCCGCTTAAGGTGTACTTCATGGGTCTGAATTCCGAGCGGTAAACTCGCAGGCTATGCCCTGCCAGACGAGCTTCCTGCTCGGTCAGGCCTACGGTGCCGATGTTTGGTTGGCAGAAAACCGCGGTGGGTATCGCCGCGTAGTCCATCTCGCCTTCACCATCGCCAAACAACCTTCGTGACAACACCATCGCCTGGGCCAAAGCGACCGGGGTCAACTGGGGGGTGCCGATCACGTCACCGAGCGCAGAGATTGAGGGCACTTCGGTCTGGAAATAGTCGTTTACCACCACGTGGCCCGAGCCATTCAGCGCCACGCCAAGCTCAGCCAGGCCAAGGCCGTCAACGAGCGCGCGGCGTCCGGTCGCGGCCATAACGAGACCGGTTTTGAGTGTTTCGCCGTTGCTCAAAAGCACTGAATAATCGCCGCTTGCGCCGGTGACCGATTCGATAGTGACGTTGAATTGCAGATCCACGCCTTTCTTCACCATTTCCTGGGCCGTAAACGTGCGAATGTCGTCGTCAAAGCCACGAAGAAACAGGTCCCCGCGATACAGCAGTGTGGTTTTAACACCAAGGCCAGCCAAAATACCGGCAAACTCTACGGCTATATAGCCACCGCCCCAAACGACTGCATGCTGTGGAAGTTCCGGTAAGAAGAACATTTCGTTAGACGTCAGTAGGTGCTCTTTGCCGGGAATGTCAGGCACTACGGGCCAACTGCCAGTGGCAACCGTAATGTGTTTGGCGCTGTAGCTTTTATCGCCAATAACCACTGTGTTTGGCCCGCTCAAGCGGGCACTGCCATTGAGAATGGTCACGCCGGCGTTTTCCAACAGGCGACCATAAATGCCGTTCAGGCGCTCGATCTCGCGATTTTTGTTAGCGAGCAATGTGGGCCAATCGAACTTTACGTCGGCAAGAGGCACCTGCCAGCCGTAACCTGCGGCGTCTTCCAGTTCATCGTGAACGTGGGCGCCATAAACAAACAGTTTTTTGGGTACGCAACCCACATTTACGCAGGTACCGCCCAGGTAACGCGATTCCACCACCGCTACCCGCGCACCGCGCTGGGCGGATATGCGGGCCAATCGAACGCCACCAGAACCGGCACCTATCACAATCAAGTCGTAATCTGCTGAGTCAGACACATTGTCTCCCGTTGTTAATCGATTTGAAGCTGTTTCATTCAATTCAGTTTTACGCTGGCTGGGCGATTAAAGGCCAAGTGTTAAACGGGCTGTTACCTTGCCCGCTTAGGCGGTCTGTTCCAGCGCCGCCTGATCTATTACAACGCCATTTTCGACACTCAGAGTTACCAGCCAGGATGCCACATCGGCAAAGGGTACGTTATCCATCCATATACGAACAGAGTTATCACTGCCAGGCTCAAAGCGCTGCAACAACAGCCCGGACTCCCTTGCCGTGCGAGTCACCAACCCCATCAAGGCGCGACTGTCTGCTGGCTTTTCGATAGCGCTGTCGGCGCCATCATCAACCGGGATCGCTCCTGCAAGCGCGCTTATACTGGCAGCGTTGCCGTTCATCCAGGCCAGCAGCTGGGCGGCGTTGAGCCGCGATGTCTGCGCGCGATCGTGATAACCGGTGGCCGGCAGCCAGAGGGCGAAATACAAAACACCCGCCAGTACGGCAACGGCCAGCCACCGCAGGGCTTTTTGATCCCGCGGGGGGAGTTGCAGATACTGCACCTGAAGTTTGCGTACACCGGCTTGGTTTTTCAATTTTTCCAGCATCGTTTAACCTCCTGAAACCGTTAAACGCCCGCGAATTTCACCGGCTTCGTTCACCACCGATCCAATTTGTGCATCCAGCCCCTGGGCCGCAAGCCCATTGCGCAACCGGCTCATCAGGTCGTAACTGTCTGCGCGTAAATCCACCACCAGTTCACCGCGGGCCTGGTTATAATTCAGCGAATTGAAGCGAATACCGTTGCTACCAGAAACCGCCGCATACTGCTGGCCGGTAAATTTCATCAGGGTTATAAAATTCAGACTCGGGCCGCTGTCAGCGTTTTGTCTGAGCTGGCCCTCAACCACCCTGCGCGCATTGCCGGGGTGGGTGCGCCGATCGTCGGGAAATGCCTGTCGGTAAAAACTCATGGCCTGTGCATTCAGGTTGTCGGCCTGATTTTGATAATACCAGCCTAGCCCTGTTTCTAAAGACAGTTGAAGTACCAGCCAGGCCGCCGCGACCAGAATTAAGGGCCTCCAGGGCGTCAGAGCACTTTTTTTCGCCGGGCCAGTGGCAAAGTTGCCCTGGCAAAGGTTGATGGCGCCTGCGCCCGGGTGCTGGTGAGACAGGGCCAACAGTTCCACTGGCAAGCGCTCGAAATGTTCAGTCGTAATCTCTATTTCATCTTGAGCGACCCTGTTCGTCATGAGTAAAGACGGCTCATCGCCCGCCTGCCCTTCAAGATACAAGGTCAGAGCCGTAGCCGCGTCGTTGCCGGGCACTAGCAGTGTTTGCAGGAACAAGCTTAGATTGGAGGTTTGCACACTCAACCACTCGCCGGCCGGGCCCAGCAACATGGTCACCTCGCCATCTACACAGGCGCTCCAACCGTCAGCCCTGGGCGGGAGCAGCGACGCGTCGGCGTATATGCCACTCAAAGTAAGGTCGCGCCAACCGCTGTACACACCGACCCAGTTGGCCATGCGCTCACGATCAATCGCGGCTACGCGGTAGCCCTGATCGCCGTGGTTACCGAGCGCCAGGTGCAGGGTTTCTATATCCTGCGCTAGCTGTTCTTCAACCGCATAAGGCAATGCCTGGGCAATAAACCGCTGTTGTTTTGCGGGTATATTGGCCAAACAGAATGCCGCCTCGTCACCGGGAATCAACCCAATCAGGAGGCTGTGTTCAATAGCGTTCTGCGCCAGCGTCTGCTCGATGTCATCCTGGCTATCGGCTTCGCCTCTGGTCTGGCAATGGCCGGCACTGTCCAGCAGCGCCCAACTGTAACGCCGTTCGCCTGGCTGTTGTTCTACAGCGACAGAGCCTGAAACCGACCGCACATACAGGCGATAAGACATGGTTATCCTTCCAAGATGTTAAACGGCGCTTTGGTAATCTGGTTTTTCTGCCCTGTGTCCCGGTGCAACGTAGACACCTTGCCTTCCGGGTCGCGGTAAACGGTGCTGATCAGGTGCACAACCCGTTTATCGTAGGTAATTCGTGCAACAACCTCAAAAAAGCGGGTTTGCAAAGTAAGGCCCTCTGGTTTCAAGCCTAGACCGGAAAATTGCGGCAGCGCCAGAAAATCTTTGATGTTTTCAAATCGTTGTTCTTTTCGCCTATCAATCACCGCCTTTACCTGGGCCGCGTTCAAATCCGGGTGCAAGGTTTGTAACACCTGCGCGCTGGCAGTGTTTACATTGATACCCAGGCCACTGACCGGCAGCGCCGCCACGAAAGGCCTTAGCGCCTGATAGCTTTCCTCGGTCACGCCCTCCAGCAGGCGCAACTCGGTTACGCTGGCAAACGGCTGGTTAGCAGCCCGGTAACCGGGCTGCTAACCAGCAGATATTGGCCGTCTTCGGCACCATAAGCACTGATGGTCTGGTTATTTGCATCCACCCAGTCAATAAACACATCGGCTTTCAGGCCTGTTATCTGAAGGTTCTGCAGTAGTTGGTCCAAGCGTTCACGGCTGACCGGGTCTGGCTCGTTATCGGCACCTATAAGGTCATTCAGGTTCAGCCTGCCGCCCAAACCGTCCAACTGTATCTCTGCAACGCCGCCGTCGTCTAACGGCAGCACAACGGAGTTGGCCGCCCAGAATTCGTCCAGGCTGTCGATCGGCGTTCCAGCTTCGTTGTCTTCTTCGTAATCTGTGATCAGTATCTGGTGGGCGAACGCTTCTGCACCCAGGGCCACACTCAGCCCTTGCTGCTGAGCCAGATAATGCCCTGCCTTGAACACCCGAAAGCTTTGTTGGCGTGCCATTCCGGTTGCCAGTATAACCACCAGTGCCATCGCAGCAGCACCATAATTAACGCCACACCCTGCTGATTACAGCGTTTTGAAAAGGCTTCATTGTGACGCATCATTGGCCGCCCGCTTGGACTGACGCCTCTTCATCGGCGGCTCTGTCGCTGATGTTGCCTTCAACGTTTCGGCTCAGACTGGCCTGGGCCTTGCCGGCGTCGAAATCTGTTAGTACGAAGAGGCGCTCCAGTGTGCCAAAACGGTCGTGCTCTATGGTCAACTCCAGGCCCGCAGGCAGCGCGGGCGTTTCGTTGTCTACTGTGGTGCTGGCAAACGGCCCCTGAACAGGCCAGTTGTCATGCCACTGGCGGTTACTGTCCAGAAAACGCAGCTTGAACGTCTTTAGCCCGTCCAGCACCTGCGCTTGCCTGCGATTGTCTTCCTGACCCTGGTCTAGCGTTGGCCAGTAACTGCGCACCAGTGCATTGCCATCGTATTCCCATGCAACGCGTTGCAATTCGCTGCGGCGCTGGCCCAGCGGGTTGCGCCAGCCCTGACGGGTAAAAAGCAGGTTGGAAGGTTCACTACGACTGGTCAGTGCAGGCTGAACGTCGCCAAAAATATCCCGCGCCGGGCGATTGATGATCTGGTTCATATCCCGTTCAAACAACAGCATGGTGCGCTGAAGCGCCGCAAACTCATCGGCCACTTCGTCTACCCGGTCGCGGGCGTTGATAACGCCGTTTAAAACCTGCCAGACACCAAGGCCAATCACGGCGGTAATGGTAACGGCTATCAGCATTTCCATTAATGTGAAGCCGCGTTGGCACGCCATCATCTTGCACCCACAAAAGCGGCCAGGCTGTGCACCGTGTAAGGGTCTGAAGATTCGTCCCGGTAGCGGCTAACGCTCACCTCAACACGCCGGATGTCAGAATCTGCCGTGGCTGTTACCCGGGTGATGACTTGCCAGCGGTAGGGCCCAAACTCTTGGTCGCTGGCGGCGTCACTGGTGGCCGGCAAACGACTTTTCAGCCTTATTTCGTTGATTCGGTTTTCTGCCAGCCATGCCGCCAGGGTTTTATCGCGAACACGTTCGTAACTGGCAATATACTGGCTGCCCACTTGCGCAGCCGCCGTTGCAATCAAGCCAAAAATCAGCAGGGCCACAAGCACTTCGATTAAGGTGAAGCCCCGTGACCGACTCATGGACCCTCCGCCTCAGCGCCGGGCTTTTGCCAGTGTATGAGTGCAATACCGTCAGAATACAAGCGATGGGGTGGCGATGCCTGGCCCCTCGCCATCAATTCAATTTCGAAAGCTGTGCTTTCTCCGCTAGAAAAAAACACAATATTCGGCCGTAACGTATTATTTTCATTCGTTAAGCGCGGGGCGTCAGCGGCCACGGTTGTGTCTACTGACAGCCAGGATGGCAGGGCGTGTACCTGAAACAGCCGTTCTTGGCTGGTTTTCCAAGCACGGGTTTCATCATCGAACACTACAAACTGATAGTTGTCAGCCTCTATTACCAGGCCCGCTTCCAGATTGTTTAACATGGCTTGTTCGGACACTACCTGCATTCGCAGATACAAATCCTGAACCTCAACTTCCAGCTCGCGCTGCTGCGAGCTGCCGCCCATAGTGAACACCGCCAGGGCCGCCATTAGGCCAATAATAACCAGCACCACCAATATTTCGATCAGAGTGAAGCCATTCTGGGGGGTGTTACGTGGCAAGGTGTATCAGCCTTTGGTATTCCATATACTGAGGTCAGCGGCGTCGCTTTCGCCGCCTTCCTGGCCGTCTGAACCCAACGAGTAAAGATCATAAGCGCCTTCCGTGCCCGGGCTAACGTACTGGTAAGCCGTGCCCCAAGGGTCTTCCGGAACGTTTTTCAGGTAGCCGTCGGCGTTCCAGTTTTTCGGCTTCGGGCTGCCCGCCGGCTCATTAACCAGGGCTTCCAGCCCTTGCTGGGTTGACGGGTAACGGCTGTTGTCAAGGCGATACAAATCCAGAGCATTGCCAATATTGCTGAGCTGGGTTTGTGCCACAGTGACCTTGGCCTGATCGCTGCGACCCATAATATTGGGCGCCACAATAGCGACCAGCAAACCAAAAATGACCATTACCACCATAATTTCGATAAGGGTGAAGCCCTGGTTGCGGCGACCTACGGGAGAGTTCGAACGCTTCATGATAAGACTCGTGTCCTGGGTTATGGGTCTATTGGCTGTTCAGAGTGAGCTTTGGCAGACATCACAGTCTAGCCCACTAAATTACTCATATTCAGAATCGGCAGCATAATGGCCATCACTATAATCAACACCACTCCACCCATCAGCAACAGCATCAATGGCTCAAACAGGCCAACGATCGCGGCAATTTTTGCCTGCAGAGTGTTTTCCTGCATTCTGGCCGTGCGCTCCAGCATGCTGTCCAGCTCGCCACTGGCAATCATGTGCAGCATCATCGGCGGAAAATAACCGCTCTGATCCAGCGCCCTGTGTAATGCTCCGCCCTCACTGACTTTACGCGCAGCATTTTTTAGCTCCTGGCGCAGATAATCGTTACCGAGAACCTCCCCGGCAATGCGCATGGCGTCCACCAGCGGCACACCACTGGTGGTCAGTATACTCAGGGTACTGGCGTAGCGGGCCGTATTAACGCCCCGCACCATACCTGCCAGTAGCGGTAAGTGCAGCAGGCGTTTGTGCATGCGCATGCGAAACGCCGGTTTACCCATGGCAAAACGAAAAGCCACAAGACCGGCGCCCAGGGCCATTAACAGATAGATGCCGTAGCTCAGCAAAAAATCCGACATGGCCAGCATGGCCCGCGTCAGCAACGGCAACTGTTGCCCCTGGCGAACAAACACCGCGATGATGTCCGGCACCACATAGGTGAGCAAAAACACCACAATGGAAATGGCGACCACGCTCAGAATAATTGGGTAAATAGCCGCCAACTGAATTTTCTGGCGAGCTTCCTGGCGACTTTCGGTGTAATCCGCGAGCCGGTTCAATACCAGATCAAGATGGCCAGCGTGTTCGCCCGCGGCGACTGTTGAGCAGAACAGCCGCGGAAAGGCCCGCGGGAACTCGCCCAGGCTGTTGGCGAAGCTATGACCCTCCATCACCTTGGCGCGAATAACGATTAACATACTGCGAATACGCGAATTATTTGATTGTTTTGAGGTAACGCTCAGAGTCTGCTCTATGGGAATCCCGGACTGGATCAAAGTCGCCATCTGGCGCGTCACCAACGCCAGATCCGCCGCACTTAGGGAGCCGCTGCCATTCAATGAGGGGCCTCGCCCCAGTTTTCCCACAGCCGGCTCTACCGCCAGTGGCGTCAACCCTTTTTCCCGCAGCTGCTGGCGGACCGCCCGCGGTGCATCGGCTTCAAGTACGCCTTGTGTCTGTTTCCCGCGAGCGTCCAGCGCCTTGTACTCAAAAGCCGGCATGGTTTATTGGTTCCGGTGGGTAACGCGAAGCACTTCTTCCACGCTGGTGATGCCCGCCAAAATCTTGGCAACGCCGTCGGCATGAATGCTAGGGCTATGCTGGCGAGCCTCCCGTTCCAAGACCAGCTCGCCGGCGCGCTTATGAATCAGCGCACAGAGACTTTCGCTAATTTCCACGGTTTCGTAAATACCGATGCGGCCGCGATAGCCCAGATCGTTACAGTGTGCGCAGCCTCTGGCGCGAAATATTCGCGGCGGGTTGGCCGGGTCCTGCTGCAGAAATTCACACTGCTCCGGCGTAGGCTCATAGGCTTCACGGCAATAGGGGCACAATAATCGCACCAAGCGCTGGGCCACAATACCCACAATGCTTGATGAAATTAGAAAAGGTTCGATGCCCATATCCATCATCCGCGTAATCGCACCCACCGCAGAATTGGTGTGCAAGGTGGACAACACCAGGTGCCCAGTCAAACTCGCCTGAACTGCAATTTCCGCCGTTTCAAGGTCTCGCACTTCGCCAATCATCACCACATCAGGGTCTTGCCGCAGAATTGCACGTAGACCCCGGGCGAAGGTCATATCCGCTTTGGTATTAACCTGGGTCTGGCCAATCCCCGGCAGGTTATACTCAATGGGATCTTCTACCGTCAGAATATTGCGGCTGCGGTCATTTATTTCCTGCAATGCCGCGTACAAAGTCGTGGACTTACCGGAGCCTGTCGGGCCTGTTACCAACAAAATACCGTAGGGACGATAGATCAGCTTGCGCAGTTTTTTCAGGTCGTATCCGCCCATGCCCAGAGATTTCAGACGTATAGCGCCAGCTTGCTTGTCGAGCAATCGTAGCACCACCCTCTCACCGACCGACGAAGGCATGGTTGACACGCGGATATCCACTTCCCTACCAGCAACCCGCAGCGCAATACGGCCATCCTGGGGAATACGCTTTTCGGCAATATCGAGTTTGGCCATAACCTTGATACGAGACACCAGCAAAGGCGCCAGTGCCCGCTTGGGCTGCACAATCTCGCGTAGAACGCCGTCTACCCGGAAACGTATAATCAATCGCGTTTCATAGGTTTCAATATGAACGTCTGAAGCACCGGTTTTCACCGCTTCAGTCAGTATCGCGTTAATCAGACGTATAATAGGAGCGTCGTCTTCCTGTTCCAACAAGTCTTCGGTTTCTGGCACCGAATCCGCTAACGACGCCAGGTCCATGTCGTCACCAATACCCTCAACCATTTGCATGGCAGCGGTAGAATCATTCTGGTAGGCGTCGTTCAGGGCCTGATCGAACTTATCCGCTTCAACGGTGGCAAAGCGGGCGCGCCCTCCGCACAGGCGGTTGGCTTCGGCCAACGCAATGTGGGAAGAGCCGGGGCGCACCAGAATAACTGTTTCGCCGTTACCTGCGCGGGTCACAATAACGCCGTTGCGTTTGGCAAACGAAAACGGCAGCCTGCTGGCAGCGCTATTATTATTGTACGGCAGTTGTTGGATTTCTGAGCTCACGATGTTTCTCGCTGCTGGTCGGCGTGCCGACGAAACAAGGCTAAAGGCTACCACAGCGGGCAGGCCAGCTGAATAACCCGATGTTCTATACTGCCATTAATCAGTGGCTCTCTGGTAACCTGTTGGTGTTATCTGCCAAACCTGTCTTAGCCGGAACAACACATGCGCCTGGATTCGAAATATCTTATAACGGCTGCCGCCCTTGCGCTGGCAGCGCTGTTGCTAGCATCCACCGCCTGGCAGGCTTGGCGTGTTTGGCAAGTCACAAACCAATACTCCGGGCCTTCGGCAAAACACAGAGAATCTGCCCGAAACCAATCTACAGCTGACCTTACGGGGCGTTCTGGCGGCCACCGGCGACTTTGCCGGCAGTGCACTGATTGAAGACGAGCGCAACAACACCGACGCCTATCTGGTGGGTGACACCCTACCCGGCAACGCAATACTGCGTTCGGTTCACCCTGCACGAATCATCATTGAGCGTTCAGGTAAGCTGGAAAAATTGTATTTTCCGGAAATCGACAGCCCTAGTGGTTTAAGCGCTGTTGCTAATGAAACGCAAAGCCCCGAGCCTGCCTATACGCCTCCGGTGCTTCCGAATCCGGCACTCTCACAACCTGACCTCTCACAATCTACCGGCGCTCCCACTGCGTCTACTGACGAACAACGACGAGCCGAAATACGCGAAAGGCTTGAGCAGTTACGCCACAGCTTGCGCAATGGGGTTGATAAGCTTGTTTCTAGCGTCCCAAGACCGCGCTTCTTTACCCGCAGCCAGAATGTCGGTGCAGCGCCGGCTTTTTAATGGCCATTCCTGGTTATGGGCGATTTTGCTTACGCTCACTCTGGGCTCGGTTGGAAACGCGTTAGAGCTCAATGATAAATTAATGAACTATGTGCGCACCGAGTTTGGTGACGAAGCCTACCAGCGCCTGAAAAATTATCAGCGCCTACAACTCCTGGCCAGCAGAGCCCCGATAGACCGACAGTGAGGCAGACAAACTGTCTCGTTGGCGCGATTTGAACCAGCGGATGCAACAGTCCGGGCAACCCTGAAACTCGACAACAAGGAACACACCGGATGCGGCGTTGGAATGGCTGGGGTGATGATTCTTTTTCACTGAGACTGCCCCGCAACGGCGAAGATTTTGCAGATTGATTGCTTCCCCGATGCTTACGTCTTCCGCGTTGCGGCTTGCTACGCCAGTACATTAGATCGCTGTAAGACCCTCAAGCACAGCACCTCGGAGCTCATCGTTCGCCAGGGCTGGACCATCAGCCATCAACACGGCGTGGGTAAAGACCACGCCCCCTATTTGTTGCAGGAAAAAGGTGCGCTTGCGATTCAGACAATTCAACACCTGTGCCAGGGCTTTGACCCGCAATCAATTATGAACCCGGGAACGCTGGCACCCGCACCAAAGAAAAGTGAGGGCGCAAAATCATGAGCCGCTCGCAACAGCTGTCAGAGCTAAAACAGCAGACACAAAGTTTTGATGTGGTGGTTATCGGCGCGGGCATCGCCCTTGAAGCCGCCGCGAGCGGCCTGAAAACCCTGGTGCTGGAGCAGCAGGATTTCGCCTGGGGCAGTTCCAGCCGCTCGTCAAAAATGGTTCATGGCGGGCTGCGCTATCTGGTCGGCGGCCACCTGCGCCTGGCTCGCAGCGCCGTTCAGGAACGCCAGCGCATGCTGACTGAGGCACCGGGCCTGGTAACACCCATGCACTATGTCATGCCCCATTATAAAGGCGAGTTTCCGGGCCCGCGGCTGTTTCGGCGCTGCTGCGCCTGTACAACCGATTTGCTGGCGTAGCGACATTGCCCCCTTTGCAGCCATCCCAGGTTCCACTCTGGGTGCCTGGGCTGAATTCTAAAAACCTGACCGCTGCCAGCGTTTTTACCGACGCGGTGACCCACGATACCCGGCTGGTACAGCGACTGCTTGCCGAGGCAGGCGCCAAGGGCGCGCTCTACCTGAACTACGTGAAAGCGCTAGAACTGCAACGAGCCTCGGACACTTCGCGGCAGATCTGCGGCCTGACCACTCAGGCCGAGGAAGACACCGAACCGTTTGCCATAAAAACTCAATTGGTCATCGCAGCCACCGGTGCCTGGAGTGGCCAGTTCCAATCGGCAGTGAGAGAAACAGCTCGCCATACACCCCCTGCGCGGTAGCCACCTGGTGCTACCCTGGCAGCGTTTGCCGGTAAATTGCTCGGTCACCGCATTCCACCCCCAGGACCGGCGCCCCGTGTTCGCGTTCCCGTGGCTGGGGCAAACCGTGCTAGGCACTACCGATCTTGATCATAACGAAGACCTGACCGAAGAGCCTGTCATCAACCAGAGCGAAGTGAATTACCTGCTGACCATGGCCGCACATCTGTTTCCCGAAAGCGAGCTGAAATCCGGCGACATTCTGTCGAGCTGGGCCGGTGTTCGGCCCGTTATCAGCAGCCAGAAAAACGGCGGGCGCAAGCTTGCGCCTTCCGGTGAAAGTCGCGAGCACAGCATCAGCAGCGATAACGGGCTGATTACCATCGCCGGCGGCAAACTAACCACCTTTCGCCTGATCGCTCGGGAAGCCCTGAGCATGGGATTGTCCGCAGCCCGCGGACAGGCGCTGCTCAATAACCAACTGAGGGTGTTCAACCCCCCCCCGCCCGATTTGCAAAAGCCAGATTCGGTGAGCCATAAACCCCGCGCAGGTCAAAGGCGTCATCCTGACCACCCAGCGTGGCACAGTGGTGAATCTGGACGCTAACGGAACACCGCTACGCCCGGCCATTATCTGGCTGGACCAACGCCACGCCGACGCCAGCGCCCCCCTGCCGGCCTACCTGCGCTGGACGTTCCGTTTGCTGGGCCTGACAACTACCATTCAGCGCTTTCGCGAAAACTGCCAGGCCAACTGGATTGCCGAGAATCAGCCAGATGTCTGGCTCGACACCCGCCATTTTCTATTATTATCGGGTTACCTGAACTATCGCCTGACCGGCAAATTCCGCGACTCCAGTGCCAGCCAAGTAGGCTACCTGCCCTACGATTACAAACGCCAGACCTGGGCCGGCAAACGCAACTTCAAGTGGCGGCTGATGCCGGTTCGCCCTGAACAGCTGCCGCAGCTGATTACGCCCGGTGAAACCGTCGGCCCACTGACCGCTATTGCTGCCCAGCACCTCGGGCTACCAGCGGGCCTGCCGGTGCTGGCGGCGGCGTCGGATAAAGCCTGCGAAGTGCTGGCCAGCGGCGCGCTTGCGCCCGACACCGCTTGCCTGAGTTATGGCACCACCGCCACGATGAATACCACCAACCCACGCTACGTAGAACCGGTGCGTTTTATACCACCCTACCCGGCTAGTCAGGCGCTTTACCAGCAGCTGTACCGCGAGGTTTACCTGAAAATCTATCCGCAGCTGCAAAGCCTGTATAAAACCATCCGCCGCATTACCGGTTACCCGCGCTAGTATTCTCTACGGCTAACCAGCAAACTCCCGTCCGCTACAGCATTTACCGATATTTTTTCATCAGGTTGTTGACGCTCGAGGAAAGATCCGTATAATTCGCTTCCGTTGTCGGGCAACAACTTACGACAGCATTTGCGGGAATAGCTCAGTTGGTAGAGCGCAACCTTGCCAAGGTTGAGGTCGCGAGTTCGAATCTCGTTTCCCGCTCCAATTTTTCCGGTTAACATCCGGAAAAATGCTTCAAAAGTCTCTCACCCCACTTGAGAGCACAAAGCCAAAAAGCTTTATTAGGCGCGGTGGCAGAGTGGTCATGCAGCGGACTGCAACTCCGTTAACGCCGGTTCGATTCCGACCCGCGCCTCCATTTTTATCAGTACATCAAAAACCTCTAGTGGCTTTTAAGTGCACTGTACAATAGTGCAAGTCATACGTTTTTATGAGATTAGAACCCTCTCCCTGATTAACCTAGCGTAGTGCCGTAGCCGTTCTAATGACCCAACCGGACCAAATTCAGTTGACCACTTCAACTCGGACCCAAAAGTGGCACTCTATAAAAAGTATTTAATATAAATCTTAAAGGATGTACTCTAAGCTTAATCTTTAATCAGATGAGCAATGGCCCGATACGTCACATCACCGGGGCGCAGCAGAATCTGAAACCGATTCACGCAAACCGGAGGTATGAAGCCATGAATCTACTGGACCAATCTATGGGAAATATTGCCGAACAGGCCCGGGACATTCCCGGTGCAACAGCGGTCCTGCACCGCTTTAAATTGGATTTTTGTTGCGGTGGTGCACGCACGTTGCGGAGCGCGGCGGAAAAGAAAGGCCTTAATACAGCAATCCTTCTGGCCGGTCTTGAGCGCCTTCAACAGCGTGATGAACCGCAGGACATTTGGGCAGGTACCGACCTGCCCGGGTTAATTGAACACATCCTTACGAGCTACCACGACGTCTACCGAGAGCAATTGCCCGAGCTTATCCGCCTGGCACAACGCGTGGAGCGTGTTCACGGTGGCCATCCGGAATGCCCGGCCGGACTAGCCGCACACCTGGAAACGATGGCACAGGAATTGGAAGAGCACATGGCCAAGGAGGAACAGATCCTGTTTCCAATGCTCACCCGCGGTGTGGACAGCATGGCCGTTTATCCGATCCAGATCATGCGTGCCGAGCACGACGATCACGGCAAAGCACTGGAACGTTTGGACAGCCTGACCCGTCACTACAATCTGCCGGACGGGGCCTGCAACACCTGGCAGGCGCTCTACAAAGGGCTACAGACATTCCGAAGGGATCTGATGGACCACATTCACCTGGAAAATAACGTGTTGTTCACTCAAGTAGACGGTCAGCAAGGTGGGGCAGCCACGAGCCTTAAGCTATCAATGTGAGCGACGAACTTCCGGTGAACGTTCGCGTCCTGTTCACCCATGAGATGCGGAGAGAGTTATGGAGGATAGTCAGATCGTTATTTTTGATGGAATATGCAACTTCTGCAACGGAGCGGTAAATTTCATCATTAAACGAGACTCTAAAGCCGTTTTTAAATTTACTCCAACGCAGAGCAAAATAGCTCAGGACCTTTTATTAAAGCATCAAGTTCCTGAAGTAGGTTATGACTCTTTTGTTCTGATAAAAAATGGACAATCCTTCTTACGCACCAACGCTGCGCTTGAGATAACAAAAGACCTTGACGGTTTCTGGTTTATCGGAATGCGCGGAAAACCTCGGCCTTCAGGCCGGGGATGAATAGCGCGGACACCGCAGGTGTCCCTCTCGTGAGCAAAATTCTCATTCCGGCGTTTGCTGCTGTTCAAAGAAGATACCGCGCAGGTCATCAATAATCTCAGCCGTGAACACGCCGCGACGATATTTCGTCACAAATACCAAATGAACGTGCATCCTAAAAACGCAATACCGCCCGTGCCTAATATCATTGTTTTTTTCCATGGACCAACCATAATTGAGCTATGAAACGCCTTCAAGCATTCAAATTTCAGATTGAACCAAACGGTGAGCAAATCCGCGCCATGCGTCAGTACGCTGGTAATGCTCGCAAGATTTGGAATTTGGCTTTGAATCGTCAGCAAGGGCTACATACGGCCGGTGAAAAATTCACCAACAGCTTTGGCATGAATAATTGGCTGCCAGCGTGGAAGCAGGAATTCTCGTACTTGTGCGACTCTCCCTCACAAACACTACAACAAGTCACAAAAGACCTGGCCGCTGCGTACAAGAACTTCTTTGAGAAGCGTGCCGATTTTCCACAATTCAAGAAAAAAGGTAGGTCCTCAGACAGCTTTCGCTTTCCGCAAGGTTTCGAGATTGACGAAGCCAATCGACGTATTCGACTCCCAAAGCTAGGCTGGATTCGCTACCGCAAGAGCCGTGGCATCCTCGGACTGGCAAAGAACATCACCGTTTCCTGTGTGGCTGGCAAGTGGTACACCAGCATTCAGACCGAGCGCGAAGTTGGGCAGCCAATACATCCATCAACGTCGATAGTCGGCCTCGATGCGGGTATCACGCTATTCGCGACGCTCTCTGACGGCACGATGTTCGAGCCGGTCAATGCGCTGCGTACCCGCGCTGCGAAGATGGCAAAGTATCAGCGACGCATGAGCCGCAAGGTCAAATTCAGCCGCAATTGGAAAAAGGCGAAGGCCCGTATCACCACGTTGCATCAACGGGTTGCTCATACCCGCAATGACTTTCTCCACAAGACCTCGAACATCATCAGCAAAAACCACGCGATGGTCGTCATCGAAGATCTGAAAGTCACGAATATGAGCAAGTCAGCAAGCGGCACACTTGAGGCACCAAGGCGAAGCGTAAACGCCAAATCCGGCCTTAATAAGTCGATTCTCGATCAGGGCTGGGGCGAGTTCCGCCGCCAGTTGGAATACAAGCAGGCGTGGCTGGGCGGTGTAGTGTTTGCCGTCAACCCTCGTAACACCAGCCGGACGTGTCCGGCCTGCGGTCATATTTGTGCAGAGAATCGCAAGACTCAATCGCAATTCGAATGTGTCGAATGTGGGTATGCTGAACATGCAGACCTCAACGCCGCCATCAATATTCTAAGGGCAGGTCATGCCCGGTTAGCCTGTGAAGTGAACGGTGCTGTAATGCCGTCAGCAACAGGAACCCACCGAAGCGACTCAGGGATGGCTCAATGCCACGCCTGAGCGCAGCAGGAATCCCCGTCCGTCAGGGCGGGGAGGATGTCAAGTTCGGAGCCTTTAAAATCGTACCTGCTGTTGTTCGGGATTATTTTTACAGGATTCTTGCCCGGAACCGTTACACATTATTTGGCAAACGAGCGACTTGCACGATGCCGAAAAAAGAAGTGCGTGACAGGTTTTTAACATAAAAAATCTGCAATCGGACGGCCTATTGAACGGCTGAGACTCTACTGTTCGGATCATCACCAGATACCTGCTTCTGCATACGCAAGCTGTTAAGCAGAACACACACGCTGCTAAGTGACATGGCAATGGCCGCAATAACGGGCTGAACCCAGCCGATAACGGCCAGTGGAATCACCACAGCGTTGTAACCGACGGCCCAGAAAAGGTTCTGGTGCATAAGCTTTCGGGCTCGTCGCGCGAGCTGCAGAGTGGCAGGCACTTTGGCGATGCTTTCGGTCAGGTAAACGGCCGCCGCTGCGCCGGCGACGGACGCCGCATTACCTACGGCAATGCCAAGCCTGGCGCCCGCGAGGGCGAGGCCGTCATTGAGGCCGTCACCCACGAATACCACATCAGTCTGCTTCTCGATGGTTTCGATAAAACCATGCTTTTGCTCGGGAGAATAGCCCGAAATAACATGCTTGGGTGAAATGCCAAGGCGTTCGGCAAAATCAAGGCATGCGTTATGTGTATCGCCGCTGAGCAAGTAAATGGTAAAGCCCTGGCGTGTCAGCTGATCAATAGTAGATGCAGCCTCCGGCCTGAGCGTTTCTTTAAAACCGATTTTACCGGCATAGAGTCCGTTGCAGGCCAGATAGACGCTCATTCCGGTATCCTCGGTTGATGGTACCTTAACACCTTGTTTGCAGAGCCAGTTCGCTTGCCCGGCCAAAGCGGTATTCATGCCGTTAGTCCAGCGCGTGCCCGCGCCTGCAATACTTTCACGCGTGCCGTCGGAGGCCGCTACAAGCCCAAATTCTGTATCCGCCGCAAGCCCCTTAGCGACCGGGTGAGTCGACTCTCTGAGAATGTCTCGTGCGAGTTGCAACAGACTGCTCTCGGTCCATTGTCCGGCCGGCGTGATCGTGTTCACGCTGGGCACACCGGTGGTCAGAGTGCCGGTCTTGTCGAAGACGATGGCCCCAACCTTTGCTGCAGCCTCCAGTGCAGCGGGATCCCGCAAAACGATGCCGCGGCTGACCATATTGGCGTGGCCCATGGTGATCACCAGCGGAATGGCGAGACTAAGGGCACAGGGGCAACTTATGATCATGACGGCCAAGCCACGGGCTGCCGCTTCCGGGGCAGAAACGCCTTGAAAAAAAGCCAAACCCACGGCCAGGGCGGCCGCAGTCACGATGACCGGCAGCAGGATTCGGGCAATCCGGTCGGTCAGTCGCTGCAAGGTGGTTTTGCGGCTGAGCAGAGCGCTGATGGACCGCGATAAGCGGTCGATCCGGCGTTGGCCAATAATGGCGGTTACGGTTAGTTCGAGCTCACCTTCAACCAATTGGCAGCCTGCAAGCAGCTCATCCCCTGGCCCGAGCGATTGCGGCAGGTGCTCTCCCGTCAGCATGGACAGGTCGGCCTGACCATGCCCCCGGAAAACGTTTCCGTCCAATGCCAACTGGTCACCGGCCTGGAGAAAAATGCGTTCGCCAGCGCTAACATCCTTGGCCAGGCGAGTTTCGAGCTTGCCGTCAGAAGCTTTTACGGTCACTAGCTCGGGCACATCTTGAAGGTAGCGTCGAATGATCTCCGAGGCACGCCGGCGTACGCTGGTATCCAGCAGTCTTGCGATCAGCTGGAAAGTGATCAGCATAACGGCCGCATCGAAGTACACATGGTGGCTGCCGGAAAAGAGCTGCCAGGTTGAGATGATACAAGCCGAAAAAACCGCCAGAAAAATCAAACTGTCGAGGCCCGGTGCGCCGGCAATCAGCGTGCGCCAGCCAACGCGGTAGAAGTGAGATCCGGAGTAAATTACAACGGGCACCGCGAACAGACCGCTAGCCAAAGCGAGCGGCCACAGAACCTCCGGCTCTGCCGCTCCGAACGGTGCCAGATAAATCAACAGAGCCGGCATCATGCTCCACATGCCGAAGACAACCGCCACCGCCAGTCGTCTTTGGAGGTGCTTGCGCACGGACTCTGCCTGGAACTTGCTCCGTTCAGGGTCAACCGAATCGTGCAGGCGATAACCCAATCGGGCGACGGCCTGCTGAAGGTTGGCAAGCCGGGGCTTCTCCCTGTCCCAGCAAATCATGGCGACGTCGGCTGCAAAATTAACCGCCGCATCACGAACGCCCGGTTGCTTTTTTAACAGAGCTTCTACGGCAATGGCACAACTGCCACAGCGCATCCCCTCAACCATCAAGATTTCCTGGTGCCCGGTTTTGTAATGCTCGGGGTCCCTGTGTCTGGGGTCCCGGTCCAGAGATTCCTGTGCTGTGTTTACGTTATCGGCGGCCATCTCAGGGTTTCCCGAAAACCTTCGTTAGCTCTTCTGCTGACCATTCCTTACGGTCACCGAAACGTTCTCTATGTTCGGTGACCGCGCCCGGGCTGATCGCGCTCGCGTCATTGCCCCATTGGCTGCGTGCATAACTCAATACAGCCGCCAGTTCCGCATCGGAAAGTTGGCCGCCAAACTTGGGCATAACACCCTGGAACTGATTGCCTGCAACTTCAATTTTCCCCTGCAGACCATCATGGACGATAGCGACAGGAATGGCTGCGTCGGCCAACATCCATTCGCTTCCAGCTAAGGGTGGAAAGGCGCCCGGTATGCCCTGTCCGCTTGCCTGATGGCAGGCGCTGCACTGGGCGCTAAAAATGGCCGCGCCATCCGGTTTTGCGCTTGCTGTGAGGCTGTCAGAGGCCGGACCTTCTGAGTTCGCAGTGTTTGACATTTCTTGATCCGACGCGCCTGACGAGCCCGAATTCGAAGCGTCTGATTTATCTGTGTTCGGCGCAGTCGGGTTTACCGGGACTTCAGCGCTGTCAGCGTTTGCAACATTATTAGATTCCATAGCGCGATCAGCGCTTGCGCCGTCTGCCGGCCTGGATTCCTGATGCTCGGTTATAACGGGTGTGCGGCTGTCACCCCCCAGCAATGGCTTGCCAATCTGCCAGGCGTAGTAGCCAACGCCCCAGACAATCAGGATGGCAATGTAGACGAATACAATTTTTGGAGCGGCGCGAGTGCCCTCTTCCGGTTCAGCAGATTCCCGGTTTTGGGCGCGATGATCATGCTCGTTCATAGCGCTCGTTACTCCTTGGAGTTATCGGCTTTCGGCAAGGTAGGTGCCGGATAAGTATGGTCAAGGACAAGCAGATACTCGGCGAGTGCCAGCGCATCGTCGGTAGCAACAATCTGCCCGGATTCAGGACCAAAAGACGCCGGTAGGTAAACGACTTTATCACCCGCCTCAGCCTCATCCACATGGCGAAACAAAAAAGGATACGACGGCATAATGCTGTCTTTGTGGACCACTCTGGGGTTGTAAAGGTGCAGCAGTTGCCAGTCTATGCTGGGCAGCCGTGCGCCGACATTGAACAGATCAGGTCCGGTGCGCATGGTGCCAAGCAGGTGGGGCTGATCGTAAGCGTAGTCCCCGGGTACGGAAGGGCGCCCCCAGCCCCGATCTCTGTCTCCGGGAGCAAAACCCGGATCCCGCGGTTGCTGGCTATGGCAGTAAATACAGCCGTTCGCTATGTACAACTGCCGACCGCGCTGCTGCGTTTCAGTATAAGGCTTGAGATCAGGCGGAACCTGTTCTGCCGACATTTGCAGATACGGCATAACCACCAGGGTAAGCATGGCCAACAATAAAATAAGGGCCGCACCGACCATAATTGCAAGAGCACCTTTCATTGAGTGACCTCCTTAATAGCAGAACGAAAGAGTGTTGGTTGCTGATTGCCAATTCCACGATGCATCAGCATCGCAACGAAATGGAACGCAAACACCAGGTGCCCAAGCGTCATCAGAGCGCCACCTACCGTGCGGGCCTGAAGTGCCGGCATTGTCATTCGAACAATGTCCATGAACGGCATAGCCGCATCGAGCAAAGCCATACCCTGCTTCCAGCCAGCAATGCTCAACGACACCACATAAATCACGATGCCGACGCTCACCAGCCAGAAGTGCAGACTGATCAGCCTGCGCCATGGCCACTCCCAGTTGGTCAGGCGGGGCATGATGAAATAAACCGCACCAAAAAGAATGAAGCTCAGGAAGGCATACATACCCAGGTGCGCGTGGGCAATCGTGTAGTGGGTAAAGTGAGTGATTACATTAATGCTGCGCAGTGCTTCCATAGACCCCTGAAGCGAAGCCACCGTGTACATGAGAGCGCCGATCCACACAAATCGAAGTGTCGGCGAATCTTTAAGACGCCCAAAGTTGCCCATCATAGTCCCGTGGTGGTTGATGGCGACGGTAATAACCGGTATCGACATCATCACGCTGTGAACGATTGACAGAGTCACCAGCCAGGTCGGTATGGGGCCTCCAATAATGTGGTGAATGCCCACTTGGCTGTAAAACAAAGCTAAAGACCAGAAACCAATGAGTGATAACTGATAGGAAATGATCGGTCGACCAAGAATTTTTGGAATCATGTAGTAGGCGATACCAATGCCTATGGGAGTTACCCAAAGCCCGAGAACATTATGGGCAAACCACCAGTTAACGGTGGCGCCGGATGCGCCGGGAAAAGTAAAAGGCAAGTTGGCGATTAGAAACAGAATCGGAAACCACACCAGCGCCGCCATTAAGTACCAGCTGGTAACGTAAAGATGTTCGACCTGGCGGTTGGCCGCAGTTAAAAGCAACGGTATGGCGCACAGGGCACCCCCCACAACGAACAGGATGTCGATTTGCCATGGGAACTCAAGCCACTCCTTGCCATCGGATAAGCCTAGGATGATGGCCGCCACACCCAAAATCAGACCAATATTCCAGATAACAGCACCCAGAACAGCGTATTTTCCGCCTGCCAACGATGTCTTAAATAACCGGGGAATCAGAAATAACGCCACACCAATGCCTGCCATTGACGCCCAACCGTATGTAACTGCGTTTAGGTGAGCAGGGCGTATCCGGCCGAAGGTTAAAAACTCACTGGCCGCCAGAAATTCGGGGAGATGCATTTTGATGGACGACACCAAGCCGAAAAACGAGCCTAACACCAACCAGAAAATGGACGAGCTCAGCCACGTAAGCACGGCCGTTCGGGAAGATTGATCGGCGGTCCAGCGTGCTTTGATCGCGGCGGCCTGAGCTGTGTTTTCTCCCGTGAACGACGGGTCGGCAGGGCGTGCAGGGTCCTCACTGTGGCCCTCCTCGCCCGGCGAGAAAATACTGCGTGCGGCCTCCTGGCCATGGCTGAACTGATTGTTGGCAATAGACCAGATCAACAACAGCAAACCAACCGTTGAGAGCACGAAGGTAATGATCAGCAGAATGGCAATAGTAGGCGTCATAAACCGTCCTATTTGATTTATATCAGATAAATATTAGTAGATAAATACAGACACGTGTACAAATAATTGCAGCCTTAAAAGTGCTGTATTAACACGTTCTGGGGAGGCAACGAACACCCATCGCACGATAACGCTACCGAGATGGCTGAGCTATGGTGTCACGTGTTCTAGATCAAGTCCGGACCGCTGGCAGACGTTGGTGGCTGGTTCAGGTTATTGAATCTAGCACTAATTGATTAATCTTTAAGAAGACTATTTGGCCATCTGTTAGCCTGAAAACCGTTTTTCTTACGAGGATTTTCAATGGTCAACAGGCCCCGCGAACCAGACTGGAACCCCCGTGCAGGTAAGGTTTTAAAAGACCAGATACGCGCCTACGACACCATGCGTACACAGTGCCCGGTCGCCTGGAGTAACTACCAACACTGGACATTATTCAGGCATAGCGATGTTATGCAGGCGCTGGAAGATCACCAAACGTTTAGCAGCGTGTCGTCCAGCCATCTTTCTGTGCCGAATGGCATGGACCCGCCCGAACACACCCACTATCGCCAGGTGATCGAACCCTATTTTTCAGAACAGGCGATGAGCGAGTTTGAGCCCACCTGTCGGAACATAGCTCGTAATCTTGTAAACAGCCTGCCTAGTGGTGAAGAGTTTGATATTGTCGAACGGTTCAGCAGAGCCTTTGCGTTACAAATACAGTGCGCTTTTATGGGATGGCCCGACTCCCTCCATGAACCACTTCGTGAGTGGGTCTTGAAGAACCATCAGGCCACACTCGCCCGAGACCGCAAGGCCATGGCTGATGTTGCCCAAGAATTTGATGGCTATATTCATGAACTACTGGAGACCCGGCGGCAAGCCGGAGCGAACGCGCCAAGGGACGTCACCAGGTTACTGATGGAAGAAACCGTTAATGGTCGACCCTTAACCGATGAAGAGCTCACCAGCCTGATGCGAAACTGGACAGTTGGTGAACTCGGTACCATCAGCTCAAGCGTATCGATTCTGCTGAATTATCTGGCTGAACACCCTGACTTAAAAGAAAGCCTGACCAAAGAAACCTACAAAGTAGAGGATGCGATCGATGAAATACTGCGCATCGACGCACCGTTAATATCCAATCGCCGGATAACAACACGGGAAGTAAAGATGGGTACCAGAAAGATTCCTGCTGGCGAGAAAGTCACCGTTCTGTGGGCATCCGCCAATCGTGA
This sequence comes from Marinobacter sp. LV10MA510-1, assembly GCF_002563885.1. Taxonomy (GTDB): domain Bacteria; phylum Pseudomonadota; class Gammaproteobacteria; order Pseudomonadales; family Oleiphilaceae; genus Marinobacter. The sequence continues at coordinate 761,976 of NZ_PDJA01000001.1, read as the reverse complement.
CGAGGAAGTATTCGGCGATCCGGATGTTTTTTGTCCCGAGAAGAACCGTGGCCAGAATCTGCTTTATGGTGCAGGTATTCATATTTGCCCTGGTGCACCTCTGGCCAGGATGGAACTCAGAATTCTGATTGAGGAATTTCTTCGCGGTATCGATACCCTGGAATTCGCGCCCAATGAGCTGCCTGAACGCGCAGTTTTCCCAACCGGCGGGTTCAGTTATTTACCTGTTGTTATTGGGAAGCGTTAAGGAACGGACTGGTAGCCCGACGGAAGCAGGTATAACATCCTCAACTCAACACTGTTCAATATCGAGCGATGAAATGAACCAAAAAACATTTCCCTCAACCGATGATGTTCGCGACCGTTTCTCTAAGGCCATGTCGGCTATGTATCAAGCGGAAGTTCCTCAGTACGGAACGCTGCTTGAGCTCGTGGAACGCGTAAACCAGGAGACGCTTAGCCAGCAACCTGAGCTTTACCGCCGGCTGGAAGCGCAGGGTGAACTGGCACGCCTTACGGTAGAGCGCCATGGAGCAATTCGTGTGGGCACAGCGGATGAGCTCTCTACGTTGCGACGCTTGTTTGCCGTTATGGGAATGCATCCTGTCGGTTATTACGATCTTTCCGAAGCGGGCGTGCCGGTTCACTCAACCGCTTTCAGGCCCATCAACGATAATGCGCTGGCAAAAAATCCGTTCCGTGTTTTCACCTCCCTACTGCGCCTGGAGTTAATTGAAAATGAGGCGCTCCGCCAGGGTGCAACAGCCATTTTAGCGACGCGCGATATTTTTACATCCAAAGTACGTGAACTGATCGAATGCCATGAGTCAAAAGGTGAGCTATCCAGCGAGGAAGCGGACCAATTTGTAAAGGAAGCCCTGGAAACATTCCGCTGGCACCAGAACGCCACGGTCGATTTAGAGACCTATCATGCGCTATGTGACGAACACCGTTTGATTGCCGACGTCGTCTGCTTTCGTGGGCCGCACATCAATCACCTGACGCCGCGCACTTTAGATATCGATGAAGTTCAACGCCGCATGCCTGATGTGGGAATGAATCCGAAAGCAGTGATCGAAGGGCCACCACGTCGTGCATGGCCCATTTTGCTTCGGCAAACGAGCTTTAAAGCGCTGGAGGAGTCGATCCGCTTTGCCGGTGACGCCCAGGGTACCCACACTGCTCGCTTTGGTGAAGTTGAGCAGCGTGGTGCGGCGCTTACGCCAAAAGGACGCGCGCTTTATGACCAGCTTCTTGATGAAGGCCGCGAACAAGCGATAAGGCTGGATAACGATGCGCACCAAACGGTCATGAACAGCGTCTTTACGGCGTTTCCCGACAGTGATCAGGCGATGCGTCGTGAGGGGTTGGCCTACTTTCATTATTATCTAACTGACACCGGGCAAGCTGCCAAGGGCGTTGTCGATCAAGATACGGAAGCCTTGATTGCGCAAGGGCTGGTTGAAGCTCAGCCAATTACCTATGAAGACTTTTTGCCGGTAAGCGCGGCGGGCATTTTTCAGTCAAACCTTGGGGGCGCGAAAAGTGAGGCCTACTCAGGTAGCGCAAATCGTGATGCTTTTGAAAAGGCTCTGGGTGCTCAGGTAACCGATGAGCTATCCCTTTATGCCGAACGCGAAAATGCCTCGAAAGCTAGGGTGTTGGCAAGCTTACAAGGCTAAGCCCGGGCCACGATTCCGCCGATTCGCAGTGTTCTGGAGGCGGTTCGGACCATTCCGCATATGCATATCATCCACACTCGCGAAGGCCACCGGCCCGAACTGGTGGATCTGCCCTTCAACAAGCGTTGGAGGGGCAAACAGGTTTGCCCCGGTATCGGCAACCAGAGCCCGTTGGACAAGATTCTGGTACGCGGAATCCGTAATATTATCTTGACCGGCATTACCATGGACGTCTGTGTTCATACCACCATGCGTGAGGGCAACGACCGTGGCTTTGATTGCCTGTTGGTTGAGGATTGCTGTGGCGCCACTGACCCGGACAGCCACCCGGGGCCCAGTCATCAGCCTTGCTGCGCTATCAGTCCGGTGCCCCACGTTACGCAGCAGAGCCCTGAAATACGGGTGCTGGCTTATTGACTTACGGCTCTGAACTGCGGTTGCTGGGCTACCAATGAGACAATTCGTTATTTGATTTGATGATCGTGAGACTAAATCTGATAGGATCAGCCAAGTAGCGGCAGGATTAGAAATGACCTCAGAACAGTCAATCACCATGCTTGACGGATTCACTGAGTAGGAGTCACGTATCCGAGTAGATGAAGAGCTCGCAGCCATTGAACTTAGGTTGTCTAAGCTTGAGAAGGAAAAGGCCGCCCTCCTTTCCCGAAAGAAAGAGCTTCGGCAAGCTGCGAGCCGATCCACGTTATCGCACCTAACCCCCGATCAAAAAATCGAATCGTTCCGGAAGCTCTTTCGCGGTAGACAGGATGTCTATGCAATTCGCTGGCAGGGTTCCGGTGGCCGCTCCGGCTATGCTGTGGCCTGTGAGAACGAATGGGCCCCCAGAATTTGTCAGAAACCCAGGATCAAGTGCGGAGAATGTCCGCACAGAAAATTCAAGCCTCTGGATTTCAGTGCCTTGTACGACCACCTTTCTGGTAAGCATGTCGCTGGGCTATATCCTTTACTATCGGACAACTCCTGTTACCTCCTGGCAGTGGATTTTGATAAGGACAACTGGAAAGCAGACGTTCGTGCGTTGGCCGAGACCTGTCGTGGTGAAGCTATTCCTTATCTCGTCGAGGTGTCTCGATCCGGTGCTGGTGCCCATTTATGGATCTTCTTTTCGGAAGCCGTTTCGGCCTGGTCTGCGAGAGTTCTGGGGTTCAAGTTGCTGGATAAAGCCATGGAGCTCTATCCAGGCTTGTCCTTCGATTCCTATGACCGGTTGTTCCCCAACCAGGACACGATGCCCGATGGTGGGTTTGGCAATCTGATTGCCCTTCCGCTTCAACACGAGGCGCGAAATCGCGGGTGTACTGTGTTCGTCGACGATGAATTAACTCCGTATCCAGATCAATGGGCGCTGCTCAGTCGGCAGAAGACCCTTTCATCGGCCCAGCTTCGAGAGATGGTCGGTAAGGGGCCTGATTCTGATCTTACAGCAGAGGTTTCGTTGCCATGGGAGCAATCGTTACCGGTAGAGGCAGGTATCATTACAGGATGCCCTGAACGCATCACTCTCATTTTAGCAAACCACATTTATATGAAGTTGTCCGAAATACCGGGGACATTGGCTACTCGAATAAAGCGCATGGCCAGCTTCGCCAATCCAGTGTTTTTCAAAACACAGGCACTTCGTTTCTCTACTCATGGTATTCCTCGGTACATATCCTGTGCCCGGATTGAGCAAGGTTATCTATCGGTACCGAGAGGCTGCTTTGATGAGTTACAAGCATTGCTGCTGGATCAGAGGATAACGATAGAGATCGATGACCGCAGGATTCCGGGTCAGTCGCTGGGTGGCGCCAGTCTGAAAGCAACCCTGCGCGAGGATCAAAAAAAGGCTGTGAAGGCGCTTACCAATCACGATACCGGAATACTCCACGCCCCAACCGCCTTCGGTAAAACCGTAACGGCAATTGCCATTGTAGCCAAGCGTGGGGTCAACACATTGATCCTGACTCACAGTCGTCAGTTACTAGACCAATGGAAGGAGCGCCTGGAAACCTTCATTGAAGGTGCAGCCGTGGGTGTGATTGGCGGTGGGAAAAAGAAACCTACCGGTCAGATCGATGTTGCCACCTACCAGAGCCTGATCAACAAGAAAGACAATACTGTCTCAAGCCTGGTCCGGGAATATGGGCAGGTCATCATAGACGAATGCCACCATATTTCCGCTCCCCGTTACGAAATGCTCCTTAATGAAGTCAGCGCCCGTTACGTCGTCGGCTTGACAGCAACACCTGACCGTCAGGACGGGCACCAAAAAATCATGCTCATGGTTGCGGGACCCGTTCGTCACAAAGTTCGGGCGGAACACAGCTCCAGGTTTGTCCAACGCGTCATCGTTCGGGAGCGTCATGAAAGTCCACCCACCGACATTTATCAGTCGAGTGGGCGGCCCCATATAGCATCGGTTTACCGTTGGCTCTCCCAGAGCCCCGCCCGGAATCAGGATATTGTTCAGGATGTCGCAGGCTGTGCGCGCAACCGGGCAAACTGTCTTCTGCTGACGGAGCGGCGAGAGCATGCTGAGAGGTTGGCGACAATGCTGGACGCTGAATCCATACCGTCGGTTGTGCTGCGTGGAGGAATGCGCGTCAGAGAGCGCCGGGATGCAGAGGCGCGGTTACATGAAGCTCAGGTTATCGTTGCAACAGGAAAATACATCGGAGAAGGTTTTGATTTGCCACGGCTAGACACTCTGTTTTTGGCCCTGCCAATCGCCTGGAAAGGAACGCTGGCGCAATATGCCGGCAGGATCCACCGGGAAGCCGATGGCAAGCAGGAAGTCACCGTGTATGACTACTTGGATACTGGCCTGCCAATGCTAGAGCGGATGTTCCAAAAGCGCGAGAAAGGCTACAAGGCAATGGGATATCAATTTGTATCTTCCGGGCAACCCAGATTATTGTAGAAAAAAGACGGTTTTACAGCACAATATAATCAGTAATGCAGTAGGATAAACGAAATAACGGAAATCACAGGTCAAACGACAAGGTGAGCGGCATGAGTTCCTGGGCAGGCTATGCATGGTTACGAGAGCATTTCAATCTACCGGTAACCCAGAAATTGTCAATTCTCAGCCAGATTGGCCGTGACCGGAAGACCAGCTTCCAGGATGGCGTTCGCTATGAAACCTACCGGCCTAATTCTAAGCCCGACGACATTCCTTTGGCTCACCTGGCGTTCGCCCTTAAACATGAGGGCATTCACTTAGAGCTACTCAGTCACGCGTTCAAAAGCTTTGACAAGCAGGCATTGATAGACTGGATCGCCTCTGAGCCAACCGGGCAATACACTCGCAAAGCCGGTTTTCTATACGAATGGCTGACCGGCAACATTCTGCAGGCGCCGGAAATGTCCGGTAACTATCGCAACCTGCTTGACCCGAATCAGGTAGTTGCCGCTGACATACCCATTAAAAACTCACGCTGGCGGATCAATGACAACCTCCCGGGCACGCCCTACTTCTGCCCGATAATCCGTCGAACAGAACTGCTTGACCTCATCGACGACTATAATTTAGCCGAGCGGCTTCAAAATATTGAGGACGACTACGGTACCGATTTGATGACCAGAAGCGCGGTTTGGCTAACCATCCGTGAGAGTCGAGCCAGCTTTGCGATCGAGCATGAGGGCGATCAGAAGAGCAAGATTCACCGCTTCGCCTTGGCGATGGGCCGATATTGCGGGCAGATCGAAGCCCCCCTTTCCATCGGAGCGTTAACCGAAATTCAAGACAGCATTCTTGGCACTAGCACCATTCGCCATGGGCTTCGCCAGTCTCCGGTCTTTGTTGGCTCAGGAACTCAGGAGATGGGCTCCTATGTTCACTACGTCGCCCCTGATGCCAACGATGTGGAACCTATGCTCAAGGGTCTGCAAACGTTCATGGAAAAAACCCGGAACGTGAACCCAGTCATTCGGGCGGCGGTAGCCAGTTTCGGCTTTGTTTTCATTCACCCTATGGCAGATGGAAATGGGCGGATTTCTCGCTTTCTGATCAACGACACCCTTCGCCGGGATTCCGCAATACCGGCGCCTTTGCTTTTGCCGATATCCTCCACTATCACCAAAAGCACAGTCAGTCGCACCCGCTACGACAAGATTCTTGAAGCCTATTCCCGCCCGATGATGGCGAAAACAGCCAACGATATCCGATTCGGAAGTCGGACCGCCTACCCAGATGGTGTGGTGTCGGATTTCGAGTTTTCCGGCAATGACACCCTGCGCCCGGCCTGGCGCTATCCTGATCTCACGGAGCAATCTGAATACCTTTTCCACGTTATTCACGAAACGATTGAATACGAGATGCGCCATCAGATTCAGTCGCATCATTCATATATCGAAGCTCGGGATAATGTGAAGGACTTCTTAGAAGGGCCGGATGAACATATAGATCGGATTATGCGCTCAGTCGAGCGCAATGAAGGTCAGATCAGCAATAAATTAAAAAATGAATTTCCTGTGCTGAATGACTCAACAATCGGTGAACCGATTAAAGATGTGATCAATGCCCACACTGCTAACCGCCCTGTACGCCAGAATTATGATCCTGGTGCGGAGATCGAGGCACTGCTAAATGGGGTCCTAGGAATTTCCCCTCTAAAAAAGACATAAACCTCTGCAGGCCCCGACATCCATTGCCTGTAGGGGCGCATTATTGTTCAGACACCGGCAAATACCCCTCAATAGTCGCCATCAGATCCTATTCCACTATTATCTGACCGAAGTTAGGCAAGCCGCTAAGGACTGCACCGACAAAGATACGGAAGCCTTGATTGCGTAAGGGCTGATTGAAGCGCAACCAATACTCTTCATGACAAAGAAAGCGCCCCACAAGAAAGCCAGAATTTACTCGACAACTCCATCAAAGCTTTCGGTATGGTTCCAAGCCTTCACGCGGTTATGGCTGAAGCACCAGGCTTACTTGAAGGTTATCAGCGGCTTCATCAGCTCTTTCTGGATAGCAGTTTCGACGACGAAGAAACCACCGTGGTGTGGCAAACCATCAACGTCGAACATGCTTGCCATTACTGCGTGCCCGCACACACCGGCATCGCCAAGAGCATGAACGTTGATGACGGCATCACTGACGCTCTGCGTAACGAAACACCGTTACCGACAAACCGGCTGGAAACCCTGCGCGACTTCACCCTCGCCGTTGTGCGCGGCCGCGGCAACGTGGATGACAGCGCCGTGGCAGCATTTCTGGAGGCCGGATTCACCAAGCGCCAGATTCTTGAGGTCATTCTTGGCACCGCACAGAAGGTGATGAGCAACTACACAAATCACCTTGCCGACACGCCGATAGACAAGCCGTTCCAGAAGTTTGAGTGGCATAAAGCTGACTAACATGCCCAGCAAGTCTGCAGATTTATTCGATGGGAACACCCAATGGCCAGAAGGTCACCATCATGGCCGAAGAGCTGCTGTCCATCGGTGAAACCGGGGCCGAATACGATGCTCACCTGATCCAGATTGGCGAAGGCGACCAGTTTTCATCCGGCTTTGTCGACGTAAATCCAAACTCGAAAATCCCGGCTCTGTTTGATACGGAGAGCGGCAGCCGAGTTTTTGAAAGCGGTGCGATCCTTTTTTATCTGGCTGAGACGTTCGGGCACTTTCTTCCAAAGGACACGGCTGCACGCACCGAAGTACTGAACTGGCTGTTCTGGCTGCAAGGTTCAGCGCCCTATCTGGGCGGCGGATTCGGGCACTTCTACGCCTATGCACCCGAGAAGTTAGAATACCCGATCAATCGCTTCACGATGGAAGTGAAACGCCAACTGGACGTGCTTGACCGGGAGCTAGCCGAGCACCGTTTTCTCGGCGGAGACGAGTATTCCATTGCCGACATAGCCACTTGGCCATGGTATGGCAATTTGGTGCTGGGAGAGGCCTATGGTGCGGGTGAATTCCTGCAGGTCGAAAGCTACAAGAACCTGCGCCGCTGGGCACAAGAGATCTTTGAACGCCCCGCTGTCAAACGTGGCCGCAAAGTCAACCGCACTTGGGGTGAGCTTTCAGAGCAACTGCACGAGCGGCATGATGCCTCGGATTTTGATTTGAAAACTCAAGAAAAACTGGCACCTAAAACGATCGACTAAACAGTCTGCCTTGAAGAAGCCTGCTCCCTGCCCTAAGGCAACAAGAGCAGGCAAATACGCGATAAATATTAGCGTTTATCTGTAACACCGTCCTTACGCAGAGCTTCCAGGGACAGTGCCATATCTTCAGCAAGAGCATGAACAGTCGCACTGTTGACGTCACGTTGGGCGAAAGCGCGTAACCCCATTACTTCTGCCTGCAAGCGCCGCCCAAGGCGAACGGGATCAAGCCGGGCATCCAGTTCCCCGATCTGCTGTGCCGCATCAAAACGATCAATAAAGCGTTCTTCCATGCCTGCCAACAAATCTTCGGCCTTGCGCCAGGCGGCCAACCCAGCCAATGGTGATGGGTAAGCGTTCAAAGTGCGCTCAAACTCGGCCAGCCCCAAGCGGGCATAACGCTCCAAGGACTCCTGAAAAAGCCCATCTTTGCTGCCAAAAGTGGCATAGATACTACCCGGTCGCATATCGAGTGCTTTCTCCAGATCCTTCAACGAGGTGGCATGAAAGCCCTTTTGCCAGAACAGCTGAAGAGCCCGCTCCAGAGAGTCTTGCCGGTTGTGAATCATCGCGCGAGCCCTGGTCAATTCCAGATTTTTGAGGCTGAGACGTAGCTTCAGGGAAAATTTTAAGTCATCATCCGATTTTGTATTGAACAACTACTCAAGTACAGCTACAACCTGATAAATTCCCAATATCACGCGGTTCTGTTCCGGTTGGTGGGGTTTGCGCAGTGGATGCGTTGGTTAAATATTTTCACGAAACCTTGGTATACCACCGTGTTTGATATGATCTCCTATGCTGCGTCAAGACGGTAAGCTTGTCTTTGCATGTTGGTATAGTTTTGTCGATCTGCGGTGTCGTCCTTATAAGGCTTAGGCTGTTATACTCACCCATCTCAACGGGGTGCCTCCAACAGGCTGAGACCATACCCGCGGAACCTGCCCCGGATAATGCCGGCGAAGGAATTGAGCTTTAATCGGCCGAAAACCGCGTATGGTGCCCCAAAACCGGATTTTGAGGTTTAACCACCATGCCGTATTCGCTGTTCCAACGCGTTGTTCAAAAGAGTCAGACTGCCCTACTCCCTGCTAAAATCCAGACAGTTTTAGGGCTCTTTATCCTCATTTTTACCAGTTTATCCAGCGCTACCGAAAACCCAGATTTAACGGTATACACCCACCCCTCGTTCGCAGCGGAATGGGGGCCGGGGCCGGCGGTAAAAACGGCGTTTGAACAGCGCTGTGACTGCCAACTTAATTATGTGGTGCTCGACAGCGGCGGAGACATTCTGCAGCGACTGAGGCTAGAAGGTGCCAGCAGCTCAGCCGACCTGGTGTTGGGCCTAGACACCGGCACCATGGAACTGGCTCGCTCCACTGGGCTATTGGCGCCGCACAATGTAAACCTGGACGCTCTCAATCTGCCTATCCTCTGGCAAGACCCGTTGTTCGTACCCTACGACTGGGGACACTTCGCGTTTGTTTACGACACCGAGCAGTTGGCAAATCCGCCAGCAAGCCTGGCTGAGCTGATTGCGGCACCGGATAATTTGAAAATCATCATTCAGGACCCGCGCACCAGTACGCCTGGCCTTGGCCTTTTGCTTTGGATGCGCCACGTTTACGGCGACGATGCCGGAGCCAAGTGGGAGCAGCTGCAGAAAAAAATCCTGACCACCACAAAAAGCTGGAGTGACGGCTATTTTTCATTGTTCATGAACGGTGAAGCGCCAATGATTTTGTCTTACAGCACCTCACCGGCTTACCACATGGCCATCGACAAGACCGAGCGCTATCAGGCAGCGGCGTTCAGCGAGGGGCACTACCTGCAAGTAGAAGTAGCGGCGGTGGTCGCCAGTTCACCACATAAAGCGCTGGCAAGGGAGTTTTTGGACTTCATGTTGAGCGCCGACTTTCAACGCCATATTCCGCTGAAGAACGTTATGTACCCGGCTATTGATCTGGGCGCCGAATTGCCCGATGTTTTTAACCGTTTGATACAGCCGTCCCGCACTCTGTTTTTTGATCCGGCCGAGGTGGCACAACATCGTCGCGAATGGGTCGATGAGTGGCTGGAAGCCATGACACGCTAGCGGAGCTGGCTAATGCAAAATCCGCTGAGCTTTTATAAAACCCATCGCGCGCCCCTGAGCCACCCCGGCTGGCAGTTGGCACCCGGCCTGCTGATCGCCCTGGCCATAATCACGCTGACGGCCACAGGCGTGGGCGCCCTACTATGGCAAGCACCGGCGCTAAACCCGGCAGAACTCTGGCACAGCCGTTACCTGCGCAATGTGGTTAGTTTTACCGTTTGGCAGGCGCTGCTGTCCGTGCTTATCAGCACGCTGCTGGCCATTCCCGTTGCCCGGGCGCTGGCGCGGCAACCCCGGTTTCCCGGCCGCGGCCTGCTGCTTCGGCTGATGGAGCTCAGCCTGGTGATGCCCACCATTGTGGTGGTCTCTGGTTTGGTTAACGTTTACGGCCGCCAGGGTTGGCTCACTGGGATTGTGAGTGACTTTGCACCGGCGCTGCAGTGGAACTTGTACGGCTTGAACGGCATTGTTTTGGCCCATGTGTTTTTTAACGCCCCGCTGATTGCGCGCATTCTACTTCAAGCTTTGGAGGCGACACCGCAAGGCCAAAAGCGCCTGGCTAGCCAAATGGGCCTGCGCGGTTTTATGCTGTGGCGGGTTCTGGACTGGCCGGCCATGAAGCCGGTGTTGCCCGGGTTGCTGGCGCTGGTGTTTACCCTGTGCTTTACCAGTTTTGCCATTGTAATGACGTTGGGCGGCGGGCCAGGTTCAACCACATTGGAAGTGGCCATTTACCAGGCCCTGCGTTTTGAGTTCGATTTTGGCCGCGCCGCTTTGCTGGCACTGGTGCAGCTGGGTATTTGTGGGAGCCTGTGGTGGCTGGTTCTGGGCATGGGTGAGCACACCAGTGTGTTGTCGGAACGACGCTTCAGCCAACCACCGCCGCGACGCGATAATCGCGGAGGCGCACGATTTTTCGACGCTACACTGATACTGGCCTTCGCCGTTTTCCTGCTGCTACCGCTGCTGGCTATTGCCGTCCGCGGTTATCCTGGGCTGGCCACGCTGCCCATGCTTGATCCACAAACAGCGCTATTCCAAGCCACTGTGAAAAGCCTGGTGATTGCCCTGCCCGCAGGCCTGTTGGCGGTCATCGCCACTCTGGCCATTGTTGCGGCCGGGCAATTCCCCAAGGCAAAAACGGTCACTCACAGCGCCGGCTACCTGCCATTAATAGTGCCTCCACTGGTATTGGGAACCGGTCTGTTTCTGCTGTTTCGCCCAAGCCTGGGCGCAGCCGGCCAGGGAATGCTTCTGGTAGTGCTGATAAACGCCATGATGGCGCTGCCCTTTATTCTGCAGTTGGTCCGCGGGCCGCTGGCGAGCCTGGACCAGTCAAGCCGGCAGCAAGCTGACCAGCTGGGCATTCTGGGCTGGTATCGCTGGCGCTGGTTGCACTGGCCGCGGCTCAAGCGGCCATTAGCGTTGGCGCTGGCCTACGGGGTCGGCCTCTCTCTCGGCGATTTTGGGGTGATTGCGCTGTTTGGCTCGCCTGGTGCACCCACGCTTCCGGTGCTGCTGTACCAGCAGCTCGGCAGCTATCAACTGGTTGCAGCAGCGGCTACCGGGCTTTGGCTTATTCTACTGTTGTTGATAATATTCAGCTTGGCCCATGTTCTTACCCGCGCCGCCCGCTTGCGCCCATTCGCCCAACCGAAGAACCTATCCGTTATGGACATTCGCCATGCTTGATGTTTCCGGTCTAGGTTTTCACTACCCGACTTCACCCGACCAAAATGGTCCGACGTGGCAGTTTGATTTCACGCTGGCACCCGGCGAATGCCTGGCTATTCATGGCGTCAGTGGTTCTGGCAAATCCACCCTGCTCAACCTGCTGGCCGGGTTCCTGCAAGCAAGTGGCGGCTCTATTCGGTGGCGCCAGCAGGAATTGACGCCATTGCCACCTTGGCTGCGCCCGATCACCAGCGTGTTTCAGGAGCACAATCTGTTTGAGCACCTGAACGTTGCAGATAACATCGGCCTTGGCCTTCATCCGGGGTTAAAGCTGTCGAGCACACAGAAAATGAAAATTGCCGCTGCTCTGGAGCGCGTGGGCCTGGCCGGCATGGGCAAGCGCCGCCCGGCGCAACTGTCCGGCGGTCAGCGTCAGCGGGTGGCCTTGCTGCGAGCACTGTTGCGCGGCCAGCCCCTGTTACTATTGGACGAACCCCTGACCGGGCTTGATCCAGACGCCCGTCATATTTTGCACGGCCTGTTGCTGGAACAAAAACGCGACGGTGTGGCGATGATACTGGCCAGCCATGATGCAGAAGACCGCCAGGTACTAGCGGATAAGGTCTGGAATCTCTAAGCTGCTACCAAATAGTTATGATCCCGGGGGTTCGGCAACAACGTGACCAATGCAGACATTTCGGATGATTCGCAACCAGACCAGAGCGCCGCTGGCGAACTGCTGATTAACGGCGACCAAATAAGCGCCTGCGGCAACTGGACCCTGCCCTACTACCACGCCCTCTACTTATCCGTTACCGCCGTTGGGCAAGACTCCGACCGCTATCAAATACTGAATTTGCAAACGTTGGGGCGCATAGACACCGCCGGTGCGTCACTGCTGGCCGAACTCATTGGGGCCCATAAACTGGAGCAATGGCTAGCGGATAACCCGCAAGCGGTTAGTCGCGAAACCGCCGCGCTTTTGAGTGCGGTCGCAACCGCCATGGCCGAGCAACAGCCACCGCCAGCCCCACCCGGCTTTACGCTGTCTGGTATGGTGCGCGATATAGGCGCCTGGGTAGAACAGTTGTATCAACTCGTTGTTACTCTTATTGGCTTTATCGGCCAGATTATTGCAGCCCTGGCGTGGACAACACTGCACCCACGGCGCTGGCGCATGACGGCTTTTGTAGCTGCGGTTCAAGACACCGGGCTGAATGCGGTACCCATTGTGGCCCTGCTCACCTTTCTGGTGGGTGCCGTTGTCGCTTTCCTCGGGGCCACGGTACTGGCCGATTTTGGCGCCACCATTTACACCGTTAACCTGGTGGCGTTTTCGTTCCTGCGGGAATTTGGCGTTTTATTGGCGGCTATTCTGCTGGCTGGCCGAACAGCCAGCTCCTTCACCGCCCAGATTGGCGCCATGAAAGTGAATGAGGAGGTGGACGCGCTGCGCACGCTGGGCCTCAGCCCCATCGAACTGCTTGTGTTACCGCGGGTGCTTGCAATGATGGTGAGCCTGCCGTTGCTGACATTTGTGGGGATGATATCCGGCATGGTGGGTGGCGCCCTGGTGTGTGCGGTGACGCTGGACATTACTCCAACACAATTCATATCGATTGTGTCGCAGGATGTCGCGTTGAAGCACTTTTTGGTGGGCTTGTCCAAGGCACCCATATTCGCTTTTCTAATTGCAGCTGTGGCTTGTCTTGAGGGTTTCAAAGTCAGCGGCAGCGCCCAGTCGGTAGGCGTACACACAACATCCAGCGTAGTACAATCGATTTTTATGGTTATTCTGTTCGACTCCATCGCTGCGCTGTTTTTTATGGAGATGGGCTGGTAGATGACTCAAACAGTGGATGAAGAAAACAGATCCCAGGCTCCAATTATCCAGGTGCGAAACCTGGAAAACCGCTTTGGCAGTCACGTGGTTCACCAACAGCTTGATTTGGACCTGTTTCGCGGTGAAATTCTCGGAGTGGTCGGCGGATCTGGAACCGGCAAGTCGGTTTTGATGCGCAGCATCGTTGGGTTAGTCAAGCCGTCAGGCGGAGACATTCGGGTGTTTGGCAAAGATTTGTTGGCGCTGTCTTCTCGCCAACGCTCGCTTACCGAACAGCGCTTTGGTGTTCTGTTTCAGAAAGGCGCGCTGTTTACCTCACTCAATCTTCAGGAAAACATTGCCCTGCCCCTGATCGAGCATCGTAAACTGCCGCGATCGGAAGCCGAGCATCTTGCCCGCATGAAACTGGCACTGACCGGTTTGTCAGTAAAAGCGGCTACCCAGTATCCGTCGGAGTTATCCGGCGGCATGATCAAGCGCGCGGCGCTGGCAAGAGCCTTGGCTTTGGATCCGGAAATTCTGTTTCTGGACGAGCCAACCGCCGGACTAGACCCAATCGGCGCAGGCGCCTTCGACCAACTGATTGTTACCCTGCGTGATGCACTGGGTTTAACCGTGTTTCTGGTGACCCATGACCTGGATACGCTCTACAACAGTTGTGACCGGGTGGCGGTACTGTCGCAGAAAAAAGTTCTGGTGGCCGACCGTTTGCAGAAAGTTGTCGAAAATCCCGACCCGTGGATTCAGGAGTATTTCCTTGGACCACGGGGCCGAGCCGCCAGCTATGCGGTTCAAACCAACCAGGCATCACACGTGCCCCATTCCCAGCAGGAGTTATCATAATGGAACCCCGGGCCCATCACTTCCTGATTGGAATGTTTACGATCGTCACGGCCGCCGCCGCTCTGGTGTTCGCATTGTGGCTCGGAAAAACCAGTAACGAGCGGGTGTGGGCCTGGTATGAGGTGGCGTTTGACTACACCGTCAGTGGACTCTCTGAAGGCAATCCGGTTCTGTACAACGGCGTTAACGTGGGCGACGTTGTGTCTCTGCGTTTGGTACGGAAAAATCCAGGGGAAGTGCGGGTACTGGTGCGCGTCGATGAAACTATCCCGATGCATGAAGACACCCGGGCCAGCCTGGTACTGGCGAACATCACCGGCAGCATGAGCATCGAGTTTAGCGGCGGCAGCCAGAACAGCCCGCTGTTAATCGGTAGCCGCAAGAATCCCCCGATTATTGACGCCCAGCGCTCCGCGCTTAGCGGCCTGCTGGATAACAGTCAGATGCTCATGAATAAAGCCGACCAACTACTCCGTAACGCCAACCAGTTATTTTCGGCTGACAATATTGAGCAGGTGTCTGCCATTCTGAACAATACCCGTGAGGCCAGTGAAACGCTGGTGCGCAAAAGCGCCGCTCTGGACGAGCTGTTTGCAAATCTGAATCAGGCGAGCGCGACTGCCAGCCAGGCCGCTGCCCAAATAGCCGACGTGTCCGGCACGGCCGATACGCTGTTGCGCAATGAAGGCCGCTCGGCGCTGCGCTCGATGGACCGCGCCCTGGGTAATTTTGACGCCGTTATGCAAAGGCTGGACACCCTCACCTCCACCAACGCCGGCGCACTGGATGCAGGGCTGCAGGGCATGGGCGAGCTGGCACCGGCGCTGCGGGAATTACGTGACACACTCAATAACCTGAACCGCTTTACCCGCCGCCTGGACGAGAACCCGGCAGGAATACTCTGGGGCGCAGACACTATCAAGGAATTGCCACAATGATTCGCTATTCGAAGAGTTTTGTATCGGCCACCCTGTTCGCACTGGTGATGACCGGCTGCACCATTTTTCCGGTTCCAGAGACGCCACGGGTAATGGATTTCGCGCCCGCACCTTTAACCTTGGGCCGCGCTGGAGACCAGCAGCCTTATAGTCTGCGCGTGGACACACCGGTGGCCTCTGAACCCATCAACAGCACCCGCATTCTGGCAAAACCAGAGGCTACAGAATTTCGCATATACGGTGGCGCACGTTGGCGTGACAGAGCGCCCGTCATCATGCGCGATGCGATGACCGCGGCATTGCGCAGAAGTCAGGGTTTTGAGCGGGTAATTACTGACGTTAGCCCGGCTGAAGCCGATCTGACCCTGGTGACCGAATTGCTGGCGTTTCAAAGCCAACCCGGCGCTAATCAAAGCGATGTGGTCATCCGCCTATACAGCGAAATCATGGAAAATCGCAGTCGTAGAACGGCGTGCTCGCAGGTCTTCGATATTAAAACCAGCGCCGCCAGCAATAGCCTAGACGATGTGATTGTTGCATTTGATGGCGCCGGGCAACGCCTGGTGCGTGAACTTGCGCTCTGGGCGAGCGCCTGCGAAGGGCTATCGAAAACTGAAAACTGAAAAACCAGTCGCCTTAAGCGCAGGTCGAACACTTACTTACGCGGAGACAGATCAGGCCACGCCGCCTTCAAATATAACCCCATAGACCACAAGGTCAGCCCGGCGGCCACGTAGAGCAGCCCGATTGCGATGTCAGCCTGAACCACGCCGGGTGGGAAGGCTAATAGCCCGATAATGGCCGCCATTTGAGCAACGGTCTTGATTTTACCAATATAAGACACCGCCACGCTGGCGCGGCTGCCAATTTCTGCCATCCATTCACGCAGTGCAGAAATTACAATCTCGCGACCAATAATGATAGTTGCCGGCAACGTCAGAATCAGCGCCGCATGCTCTTCAATCAGCACCGCCAGAGCCACAGCCACCATCAGCTTGTCAGCGACCGGGTCCAGAAACGCTCCGAAAGGTGTGCTCTGGTTCAGTTTGCGCGCCAGATAGCCGTCCAGCCAGTCGGTCACGGCAGCCAGTGTAAAAATCACCGCGCTGACCAGGTAGCTCCATTGCACCGGCATGTAAAAGATAAACACAAACACCGGAATCATCACGATGCGCGAAAGAGTGAGAATATTCGGTATGTTCATTCGTTGCCTACTCGTCGTGCAATGCTGCGTAAATGGTTTCAGCCAGAGCCTTGCTGATGCCAGGAATTTTAATCATTTCGTCAATGCCCGCTTTGCGCAGCTCTTGTATGCCCCCAAAGTAACGTATCAGATCGCGCCGGCGCTTTGGACCTACGCCTTCGATACCCTCAAGGGTAGACTGGCGACGCTTTTTATCTCGACGCGCTCGGTGGCCGGTAATGGCAAAGCGGTGTGATTCGTCACGAATGTGCTGAATCAGGTGCAGCCCGGGTGAATCTGCTGGCACCCGGAATAGCCGCCCGGTGACCGCGTCGATCAACTGTTCCATGCCCGCCCGCCGGGCAGCGCCTTTTGCAACGCCAATCAGCGGAATGTCTGTAATTTCCAAAGACTCAAAGACTTCACGGGCAATATTAAGCTGGCCTATACCGCCATCAATAAACACCAACGAGGGCCGCTTGCCTTCCCCGGCTACCAATCGCTTGTAGCGACGGGTCAGAACCTGGCGCATAGCGGCGTAATCATCGCCGCCGGTAATACCTTCAATGTTGTAGAGCCGGTAATCACTTTTCAATGGGCCGTTTTCATCAAACACCACACAAGACGCGACTGTGTTTTCGCCATGGCTGTGGCTGACATCAAAACACTCCATGCGTGTCGGTGTTTCTGCCAGATCCAGCAGGTCTTTTAACGCCAACAACCGGCGGTATACGGTTTCCTTGCTGGCCAGGTGCGTCAGCAGCGTCTGGCGCGCGTTGGTTTGCGCCAGCTCTAACCAGCGCCTACGCTCGCCGCGCACATTACCACGAATGCGGGTGTCTCGCTTGGCTGCCTCTGACAAAGCTTCTGCTAACAGCGCCATGCCTTCCGGTTCAGAGCTCACCAAAATATTCTGGGGGATCTCGCGACGGGTGTCTCCGGCAAAATAGTACTGGCCCAAAAACGCCGCCAGCAATTCACCGTCAGACTGCTCAATGATAAATCGCGGAAAGTAGTCTTTAGTACCCAGCACTCTGCCACCACGCACAATAATAACCACCACACACACGATGCCCGCGTCTTGGGTTATGGCGATCACATCAGCATCGCCGCCTTCACCGTCAACCGACTGCTGCTCCTGAACATGTCGCAGGTGGTTCATTTGATCGCGGTAAGCAGCGGCCTTTTCAAAATTCAGTTCTGCCGCCGCCGTTTCCATAGCCTGCATCAGATCCTCAATCACCACCGGATTCTTGCCTTCAAGAAACATCGCTGCTCGGCGTATATCCTGCTGGTAGTCCTCTGGCGAGATATAGCCCACACAGGGCGCGGTGCATCGATTGATCTGATATTGCAGGCAAGGTCGGTTTCGGTTCCTGAAATAGCTTTCGTTACAGGATCTTATGCGGAATACTTTTTGTAAAACATTAAGGCTTTCTTTAACCGCGCCCGAGCTGGGAAAAGGCCCGAACCAGGTTCCTCCACCTTTTTTCGTACGCCCTCGGCGAAAGGTCAGTGAGGGATAATCCTGGTGCGCGGATACATAAATGTAAGGGTAAGATTTATCATCCCGCAGCAGTATATTGTAAGGCGGCCGCAACGACTTAATCAGATTCTGTTCTAGCAGCAAAGCTTCCGTTTCGCTGCCGGTTATGGTGACCTCTATGGAACAGATTTTTGCCACCAGAGCCTGGGTTTTTGGCGCCAGGCCGGTGTTACGGAAGTAGCTACTAACCCGGTTTTTCAGATTGCGCGCTTTACCCACGTACAGCACCGAGCCGGCGGCGTCGAACATCCGGTAAACGCCTGGCCTTTCGGTAAGTTGCTTAAGGAAGTGCCGGCTATCAAAAGGCGCCGCCGGAGGGGCGGCCGCATCAGACGATACTGGCATCGTGAAACCCGAGGCGTACAACCATGAGGGCCAGCTCAACATCACTGGAAATACCGAGTTTTTCAAACACGCGGTAGCGGTAGGTATTGACGGTTTTCGGGCTTAAGCAGAGTGCGTCGGATATGTCCTGAACTTTTCTGCATTTCACCACCATCAACGCTATTTCACGCTCCCGCTCGGAAAGACGTTGGAACAACATCAGTTCCGGGTGATCTTCATTGCCCTGCCCCAACGCCATTTGCTGCGCAATTTCCGGGCTGATGTAGCGCTGTCCGGCGTGGGCCTTGCGCACAGCACGAATGATTTCGCGAATATCGGCGCACTTGGTAATATAGCCTGACGCACCGGCCTGCATAACCCGAACCGGATAGGGGTTATCTGCACAACCGGTTACCACAACTACCCGAACGGCGTCATTCAATCGCAGAATTTTGCGGGTTGCTTCAAGACCACCAATACCTGGCATGCGGATGTCCATCAACACCACATCGGGTGGGTTACGGCGCACCTGTTCAATGGCATCTTCACCATTTTTAGCCTCGCCGATGACTTCGATGTCCGGGTTATCAGACAGCATGCGTGAAAGCCCGGATCGAACCAGGTCATGGTCGTCTACCAGTAACACTTTGATCAATATGCACCTCACACACAGCTGTTAACATTCAGACCGCAATTGTAACGTTTAACGCCGAATCACGATAGGCAACAAACCATAACGAAACATCACCAACATCGTCAGCGCTGGGCCTGCGGCCTGTCCAGACTGGCGGTATTAGTGACTGGATCAAACCACACTACTAGCTCGCCCTTATCCACCGCAGCCTTGACTCTGCTGGCTTCCACCAGCGGGTTTTCCTGATCGTTCAGGCCGTGATAACGAGTGCAGTATTCTTCAACAAGACCCAGTATCTGGTCGTCGGCCAGCATATCGGCAGGTACAACAAATAATTCTTCTCGCGGGTCCTGTTCAGATACCGTTGAAAACGACTCGTTCATTATTTAAAACCTCGGTCATTGAATCATAAATATCGAAGGTCTAATTGGTGCGCCCACTCAAAACAATTTAGTATGCTTGTAACAAAAATTTCATGCGGTGCCTTGTATACTCATTTTGGCTGCAAAGGGACAAACTTCCCTGTTGTTCACTTAGAGCTATTATACGTTAATGTGAAAAGCTTTTCTTTAATGATTCCAATCACAAAGGATCTGCAAACATGAATAATGATATGTTCAAAAAAGTCAGTCGCCTGAACGAAACTATGCTGGAACAACTGGGCAGAGCCGCAGAAATGCAGATGAACGCATTCCAGCGCTACTCCGAGATGGCACTGAGCCAAGCAAAAAAAGCCTCTGAGGTTCGTGACCTCGACGGATTGAAGAGCCTGGCGACAGAACAGTCCGAAACACTCAAAACACTGAGCGAACAATTCACTGCCGATATGAAGTCGTGGCAGGAATATGCCAGCGAAGCTCGAGAAGAAGTTCAGAAAGCTGTAGCCGGTGCGGATGAAGAAGCTACCGCACCAAAAGGCAAAGCGAGCTCGCAAAAAAGTTAATTGCGTCTGGCATCGGAAATAATAGCGTTTGTGGTCAGTCAAGTTTCAATTCTTGACCGGCTACTTTTGTTTCTTTGAGGAGTTCTGCATGCTGGGAATGGAAAAGCTAAGTAAAACCAAAAAATTAGTGGCAGGTGTTGTTGACACTAATGTACGCCGTGGCCAGGAGAAACTGGCGAAGATGCTGAGTGACAAAGGCTTGGTTAGCCCAACTACTCTGTCAATGATGGGCGAAATGTCGGACATTTATAAGGCCATGGCCGCCGATGTTGCAAAGAATCCGTTGCGCACAATTTCTGCAGAAAGTGACTTGCTGCGCAAATATCTGGCGTTAGGTTCCTACACGTTCAGCCGCGCAATGGGTAAAGATCAGGATTCGGTGGCTAGCCCTGAATCCGACGACCGTCGTTTTCAAGCGGAAGAATGGTCCAAACATTTGCCTTTTGATTTGTTGTTACAAGCTTATTTGATCAACTCTCAGGCATTTCAAGATTGGTTGGAGGGCATGGACAACCTGCCCAAAGACACCCGTGACCAAATGCTTTTTTACGCGCGCCAGGTCACCAGTGCGCTGTCCCCTGCCAACTTCCTGGCCACCAACCCGGAAGCGCTGCGCATTACCTGGGAAACCAAAGGTAAGAACCTGCTGACAGGCGGCAAGCAATTTATTGACGACTACAAACAGAATCCAAAACTGTTCAACGTGGGCATGACCGACCGCTCTGCGTTTGAGGTCGGTGGCAACCTGGCAACAACGCCAGGCAAAGTTGTATTCCAGAACGAACTGATCCAACTGATCCAGTACACCGCGACAACAGAAACCGTCGCTAAGCGCCCGGTATTGATCGTGCCACCCTGGATCAACAAGTTTTACATTCTGGATCTGACCGCCCGCAACTCGTTTATTCAGTGGCTGGTTAATCAGGGTCAAACGGTATTTGTTGTTTCCTGGCTCAACCCGGGGCCCAGCCAAAGAGACCTGGCGTGGGACGATTACATGGAGAAAGGCGTGGTAGCGGCGATGGACAACGTTACCAAAGCGACCGGCGAAGCGAAAATGAACCTGATTGGGTACTGCGTTGGTGGCACCCTGGTGGCATCAACCCTTTCTTGGTTGAAGAAAAAAGGCCGCAAACCAACCGTCAGCGTTACCTACTTTACCACGCTGCTGGACTTCACTGATCCAGGCGGCATTAGCATTTACATCAACGATCGTTCGCTTGCGGGCATCGAGAAGATGATGAACAAGAAGGGCTTCCTGGACGGCCGCGCCATGGCCTTCACCTTCAATCTGCTGCGGGAAAACGAGTTGTTCTGGTCTTTCTGGACCAAAAACTACCTGAAAGGCGAAAAACCAGCGGCCTTTGACCTGCTGTACTGGAACACCGATGGCACCAACCTGCCGGCAGCGCTGCATGGCCCTTACCTGCGGGAAATGTACCTGAACAACCGTCTGGTGCAGCCGGATTCTCTGTCGTTCTGTGGCGAGACCATCAACCTGGAAGAGATTGACGTGCCGTCTATGTTCATCGCCGCACGCCAGGATCACATTGCCAAGTGGAAGTCCTGCTATTCCGGCGCTCAGGTTCACGGTGGCAAAGTACAATTCTTGCTGGGCGGCTCAGGCCATATTGCGGGCATTATCAACCCGCCATACAAAGAAAAGTACGGTTTCTGGACCAACAATGTGGATACATTGCCAGAGAATCCGGACGACTGGCTGGCAGAAGCCGAGCAGCATCCTGGTTCATGGTGGCCGCACTGGGTTGAGTGGCTGGCCCAGTATCAGGGCGACCAGGTTCCTGCCCGCGTCCCAGGCGAAGGCAAGTTGAAGGCGTTGGAAGATGCCCCTGGCAGTTACGTGAAAGTCCGCGCAGCGGACGCAGCGAAAAGCTGATAACGGAGTGTAAAGTGGTCTGCCCGAAAACCGCGGCGAAGCTTATGCTTCGTCGCGGTTTTTTGGTTCTTCAATCTGCGCTTTAAATTGATTATCATTGCCGCCCCTGAAAATAGTTTGGATGCTAATGACTCCCTCTGCGTTTCGACTCACCTTGCCAATCCTGTTTGGCTATTTGCCGCTGGGCATGGCGTTTGGCGTACTGTTTGCAACTCAGCTTGATTATCCCTGGTGGATAGCCCCGCTGATGGGTGTGCTGGTATACGCCGGTGCCGGGCAGATACTGGCTGTCAGTTTGCTGGCCGCCCATGCCGGATTGCTGGAAGTGTTTATTGCGATGTTTGTGCTGAACGCCCGACATCTGTTTTATGGCCTGTCTTTGCTGGGCCAATTTCGCGGCGCCGGCTGGCGCAAGCTGTATTTGATATTCGGCCTGACCGATGAAACTTACTCGCTGCTCACCAGCCGCCAGCGCACCCAGAGCCGCGAGCAGGAGTTGCATACGGATTTCCGCATTACCCTACTGAACCAGTTGTACTGGGTGGTCGGCTGCGCGGCCGGTGGGTTTTTGGGTCACAGCGTTGCCTTCAACAGCACCGGCATTGAATTTGCGTTGATCGCGCTGTTCATCGTGTTAACCATTGAGCAGTACAAAGCGCTGGGCGAAACCTTTCCGCTCTGGCTGGGTGCTCTGGCCGCCGGGGTCGCTATGGCCGTTCTGCCAGCACCGCACCAACTCATCGGAGCCATTGTGATCGTTTCACTGGTGTTGTTACTGCAATACCGCCGGCACAGAGACGCTCTGGCCCGCAATCGCAGCGGGGAGGCAACCCATGGCTGAGAACCTGTTTCAAAACTACTACCTGTCCAGCTTTATAGCAGTAACGGTACTGGCAACGTTCGCCACCCGCATCATTCCGTTTGTGTTTTTCGAGCGCCACACTGAGCACCCCCTCATCAAACACCTGGGGCGCTATTTACCCGCCGCTGTTATGGCGTTGCTGGCTATCGTATTTTTACAACGCTCGGCGACATGGTCTTTACCCGTTGTTGGCCTGGATGCTCTAATCCCCGGCGCTCTGGTGGTGCTGATTCACCTTTGGCGCCGTAACGCTCTGCTTTCTATTGCTGCAGGCACCCTTCCGTATATGGCCATTCAACAGGCCGGCCTGTTCTGAATCATAGGAAAGCACCGCCATGGAGTTGCTGAACACATTTGCCCAAACCCTCGAAACGACACTGCCCGTCTTCATTATGGTCTTTATTGGCATGGGGCTGCGCCGCGTTAACTGGATAGACGACGCGTTCGTCAATACCGCGTCTGGCCTGGTGTTCAAAGCAACATTGCCAACGCTGATTTTTCTGAGCATTATCCGGGCGGACCTGGGTATCGCCCTGAACCCCAGTTTGCTCGTGTTCTTTTTACTGGCGACCCTTGGCAGCTTTGGGTTGGCTTGGGTGTGGGCGCATTTCCGCGTTCGCCGGGAAGACCGCGGCGTGTATGTGCAGGGAGCATTCCGCGGTAATTGTGGCATCGTAGGGCTGGCGCTGGCGGCCAATCTGTACGGCGATTATGGTTTGTCTGCCGGCGGCATTCTGCTGGGCCTGGTGATTATTTCCTACAACATCTTGTCGGTGGTGGTGCTGCTAGCCTATCAACACGGCCAAAGCGCCAGCCCAGGCAAAATCCTCCACGACATTCTGCACAATCCGCTGATTATTTCGGTGGTTATTGCCATTCCAGTGGCCGCGCTGAATCTGGAACTGCCCGCCTGGGTAATGACATCGGGGGATTACTTTGCGTCTCTCACCTTGCCGCTGGCACTGATGTGCATTGGCGCCACCGTATCACTGGGCTCCATTCGCACCGACAGCCGCACGGCCATGGGCGCCAGCCTGATGAAAATGGTAACGATTCCAGCACTAGCCACTCTGGCGGCATGGCTTTGGGGCTTTCGCGGCGCAGAACTGGGTTTGATGTTCCTGTTTTTTGCCAGCCCGACGGCAGCGGCCAGCTTTGTGATGGTCAAAGCGCTGGGGGGGAACGACCGCCTGGCCGCAAACATCATCGGGCTGACCACGTTGCTTGCCAGCGTGACCGTTACACTCGGGGTATTTGTTTTGCGCAGTTCCGGCATTATTTAGCCTGGTTGGGTGTACCTTGCACGCTTTCCCTGTTTAGATACAGCCAAAGCAACCGGACCGACTGGCTATGGATAGAGTGGCTATGAATAGACTGGCTATGGATTCCCCACTTCTGGACACCCATTCAGCCTGGCAACTTATCCTGCAGGCTCGGGATTGTGCCGACGTTATTTTGCCTGTTCCAAACGGCACAGCACCCGCACTTGCGTTGTCTGAAGCCGGCGGAAACTGGCGTTTATTGCGCCCTGCCAACGAGCACGCAAAGCGGCTGTTTGATTTGTTTCTTCCGTTGGCAAGCCCACTGGCAGACGGCCAGACCACATCGGTTATCGGCCAGTTAGGCCAGAGCCTGGACGGCCGTATTGCCACGGTGAGTGGCCATTCACGATTCATTAATGGTGACGATGGCATTACCCATTTACATCGCATAAGGGCGTTATCAGACGCGGTTGTGGTGGGCGCTGGAACGGCCGTGGCCGACAACCCCCAGCTTACGGTCAGACGCACCTCTGGTGACAATCCGGTACGGGTGGTTATCGACCGCCGCCGCCGTGTGCCCGCCAGCCATCACCTGTTTACCGACAACGCAGCACCAACACTGCGGCTGGTCGCTGGCGATTACCAATCCGGCCCGAAACCCAAGCTAAAACGGGGTGTTTTAGAAGTTCCGTGCCTGGGTCACAACCAGCAACCCGTTTGCCCCTCGCAGATACTGGCGGTACTGGCGGATTTTGGTTTGCACAAAATATTTATAGAAGGTGGCGGAGTGACTGTGTCGTCATTTCTGAACGCGCAATTGCTGGACCGATTGCACGTAATGGTGGCGCCGATGATCATCGGTAGCGGTCGGCCGGCGTTTACACTGCCCGAAATCGATCATCTGGACGACGCCCTGCGACCCAGGGCAACCATGGTCAGTCTGGGATCTGATATGCTGTTCGCTCTGGAGTTCAAGGTAAACCACGGCGGCCTTTAAGCAGCACCAGGGCGCCGGGACAACTGCCGATAAACACCAACGCACCGTAGCCGACACTGAGCGCTACGCCCTGCTCTGCCGGTAACCCGGCCAGCGGCCACAACAAAGCTGCGGCCCCTTCGCGTATACCCCAACCGGCCACGGTCAGTGGTACGACCATACTCAGCAATAGCACCGTACACAGCGCCAGCAGCACAACCGCCGCTGCGGCGCCGTTAACGTAATCCGCAGCCACCGCCAGCAATAAAAACACCGCAAGATAGCTGGCCATAACCAACAGCGAGGATATTAACTGCAGCGGCAACGCTGGCCAGCTGAACAAAGCCTGGCGCACATCATCACGCAAGGCCAGAAGGTAAGATTTGAATCGTGCGCTGTAACGCCGTAGCAACAGCAAACCGCCCGCTATTGCCAGCAGCAAAATAGTGGGCAACCAGCCGATTGCAGCAGAAGAGTCCGCCAGCGACGGTTTGAACACGTTTGCCTGCCAAAGCACAGCCAGGCCCAGGCCAACCACCAGCGCCAGAACCAGCTGCCCAGACAACCGTTCAATCGCCACCGCGTGAGCCGCTTTTTGTCGCTTGCCGGCTTTGGCGCCGTGGCGCATCGCTCGGTTCACATCACCAAGCACGCCGCCGGGCAAAACCTGGTTTATAAACGTGGCCAGGTAATATTCCTGCACCGCATCACCTAAGCCGATGCTCAAGCCCAGGCGTTTGCCAGTGTAACGCCAGCGCCAGGAAGAAATGACAACCTGAACCGCACTCAGTACAACGGCCGGTAGTACCACCCAGAGCGGAATTCGTTGCAGCTCCCGCCACAGGGCGGTGGTATCCACCAGCAGGAAAAGTGCGCCAAGCAAAGCCGCACTCGCCAGCCAGCGCCAGGCAGCGGTGCCCCGCGCGCCCGTTTTTGCCGTAGCAGACATATCGGCTACCCGGCCCTTGGCGGCAACGCGAGCAGATCCTCATGGCACACCGTAATGCGCAACTCCCCTGTGCCCAGCTGCCCTTCTCTGGCGTCAAGCCAGCCCCTTAAGCGTGCGCTCAGATCCGGGTCCTGCTGGATGGCGGCATTGACCCAGCCGTGCATCAGTTGGCGCGCCAGTTCGGCATGCTCTTCACCTGCACCTAAATCCACGCCCAGCTTCCAGTCACTGGCGGCAATGTGCACCTCAAAGCCACATTTTTGCAGTTCTGCGGTCAGCGCTGCGGTAGCACTTGGCCCCAGTGCTGCTCCCAGGCCTTTGTCTCCGTGTTGGTGTTGATTCACCAGTGTGCGCAACAGGTCGTCCTCAGGGTGCTGCGGACTAAACTCGAAGCGTCCGGCGTAGCTCAGCACAACCAATAGGGCCGCGCGTTCGTCCGCTACTTCTTTTACCAGCGCCTGCAGCCATTGGGCCGACACCAGATCAATCAGCGCCGATGCGGTCACCAGGCGTGTATTCGCGGGTAATAGCCCGGCAAACGTGTGTGGTAGCAGCTGTAAAGCCCGGGTCTCGACGTTCAGACCCAGCGGCGCCAGTCGCGCCGTTGCGGCTGCCAACAAACCCGTGTCCTGATCGATCAAAAGCCATTTCTGCGGGTTATCAAGTACCTTAGCCAAATACCCGGCATTGGACCCCAGCCCGGTACCCAGATCGACCAAGGTGGGCAGGTGTTGCCCAACCTCGTCCCCCGATTGCTGTTGTAGCCAGTCACGCAGCCTGGTGTTGATGTCTTGCGACCGCGCCTGATAGTCCGCCGGCTGCCGCAGGCTGAGCCAGTCAGCGCTGAACCCGGTATCCGGGTGATGGCTTTGAAAGTCGGTTAGCGCGGCCGTAAAGGCCGCGGCTGTATCGGCCCAGGTGCGCACAAGCCGCGACTCGGAGTCGGCACTAAGGCGGGCCTGGGCCAGAGCGGCAGGGTTGGTTATCCAGTTACGCAAACGTTCGCGCAACGCTGCCACATCCCCCGCGTTGTACATCGCAACACCGCGGCGATCGGCGGTATACAACAAAGCGCCACCGTTGGAGGAAATAACCGGCAAACCGGCACCCAGTGCTTCATCAATCACCATGCCATAGCCTTCGTACAGCGACGGCAACACGAAGATATCGGCGTTGCGGTAAAGTGCTGCCAGCGCATCGCCGTCCACTTCGCCGGTCAGCGTAATACTCGAACACAAATCAGCCTGCTGAATCTGCCGGCGCACCTGCTCGGCGTAGTGCGGATCACGATCACAGGCACCCGCCAGAACGCACTGCCACGAGGGTAGCTCTTTCAACCCGGAAAGGGCTTCTACCAACTGATGCTGGGCCTTACGCGGCGACAGTTGCGCAACGCATAACAGCCGTATCGTCTTTGTGTCCTCAACCGTGCCACCGGCAGAGTGTTCCGGCGCACCCAAAGCACGCTTTTCGACACCCGGTTCGGCGATGCGGATGCGGTCTGGCGATACGCCAAAATCCTTAAGGCGTTCTGCGGTGAAGCGGCTGGTGGTCACAACGTGGGGCACCGCCGCCAGCGCCCGCTTTTCGGCGGCAAAGAACCACGCTTGCTG
Organism: Marinobacter sp. LV10MA510-1; assembly: GCF_002563885.1. Taxonomy (GTDB): domain Bacteria; phylum Pseudomonadota; class Gammaproteobacteria; order Pseudomonadales; family Oleiphilaceae; genus Marinobacter. The sequence goes on along the minus strand of NZ_PDJA01000001.1, from coordinate 734,596 downwards.
CTGCGAGCTCAGGCCAGTTTCATCGGCCAGCGGATGGTGAATCAACGCGACCAGATTCAGCCGTGACCGGTGTGCTTCCAGTATGTCTGGCATGGCGCTCATGGCAAGTCCGTCGAGCACCACCCAGGACTGTTCTGCCGCACTCGCAAGCAACTCGTTCATGGCAGTCAGCGCCACCATATCGGGTTGCGGAAACTGGCCTGGCAATCCCGCTAACCGGGTATTGGTTCCGGCATTGTTCAGCGCGTTTACCAACTCGCGCACGTAGCGGTACCCGCCGGTATTCTGTTGCGGATCACCCGGTACAACAAACAGCAGTTCGTGGCTGGATTCAAATGTCGCCATGGTAGCTGGCCCACGCAATATGGGATTCGGCCAAGGTTACCTTAACGCTTTCAACACCCTTGCCTGACTCCCCCAGTTGGCCGGCTCGAATCGCCGCGGCAAGTCGTTCAAATATGACCTTTGCCATAAATTCGGTGGTGGTGTTGCGGCCTTTGAACTCTTCCACGTCGTCCAGGTTTTTCATATTGAACTCCGCCAGCAGTGCTTTCAGCTGCTCTGAAGCCAGGCCAATGTCGACAATCAAATTGTCATGGTCAAGCGTCTTACGCTCAAAGCTAACGTCGACAATATAAGTGGCACCGTGAGTTTTCTGGGCCGGCCCAAAAATTTCGCCGTTAAAACTGTGGGCAATCATGATGTGATCGCGAACGGTCAGGCTGTACATTTAAATCTCCTTTGGCAAAGCATAATGTGCAGAGCTATCTGTAAAGAGCTATGACTAATAACGAATTCGATGGCATAACGTATCATCACCCGGGGCGAGAATTTGCGCCATGGTGTGCGGCATTTGCTCGAACGGGGTTTCGGCGCTGATCAGAGCGTCCAACACCGGATCTTGTAGCAATTCCAGAGCCAGCGTCAGGCGCCGGCGATAATCCCAGCGCGGCTTGCGGAGCGGGTTAATTCCACCCACCTGGCTGGATTTCAGGGTCAGGCGACGGGGATGAAAGGCCGCGCCCAGGGGTGCGTTGACGGGCTGGTCGCCGTACCAGCTCATTTCCACCACCGTTGCCTCCGGACCGGCCAGGCCAAGGGCTGTCGCCAGGCCGGCGCTTTGGCCACTGGCATGAATCACCAGGTCAAAATCATCAAAGCTGCTCTGGCTGGCGAAGTTCAGGCCCAGCTTACGCGCCACCGCTTCGCGACCAGGGTTGGTGTCCAGAGCGACGACGTGGGTTCCGGGTATGCGGCTGGCTAACCAGGCTACAAGCAAACCAACAACACCCAGGCCTACCACCGCAATGCGGTCGCCCACGCCCGGCATGGCATCCCAAAGGCCATTTACGGCGGTCTCCATATTGGCTGCCAATACGGCACGAGCAGCAGGTAAACCCGGCGGCAAAGGCGTAACGGCCGCAGCAGGCACTTTATAACTCTGTTGATGGGGGTACAGACAAAATACGGTCTTACCGGCTAGCGCCTCGGGACCACTGGTAACCCGGCCAACATTGGCGTAGCCGTATTTCACCGGCCAAGGAAATTCTCCCTGCTGAAAAGGTGCGCGCATACTCTGGTGCTCGCTGGCGGGCACTCGTCCGTGAAATACCAGAGATTCGGTGCCACGGCTCACACCGGAGTACAACGATTGCACGGTTACCTCCGTGTCTTTAACACCTGCACTCGTGCCTGGCGGACTATTCAGCACAGTGTCCAGTATTTTCCCTTCGCCAGCGGCGGTAATCCAGAATGCCCGTGTCGCTGCGTGCGATGAGCCATCATTTGTGGAACTCATCCAGTGCTCCTTGTGTCTATAATAAATGCAAGACAGTCTACAGAATTACTGACGGAGTTCACTGATGAATTCAGCACCCCAAGCGCGGGCGCAAGGCCTTGCGCCATGGATGGATCTGCTGTGGAGTGCCGGAGTGCTGGCGGTTTTGTCTGCACTGGTGATTTCGCCTGTTGCGAACACTCAGGCAGCTGCAGTCGCACTCGCCACCGCGGTAACTATCGTTTTGTATGGTGCCATTGTGGCGAGTGTGGTCACACGCTGGCCGCCACACCAGGACTTTGGCTGGGCCAACCGGGCAACTCTGCTGCGCGGATGCATAATCATTGTATTGGTTGCCGTTGCCTTCGCTATGGCCGCGGGTGCTGAACTGTCGGTTAACAGCCTTTGGTGGTATGCCGTTGCGGCTTTGTTGGCGCTGATACTGGACGGCGTAGACGGCCAGATCGCGCGGCGCACCAACAGCGCCAGTGAGTTCGGCGCCAGATTCGATATGGAACTGGACGCCCTGTTTATTCTTGGTCTGTGTCTGATGGTTTTCGCCATTGGCAAAGCCGGCGCCTGGGTGCTGGCGCTAGGCCTGATGCGTTATGGATTTGTAGCGGCGGCCTGGGCTCTGCCCTGGATGAACCAGCCGCTACCGCCGAGCTTTCGCCGCAAAACAGTGTGCGTATGGCAGATTGTCACGCTCATGGTGGCGATTGTGCCGCCAGCGCCTTCCCTGCTTGTCAGCGTGTCGCTGGCAACGGCGCTATTACTATTAACCTGGTCGTTTTTTCTGGATGTATATTGGCTCTATCAACGGAAAAGATAATGGAGAGAACCACATGAAACACACTGAAAAAAAACCTACTTCCGGCGTCACTGTCCCATCCTGGCGCCGTATTGCTACCGCTGTTGTAATGCCTGCCTGCTTGATTTCAGCCCCGCTGGCTCACGCCGAGCCGACCAACTTCAAGGTCGATAACGAGCACTTTTCCATGGTATTTGAAATCATGCACATCGGCTATGCTCCGGTGATGGGAATGTTCCGCGAGATAGAAGGAGACTTTGTTTACGATGAGGAAACCCGTGAGCTCAGTTCCGGCAAGCTGATATTCAAAAGCAACAGCGTATTCACCAATCACAAAAAGCGCGATGAGCACGTTACCAACAAAGACTTCCTTCACAGTTCCAGGCACCCCGACATCGTTTTCACCGTGACCGATTTCAGCGCCACCGGCGATAACACCGGCCAGGTCACCGGGGACCTGGCCATGCTCGGCCAGACCAATCCGGTTGTGTTAGACGTAACGCTCAACAAATCTGCGGTTTATCCGTTCGGGCACGAGGAATACACATTGGGCATCAGCGCCGAAACCAGCCTGAAACGCAGCGAATGGGGCATGACCTACGGCCTTGATGGCGACATGGTGGGCGACGAAGTCACCCTGCGCTTTGGCTTTGAAGCCATCAAACAATAGGGTTAACTCTAAGTTGACCAGCTCTAGGCCGGTTGTTGGTGGCCAGATTTCATAGACGCCACCACCGAGCCGGCAACGACCAGTAACGCCGCCACCGGTAAACGCCAATCCGGGGCGGCAATGCCCGCAACAACCAAAAGCACCGCGGCCAATACCGGCACCGCATAGGCCAAGCTGCCAATCAACGCCGTAGGCCCGGTGCGCAGAGCCAGGTCCCAAGCCACCATAGCAAGCCCATAAGGCCCAAGGCCAAGAGCAATGCCGGCCAGCAAGGCGCCACCGGAAGGCATTCCCGGCGTGCTTCCAGCCAAAGTGTCAGCGGTTGCCGCGCCGGCGCCTGCAACCAGAAACAACAATGGCATCAACGGTGCAATTGCTACCGGAGCTGCCTGACAAATCCACGAATACAATGCCCAGCAACAAGCCGCCAGCAGTGCCAGTGCATACCCGGCATAATGTTCGCTAGCGCCCGCACTCAGGGAATCAGGCGCTATCAATACCGCTGCGCCACAAAATGCAATACCGGCCCCGACGATGACTGGCAATGGAATGCGCCGGTGAAACATCCATTGGCTAAGCACAATAAACAGTATGGGCCAGGTATAAGTAATCAACGCGGCCTCCGCAGCGGGCGCCTTGCCCATGCCCGCCAGATAACCGACCACGGCGCCAAAAATCAGCACTGGCACCAATCCGTAAATCACCAGTTTCCACTTCAGCGACAGCGCCACCTGCCTGGCTTCCGTTCGCGCTTTTTTGCGCTTGCGCAACGTCGTGGGCAAAGCTGCCAGAGCACCACTTAACAAAGCAATTGTCGCCAATCGAAACGGCGGAACTGCGCTTGCGATATCCACCAGCAGCGGCGCAATCGCCCACAGAACAACGGCAACAAGCGCCGCAAAAACGCTGAGGTAAAGCGGTTGATACAGGGCAATGGTGTGGCTGTTCACGGTTAGTGCTCCCTTGGCGCTGCTGAATTAGCAAGGCAGGACCTAACCCTATACACTTTCAATACATCACAAAATCGACATTTTTTGATTGATGACCTAACAGGAATTGATGAATTGAGACGGCGCATTCTGGATTTGAACATGTTGCACACGCTGGTTGCGATTGCCGACGCCGGCAGCATAACCGCGGCGGCTGAACGCCTGGCTTACACACAATCGGCTGTGAGCATGCAACTGCGAAGGCTGGAGGCATCACTGGACGTTGCCCTGCACGAACCCGCAGGGCGTAAAATTCGCCTGACAGCAGAGGGGCAAAAGCTGGTGGGTTACGCACGAAAAATGCTGGCGTTGAACAGCGAAGCGGTAGACGACGTGCAGCGCCGACAGATCTCCGGCGAGCTGAGCCTGGGTATTCCCGAGGATTACGCTTTTCTGCTGACGTCTGTGTTATCGCACTTCAGTCAGCGGTATCCGGCGATTCAATTACAGGTTATTTGTCGCTCTAGCGTCGATCTGGTGAAGCAAGTGCAAGACGGCGACCTGGATATGGCCGTGGTGACGCGCCAGGTGCGCTCACCGGGCGGTGAGGTGATTCGCCGCGAACCGCTTGTATGGGCCGTTGGCGCCACCGCGCAACCATCACTGGCCGACCCGATACCGCTGGCGCTTTATTCGCCCGGCGCAGACGTGTTTCGTGATGTTGCTGAAGCGTCGCTGGCCTCGGCGGGCCGGAGCTGGCGTATGGCCTACTCCAGCCAGTCCATGACCGGACTTTTACCGGTTGTCGTGGCTGGTTTGGCGGTGGTTGTGGTGACCCGCAATATGCTAACTGACCAACTGCGGGTGATTGACGAGCGCAGCGGCATGCCGGCATTACAATCCGTTGAAATCGCCCTGCATCGCTCTATTGGCCGGCCATCGGAACCGGCACGTCAGCTGGCGGACCTGATTCGGACTCACCTGGCGTCCAATGATTAAACTCGAACCAGCCCTGTGATTCCAAAGGCTGGTCGAGCGCTTTCTGCAGTCTGGCATCTTTTTGATAAATATCCGGGCGGAACACCAGCTCGCCGTCTTCGCCCGGGTGTACCGTCCAATAATGCAGTATGACCGGCATCGTGCGCCGCAAGTTAATGTTGCGAGTGTCTCCAGTCGCTATTAATGCGTTCACATCCGCAGCCGTGTCGGTGTCGTCAAACAGCAGTTGTGCCAACTCCGCTATGCCTTGGACCCGAATGCAACCGGAGCTGAACGCCCGCTGCTGGCGCCCGAACAGCGCCTGCGCAGGCGTATCGTGCAAATACACCAGGTGGTTGTTGGGGAAACGCAGAACCAATTGCCCGAGCGCGTTCATCGGGCCCGGGCCCTGGCGCAGCATAATGCTACCGGGATTCCACCAGTCGATCTGTTGCGGATCCAGGCGCTGCCCCCGGAGGTCAAGCACGCTCATATTCTGGCGATACAGATAATCAATGTCGTCGCGAATTTTTGGCAATGAATCTTCCCGATAAATGGTCGGCGGCACCGTCCAGGTCGGGTTAACGGTCAGATGGGTAATTTCAGAGCGCAGCGACGGCGTGCTGCGGTAAGGTTGGCCAACCACAATCCGCGAACGCCAGATTTCGCCGCTGGGGCGAAAGTAGCTGATGCGATAACCGGCAATGTCCACCAGAATAAAAGAGCTGGCTTCACCGTGTAACAACCAGCGGGCACGTTCCATATTGGCTCGAATCTGGTCAATACGCTCGCCTACAGTCACATTCAAAGCGTCTCGTGTTTGCTGACCCACTATACCGTCTGTCTCCAGCAAGTGATGCTGCTGAAAAAGACGCACGGCCTCTACCAGGGCTTCATCGTATCCAAGAAGATTCGCAGTCTGTTCTTCGGGCTTGCCAGCAGGCATGTCGTTTTGTAAGTCCGCGCCCCCTATCATCGCCAATCGCTGGCGCAGCAGAGGGACGTCGGCGTCGACATCCCCCGGCCTTAGTGACTGACGTCGTTGCGGCAACTGCGGCCAGCCGCCTTCCATCTGGATGTTGCGATAGTATGCCAACCCTGCACGCAGGCGCTGGTAAGGCGCCGGGTAAGGCCGTGCCAGGGAAAACGCCTGTTCAAAACGCTGCGCATCTACCGCCTCGGAAATTCCCGGATAATCCAGAGGGCGCGCCATAATCGGTATTTCCCACTGAGGATCTATCTGGTATGGGTCCACTTTGCCGCGCTGCAGGTGCGTCAACGCGGTCAACAGGATTCGGCTCAGCGACAGCTCAAAGCGCAGGCGGTCACTGGCTGTTGTGTAAGGTGTCTGCAGTTGACGATAACGCGCCATAATGGCGCCGGGTTGGTAGTCGGCTACATTCAGACCATCACTTTGCAGGGTATTGAGTGCAGCCGCAAAAGCCGCAACCGATTCACTGTGCTGCCACACAAGCCGACCGTCTCTGGCCGCGTAAAAAGCGCGCAAATCCTCAGTTTCAAACGATAGGTAAGCCACGAAATCTTCGTCTGGCTCGCCGTTTTCCTGAGAAGCCAGGCTTTGGTAAGCAACGCCCAGCCAAAATATAAACATCAACAAAACGCAGCTTAGCGCATGGCGCCTCAGCATACAGTTCCTCCATGTGCCAGCGGAAATCTGGCTATTTCAGCTTCTATCGTTATAATAATGGTCCTAGCGGAAAACCGGATGATCCGCTTTTATAATGACAGCATGATCCGCCATTACCAGTAAGACAGTCCAACATCAGGTAAGGTCCTGCCTTTAATACGGATTTTCTGGATGCCGATGATACGTTTAAACCGATGGCTGCTCGGCGCAGCTTTTTGTAGTCAAATAATTCTGGGTGGCCACAATGCGATGGCCGCCAACTCCGACAAACCAGCAAAAAACGCGACCGTTAATACCGCAACTTCTAATAGCGCAACGCCTTCAGCCCAGCAAACTCGCCTCAACAACACACTGGCAAGGCTGGCACCAAAAGCCAATCCACAAGTCTTGCGCTTGGCGGCACGTGCGCTGGCCTGCGCCCAACCCGATGCCGAGAGACTTGCCGTCATCGATTTTTCATTGCCATCCACCGAGCAGCGGCTTTGGGTGTTTGACCTGAAACGCCAGAAACTGCTATTTAAAGAACTAGTGTCCCATGGCCGGGGCTCCGGCAATGCCGAGGCCGAGTCATTTTCGAACATTCCGGAAAGCTATCAATCCAGTATTGGCCTGTTTCGCACGCTCAACAGTTATCACGGCCGCAACGGCTACTCATTGCGCCTGAAAGGATTGGAGGCAGGTGTAAACGATCTGGCCTACCAGCGGGCCATCGTGATTCACGGTGCCGACTACGTCAGCGAGAACTTCATAGAACAAACCGGGCGCCTGGGGCGCAGCCACGGCTGCCCTGCGGTTCGCCAGGAAGTGGCCATCAAACTGATCGATAGCCTGAAAGAAAACCAGTATCTGTTTACCTATTACCCGGATCCCGAGTGGTTGGCAACGTCTGAATTCTTAAGCTGTAAACGCACAGATGCCCGACTGGCCATGAACTGATGTCTAGTCTCCGCGATTAATACTGCAACCCAAAAGAGAATGCTCATGCCCGACAAGAAGTTTCCATCCATTATCGTGTTTGATGTGAATGAAACACTTCTCGATATAACCACCCTGGAGCCTTTATTTCATCGCGTGTTCGGCGACCGGCAGGTGCTGAGAGAGTGGTTTTCAGCATTGGTTCTGTATTCACAGACAATGACTTTATCCGGTCTTTATACACCCTTTGGGGAGCTTGGCGTTGGCGCACTGCGGATGACCGCCGACATTCACCAAGTGGACATCGGGGATGACGATATTGCGGAGCTGAAAAAGCGGATGAGTACAATGCCGGCACATCCGGACGCTATTCCAGCTCTTATCCGGTTGCGCGATGCAGGTTTCAGACTGGTAACCCTGACCAACTCGGCCAGCGGCGCTTCGCCCACCCCGCTGGAAAAGGCTGGATTAAGCCACTTTTTTGAGCGAACCTTCAACATCGAGGAGACGGGTAAATTTAAACCCGCCCCTGAAACCTATCGCCTGGTCGCCAATGCTTTGTCTGTCGAGACCTCAGACCTTTGCCTGGTCGCCTGCCACCTTTGGGACACCATAGGCGCTCAGGCAGCGGGCTGCCGTGGTGCGTTTTTAACGCGCCCTCACAACGCTATTCTGACAGCGCCTGGTGTGCCCCTTCCGGATCTGGTTGCAGCCGAACTGACAGCCCTCGCCGATCAGATTATTGGCTACCGTTGACTCGGTATAGAAACGCCCGGCTGTGGCACTAAAGCCAGGCGGGCCGTGCAAACCAGGTCAGTCTAAAAGAGCCAATTTGCGTTCATCAGGCGTCTCGTTTAGAGACGCAATATTACTTACAATCTGGATCCCGCTTATTGCTTTCTTGGCTTTGGACTTGGCAACCGCTGCGGTCGCTGCCAGATCTGCCGCGGAACCAAATGCCCTGCTATCTGCAACAACGATTCCTGCCGAGAGAGCCACCAGGGGGAACTGCCTTGGCTGGCCATCACGATCTTCACCGGTTATGAAACCCGCCTGACGTATCGCTTCCGGATAACGCGTCGCTGCCTCTAAAGCAAAAAGCTGTTGCACTTCTTTGCAGCGCTTTCGGATTTCAAGTCGGTCGCTGAACACCACAAAATCATCCCCGCCAATATGACCGACCCACTCATTATCCCCATTGAAAACCGCACACAGTTGTCGTGCCAACGACAAGATGACCTCATCACCTTTGCTATAGCCCAGCAAGTCATTGAAAGGCTTAAAGTGGTCAATGTCGAAGTAAATGCAGGTGAACGGATTGTTTTGCTGAAGCCGGCGAACGGCTTCCTGCTGAATCAGAACATTCCCCGGCAACTGAGTAAGAGGATTGGCATGTCTTGCCTGCTCCACCCGGCTCCGGGTCATCAAACGAAGCAGAGACCGGGTTGAACCCAGCCCTATGTACTGGCCATTTCTGGTTACGATGAAATGCTGCTTGAGATAATGAAGGTCGTCCTCTAAAAGCGACTGACTTACGGCTTCCAAAGATTCGTCATGCTCCACGACAAGCGCATCGTAGGCGGTCAAACTCGACACCGGCTTTGTCTCATTAAGTGCACGGCCATAGGTAGAGCTGAACACTTCCATCACACGCCACTTATGCAGCAAACCGAGAGGCCGGTCATTGTCCACCACGGGCAACGCAAATATGGAGGGCGAAGATTGCAGGACCTGCCAGGCCTCGCCCAGTGACGCCGTTGGAGCAAGTGGCACGATGTAGCGCCCGAGGTATCCCGCATCCGAGGTCGCCTGGCCTCCGCCGACGGGCAACGGCTTGTCCAGTGCTGACAATTCGGCAGTAGGAAACGGATTGGGGCGCCCCAACAGGAAGCCCTGAATCAGATGAATTCCCATTGAGCGCAGCAGCGTCAGCTCAGCAACCGTCTCCACGCCTTCTGCAATCAGCCGGCACCCCAGCCGCTCACAGAGGTTGATGACGGACCGAACGAACTCTTTTTTCACCAAGTCTCGATCAACATCGCGTATAAAATGCCGGTCAATTTTGACAAAATCCGGCTGGATTTCAGACCAGAGTTTTAACCCGGAATAACCCGTGCCCAGGTCGTCTATTGCAACCCGGAAACCCCGTTTCTTCAATGCAATCAATCGAGCCTTTAACGCCTCCGGGTTATCCGCCGGATAACGTTCGGATAGTTCAATAACGACGTTTTCCGGCTTGAGGCCGTTCGTCGTCAACAAAGACTCTAAGCGATCCTCTGAAAACTCTGTGGGTAGCAGCAGCCCCGGTGAAACATTCACGAAAACTAGGTAACTGACTCCGTGACGAATGCAGCTTTGCCCGGCCTCCAGCAGACATGCCTGCTCCAGGCTAATCACCTGCCCGCATTGCTCTCCTGCCTGAAACAATGCAGGAGCCCCATGGAGGGGGCTGTCTGAAGGTCCCCGGCTAAGTACCTCATAGCCAAGAACGGTTCCTTTCTGGCAGTCAACAATGGGTTGAAACATCGTTGAAATCAGCTGCTGGTTAATAATGCGCTGTAGCTCTCTCGCTTGGTCACCGGCTGTCATTCTGACTTATGCCTCCTGAATCTGGAAACGACCAATCAGGGCTCGCAGCGATTCTGACTGCCCACGCAACTGATCGCTCACCGTCTTCGTGTGACCGATATGCTCCTCCAGGCCCTGAGAGCTTTCTCCCAGCGCATCCGCGCGCCGCCCTACCCGGCCAATCTCATCCCGTTGAACGTGAATTGCCTCGTCTACCTCAGTGGTAAAATGGCTGAGATCATCAAAGGTTTGCTTAAGTGCCACCAGGTGGGTCTTGAGTGTTCCCAGCGTCTCCCGGTTAGTGCCACCGGCTGCCCGGGTCTCATCCAGTAAGCCGTTAGCACTTTTAACCTGGGCTACCAGTTCGCCAACCCACTGACGCACCTGATTGGTGGAGTCACCGGTGCGGCGGGACAGGCTTCGTACTTCATCGGCCACAACGGCGAACCCCCGACCCTGCTCTCCGGCGCGAGCCGCCTCGATGGCTGCGTTCAGGGCCAGCAGGTTGGTCTGCTCGGCGATGCCCGCGATCACGTCAATCACCTGTTCGATCTTTTTACTAGAACCGTGAAGCGCCTCAATCGCTCCTGCCACGCGATTGATAACCTCAATCGCGTGTTCAGCGGCACGCTCACTCTCGCGCAGCTGGTTCTGAACATCATCGTTGCCTTCCACAGCGCCAGTAACCTGCGTTCGGGAATGCTGTGCTGATTGCTCAATCCGGCTTGCGCTCTTGGTAATAGCACTCATTGATGAAACCACATCGTGGATCTGGCGAGTGTTATGTAGCGAAGATGCCTGCACTGCATCAGCCTGCTCATCCAAATTGGCTGAACGCTGTTGTAGGGCGGCCGCAGCGTCGGTGACGTCACCCACGAACAGTTTGAACTTTTCGATCAAACCGTTGATTGCCAATGCCACAGCCGTTACTTCATCACGCCCCGAAATCGGCAGCGGAGTGGAAAGGTCTGAAGCGGCTTCCATGGACCGGAGGCGTTCCGCAATCAACTGAAGCCTTGTGGTCACCGTGCGGCGGAGCCAGTACGTCAATAGCAGGACGCCAAGCAAAACAATAAGGGAGCCTGCAACCAGGAAGTGCTGTTGCTGGTCGAGAAATTCGACCAGCGCGGCCGACCCTGCCTCCGCCTGTTGGCGGCCAACCGAGCGCCGGGCATCAATATCGTCAAGCATGGGATCAAGGGCCTGATAAAGCTGAAAGTCCACCACTTTACCGGCCGAATAATAACTGGCTTCGTCGATAGGTTTTTTCAGAGCCACAAGCAGACTTAAAACGGCCTGATGGGCCGCCATGTTCTTCTCAGCCCAACTTTGCAGGCGCGGGTTCTCAAGAGCTGACTGCCATTGCGCCTTTATCGCTGCCGAAGTTTCTTCAAACTGTGCGTTGATCTCATCCCACAGCAACAATTGGGCTTTAATTTTGTAGGAAAGATCTTTGAGCTGGCGGTGGCTGCGATCCAGATCGGTGAGCAGCCAAACATCCGACATCTGCTCTCGCACGAGTCGATCCGTCGCCTCCTCAGCCTCCCGCACTACTGACATAGAAAGCCATGTCAGACCGGCAAGAGCGATTAAACAAAACCCAGAAAACACTACTAAGCGCTGACGGACCGTAAGACGCATAACGTGAACTACCTCTCGAAACGTTCACGCTGAGCATAGGTCATGATCATGACAGTTTTGTTTCAATGGCGTGTGTGCCAGAGGCATTCTTTAAATATGATCAAATCTTTCAATACTTTAAAGGCACGGCGCCAATGAAATTCCGAGGGGATGGTCTTTCACGAGTCAGCCTGACTAGAACTTGTAGTTCAAACCAACTGCAAGCAGGTAAGACGATTCATCGTAAAAGATGAGGTTGGATTGGGTGTCGCCATAGCCGGCAAAAGAAATAAACGACCAATCCTTCCACTCTATGAAGTCCGGGTATTCGTAAGCCGCAAACAGGCTAAACTCATCATCTGATCGCGTTTTATTAAACAGTGTGCTCGCACTGTCATAATCTCGCCTGGCGTAACCCGCAGTTAACACCAGGCTGTGTTTGCCCAGAATATTAAACCAGCTGATATCGGCGCCATAAGAGTCGAACGAGTTTGCACTGCCATCGGCATCATGTTGAATGTAAGTGACCGAAGGTGTCAGAAAGCTGGTGGGCGCTACGGTGAAGCGATAACCGCCTTTGGCATAGTAGCTTTCAGCATCGCGCGCCAGGTCAGTGCCGGCGTTGAGGTCGTCTTCAACATCTGTGGTGGCGTAGGCAAGATCCAGACTGAAGTTGGAACCTGAGATGCTCTCAAGCTTCAGGCGGTAGGCATTGCCTGTGATGTCGGTCTCCCTTCGAGCGGTGTTGAGCTGATATGGGTTTCGCCAGGTTTCTCCGGATACCACCGTTGGTAAAAAGGACACATCCACAACAGTGCCCGAGCTGAGCTCATGTTTATAACCCAGCTCCATCGCCAAGGTTCCCACCGCGATATCTTCTCTTGAGGTACCAAAATAAATCTGCTGCCTGAGTTGCTTGCCAAAGGTATAAGCGATGTTTCCGAGCGGTGCTATCAGGCTTTGTGACTCACTTTGTGCCTTGTTTTCCAGCGAATTGATTGTTGCGTCACCTTCGGTATTAAAATTGGAGGTTGAGGACGTAACACCCGCATTCAATGAGATTTCACCACTGATTCCTTGCTGGGGGGCTAATTGTGCGTAGCTGGGCAATGCGATGAAAAGAGCAGAAAGTGCCAGGTACTTTTTCATTCGGAAGCTCCAATCCAGGGTTGAATGCGGCGCAAAGGTGCTCAGGGCACGCAGGCGGTGTTCTGCCCATCTGATATGACTATGCGGGCAAGGCAGAGTTCTATTTCAGCAAGGTCATGATGAGACATACGATCACTGGTCACTTGAAAAGCGATGGTGATATCGAGCCTGACTGATTATTTGCGATGCAATGCTACAGAGATCGCGACAGGTGACCATCGCCATCCATGAACGGGTGCATAAACACAAAATCAAAATTGCATGTTTATGCTTGCCTGCCCTGTAAGCCCACTTTTTTTACACTTAATCCGTAATCTACTATTTTTTCTACAAAAGAATCCATAGCAGGCCAAAGAGTTTCCTGATTACTCACGTTAATCAGCCACGCTGCCGCCATTTTGGCATACACTGATTATATACAGTACAGGAGGCAATCTCATGGCACGTAACCCAATTCAGTTCCAGCCCGGCCTGTCGTTGCCGGCTTTTCTCAAGCAATACGGCACAGAAGCACAGTGCCAGGAAGCCCTTTTCCAGCACCGCTGGCCCAAGGGATTTGTGTGCCCTGACTGCGGCAATGCTACCGGCTGCCGGCTGTCGAGGGGGCATTACCAGTGCCATCGCTGTCATCATCAGACGTCACTGACCGCCGGCACTCTCTTTCATGCGACTCACCTGCCGTTGACCACCTGGTTCCTGGCCATTTATCTGCTGACCCAGCGTAAGAGCGGTCTCTCGGCATTGCAGCTGTCTCGGGATCTCGGTGTCACTTATAACACGGCCTGGAAGCTCAAACACAAGGTGCTGCAGGTCATGTACGATCGCAACCAGGGAGCGAGGCTCAGCGGCCGCATCGAGATTGATGACGCCTATCTGGGCGGCGAACGGTCGGGAAAGCGAGGTCGTGGTGCCGAGCATAAATTCCCCTTTGTCGCTGCGGTACAAACTAATAGCGAGGGCCACCCGATGCGGGTTCAGCTTCGCCGTGTGAGTGGCTTTACCCTGGCCGAGGTGCGTCGCTATAGCCAACAGGCCATTGCGCCCGGAAGCCACGTTGTCAGCGATGGTCTCAACTGTTTCCGGGCCTTTGACACGGCCACCTGCGTCCACGAGCGCCACATCACCGGAGGCGGTCGTGCCAGCGTGGCAAATCCTGAGTTCAACTGGGTCAACACCCTGCTCGGCAACGTTAAGAACGCGATCACTGGCACTTACCACGCTATCCGGGAGCAGCATGCCCCTCGCTACCTCGCTGAGTTCGAATACCGCTTCAATCGGCGCTACGATCTCAAAGCCATGCTTCCGCGGTTCCTGACAGTAGCAGCCCGGACACCGCCTATGCCCTATAGGCTGCTAAAGATGGCTGACTCTTATGCGTAATCAGGTCGAATTATGTGAGTTTGGAATGGATTTCGAGACAGCTGGGCCGCTCTGATACCAGCATGGTGAAAAAGCACTACGCTAAATGGATTCCGGACGACTCACCAAAAATGGCAGCAAAAATCTCTCAACAACTTGGTTTTATTGTGGACAGTAGCGGACAGTGAAATCTCAACTTAGACCCAAATTAGGCCCAAACAAAAAAAACCCCTGAATTTATTTAAGAAAATCAGGGGTTTAATATGGCGGAGAGAGAGGGATTCGAACCCTCGAAACGCTATTAACGTTTACACACTTTCCAGGCGTGCGCCTTCAGCCACTCGGCCACCTCTCCTAAAACAGAGTCGAATCAGCAAGATGATCACCGATTCGAGGGCGCAGACTTTAATGGTTTTATCGGCGCTTGGCAACTACCTTGAAACCAAAAGCCGCAAAACTTCGAGGCGAATAACTAATGTTGATGCGATCTGAACACTCGACCCTGTTGCTAATCGATCTTCAGGAAAAGCTGATGCCAGCAATTGCCAACGGGCAGGATGTCGTCAGCCAGTGTGTCACGCTCGCTAAGATTGCTGGCCTGTTGAACGTGCCGGTTTTAGCCACGGAACAGTTGCCAGAAAAACTGGGGCCAAACCTGGAAACGGTTAAGGAGCTTTGCCACCTTACCCTGGCCAAACACCACTTCGATGCCTGCTCAGATGGCCTGCTCGAGGCGCTACCGGAAGGCCGGTGCCGGCCACATATTATTATTGCCGGCTGCGAAGCCCATGTGTGCATGATGCAAACGGCACTTAGCCTGATGGATGCCGGCTACTCGCTCTGGGTTGTGGCAGATGCTACAGGGTCGCGTAAAGAATTTGATCGGGATGTCGCCATTGACCGGCTCAGCGCTTGCGGCGCAAACATAGTTACCGTTGAAATGGTCGCGTTCGAGTGGATGCGACACTGTAAAAACGCGGCCTTCAAAGATGTGCAGCGGTTGATTAAGTAGGCATGAAACCCAGCCATCCATTCATAGCCGGGCAGCGTATTTAAAAATCACGTTTTCACCAGTAAAGAGGTCAACAATGCTAAATATGGATTTTGCCAGCCGGGTTGTAGTTCATACCGGTGAACAGGAATGGCTTGCCAGCCCCTCAGGTGGTGTGGACAGAAAGCCATTGGCCAGAGAAGAGGCGGAGCGCGGCCACGCTACCAGTATTGTTCGCTATAAGCCCGGTGCGTCGTTCAGCCGCCATGAGCACCCACTGGGCGAGGAAATACTGGTGCTCGAAGGCGTGTTTTCGGATGAAACCGGCGATTACCCGGCAGGTACCTATCTGCGCAATCCGCCGGGCACGGGTCACGCGCCTTTTAGCGAGCCTGGCTGCACCCTGTTGGTAAAATTGCATCAGTTCGACAAGCGCGACCGCACTCCGGTGCGAATCAATACCCGGAAAACTCCCTGGCTTCCCGGAATCGGTGGGCTGGAAGTCATGCCCCTGCACGAATTCGAGCACGAGCATGTGGCACTGGTGAAATGGCCGGCTAACGAACGCTTCCAGCCCCACCGGCATTTTGGTGGGGAAGAAATCTATGTTATTTCAGGAGAGTTTTGTGACGAGAACGGGCGGTATCCCCAGGAAACCTGGATTAGAAGCCCTCATCTGAGCCAACATCATCCTTTTGTCGATCAAGAGACGATTATTTGGGTAAAAACCGGCCACTTGCCTGTTGAGCAAGCAAGTTAATTAACAGCGCTGTGATCCACCAAGATCAGCTCTTGCAGATCGAATCCTGCGGCCAGGGCTGTTTTTCTGAACTCGGCCATGGCCTCATCGCTAACCGTCGGGCTGCGTGACAGAAACCACAAATAATCCCGATTGTAGCTGGTGATGTAGGCCTGCTGGTATTGGTCATCCAGCTCAAAAATAACGTACGACGCATAGAAGGGGCCGAAGAAGGACACTTTCAGGTGGCCGTCTGTGTCTTCATTTACGAAGACCGCCCGACCCTCAGCTTCTTTCCATTCGCTTTTTTCGTCATTGTAACCGCGGTTGATCACTTTCAGGCTTCCGTCGTCCTGCTTTTCATACTTGGCAGTTACCCGGCTTAAACCTTGCTCGAAAGAATGATCAAGCCGGGCAATTTCGTACCAGGTACCCAGATAACGTTCGGTATCAAAGCTGTTTACCGGCTGGATACCCTCAGGCACGCCGGTGCAGGCACCCACCATCAATAACAGCGGTGCGATAATGAGTTTGCGTAAGTCGTACATGGTAATGGTCACTCCTTGCGGATATGGGTAGATAGTTAGCGAAGAGTAGCCGTATCAGTGCGGTTGCGTGACCGTTGAATTGCTGCGCAAGTACCAAAAAAGCATAAGCCCAGAGTGCAACAGTAAAAGTGGGATCGCAAGCAGCAACAGGCCGGCCCAGCCGAGGGAGCTTAAGGCCAGACCGGCTGACATGGACGCAACGGCCTGAAAGCCAAAAACCATCATGTCATTCAGGCCCTGAACGCGGAAACGCTCGGAGTCGCTATAGCCTTGCGGCAACAAACTGGTACCACCCACGAATAAAAAATTCCAGCCTATCCCCAGTAAAATCAATGCACCCAAGTAATGATGAAAGCTGACGCCGCTGACCGCCAGGGCAATGCAGATCAGATAGGCAACCATACCCGCTAACATCATGCGCCCTATGCCTACCACTCGAATCAACCAGCCGCTTATTAGGGATGGCAAGTACATAGCCATAATGTGCAACTGTATAACACGCTTGGCATCATTCAGGGGGTGCCCTGCAATTTCGGTCATGCTTAAGGGCGTTGCCGTCATAATGAAGCTCATAGTCGCGTAACCCACCGCAGCAGCGCTAATAGCAACCCATATCACCGGATTTGCAAGAATTTCACGCATCGGCCGACCACCGCCTTCATGCACCGGTCGCGGTAGTTCGCCACTGCTGCGGTAACCGAGCACCAATATGATCATGGCCGCAAGCTGAACCGCTGCCAGTCCCAGCCAGCTGGTCAGAAACGGGTGCAGCGGATCGTCACCACCAATCGAGGCAATTTCCGGACCGACCCAGGCCGCAACCAATCCACCTAACAGAACGCGGGCCGCTGCAGTGCTGGCCAGTTTTGGGGGAACAGATTCCATAGCGGCGAAGCGGTACTGATGCACCACCGCAAGCCCGCTGCCGCCAAGTACCGCCGCTAGACACAAAAGGGCAAAAGCACCTTGCCAGGAAGCCAGCGCACCCACTCCAGCAGCAACCGTGCCCATAACCGTGCCCAAAAGCATCACGGGCTTGCGCCCGACGCGAGCCATAAGCCAGGTGGCGGGCTTGATGGACAACACCGTACCCACCACCACGAGCGCAACCGGCAAGGTCGCGTATTCAGGGCTCCCGGCCAGCGCCCGGCCCTGAATACTGCCAATAAACACAATAAATGGCGCCGTACACATGGCCATCGCTTGCGCCGCGATTAACACCCAGACATTCAATGGCATAGTTTATTTTTTTCGGTAGATAATACCCGGACTGCACTGGACCATTTCGTACAGGTCCGCTAATCCGGTGAGGGATTCCGATGCACCCAGTATAAGATAGCCGCCTGGGTTCAAGGACGCGTGAATACGGGTAAGAATGTCGCGCTTGTGCTCCGCGGAGAAATAGATCAGCACGTTGCGGCACATGGCGATATCAAACTTGCCTAGAAGATACCGCTCTAATAAGTTGATTTCCTTATACTCCACCATCGCTTTTATCTGTGGTTTGATCTGCCAACGGCCGTTGACAGCAGCGGTAAAAAACTGTTTTTGCCGCTCCGGCGACAAGCCCCGACCAATAGCAATAGTTTCATATTCGCCACGACGCGCCGCATCCAGCACCGTTTTGGAAATGTCGGTGGCGACAATCTTCACGTCACGCAGGCGCCCCGGCCGCAAGCGGCGATACTCTTCGATCACCATTGCAGTGGAATACGGTTCCTGCCCGGTAGAGCAGGCCGCCGACCAGATGCGTAACGGCTGCGGCATCTTACGGTCAGCAAACTCAGGCAGCAAAATATCCTGCAAAATGCGGAACGGATGATTATCCCGAAACCATAGAGTTTCGTTGGTGGTCATAGCGTCTATAACCACCTCGCTCAGATTATTGCGGCCCGGACGCTTCAGGCGATCAAGTAACTCCCCAAGAGAGACAAGCTGATTGTCTTCCAAAATCCGGCGTAGCCGGCTTTTCACCAGATACTGTTTATTGTCACCCAGCAGAATGCCGGATGCGTCCTGCAGAAAGGTTTTGAACGCCGCGTATTCCTGATGAGTAATTTCAGATTTCATGCGTTCTCGATTCTAATGGCCTGTGACGTAACACGTTTATTTTCCATCAATAATATCCATAACCCGCTCGGCCAGTTCGTCCGGACTGAATTTCGCCATAAAATCGTCCGCCCCCACTTTCTGAACCATCGCTTTGTTAAACACCCCGCTCAGGGACGTATGCAGCATAATATACAGCTCGCTGATCAGCGGATTTTCCTTACAACGCGCAACCAGTGTATAGCCGTCCATTTCAGGCATTTCAACGTCGGAAATCATCATCGAATGATGATCTGTCGCTTTGGAGCCGTCGGCGGTGATCTCCACCAGATAGTCCAGAGCCTGCTTGCCGTCATTGTGGATAACAGCGTCCATGCCTATGGCTTTCAGGCAACGCTCGATCTGCCGCCGGGCCACATTCGAGTCGTCCACCACCAACACCGGAAGATGGCCTTGAACCCTCTCGGCACTGCGGCTGAGAACACCTTCACCAACGTCTTCCTTCAGTGGAGCCACTTCCGAAAGAACTTTCTCTACATCGATGATTTCAACCAGCTTGTCGTCAATTTTGGTGACGGCTGTCAGGTACACATCGCGGCCTGCGCCTTTAGGCGGTGGCAGAATATCTTCCCAGTTCATATTCACAATGCCTTCCACGCCACTCACCAGAAAGCCTTGGGTTTTGCGATTGTACTCGGTAATGATCACAAAACTGGTGGCCAGATCTTCTTGAGGGATGGCCGGCATGCCAATCGCCATCGCCAGATCAATAATCGGAATAGTCGCGCCGCGTGTGTACGCCACGCCGCGAACCACCGGTAGGCTGCTGGGAATGCTGAACAGCTTAGGGCACTGCAACACCTCTTTTACCTTAAACACGTTAATGCCATACACCTGGCTCCCGCGGAGCCGAAACAATAGCAACTCCAGCCGGTTTTTCCCGACCATCTGCGTACGCTGGTTCACGCTGTCCAATACACCTGCCATAGTTCTTTCTCCCGACGGCCGGGCTAACCGGCACAGTTTTTGCTTTCTTAAGAGTCTTGAAAGAGCAATTTTTCTGACATGCGCCAAAATATCGCTATCGCATGTCAGGTTTAACGGCCAGTGCCCGCAAATCGTGATGCCACCGGAATTATTTTTGCGCAGCACAGCAGGCTTTACCAACACACCGGCAAAACAGGACGCTTTTATATTATGCGCAAACACACTCTTGTCATTGCCCTGCTCGGCCTATGCCTAAGCTCGTTTGCGCTGGCAAACTCTACCGCACATGACATTCACACTGCGGCTAATCTGTTTTTGCAACAGTTTGCCACAGAACAGGCCGCTGCAGGCTATGAAGTCAGCTATGAAAGCGCAAAACCCGACCCCAGATTGTCATTGGCTGCCTGCAGTGGTCCGCTGAACGTTCATTTCAACGGTGATCCCTGGAAGTCCGGCCAGCCCTCTATGTTAATCGAGTGCAGCGGCGAGCGACCATGGCGCATGTATCTGGGTGCTACCGTAGACATTCGCGGACCGGCTTTGGTGGCTAGCCGCCCACTCGCCCGCGGCGAGCGCCTTCGCGCCGATATGTTAAGCCAGCGGACCGTTGTGGTGAATGCCAGCCGCCGTGGGACCATTGTCGAAGCGCAATCAATCATCGGCATGGAAGTTCGCCGGCCCATTAACAGTGGCTCGCTGATTACCCCGAATCTACTTGCGGCACCCGATGCCGTGGAGCGTGGCGACCATGTTATGATCACCGCCAGCAGCGGTTCTTTCACCGTGCGTTCGCGCGGAAAGGCCCTGGCCAATGCGGCGATTGGTGAGCAGGTGTTGGTGGAAAACCTGCAGTCTTCACGAACCATCAAAGGGCGGGTGACCGCGCCTGGCCAGGTGCTGATTCCGATGTAAGAAGCCAACGGAAAGCCAGGCGGCGCTTTTTCTGCACTTTTCGGCACATCCTTGCCGTTACACCACAGAAGCCCTTGCCGCCAAAACACCAGCGGCAAAAACTAGCCGGCCATTTTTTTGTAAAAATATGTTAAAGCTTTTTTGACCGCCGCCGTTACTCAGTCATAGGCCATATTTTGCGCCTCGACCGGCGCAGCACCCAATACAGCAGGTACCAACATGTCCGTTGACTTCAATGGAATCAACCAAAGCCAAATCAACACCCAGCGCCCCACCGCCGATAAAGCCGGCAACGCGGCCAAAACCGCAACGGCAGAGAAGGCCGCAGCCCAAAGCACGCAGGCCCGCGGTGAGAATGTTAATTTGAGCACTCAGGCCCGCGATCTTAAACAGCTAGAGCAGAAACTGGGCGACTTCCCGGAAATGGACGATGAGCGGATCTCTCAGATTCGCAGCGCCCTGGAAGATGGCAGTTACAAGGTAGACGCTCAACAATTGGCCCAGAAAATGCTTGATATGGATAAAAGCATATTCGGGTGAATAAATTATGGCCGCTATTGATGATCTGAAACACCTTCTTGCGCAGGATATCCGCCAGTTGTCTGCTATGGCGGATCTTTTGCGCGATGAAAAAGAACTGCTGTCCACCTCTGACATGAAACAGTTGCAGGCACTGACTGACGAAAAGAACGCCCAGCTGGAGCAAATTCGCGAACGCGCCAAGCTCAAGATTCACGCTTTGGTTGCTATGGGCTTTCGTCCTGAGAGCGGCAATCCTTCCCGCTTTATTGCCGCTGCTGGCTTGACCGAGCTTCACCAGCTTTGGCAACAGGCCGATCAGGCACTGACCCAGTGCCAGCAACTAAACCAGAACAACGGCCGGGTAATGGCCCACATGCAAAAACGCCTGGCCAGATTAAGTGATATAGTTCGCGGTGCTAGCAGCCGGCAAAAACTCTACGGCGCTGGTGGCCAGCATACGGCAGTGTCATCCAGTACTATTCTGGCCAGCGCCTGAAGCGTTAATAGCCTGTTCCGCTTCTCTGCCGTGCTTTAAATCACATTTTTTAATCGCAATCTGCAAAGGTAGCCAGAGCATGCCCGCTGTAAAACGTTTTTTTCCTGCATTTTGCTTTTCCGTTCTGACCGCAACCTGCGCTCTGGTGGGCACCGCTAACGCTGATGATAGCGCCAGCGAATTCAGCAATCAGGATCTGGTCAAAGTGGATGTCATCACCTCCGAAGGCCAATTTACACTTCAGTTGAGGCCAGACGTCGCACCGGACACAGTGGCCAATTTTCTGGAATACGTGCGTTCGAGTTATTATGATGACACCGTATTTCATCGGGTAATTCCAGGGTTCATGATTCAAGGCGGTGGGTTTACCGAACAGCTGCAGCGCAAGAAAACCCGGCCGCCCATCCGTAACGAGGCCACCGGCTCCCTGCCAAACCTGCGTGGCACCCTTGCCATGGCGCGCACCAATGCGCCGGATTCGGCAACCGCCCAATTTTTTGTCAACCTGACCGATAACGACTTCCTTAACCCCAACTCGCGCAGTGCTGGTTACGCGGTCTTTGGCAAGGTTGTTTCCGGTATGGGCGTTATTGATGCCATTGCCAATGTACAAACCGGGTCACGCCAGGGCATGAATGATGTTCCGCTTCAGGCGGTTACGATTGAAAGCATGTCGATTGTTAATTCCAGTGATCAATGATCGGGCCGGCCCTTGCTCATGCTGAAGTAACCTGGCTGAAAAATGGTGGCCTTTACTTAAACGGCGCCAGTAGTCGGATGTATGATGCGCTCAGCCCGGAGCACGTTCAGATTCAGCTCGTTGAGCGAGTCGCACACTTTCACCAGACGGTCTTTGCCGAGGCCGAATTCGACGTCGGGCTGGACTTTCTGACCTGTTGGCAGAATTGGATCGTTCAACGCCCTGAGCCGGGCAGCGTTCTGCATTTTGTTGCCCATCAGCAGCACCCCCTTAGCCGCGACGATCTCGAGCGTGCAGTCTCACTCTGGCCGCAACTGGCCCAATTCAGCGAACAGCTGGTGCAAGCCTGGCCACCCGCCGTGGCGGGCCTGCACCGTTTGGTATTTGCGGATGGGCAAGTGCGCCTGACACTGCACTTCGGCCCGCAAGGCGACGCCTGGCACGACCTGAACAAACCCGATTCACAGCCAGCATCCCGCCCGGGTTCCGTGGTGATTATCGGCGCCGGCATTGCCGGTGCCTGCCTGGCGCGCAATCTGGCAGAGCGCGGGGTGTCGGTACAGATACTGGATTCACTGACGCCAGGCCAGGCCGCTTCGGGCAATAGGCAGGGTGCGCTTTACGCCAAGCTGGGGGTGGACTACTCGCCGCAAACGGCGCTATCGCTGTCTGCACTGCTGTTCGCAGAGCGTTTCTATCAGCAGTTTCAAACGTACCAGAGCAGTACCGGTCACGCGCCCTTTTTTCACGCTACGGGCCTGTTACAACTGGCCTTTAACGACCACGAACAACAACGCCAGCATAAATTTTTGGCCCGCAATCACTACCCCACCGGCGTGCTGTATCCGGTGACGGCGCAACAGGCCAGTGACTTGGTGGGTGTGACGGTTCATCGCGGCGGGCTCTGGTTTCCCCAGGGCGGATGGCTGGCGCCGTCGCAATTGTGCCAAGCCCTGGTGCAACACCCGTTGATTACAGTGCACCCCCACTGCAGGGTCACAGGCATGGCCCAAAGCGACCGCCTATGGCAAATCAGTGCGCGCCAGAGCAATGCGACGGCGGGGTCCGATCAAATCCTTAATCTAGAGTCCGATCAATTGGTTATCTGCGCGGGTGCACAAACTCCCGAACTCTTACCCCAGGCCTGGCTGGCACCTGGCGAGCGCCTGCGTCTGAAACCCATCCGCGGGCAAGTCAGTCATTTACCAGCGGCTGCAATCACCTCGCCCAGCGCCGTTATTTGTGGTTCACGCTATTTAAATCCACAGCACGACGGCATAGCGGTAACCGGCGCCACATTCGACCTACGCGATGGCAACCCGCTGCCAACCACCGCCAGCCATCAGGAAAATTTGACAGAACTCGACAGCTTGCTACCGGGCATCCTGAACACAGAACACCCGGCTGTGACGGCGGAAAACTTACAAGGGCGGGTGGCGTTTCGCTGCACCACCCACGATTATCAACCGGTGGCAGGCGTCTTCGCCACGCAAAGCATGAAGACTAATGCCGGCGCCTGGATGTTCACCGGTCTGGGCAGTAAGGGCCTGACCTACGCACCGCTGTTGGCAGAATACCTGGCTGATCGCATGTGTAGCCAGCCAGCTGCCCTACCCCATGCATTGGCACACAGGCTCCGTGTCGAGCGCGTTTTACAGCAGGAATAAGGGAAACGCCCATGTCTATCCACGTTAGTGAACCAGGCCGGCCAATAGGAACGCGCCTGCCAGAAATATTTCGCAATCGCCGAGTGGGAGACGTGAGCGAGGTGGCCGAAAGCGCAAAAATAAACCCGGAGTACAGCGAAACAACGGACGCAGAATTCCAGGCCGGGGTGCAGGCTGGCAAACGTAAAGCCCAGCAGTATGGCCGCAGTACCGCCGGCGAACCTATAGAGCATCGCGCCTACTTGCCGGTGTCGACTATATGTGTGTCGGGCGTAGCGTCGGTACTGGCAACAGCCACTCTAGCGGAGGCACTGGTCGCCATGGAGGAGAACCAAACTCGCCACTTAGCGGTTACGGTGGGCAACAACATCATTGCAGGCATGGTCGACGAACTCTGGCTGTTGGCTTGGGCCAACGAGTTCCCGGGCAAGGCTGCAGATCAAAGCCTGGCAACTATCGAGCTGCCGGCATTCTTAACCGCTTTTCCGGAAACCGATGCACATCAGCTAGCGCGACTGATGCTGGCACACCAGCTGGATGCAGCCCTGATTATTGATACCGCTGGCGAGCCAATGGGTATCGTTACCAGCATCGACTATCTGCGTCTTTATGCCGATTCAGGCAGTTACCAAGCTGACGTCTGACGGCCAGTAGCAACAACCCTGTCATTTGATGCGATCAAGCGCAATCAGACCTCTAAGCCATGCCCGCGCAGCAGGTCTAGTAGACCCTGCTCACTCAAAACCTCAACGCCTAACTGCTGTGCTTTGGTCAGTTTGGAGCCCGCCGCTTCACCGGCCACCACGCACGCCGTCTTTTTCGACACGCTGCCGGCCACTTTTGCACCCAAACCTTCCAGTTTTTGTTTTGCCTGGTCGCGGGTCACCTGCTCCATAGTGCCGGTCAGTACCCAGGTTTGACCATGCAGAGGCATACTGGCCGCGGTAATTTCCTGGGTTTGCCAGATGACGCCGGCCTGCTTCAAATTCTGCAGAATTTCCTGATTATGAGGCTGCTCAAAAAAACTGTGTAGGTGCCCGGCCACAATGGGCCCAACGTCGGACACCGCTTGCAGGGCGTTTTCATCGGCTTCGGCAATCGCCTCCAGATTGCCAAAGTAGCCGGCAAGGCCTTTGGCTGTAGCCTCGCCCACCTCGCGAATACCCAGGGCGTAGAGAAACCGCCACAACAACGGCTGGCGGGAGGCGTCAATGGCAGCAATCAAATTACTGGCAGACTTGTCGCCCATGCGCTCCAGCCCGATTAGGTCTGCTTTGCGCAGCCGATACAGATCGGCAATGGTTTCAACTTTTTCGCTGTCCACCAGAATGTCCACCCACTTGTCACCCAGGCCTTCTATGTCGAGGGCTTTACGTGAGGCGTAATGGCGGATGGCTTCTTTGCGCTGGGCCGGGCAAAACAGACCACCAGAACAACGGGCAATCACTTCGCCTTCAATCTGTACAACGTCTGAACCGCACGCCGGGCATTGCGCCGGAAGCTCTATTACCCCGGCATCGGCGGGCCGTTTATCCTGAACCACTTTGACCACTTTCGGGATAACGTCACCGGCGCGGCGGATAAACACGGTGTCGCCGATGTGCAAATCCAACCGCCGCACTTCGTCCATATTGTGCAAGGTTGCGTTGGATACCGTAACACCACCGACAAACACCGGCTTCAAGCGCGCCACGGGCGTAATAGCGCCAGTGCGGCCGACCTGAAATTCCACGCTTTCAACCACCGTCAACTCTTCCTGAGCCGGAAACTTTTGCGCAATCGCCCAGCGCGGCGCGCGGCTGACAAAGCCTAACTGCTGCTGAAGATCCAGACGATTTACCTTGAACACAATGCCGTCTATTTCATAAGGCAGGCTGTCGCGTTTGGCCATCAATGCCTCGTAGGCCTCAAGGCACTGATCGGCCCCGCTGGCGAGAGACATTTCAGGGTTAATGCGAAAGCCCCACTCGCTGACCTGCTGCAAACCTTCCCAGTGTGTGGGCGGCAGCGCTGACTCGTCAGTAACCGCTACGCTGTAAGCGCACATCTCCAAGGGGCGCCTGGCGGTCACGCTGGATTTTTTCTGGCGCAGACTGCCGGCTGCGGCGTTACGGGGATTTACGAAGGTTTTCTCACCGCGCCCGGCCAGTCGCTGGTTCAGCCGGTCGAAACCGGCGCGGGGCATGTACACCTCGCCTCTCACCTCTACGGTTTGTGGCAAATCTCCGCCCCGCAGGGTAAGAGGCACAGACGCAATGGTGCGTATGTTGGCAGTAATGTCTTCACCTGTGTAACCGTCGCCGCGGGTAGCAGCTTGGACCAGCTCGCCGTTCTGATAATGCAGACTGACCGCCAGGCCGTCGAGCTTGGGTTCGCACACGTATTCAATAGCGCTCTGTGCATCTAACCGCTCGCGCACACGGCGGTCGAAATCCCGCAACTCGTCGGCGCTGAAGGCGTTATCCAAAGACAACATGGGGATACGGTGGGTCACTTCCGCAAAGCTGGTTTCTACCGCGGAGCCTACACGCTGGGTCGGCGACGTTGCCGTCGCCAGTTCCGGATGTTCGGCTTCTAGGGCCTGCAATTCACGAAACAACCGATCGTATTCGGTGTCGGGCACTTGTGGATCATCGAGCACGTAATAATGATGGTTGTGATCGGTAATGGTTGTACGCAGCTGGTCAACCCGGTCGCGCACGCTGGTGCTGACTGAGCTCATGTTAATCCCGTTTTGAATGTTGCTTGCGCTCGAATTCGCGGATGCGCTGGCGGCAGTGCTCGGCGGTCTGTGATGTCATCACACTGCGGCGTTCGTCTTTCAGTTCACCTCCAAGATTACGCACGACAGCTTGCGCTGTTTCGTACATAAAGTTGAACGCCTGCAGGGCATTCTCCGGCCCTGGCAGGCTCATAAAAAAGCTGATGCCAGGCGTACTCAGAGCCGCAATCTCTGCGGGCCTGAAGGTGCCAGGCTCAACCGCGCTGGCTACGCTGAACTGCACAGGGCTTGTGGTATCGGTGGTTTCGTGGCGATGGTAGATGTCCATATCACCGTATAGCAGGCCACAAGCTTCCAGCAGCCGCTGCAGAGCCGGGCCTTGAAACTCCTCACCGGTGCGGGCCAGTACGTTGATGACAATCACTTCTTTGGCAGGAGGGCGGTTAGCACCCGGCAAAGGCTGAGACGGGTCGCGGGGCAAAGGCGCTGGTTTGGGTTTGGGCTTAGGCTCGGCCTTCGCAATGACAGGTGGGTCTTCGTCTTCATCGGCGTAGCGGGTATCAGGATAATCACTTTCAAGGCTATTGGTGCTGTCTACGTCTGCGCTGAAAGGCTCGGGTTCCCATTGATCGTGCAAGCCACTCAGCGGCGCTTCGGTAAATTCGCTGCTGTCGCGATCTGCTTCGGTGCTATCAGCTTCGGTGCTATCAGCAGCGGTAACAAACGCCGAATGAGTTTTGGCTGTTGCCTCTGTTGCAGGTTCAGAGCTTTTGTTGCGGCCAGCGGCAATCACCGGCCGAGTTGGTTTTTGCACCTGGCGCGATGTCCGTGATCTTTTCTTGGACGTGCGATCCTGGCCTAGCTCGTCGCGGGAAATGGTTCGAGCACCACCTGATGGCAGTTCCGGGTTGAAATGCTCGTCCAGCGGCGAATCCCGCAGGTTGTCAGCGCCCATGCCGGAGGAAATAGCCGACGACTCTTTGCGCGCGCGGCGCATGCGCCGAATGCCATCAATGACAATACCAATAATAACCAGGGTACCGATGGCGATTAGCCACTCCCTAAGTGGTGACATAGTGCTGCTGTCCTGTTTGCGGATCGAAGAATGTTGTTGCTATCAAAACCGGTACTGGTAAATTTAATGCTATCAAAGTGGGTACTATAAAAATTGAACCCGCGTAATACAACGCATAACCCCGGCTTATGGCCGGATTGTCATACTCGCGGCCCAATCAAGCCTCGGCCAGCGCGGCAGCGGCCTCTACGTCTACTGTAACAAGTCGCGAGCAACCCGGCTCGTGCATGGTCACACCCATCAACTGATCAGCCTGCTCCATGGCGATTTTATTGTGCGTAATGTAAATAAACTGCACCTGCTTTGACATCTCTTTCACCAAATTCACGTAACGGCCCACATTGGCATCATCAAGCGGAGCGTCCACTTCGTCCAGCATGCAAAAAGGCGCCGGATTAAGCTTAAATATTGCGAACACCAGGGCGATGGCGGTCAGCGCTTTCTCACCCCCGGATAACAGGTGAATGGTGCTATTTTTCTTGCCCGGGGGCCGCGCCATGATGGTAACACCGGTTTCCAGCAAATCCTCGCCTGTTAGCTCCAGGCTGGCGTGTCCGCCGCCAAAAACTTTGGGGAACAAGCCCTGCAGACCTTCATTAACCCGGTCAAAGGTCTCTTTAAAGCGCTGACGGGTTTCGCGATCGATCTTGCGAATGGCGCCATCCAGGATTTCCAGCGCTTCGGTCAGGTCTTCGTGTTGGCTGTCGAGATAGGTTTTACGCTCGCTCTGCACCTGAAACTCGTCAATAGCCGCCAGGTTAATGGCGCCCAAACGTTGTATCCGACCGGCGATCTTTTCCAGTTCCTCAGTCCATTCCTGCTCATTGGCAGAATCGTCCAGCTGTTCGAGCACAGCGCGCAAAGTGATGTTCAACTCGCTCAGCTGCTCCAAATGGTTACCCGCGCGAATCTCCAGCGCCTGACATTCCATTTTCAGTGTTTCCAGCGTGGCGCGCACCTGCTGGATCTGTTGCTCGGTGCCGCTGCGGCCCTGATCGGCCTCGCGCACCCGACGGTCCAGATTTTCTAGACCCTCACGGGCCTCGGATAGCGTGCCTTCTTCGGCAAGCCGACGCTCTAGCAAGCCCTCCAGCTCTAGTTGAAGGTCTTCTAAAGGTTCTTCCGCCTGCTCGCGAGACTGCCGCAACAGCTCCAGGCGCTCATCCACTCTTTGCTGTTGCAGATGCGCGCGACTGATGGTCTGTCGCAAGCCGTCGCGCTGGCTGTTCAGGCTTTGCAGCGTAAGCTGCAATTGGTGAGCCTGGTCGCGCTCATGGCGGGCCTGCTGGCGCAGCTGATCGAGTTTCTCGCGCAGTCCGTCACGTTGCGCCAGCAACTGCTCTTTGTGTTCGTCGTGTTCCTCTGTTGCCTCTAGCCCCTGCTGCCATTCTTCCCGCGCGCACTCCAGCTCCTGATGCTGGTGCTCACGATCCAACTCTAGCTCTGCGGCGTCAGCGTCAATCTGATTCAAACGCTGGGTTATCTGCTCGCTCCGGGCTTGCAGGGCACCAAGCTGAGCGGCAATGGTGCCCAGGTGCTGATCTGCCTCGGTCAGTTCGCGGCGGGCTTGCTCGCGCTTCTGTTCTGTTCGTTCCAGCGCCTGACTTGCATCCACGCTGTTGGTTTCTGCCAGATCGAGCCTTCGCTGCGCCAGCTCTAGCTGTGCTTCCAAGCTCAGTACGGTTTTTTGACGCTCGATCACCCCGGTCTGGCTGGCATCGGCTGCCGGCATTAATACCCAGTGGCGGCCCATCCATACCCCTTGCGGCGTTATCACACTCTGTCCGTGTTGCAGCTGGCGCTGCTGTTGCTGCGCTTGCTGAAGGCTGTCTGCCACCAGAATATTCGCCAACGCATCAATAATAGCCGCATTACCGCGCACCCTGGCGGCCAGGCTAGTGGCACCTGGCAACTCCGCCGGTGCAGCATCGGCAGACAACAGAGCAGCACCGGCGGGAGCGTCGTCAAGCAGCGCCAGTTGTGCTGAGAGCTGAGGTAACACCAAGCTCTGGGACAGGCGACCAAGCACCTGTTCGGTTGCAAATTCCCAACCTTCATCAATATCCAGAGCAGCTGCAAGCCGTGGTGTTTGTGTCAGCTGGTGTTGGTCCAGCCAGTGTTGCAGCGCACCGTT
Source organism: Marinobacter sp. LV10MA510-1 (assembly GCF_002563885.1). Classification (GTDB taxonomy): domain Bacteria; phylum Pseudomonadota; class Gammaproteobacteria; order Pseudomonadales; family Oleiphilaceae; genus Marinobacter. The sequence goes on along the minus strand of NZ_PDJA01000001.1, from coordinate 704,630 downwards.
GTTATGGCCTAGCTGCTCTGCCAGTAGTTGCTGCTGGGACTCAAGCGTGGCTTCCAGGCGTTGAACCTGCTGGCGCTGCTGATTTTGATGCTGCTCGGCCTGCTGCTGCTGTGAACGCAGTTGTTGCAACTGCTGTTGGCTATCTTCAATAATTTGCTGCGCGCCTTCGCGCTTCAGGCTAACCCTAGCCTGCAGTTCGCGCTGCTCACCCAGTGTTTCGTGATCCAACTGCTGCTGCAGAGTTTGGCGCTCCTGCTGCAGCCGTTGATCCCGTAGCCGCAGTTGCTCTATGGCGGTGTCCAGGGCGCGGATGCTCGATTGTGCCAAATCGGCCTGGCGGTGCGCGTCTGCCGAACGAGCGCTGAAATCGTCCCAGCGTTGCTGCCAGTCGGCCATGGCGTGTTCGGCGTTATGGAGCTGCTCACCAGAGGTTTCTGCCCGCAGGCTTAACTCTTCCTGCTCTGGCTCAAGCATGGCCAGTTCTTCTTCAAACGCTGCAAGTTTGTCGTTGTCTTGCTCCAGCTCACTGGCCAGCTCGCGTTCGCTGGCCAGTGCCTGATCAACTTCCAGACTGGCCTGGCGGCTGCGGTCGCGGCTATTCTGCAAACTTTGTTCAAGCCGCGCGACATCTGCCCCAGCTTCGTAATAGCGCGCTTGGGTACGGTTAAACTGCTCATTGCGCTGCTGATGTTCTGTGCGCAAACTTTCGAGCTCGGTATCCAGTCGAATACGCCCGGTCAGGTGCTTTTCCAGTTGCAATTCGGTATCACGAATACGCCCATGCCAGGATTGCAGCTCGGTGTTTAAGTGTTGCCAGCGCAACACGGTAAGTTCGGCTTTTTTGCAACGCTCATTTTGCTTGAAGGTTTTGTACTTTTCAGCGGCAACCGCTTGCTGCTCCAGGTGCTGAAGTTGCCGGCCGAGCTCGGCGCGTACATCGCTCAGGCGCTCAAGATTTTCTTGGGTGCGGCGAATGCGGTTTTCGGTTTCACGGCGGCGCTCCTTGTACTTGGATATGCCCGCCGCTTCCTCTATATAAATCCTGAGTTCCTCAGGCTTGGCTTCAATCAACCGGGAAATCATGCCCTGCTCAATGATGGCGTAGCTGCGCGGCCCAAGGCCTGTACCAAGAAACAGATCGGTAATATCGCGGCGGCGGCACTTGGTGCCATTAAGGAAGTAATCAGATTGGCTCTGGCGGGAAACCCGGCGGCGCACAGAAATTTCACTGTATTGGGCGAATTCACCCGGTGCCGAACCATTGTGATTGTCGAACACCAGCTCAATCGCGGCCTGACCCACTGGTTTGCGCGCGCTCGATCCGTTGAATATCACATCAGTCATGGACTCGCCGCGCAGATACTTGGCTGAACTTTCACCCAAGACCCATCGCACAGCATCTATGATGTTGGATTTGCCACAGCCGTTTGGCCCCACAACCGCTGTCATATTTGACGGAAATGCTACCGTGGTCGCGTCCACAAACGACTTGAACCCTGACAACTTTATGGATTTCAACCGCATAGACTATGAAGCTCGAATTATGATGACATCGCTGGATAAGACTTCAGCTTAACACACCGGAACCCACCAAGGTGCGCCTGCCGATTTTTTGACAAAAATCCAATAATAGCCTTAAAACTAAAAGGGAACTCCAAAAATAATTCTCAAAATACTGATTTATATACATTTTATAAAACAGGCATAATACCTGCACTTACCTTGTCAGCTACCCAGTGTGCAAACTGCCACCTAACGACAGAGTGAGTTGAGCCACCGTGAAACACATATCGCCTTTCCCACTTACAGCGCCACAGCAACAAAAACTGGCAGAGCTGCGCCAAAGTTTTGAGGAATGGAACAGTGAACCGGGTATTCTCAACCGCTTGGTACGCCGACTTTCAGCCACCCTGAAGCTGGACGCACAGCTGACCATGCTGGCAGAAGAAATGGTGCAGGTTGTTCATTTTGATGCCTTTCAATACCGCCACCAGATGGCGCGCCAAGAGTTTGTGTTTACCACTGGCATGGGTGGCCCTCACCGCTGCGAGTACCGTCTGAATCTGGAGGACGAGAATTTTGGCACCTTGTCGCTGCATCGGCATAAGCGCTTCAGTAACGATGAGTTGCAAGCCGTTGAGATGCTGATTGGCGCGGCAATATGCTCGCTGCGCAACGCTTGTCGGTTCAGTGCTATGGAGCAGGCATCGTTGACCGACTCACTGACCGGGATTGGCAACAAACGCGCCATGGAAGAAGCCTTGCAAAAAGCCCAGCTACTAACCGGCCGTCACAACGAGACTTACTCGCTGATCCTGTGCGACCTCGATCACTTCAAAGCGGTAAACGACAACTGTGGGCATGTGGTAGGCGACCTTGTGCTAAGGCGCGTGACAGAAGCGCTGGCATCTGCCGTGCGCAGCTCCGACAGCGTGTACCGGTTTGGCGGCGAAGAATTTGCGGTGCTGTTGCCCCATACCGATCAGTATTCTGCAGTAGATGTCGCCGAGCGCGTTCGATCAGCCATTGCAGCCTTACAAATTGATTGCGGAGAGCATTCAGTGGCGGTGACTACCAGCTGTGGCGTTGCACTTCACCGCGCTGGCGAAGGCTCAGGGCAATGGCTAGCGCGCGCAGACGAAGCTCTTTATCGCGCTAAAGACCAAGGCCGCAATTGCACGCGCGTGTTTGCCACCATCAGCTGATGGCACCCTCCGTTGTTTAACGCCAGCCCTACCCGGCTATTAACCGCGGGTTTTATCGGTACGGGCTTTGCCGCCACTGCGCTGAGGTTTAGAGTCTGCAACCGCCCACTTGCGAGCGCCCTGTCCCGCTTTTGAACCGGGGGAGCCTGCCGCACGATTGCTGCGATTGGTTACCGGAGCTGCCTTTCTTTGTTGGCGCGCCTGCGCCGCCGCTTCATCCGGTGTCTGTTGCGGAACTGCCATTTTAGCCAAGCCAACCGTGCGGCTCAGCAAATCCACGGCTTTCTGATCCAACTCTTCCCATTTCCCCACGGTTAATCTGCTGGGCAAAAATATTGAGCCGTAACGAACACGTTTCAGGCGGCTGACGCGCACGCCTTGCGATTCCCAAAGGCGCCTCACTTCACGGTTGCGCCCTTCCAACAAAGTCACGTGGAACCACCGGTTCATGCCGGTGCCGCCGGCGGCGGAAATGTCGCTAAATTTAGCCTCGCCGTCTTCCAGGGTGACGCCGGTGCGCAGGCGCTCAATCATGGCGTCGTCTACTTCGCCAAATATACGCACCGCGTATTCCCGATCAATCTGGCTAGAAGGATGCATAAGCCGGTTAGCCAGCTCGCCATCGGTGGTGAACATCACCAGACCAGTGGTGTTCAAATCCAGCCGGCCAATAGAAATCCAGCGATGTTCACGCAATCGCGGCAGCCGGTCGAACACGGTTGGGCGCCCTTCCGGGTCTTTGCGAGTGGTTACTTCGCCTTCCGGCTTGTTGTAAATCAGCACTCGGCGCAAAACCTCGGCAGCGGCAGCAACGTCCAAGCGCTTGCCGTCGAGTTCAAAAACATCGCTCACCGTGGCTTTCTGGCCTGGAGTAACGGGTTTGCCATTGACCAATAGGCGACCCGCGTCCATCCAGCCTTCAATTTCGCGCCGCGATCCAACACCGGCACGTGCCAGCAGCTTCTGAATTCGCTCAGGACCGCCTACTGGCACAGTCGCCAGCACCTCTGGCGCAGGCTTGCCTGGCTTCGCCGCTTTTGCCGATGATTTCGCTGGGTTACGGCGATTAGCGCTCGGCTTGTTCGCATTCGATGCTGATTTGGCTGCCGGCTTGCCGGTAGTCCAGGGGCGTTCTGACGCCATGGGTTAATCCTTAAATAACGGACCGATGCAGGGCCTGCATCAGTGAAATGGTGTTTGTTCGATTTTCTGCTCAATTTCGCGCCCGATCGCGTCCAAATCCCGACTATCAGACAAGGGCGGCAACTGGTCCAGGCTTATTAGATTAAAGTAGTCAAGAAATTGTCGGGTGGTGGCATACATAGCCGGCCGGCCCGGTACTTCCCGATGACCTACAATTCGGACCCACTCTCGCTCAACCAACGTACGAATGATATTGCTGCTTACCGCAACGCCGCGAATATCTTCAATTTCACCACGGGTAATAGGCTGGCGGTAGCCGATCAATGCGAGTGTTTCCAACAGCGCCCGCGAATAACGCGGTGGTTTTTCTTCAAACAGCCGAGCCACCCAAGGAGCAAAAGATTCACGCACCTGAAGGCGGTAACCGCTGGCAACTTTTTTCAGCTCAAAACCACGACCACAGCAAAGTTGCTCTAATTCCACCAGCGCCTGCTCCACTGCCTTATGGGTTGGCCGCTCGGTTTCGTCAAACACTTCTCTGAGCTGCTGCACCGTTAACGACTTGCCCGCTGTCAGCAGAACCGCTTCGATAATCCCTGTAATGGGTAAGGCAGCATCACTCATCATAATTCGTTGCACCAGTATTCAGGGTTTTCAGACCGCAACCCGCGCCCGCAAATGAATGGGGCCAAACGGATCAGCCTGAACCAACTCAACCAGCTGCTCTTTTACCAGCTCTAACATTGCCAAAAAACTGACAACAACCCCCAGACGCCCTTCGTCCGGCAGGAACAGGCTTTCGAAACGAATAAAACCGCCTTGTTGCAGCCGAGCCAGAATCGCCGACATGCGCTCACGGGTCGACAGCTTCTCTCGCTCAACGTGGTGGCTGCTAAACATGTCTGCACGCTTGAGCACGGTTTCCAATGCCAGTAAAATCTCCGCCATAGCCACCCCAGGATGGCTGCGTACCGAGGGAAGCTTTGGCATACCGGCATCGGCAACAAAGATATCCCGCTCCTGGCGCGGCATCTTATCTATGTCTTCTGCCGCTTTTTTAAAACGCTCGTACTGCTGCAAACGGCGAATCAGTTCTGCCCGTGGGTCGTCTTCTTCGTCTTCTTCAATCTGCTGCCGCGGTAACAGCATCCGGGACTTGATTTCGGCCAGCGTGGCCGCCATCACCAGATACTCCGCCGCAAGCTCAAATCGCATGGACTCTACAACGGCAATGTATTCCATATACTGGCGCGTAATGGCACTGACGTCGACTTCCAGAATGTTCATATTCTGACGCCGAATCAGGTACAACAACAAATCCAGGGGGCCTTCAAACGCGTCCAAAAAAACCGCCAGAGCGTCTGGCGGGATATAAAGATCCAGCGGTAACTGCGCCAGCGGTTTTCCCGCTATTAGAGCGAGATGCGGCGGCTTTACGCCCTCTGGCTTTGCTGCCGGGGCTGCCGGGGCTGCCGGGCCAGTAAGCACTTCAACGATAGCTCAGGCCCATGGCAGACCGCACTTCGTCCAGGGTGTCGCGAGCTGCGTCGCGAGCGCGTTCGCGACCTTCCTCCAGAATGGAACGAATCAGATCCGGATTGCCTTCGTACTCGGCCGCACGTTCGTGCAATGGCCGCTGCTCTTCCACAATGGAATCAATCAGCGGTTTTTTGCAGTCCAGGCAGCCGATGCCGGCGCTGCGACAGCCAATTTCCACCCAACTGCGGGTGTCGGCATCGGAATAAACCTTGTGCATGGCATACACCGGGCATTTTTCCGGCTCGCCCGGGTCGGTTCTACGCACCCGCGCCGGATCAGTCTGCATGGTGCGCACTTTCGCCGCTACGCTGTCCGGCGCCTCCCGCAGGCCAATGTAATTGTTGTAGGATTTGGACATTTTCTGCCCGTCCAACCCTGGCAGTTTTGATTCAGGCGTCAACAATGGCTGAGGCTCTGGCAAAATCACTTTACCGCCGCCTTCAATGTAACCATAAAGGCGTTCGCGATCGCCCAAGGAAATATTCTGCTGTTCTTTCAAAAGGGCACGGGCCGTTTCCAGCGAATCCAGATCGCCCTCTTCCTGATAGCGTTTCTTCAGGTTGCGATAGAGTTTGGCGTTTTTCTTGCCCATTTTCACGATGGCCGCCTCGGCCTGGTCTTCGAAGCCAGGCTCACGGCCATAAAGATGATTGAAGCGACGTGCGATTTCACGGGTGATTTCAACGTGGGAAACCTGATCGGCACCCACCGGTACACGCCCTGCCCGATACATCAGAATGTCGGCCGACTGGAGCAGTGGATACCCCAAAAACCCGTAGGTAGCGAGATCTTTCTCGCGCAGCTTTTCCTGCTGGTCTTTGTAGGTCGGAATGCGTTCAAGCCAACCCAAAGGCGTGATCATCGACAGAAGAAGGTGCAACTCGGCATGCTCAGGCACCTGGGACTGAATAAACATCGTGGATGAACCCGGGTTAACCCCGGCAGCCAGCCAGTCAATAACCATGTCCGACACACTTTGTTCTATGTTAGACGGATCGTCGTACTGCGTGGTCAGCGCATGCCAATCGGCAACAAAGAAGAAGCACTCGAATTCATGCTGGAGTTTCACCCAGTTTTTAAGCACACCGTGGTAGTGGCCAAGGTGAAGCTTGCCGGTCGGACGCATGCCCGACAATATCCGTTGCTGGGAATCTACAGAACTCAAAGCAAGAACTCCTTTTGATGAAATACAAGTGGCGCCATATTACGCCAGGCGACCCGGCATTATAAGCAAAAAACCCCCGCCCTGCAGAACAGAAACGGGGGTTTTTAAAAATGACCGCGGGTTTTACCAGCCGGTCACTTCTTTCAGAGCCTTACCAATGTCGGCCAGGCTGCGCACGGTTTTTACACCGGCGTCGTTCAGAGCGGCAAACTTCTCGTCTGCGGTGCCCTTGCCACCAGAGATAATGGCACCGGCGTGGCCCATACGCTTACCTGGGGGCGCTGTCACACCGGCAATGTAAGAAACCACCGGCTTGGTAACGTGCTCTTTGATGTAAGCTGCGGCTTCTTCTTCCGCGGTGCCACCAATTTCGCCGATCATCACAATCGCTTCAGTCTGCGGATCTTCTTGCAGCAGCTTGAGGATGTCGATGAAGTTGGAGCCCGGAATCGGATCGCCGCCGATGCCAACGCAGGTAGACTGGCCGTAGCCAAAATCTGTGGTCTGCTTGACGGCTTCGTAGGTCAAAGTGCCAGAGCGCGACACAATACCGACTTTACCCGGCTTGTGAATGTGGCCCGGCATGATGCCGATCTTGCACTCGCCCGGAGTGATAACGCCCGGGCAGTTGGGCCCGATCATACGTACGCCTTTGCGATCAACGTACTCTTTGGCGTACAGCATATCGATGGTAGGAATACCTTCGGTGATGCACACAATCAGCTCGATGCCGGCATCTGCCGCTTCAATGATGGCATCTTTACAAAACGGAGCCGGAACGTAGATCACGGTCGCGTGTGCACCGGTCTTTTCTACAGCTTCACGTACGGTGTTGAACACCGGCAGGCCCAAGTGCTCGGTGCCGCCTTTGCCTGGGCTTACGCCACCGACCATATTGGTGCCGTATTCAATAGCCTGCTGGGAGTGGAATGTACCCTGGGAACCGGTAAAGCCCTGGCAGATTACTTTGGTGTCTTTATTGATCAGAATGCTCATTATTTGCCTCCCGCGACTTTAACGACTTGTTCTGCGGCATCGGCCAGGCTGCTGGCGGCGATGATGTTCAAACCGCTTTCTGCCAGCACCTTGGAACCCAATTCAGCGTTGTTGCCCTCAAGGCGAACAACTACAGGCACTTTTACGCCGACTTCTTTAACCGCGCCAATGATGCCTTCAGCAATCATGTCGCAACGTACAATACCGCCGAAGATATTTACCAGTACGGCTTGCACGGCATCGTCAGACAGGATGATTTTGAACGCTTCGGTTACGCGCTCTTTGGTAGCACCGCCGCCAACGTCCAGGAAGTTAGCCGGGCGTCCGCCAGCCAGCTTGATGATGTCCATGGTACCCATGGCCAGACCAGCACCGTTAACCATGCAGCCGATGTTGCCATCCAGCGCTACGTAGTTCAATTCCCAGGCTGCAGCTTCGGCTTCACGGGAATCTTCCTGTGACGGGTCGCGCATAGCCTGAAGCTTCTTCTGACGGTACAGAGCGTTGCCATCCACGCCAATTTTGGCATCTAGGCAATGCAGGTCACCGGCCGGAGTGATAACCAGCGGGTTGATTTCCAACAGCGCCAGATCGTAGTCTTCAAACAACTTCGCCAAGCCCATGAAAATCTTGGTGAATTGGCCGATCTGCTTGCCTTCGAGGCCCAGTTTGAATGCCAGTTCGCGGCCCTGGTAAGGCTGTGCGCCTACCAGCGGATCGATTTCGGCCTTCAGGATTTTTTCCGGAGTTTCTTCCGCAACCGTTTCAATTTCAACACCACCTTCGGTGGAAGCCATGAACACGATACGACGGGTACCACGGTCTACAACCGCGCCCAGATACAGTTCTTGGTCGATGTCAGTCAGTGATTCAACCAAAATTTTGCTAACCGGCTGGCCGTGCTCGTCGGTCTGGAAAGTAACCAGCTTCTTGCCCAGCCACTGCTCGGCAAAGGCACGAATGTCGTCGGTATTTTTAACCAGCTTTACACCGCCGGCTTTACCGCGGCCACCGGCGTGAACCTGAGCTTTGACAACCCAGCTGTTACCGCCAATCTTTTCTGCAGCTGCTACTGCTTCATCCGGGGTATCACAGGCAATGCCCTGTGATACAGGCAAGCCATATTCAGCGAAAAGCTGCTTGCCCTGATATTCGTGCAAATTCATAGTTTATGTCCTGCTTTTTGATGAAGGATAAACACCTGTGGGATAAACCCGCTAGCGACAAATCCATCTTGATGGACCCTGATAACACCGGCCCAACGATTGCGTCTACGGAAACCAGAGTCGTTAAAACCAGAGCTTCTAAAACAAGAGTCTCTAAAAGTCATGGGGCGCCCTACGGCGCCCCATGACTTTCTGGCTTACTATTTCTTCTTGCGACGATTGGCAACGTGAATTGCACCACCGTTAACTGCAAGAGCTGCCTCGTGCACCGACTCAGACAAAGTCGGGTGAGCAAAACAGGTCAACGCAAGATCTTCTGCGCTGGAACCGAACTCCATGGCGATAACGCCCTGGGCCACGATTTCAGACGCCGCTGGGCCTAACACATGAAAGCCCAGAATGCGGTCGGTTTTCTCGTCCGCAATAATCTTCACCATGCCCACCGCCGAATTGGCAGCCATGGCGCGCCCGTTTGCCGCAAACGGGAAGGTCCCAACTTTATAGGCTGCACCGTCAGCCTTGAGCTGCTCTTCGGTCTTACCAACCCACGCGACTTCCGGAGCGGTGTAAATGACATTGGGAATGCAGTCATAGTTGACCTGTGGTTTATGGCCGGCAATGCGTTCAGCAACCATAACGCCTTCTTCAGAAGCTTTATGGGCCAGCATCGGGCCGCGCACCAAGTCACCAATCGCCCAAACGCCCGGGGCGTCGGTTTTACAGTGATCGTCCACGGATACGAAACCGCGCTCGTCCATGTTCACACCGGAGTCTGCTGCCAGCAGGTTGTCCGCATAGGGGCGACGGCCAACAGCCACAATCAGCTTATCGACCATCAGCTCCTGCTTGCCCTTGCTGTCTTCGTAACTTACGTAGACCAGCTTGCGCTTGACCTCGGCACCCGTTACACGGCCGCCCATTACAATATTCAGACCTTGCTTCTGGAACTCTTTCAACGTGGCCTTGGCAATCTGCTGGTCTACCCCTGGCAAGAACGTATCCTGGGCTTCCAACAGGGTCACTTCAGAACCCAGGCGGGCCCAAACGCTGCCCAGCTCCAAACCGATAATGCCGGCACCAATCACACCCAATCGCTTGGGCACTTCGGTAAATTCCAGAGCGCCTTCAGAGTCGGTGATATAACCTTCGGTTTTTGGCGCTGGCGGAATCTCAATCGGACGAGAGCCTGTCGCCAAAATAACGTTATCGGCTTCATAGGTCTTGGTCTTGCCGTCGTTATCAGTCACTTCCACCTGCCGGCTTGCCAGCAGCTTGCCGTAACCATAAATCGAGGTAACACCGTTTGACTTGAACAGGCCCGCGATGCCGCTGGTCAGCTGCTTAACAATGCCGCTCTTACGCTCCATCAATTTACCGATGTCCATAGTGACATCGTTGGCGATGATGCCCTGATCGGCGAAACCATGTTTTGCTTCTTCGTACTTGTGAGAAATCTCCAGCAGTGCCTTGGACGGAATACAACCTACGTTAAGGCAGGTTCCACCCAACACCTGCTTGCCTTCGTCAGAAGACCAGCTTTCTACACAGGCGACGTTCAGGCCCAGTTGCGCGGCCTTGATTGCAGCCACATAACCACCGGGGCCGGCGCCAATTACGATTACATCAAACTTGTCAGCCATAGTTAATCCTGTATTCCGATTCGATAAGTGGAGTGCCTATACGTCCAGCAGGATACGCGCGGGATCTTCCAGCATATCCTTGATGGCAACCAGGAACTGCACTGCTTCCTTGCCGTCAATCATGCGGTGGTCATAAGACAGCGCGAGGTACATCATGGGCTGTATCACCACCTGACCATTCACCGCCATCGGACGTGGCTGGATCTTATGCATACCCAGAATCGCCGTTTGTGGCGGGTTCAGAATAGGCGTCGACAACAGGGAACCAAAGGTGCCGCCGTTGGTAATGGTGAAGGTACCGCCGGTCATTTCATCAATGCCCAGTTTGCCCGTTTTAGCCTTGGTACCGTACTCGACAATTTTCTTCTCAACGTCGGCAAGGCTCATTGCGTCAGCGTCACGTAATACCGGAACCACCAAACCGCGCTCGGTGGATACCGCCACACCGATGTCCTGGTAGCCATGGTAAACCATGTCGTTGCCGTCTATGGACGCATTCACCGCAGGGAAGCGCTTCAGGGCTTCGGTCGCGGCTTTGGTAAAGAAAGACATAAAGCCCAACTTAATACCGTGACGCTTTTCGAAGCTTTCTTTATATTGCTTGCGCAGTTCCATGATCGGCCCCATGTTCACCTCGTTAAAGGTGGTCAACATAGCAGCGCTCTGTTGTGCATTGACCAGGCGCTTCGCAATGCTGGCGCGCAGGCGAGTCATGGGAACGCGTTTTTCAATACGCTCACCGGCACTGATCTCGGCTACAGGCGCAGCGGCAGGCTTGGCAGCCGAAGAGCCACCAGAAGACTTGGCGTTATCAATGTGGCTCTGAACGTCTTCTTTAGAAATCCGACCGTCTTTCCCAGTGCCTTTCAATGCACTTGGCTCAACGTTGTTCTCGTCGGCCAGCTTGCGCGCAGCCGGGCTCAGAATCGCATCTGATGACGACGCCGCTTCGCCGCCCTGATCTTTGCTTTCGGCTTTTTCTTTGCTTTCAGCCGCGTCTTTACTGTCGGAGCCCTTGGACTTGCCAGCAGCGCCTGCTTTGAATCTTCCGATCACTTCACCGCTCTCTACGGTGTCGCCTTCGTTTTTCAAGATTTCTTCGATGACACCGTCAGCCAGTGCAACAACTTCCAGCACCACTTTGTCGGTTTCAATATCAACGATCAGCTCATCGCGCGCGCAGGCTTCACCCGGCTGCTTGTGCCAGGTCGCGACAGTACCTTCTGCGACCGACTCCGGGAATACGGGGGCTTTAATCTCTGTAGACATTACGGTTCCTTTGTTCGATAGCTCGGAAGTTCGATAGCTCGCAAGTTTGATGGCTCGGTAGCTTGTCAGACTTCAAATGCGTCGTTAACCAGTTTTTTCTGCTGTTCGATGTGCACAGACATGTGGCCGGCCGCGGGTGCAGCCGAGGCATCACGACCCGCATATTCGAGGTGCAGTTTAGGGTTCAGCCGTTGCAGCGCGTTGCGCATATGGTGCTGGCTGCTATACCAGGCGCCCTGGTTCATCGGTTCTTCCTGGCACCAGACAGCGTGCTTAAGCTTGCTGAATCCCGCCAGTAATTCGTCCAGATCTTCACCCGGGAACGGATACAGCTGCTCTATACGGATAATGGCCGTGTCGTTACGCTCGTCGGCCTTCTTCTTCTCCAGCAATTCATAGTAGACCTTACCGCTGCAAAGAATAACCCGAGTGATTTTTTTCGCATCAGACGGTTCTTTTTCCGGCAGCACGGTCTGGAATGTACCTGAAGTCAGGTCGTCCAGGCTGGAAATAGCTTCTTTATGGCGCAACAGGCTCTTTGGCGTAATTGCAATCAATGGCTTACGAACCGGGCGTTTCACCTGTCGGCGCAGCATGTGGAACACCTGCGACGGCGTTGTGGGTACGCACACCTGGATGTTCTGTTCCGCACTCAGCTGCAGGAAGCGCTCAATGCGCGCCGAGCTATGCTCTGGGCCCTGACCTTCATAACCATGGGGCAACAACATGGTAAGACCACACAGACGGCCCCACTTGTGCTCACCGCTGGTCAGGAACTGATCGATTACCACCTGGGCACCATTGGCAAAGTCGCCAAACTGCGCTTCCCAGACAACCAGCGCGCTAGGCGATGTGGTCGCATAGCCGTATTCGAAGGCCAGTGCAGCCTCTTCGGATAGCAGAGAATCGTAAAGCTCGAACTTGGGCTGATCGTCTGACAGATGGGTCAGCGCAATGTGCGTAGAGCCATCTTTCTGGTTATGCAATACGGCGTGACGGTGGGAGAAAGTACCACGGCCCACATCCTGCCCCGTTATACGAATCGGATAGCCTTCGTTTAACAAGGTTGCATAAGCCATGATCTCGCCGTAACCCCAGTTAAGAGGCAAGGCGCCGGCCGTCATTTTGTCACGATCCTTCACGATTTTAGACACTTGACGCTGGATACTGAAACCTTCGGGCACTTCACTCAGTTTTTTGCCCAGTTTTTGAATGGTCTTCAGCGGCACGCTAGACTTGCATTTGGCTGTCCACTCGTGTCCCAGATACGGAGTCCAGTCAACATGAAGTTTGGCGTTTGGTTCTTTAACCAACGCTTTGACTACGTGCTCACCATTATCAAGAGCCGTGCGGTAATCATTTTCCATCTGCTTGGCGTGGTCTTCGCTCACGACGCCAGCATCAATCAGGCTATCTACATAGATGTTGCGCGTGGTTTTCAGCTTACGAATTTTCTCGTACATCATCGGCTGAGTAGCGGCAGGCTCGTCGGCTTCGTTGTGACCACGACGGCGGTAGCACACCAAGTCAATAACCACGTCGCCTTTAAATTCGGTGCGATAGTCCATTGCCATTCGGGTTACAAACAACACCGCTTCCGGGTCGTCTGCGTTCACGTGCAGAATCGGAGCCTGTACCATTTTGGCGATGTCTGTACAGTATTCCGTAGAACGAGCGTCTTCTTTCTTGCTGGTGGTAAAGCCAACCTGGTTGTTGATCACAATATGTACAGTGCCGCCAGTACCAAAACCGCGGGTCTGTGACATCTGGAAGGTTTCCATCACCACGCCCTGGCCTGCAAACGAAGCATCGCCGTGCATGATAACCGGCAAAACCTGCTTGCCGTCTTTATCTTCGCGGCGGGTTTGGCGAGCGCGAACAGAGCCCACAACCACCGGAGACACAATTTCCAGGTGCGAAGGGTTAAAGGCCAAGGCCAGATGAACCTCACCACTCGGGGTCATCACGTTGGATGAGAAGCCTTGGTGATACTTAACGTCACCGGAACCCGAGTCCGCCAGTTTTTTGCCTTCGAACTCGTCAAAGATTTCTGTCGGATTTTTACCCAGAATATTGACCAACACGTTCAGACGGCCACGGTGAGCCATTCCCAGAACGATTTCTTTGGTGCCACCGGAACCGGCACGCTGAATAATTTCGTCAAGGCAGGGAATCAGGCTTTCTGCGCCTTCAAGGCCGAAGCGCTTAACGCCGGGGTAGCGTGAACCCAGGTATTTTTCCAGGCCCTCGGCGGCGGTGAGGCGCTCCAGCAAATGAATACGGGTGTCGGCCTCAAAACCGGGATTGGAGCGAATCGGCTCCATACGTTGCTGGAACCAGCGCTTGATGCGAGTGTCGACGATGTGCATGTATTCTGCACCAATACTCTCGCAATAAGTCTGTTGCAGGCCTTTTATGATGTCGCCTAACTTCATCGTTTCAGAACCGAAACTCAGCGAGCCAGTCTGGAACTCGATATCGTTATCGGCGTTGTAAAGCTCGTGAAAAGCCGGGTCAAGATCTTCAACCAGTTCACGCGGTTTAACATTCAGCGGGTCCAGCTTCGCATGCTGGTGACCCCGAAAGCGGTATGCGTTAATTAATTGAAGTACGTGTGTCTGCTTTTTGTCCGCATCAGGTACGGCACCTGCTGGCGCAGCGTTGCCGGCCAGAAAACGCTGATTGCGGGAGATATGCTTAAACTGTTCACGAATTGCGGAATGGGCAATGTCTTTGCCCTGATAACCATCGACGCTGGGAAGTTTGTCGAAGTAGCTACGCCACTCTTCAGGGACAGCGTTAGGGTCTGAAAGATAGGTTTCAAAAAGCTGTTCAACGTAGGCAAGATTACCTCCCTGTAGATGGGAAGTTTGCCACAACTGCTCCATGATGCTTTCGTGCATTTTGAATAGCTCACCTTGGGCTGGTACGGGAAGCCGTAATGGTCGGCCAGTGCCTCATGCCAGTCAATACGGGTTTTTACGCTGTCGACTTTGGCCGCCACATCCGGAACGGATGCCTGCTTTCCCCGAAATTTTTTATACTTAGCGACGCAGTGCGAGCCACTTAACGGCTAACAATCACGGCACACGAAGTCTGAACCGGTACCAGACTATTGACTATACGCCTTTGGTTGAAGGCCCCGCCAAATTGGCGAGGCCTTCAAGAATCATACTCACCAGACACAGTATAGCGTCTGTATTACATTTTGCCGCTCAAGTTGCACGCTGCAGCAACAGGTTCCGAATATGGCCAATAGCCCTGGTCGGGTTAAGGCCTTTCGGGCACACGCTGACACAGTTCATGATGCCGCGGCAACGGAACACGCTGAACGGATCGTCCAAATCAGCCAAACGCTCGGCCTGGGCGGTATCACGGCTGTCCGCCAGGAAGCGGTAAGCCTGCAACAGGCCTGCGGGGCCAATAAACTTATCCGGGTTCCACCAGAACGACGGGCAAGCCGAGGAACAGCATGCGCATAGTATACACTCATAAAGACCGTCGAGCTTTTCACGGTCTTCCGGCGTCTGCAAACGCTCTATAGCGGGCGCCGGCTGATCGTTGACCAAGTACGGCATGACCTTTTCATACTGCTTGTAAAACAGGCTCATATCCACAACCAGATCACGGATGACCGGCAAGCCAGGCAACGGACGCAATACCAGCTTGTCTTTTTTGATCACCTGAGACACCGGCGTGATGCACGCCAGGCCATTTTTGCCGTTCATGTTCATGCCGTCAGAGCCGCACACGCCTTCACGGCATGACCGCCGGTACGACAGGGTGACGTCTTTTTCTTTCAGCAGATTGAGCACGTCCAGCACCATCAGGTCTTTACCTTTCGGAAGTTCAACCTCGACATCCTGCATGAACGGGGCGTTGTCTGCTTCCGGGTTGTAACGATAAAGGCTTACCAACATAGTCTTCGTCCCCTTAATACGACCGAATCGTCGGCTGGAATGTGTCGACAGTCTTCGGCGAGAAGTTAACATCGCGCTTGCCAACCCGCTTGTCCAGCGGGAAATAAAGCGAGTGCTTCAGCCAGTTCTCGTCGTCACGCTCAGTAAAGTCGTTGCGGGCATGAGCACCGCGACTTTCCTTTCGCTCTACCGCTGATACGGCAGTGGCGTAAGCAACTTCAAACAGGTTATCCAGCTCCAACGCCTCAATACGCGCGGTATTGAACACGTTGCTGGTGTCGGTCAGGCGGGTGTTGCGAACACGCTCACCGATTTCATTCAGCAGCTGCAGACCTTTATCCATGCTTTCACCGTCACGGAACACACCGAAATACAGCTGCATGCAGGTTTGCAGATCTTTACGAACCGCCGCCACGTGCTCACCTTCGGTCGCGTTAGCCAAACGATCAAGCCGCGCCATGGCGCGCTTGATATCGGCGTCACTGGCGCCGTCTACGTCAAAACCGTTGCGCAACTGCTCTTCAATGTGCAAGCCAGCTGCACGACCAAACACCACCAGGTCCAGAAGCGAGTTGCCGCCAAGACGGTTGGCACCGTGAACTGAAACACAAGCCGCTTCACCACAGGCAAACAAACCACGAATTGGCTGATCTTTGCCGTCATCGTCTTGAGTCAGCGCCTGACCACCGACGTTCGTCGGAATACCGCCCATCATGTAGTGACAGGTTGGAATAACAGGAACAGGCTCTTTCACCGGATCTACGTGGGCAAAGGTCTTCGACAGTTCACAAATACCCGGCAAACGCAGATTCAGGGTCTCTTCACCCAGGTGGTCGAGCTTCAGCAGAACGTGATCTTTTTCAGGACCACAGCCGCGGCCTTCAAGAATCTCGATAACCATAGAGCGTGCAACAACGTCACGGCCTGCAAGATCTTTGGAATTGGGCGCGTAGCGCTCCATGAATCGTTCGCCTTCGGAGTTGATCAAGTAACCGCCCTCACCCCGACAGCCTTCGGTCACAAGCGTGCCCGCACCGTAAATGCCGGTGGGGTGGAACTGCCACATTTCCATGTCCTGCATCGGGAAGCCGGCACGCAGGGCCATGCCGATACCGTCGCCGGTGTTAATCAGGGCATTGGTGGTAGAGGCATAAATACGGCCAGCGCCGCCGGTCGCAAGAACCGTTGCTTTGGCTTTGATGTATGCCACTTCGCCCGTTTCGATTTCGATGGCAACAACACCAACAACTTCATTTTTCGCGTTTTTGACCAGATCTACCGCATACCATTCATTCAGGAAGGTAGTACCACCCTTCAGGTTGGCTTGATACAGCGTGTGCAGGAGCGCATGACCGGTACGGTCGGCCGCCGCACAGGTGCGAGCTGCCTGGGTAGAATCATTCGGCCCTTTGGACTGACCACCAAACGGGCGCTGATAAATACGACCCTGCTCGGTGCGCGAGAATGGCAGACCCATGTGTTCAAGCTCGAATACAGCTTGCGGTCCTACCGAACACATATATTCAACTGCGTCCTGGTCAGCAATGTAATCTGACCCCTTAACGGTGTCATACATGTGCCAGCGCCAGTCGTCGTTGGGATCTGCGCTGGCGATCGCACAGGTAATGCCACCTTGGGCAGACACAGTGTGCGAACGGGTTGGAAACACTTTAGTAATACACGCGGCTTTAACGCCGGTTTCAGTCAACTGCAGCGCTGCGCGCATACCGGCACCGCCGCCGCCAATCACGATGGCGTCAAAGGTCATGGTCTTGATGTTAGACATTAATTAAAACCCCCACAGGATCTGAATACCCCAAACCACATACACGAACATGGTCAGACCGCACGCGGCCTGCACCAGAAAGCGTGGTAAGGCTGATTTCATATAGTCAGTCGTTACTGTCCACAAACCAACCCAAGCGTGTGCGCCAATCGAAAGCAGAGCCATCAGCGTGAAAATACGCATCCAGGTTTGGCCGAACAGGCCTGCCCAGGTGTCGTAGCTCATGCCAGGATTGGCAATAATGAAGACGAAAAGAACCACTGTGTACAGTGCCAGAACATAGGCCGAAACACGTTGCATTAGCCAGTCTGCAACACCACTACGGCCCAGATTGGTTACACTACTTACATTGCCCATATCCAAACTCCTGCAAGTACAATCAGAATTACGGCAACGGCCAGAGTCACTTTGGCAGCCACCAGGCCGCTTTCCAACTCTTCACCAATACCCATGTCCAAAAGCAGGTGCCTGATGCCTGCCACCAGGTGATATATCAGGGCCGACAAAATGCCCCAGACAATCAGCTTGGCGAGGAAGCTGTTCAGCAATTCACTCACATGGCCGTAAGCCTCTTCCCCAGATAGAGAAAGATCCAGACCATAAAGCATGAACGCTACACCGACAAAAATGATGATGCCGCTGACGCGGTGCAATATGGAGGTAATGGCTGGCAATGGAAAATGAAACTTGCCGAGATCGAGATTTACTGGTCGTTTACTATTCACAGCGCTCTCACACTCTCTTTGTTGCCGCGGAGCCGGCAAGCCGGACGCAGGTGATTGGTATATAAGGATCAATGTGCAGATACGAGACTGACACACGATTGGCTCAGGGTATGAGGGGATTTTTTCCCGACAGCTCGTTGCGCACTGGCAAGGTTGCGTTGGGAAAGGCGCCACGGTCGGCTAAACCCCCAATTCCGGGCTAAAGATTATAAGGAGTAAGCGAATTAATTACAAACCTGCAATTGACGCAAATCATTGCCAGTAAACGAATGTATGTCAAGACAAAAGGCTTATTGACAACAAAGCCCTGCAAGCGCCATAACGAGTACCGGCATTCCCTCATTGACGTTATCGAGCTTTTTTAGGTTTTGCTTAGCCTTTTGTTGACAAAGAAAGCGATCAGCCTATATTTTGCCGCCAGTTTTGCGATAATACGCGCCTTATTCGCGCATTCTTAAACTCTGAAAAGCTGACACGCTTTTAAACAGGAGAGCACCATGACCGACAGGAAAGCCACGCTGACAGTGGGCAACAAGTCCCTCGAGCTACCGGTTTACTCAGGCACCGTCGGCCCAGACGTTATCGATGTACGGAGCCTGGTCCAGCAAGGCATATTCACTTACGATCCCGGCTTTGTATCTACAGCGGCTTGCGAGTCAGCCATCACCTTCATTGATGGCGACAAGGGCGTGCTTTTGCACCGCGGCTATCCAATCGAGCAGCTCGCAGAACATTCTGATTACCTTGAACTTTGTTGGTTGCTGCTGCACGGAGAACTTCCCACTGCAGAAGAAAACAAAGCATTTCACGAAACCATCAAAAACCACACCATGCTGCATGATCAAATGCGCAATTTCTTTAACGGTTTCCGCCGTGACGCGCACCCAATGGCCATTATGTGCGGCGTAGTGGGCGCTTTATCGGCGTTCTATCACGACCAGATGGACGTAACCGATGAGCACCAGCGCGAAATTACCGGCCACCGCCTGATCGCGAAAATGCCCACCATTGCAGCTTGGTGTTACAAGTACAGCATGGGCCAACCCTTTATTTACCCGCGTAACGACTTGACCTACGCCGAAAACTTTCTGCAGATGATGTTTGCCACCCCGTGTGAGGAATACAAGCCAAACCCGATTCTGGCCAACGCCATGGACAAGATTTTCATTCTGCACGCTGACCACGAGCAGAACGCATCCACCTCTACCGTGCGCCTGGCAGGCTCTACCGGTGCCAACCCCTACGCATGCATGGCTTCGGGCATTGCGGCACTGTGGGGGCCCGCTCACGGCGGTGCAAACGAAGCGGTTCTGGCCATGCTGGCCGAAATTGGCGATGAAGCCAATATCGAAACCTTCATCGACAAAGCCAAAGACAAAAACGACCCTTTCCGCCTGATGGGCTTTGGTCACCGGGTGTACAAAAACTTTGACCCGCGGGCCAAGGTAATGGCTGAAACAGCTCACGAAGTGTTGACAGAACTGGGTCTGGAAAACGATCCGCTGCTGCGCATCGCCAAGCGCCTGGAAAAAATCGCCCTCGAAGACGAGTACTTTGTTGAGCGCAAGCTTTACCCGAACGTAGACTTCTACTCTGGCCTGATTCTGAAAGCAATCGGCATTCCAACGTCCATGTTCACCGTTGTTTTTGCCATGTCGCGCACCATCGGCTGGTTTTCTCATTGGAACGAAATGGTCAGCAACGAATACCGCATTGGTCGTCCGCGCCAGCTTTACACGGGCTCGCCCAAACGCGATTACCCGAAAGATTGATTCAGTGATGCAAACACCCTGAGCAAATATCAGAAAAACCGCTAGCTTTAGCGGTTTTTTTGTTTTGTACCAATCCTGAGGAGCAAATCATGACAACCGTGAGCTTTATTGGTCTTGGCGTTATGGGCTATCCCATGGCCGGGCATTTGGCAGCTGCCGGCTACGATGTCCGAGTGTGGAATCGTACCAGCAGCAAAAGCCAGCAGTGGGCAAAAGATTACAACGGCAAGGCCTGCGCCAGCATCGCCGAGGCGGTTCAGGGCAGCACCATTGTTCTTACCTGCGTAGGCAACGACGATGACTTACTGGCAGTGTATGAAGGCGACACCGGCATTCTCGCCAATGCCGCCCCGGGAACGCTACTGATTGACCACACCACCGCCTCAGCCATGGTTGCCGAACGCCTGGCCGAATGGGCTGCACAGCAACAAACCGGCTTTATCGATGCGCCCGTGTCTGGCGGACAGCAAGGCGCCGAAAAGGGCCAACTGACCGTCATGTGCGGTGGCAGCAGGAGCGACTTCAAAAAAGCAGAACCCGTGTTAAGTATTTACTCTAAAGCTCTGAATCTTATGGGGCCGGCAGGGGCGGGCCAGAAGACAAAAATGGTCAACCAGATTGCCATTGCGGGACTGGTTCAGGGGCTGTCAGAAGCCCTGCACTTTGCCGAACAGGCTGGCCTTGACGCCAGCAAAGTCGTTGAGGTAATCTCAAAGGGAGCGGCTCAGTCCTGGCAAATGGAAAACCGGTCCGGTACCATGATTGCCGGTGAATTCGAACACGGTTTTGCGGTGAACTGGATGCGTAAAGACCTGGCCATTTGCCTGGAAGAGGCGCGAAAAAACGGCGCGCGACTGCCGGTAGCGGCACTGGTGGACCAGTTTTACGGAGATGTACAGCAGATGGGTGGCGAACGATGGGATACCTCGTCGCTGATCGAGCGCTTGCGCCCGAAAATATAAAGCGCTCAGATTCAGAAGGCGGGGATTTTCATCTTTGTAAATTTTTTAGTCTCTGCAAACAGCAATGGGCGGGTTTTCACCTGCCCATTGCTTCATAACTCAACCCGCCCAACTTATTTCTGTTTAGGCTGCCACTTGCCGCTCACATACCAAGCCGACCAGCCAGTCGCTTTGCCGTCTTTTTCCGACATTACGTACTGCTCCTTGGTTTTCCGGCTGTAGCGGATCACTGACGGATTACCTTCAGGATCGCGCTCAGGCGCTTCCATCAAGTAGTTGTGCTTGGGATCAATCTCGTCGCGGTGGGGTTTAATTTCCAGCACCAGCGGCGGACGGGTTTCCCGATTCTTGGGAAACTTGCTTGCCGCCAGAAACATGCCGGACGCACCATCACGCAACACATAGATGTCATCCACTTTCTGGCACTGCAACTCCGGCATCGCCACCGGATCCATCTTGGGCGGTGCAGGCTCACCACTTTTCAGCAGCTTACGGGTGTTTTTGCATTCTTCATTGGTACAGCCAAAATACTTGCCAAAACGACCGGTTTTCAGCTGCATTTCGCTGCCGCACTTGTCGCAATCCAACGTCGGGCCATCATAACCCTTAATACGGAAACTGCCCTGCTCGACTTCATAGCCGGAGCAATCCGGATTATTACCACACACGTGAAGCTTGCGGGTTTCGTCTACCAGGTAGCTGTCCATAGCCGTGCTGCACTTGGGGCAGCGGCGCTTCATCCGTAACAGGCGGCTTTCGCCCTCACCTTCCACGTCTTCTTCAGCGCTGACCACTTCGTCACCGGTCACCAGGTTAATAGTGGTTTTACAACGCTCTTTTGGCGGTAACGAGTAACCCGAACAGCCCAGGAAAACGCCGGTGCTGGCAACGCGAATCTGCATGTTACGGCCACATGTAGGGCACGGAATGTCGGTTTCCGTAGGCTCGTTAGAACGCATACCGCCGTCTTCGTCATTCGCCTCGGCCACTTCCAGTTGTTTTCGGAAACGGCCATAAAAATCATTCAGAACTTTTTTCCATTCCACATTGCCGTCGGCAATATGGTCTAAATCACCTTCCATCTGTGCGGTAAAGCTGTAATCCATCAGATTACTGAAAGATTCACACAGCCTTTCAGTCACAATTTCGCCCATTTTTTCGGCGTAAAAGCGACGGTTTTGCAGGCGCACGTAACCACGGTCCTGAATGGTCGAAATAATAGACGCGTAAGTAGAAGGTCGGCCAATACCCTGCTTTTCGAGTTCTTTCACCAGACTTGCTTCAGTGAAGCGCGGTGACGGCTTGGTGAAATGCTGGGAGGGATCGAGCTTGTCCAGGCCGAGGCTCTCGCCGACACGGATGTCGGGCAGCGCAACGTCTTCGTCTTTTTTCGACGCCTGGGGTGCAACTTTCAAAAAGCCTTCAAACTTGCTGATGCGACCCCGGGTGCGCAGCTCGTAATCGCCGTTGGCCACGACGATAGACGTGCTGAGAAATTCGGCGTCGGCCATTTGGCAGGCGATGAACTGGCGCCAAATGATGTCGTAAAGCTTCTCGGCGTCTTTCTCGATACCGGTAATAGATACCGCCTTTCGGGTCGCTTCGGTCGGGCGGATAGCCTCGTGAGCTTCCTGAGCACCTTGCTTGCTACCATAGATGCGGGGGCTGTCCGGCAGGTACTCTTTGCCAAAGGTAGACTCTACATACTCACGACTGCTGTTAACGGCATCCTGGCTCAGGTTGGTGGAGTCAGTACGCATGTAGGTGATGTACCCGGCTTCATACAAACGCTGGGCCAGCATCATGGTTTTCTTAACACTGAAGCCCAGGCGGTTACTGGCGGCCTGCTGCAAAGTCGACGTAATAAAAGGAGCACCCGGGCGCGAACGGGTTGGTTTGTCTTCACGCTTGGCCACCGCAAACTCGCCCGCTTTGAGACGCGTTACGTGGTCATTGCTCTGGGTTTCGTTAACCGGGCGATAGGGTTTGTCGTTGTAGCGGGTAACTTCGAAACGCACCGGCTGCTTGGCGCTTGTGGTTGCGAGGCCTGCAAACAGCTGCCAGTACTCTTCCGGCACAAACTTGCGGATTTCCCGTTCACGCTCAACAATCAGCTTTACCGCAACCGATTGCACACGGCCGGCGGACAGACCGCGGGCCAACTTGGCCCAAAGCAGTGGCGACACCATGTAACCGACTACGCGGTCCAAGAAACGCCGTGCCTGCTGGGCATGCACCATATCGGTGTCCAGCTTGCCGGGGTCTTTGAAGGCGCCCTGAATAGCGCGTTTGGTAATTTCATTAAAAACAACGCGCCGGTATTTTTCCGGCTCGCCGCCAATGGTTTGCTGAAGGTGCCAGGCTATGGCCTCACCTTCGCGGTCTAAATCCGTTGCCAGATAGATGTGGTCGGCAGACTTGGCCAGTCGTTTCAGCTCATTAACGACCTTTTCTTTACCCGGCAAAATTTCATAGCGCGCGCTCCAGTCGTGATCCGGATCTATACCCATGCGGGCTACCAGCTGTTCACGCGCTTTACGCTTCTTGTGCACCACCTTATCTTCAGGGCTCAATTTACGCGTGACGGCGGCCTGGCGAGCACGCTCTTTGGGGTCGCTGGTGGACCCGCTGCCGCTAACTGGAAGATCACGAATGTGCCCGACGGACGACTTAACAATGAAGTCGTCCCCCAGATACTTGTTGATGGTCTTCGCTTTCGCTGGCGACTCGACAATTACGAGACTTTTACCCATATCGGAGATCTGTATCCTTGGCGGTAAATCGGTCAGTTGTGCAGCAAACCGCAAACTCGCTGTAAAATCAGGCGGCTATAAAAACAACCTTGCCGCTGACATGTATAGGCTCACTGTTTTACAGGGTCAAGAATAGCAAGACAACCCATTCTTTGTTTTCCAACCGGCTTTTTTTCGTCCGGATAAACAACTTTTTTCATTTTGATAAACAACAAGGCCCGGCTAGTTGCCGGGCCTTGTTGTTAAACGTCAGCTAGGATTCACAGGTAATCACAGCCGCTCCCACACCGTCGATATACCCTGGCCCAAGCCGATACACATGGTGGACACACCGTATCTACCGCCGTTGGCCTGCATAATATTCAGCAGCGTGGTTGAAATGCGCGCACCAGAGCAACCCAGCGGATGACCAAGTGCAATAGCGCCGCCGTTGAGATTCACTTTCTGATCCACGACACCCATCAGCTTGAGATCTTTCAACACCGGCAAGGACTGCCCGGAAAAGGCCTCATTCAGCTCCCAAAAATCGATATCTTCGATTTTCAGACCGGCACGCTTAAGCGCTTTCTTGGTCGCAGGGACCGGGCCATAACCCATAATAGCCGGGTCAACGCCCGCTACCGCCATGCTCACAATCCGCGCCATCGGCTTGAGGCCAAGGGCTTGGGCACGCTCGGCAGACATCAATATCATCGCTGCTGCACCGTCGGTGAGCTGCGATGACGTACCGGCTGTTACCGTGCCGTTTTTCGGATCAAACGCCGGGCGCAACTGGCCCAATGATTCAGCGGTGGTTTCCGGGCGGATGGTTTCGTCGTGCTCAATCAGCACTTTGAAACCGTTCTCATCGTGCCCTTCTATAGGGACGATTTCGTTCTTGAAACGGCCCTCATCGGTGGCTTCCTGCGCCAGCCGATGGGAACGCGCTCCGAATTCGTCCTGTTGCTGACGGGTGATGCCGTGCATCTTGGCCAGCATTTCTGCTGTCAGGCCCATCATGTTGGAAGCTTTGGCCGTGTACTTAGACGCCGCCGGGTTGTGATCAAACCCGTCGGTCATACCAATGTGGCCCATGTGCTCGACACCACCCACCACGAACATGTCACCGTTGCCGGTCATGATCGCCTGGGCCGCGGTGTGAATCGCGCTCATGGCAGAACCACACAGACGGTTAACTGTCTGGGCACCGGCTTCGTGGGGCACTTTTGTCAGCAAGGAAATGTGGCGTGCCACGTTGAAGCCCTGCTCTCGGGTCTGGTTCACACAGCCCCAGATTACGTCTTCCACTTCTTTCGGATCGAGCTTGGGATTGCGCTCGAACAGTGCGTCGATCAGGGTTGCCGACAGGGTTTCTGCACGTACATTGCGGAAACAGCCGTTTTTGGCGCGGCCCATCGGAGTCCGCACGCAATCAATGACGACAACGTCTCTCGGATTAAGGCTCATAGATCTTTCTCCGTTCGGAAATCTCGTTCAGGGTTAAGCAAAGAAGGTCTGGCCGTTTTTTGCCATATCACGCAGCTTGTCGGTGGGCTGATATAGCGGCCCAAGATCTGCGTATTTGTCAGCCAGTTCCACAAACGTGTCCACGCCCATCTGGTCGATATAGCGCAGTGCGCCACCGCGGAACGGAGGGAAGCCAATACCGTAGATCAGGCCCATATCGGCGTCAGCCGGGCTCTCTACAATACCGTCTTCCAGGCAACGAACGGTTTCCAGACACAGCGGGATCATCATCCGCGCGATAATTTCATCGTCTTCAAACTCTTTGTCACCCTGAACAACCGGCTTCAGCAGCTTGTAGGATTCTTCGTCGACCACTTTCTGCTGCTTGCCCTTGCGGTCAAGCTCGTAGCGGTAAAAACCCTTTTCATTTTTCTGGCCGTAACGCTTGTTATCGAACATCACGTCAATGGCGGTGGTGCCTTCATGCTTCATACGATCAGGGAAGCCTTCAGCCATAACCTCTCCAGCGTGTTTCCCGGTGTCCATACCGACCACATCCAGCAAATACGCGGGGCCCATGGGCCAACCAAACTTTTCCATCACCTTATCGACTTTCTGGAAGTCAGCGCCGTCACGTACCAGTCCAATAAAGCCACCGAAGTACGGGAACAGCACCCGGTTGACCAAAAAGCCCGGGCAGTCATTAACCACTATGGGCGTTTTACCCATGGCGGTGGCATAAGCCACGGTGGTCGCAATGGCGCGATCGCTGGTTTTCTTACCACGGATAACCTCAACCAGAGGCATCATGTGCACCGGGTTGAAGAAGTGCATACCGCAAAAGTTTTCCGGACGTTTGAGATTCTTCGCCAACAGGTCGATAGAGATGGTCGAGGTGTTAGACGTCAGAATAGTGTCTTCGCGAACCTGGCCTTCAACCTCGCGCAGAACCGCATCTTTCACTTTGGGATTCTCAACAACTGCTTCAACAACTAGATCTACGTTCTTGAAATCGCCGTAGTTTAGCGCTGGCGTGATGCTGTTCAGCACGTCCGCCATCTGATCCGGCTTCATGCGCCCCTTGTCAATGCGCTTGAGCAGAAGCTTCTTGGCTTCTTTCAGGCCCAGGGCGATGCCTTCGGGATTGATGTCTTTCATGATGATGGGCGTGCCTTTAAGCGCAGACTGATACGCCACGCCGCCACCCATAATGCCCGCACCCAGAACCGCTGTCAGCTTTACATCGGCAGCGTCTTTGGCCCAGCGTTTCGCCTTGCGCTTGAGTTCTTGGTCATTCAGAAACAGGCCGATCAGACTTGCACAAGCGTCCGTTTTCGCCATTTTGGCGAAGCCCTTGGCTTCTACTTCAATGGCCTTGTCGCGAGTCATACTGGCGTGCTTCTGCATCACTTTGATCGCTTCAACGGGCGCCGGGTAGTTTTTCCCAGCCTTGGCACCTACAAAAGCTTTTGAAATCTCGAACGCCATCATGCTTTCCATGGCGTTGAGCTTGATCTTGCCCTTCTTTTCTTCACGGCGCGCCAGATTGTCGAGCTTGCCGCTGTTCACCTGGTTGATAACTCCTACTGCAGCAGCAACCAATTGGTCTGGTTCAACGATGGCATCGACGGCACCCACCTTAAGCGCCACATCTGCACGATTTTCGGTCGCACCACTGATCCACTCAACCGCGTTATCTACGCCAATCAGGCGTGACAGGCGTACGGTGCCGCCAAAGCCCGGGAAGATTCCCAACTTGGTTTCCGGTAGGCCCACTTTGGCTTTTGGTGCCATAACCCGGTAATCGGTGGCCAGGCACATTTCAAAACCGCCGCCCAACGCAATACCGTTGATGGCGGTAACCGTGGGGAATGGCAGGTCTTCAATGGCACTAAAAATTTCATTGGCGCTTAAGTTGTTGGCCACCAGTTCGTCTTCCGGGCCGGAAAACAAATCTTTAAATTCGGTGATGTCTGCGCCAACAATAAAGCTGTCTTTGGAACTGGTAACAACAAGACCCTTCAGATCCGCCCGTGACGTCAGTATTTTTGTCGCATTACGGAGCTCTTCCAGGGTAAGACGGTTGAATTTGTTGACAGACTCGCCCTGCAAGTCGAAATTCAACTGGGCGATTCCGCCTTCGATCTCTTTAACCGTGATGGCTTTACCTTCGTAAATCATCAACTGATCTCCAGTCTGTGATTGAAACTGTTTTGTGCGCCGGTGTACTTGCACATTAACCTGCAAGATCCCGGCTGCAGATGCAGCGAACCTTTAACCACTGCGGCCGCTGCCCGATCTTCAATTCAAATTCATACAGCCGTTTGAATATCGAGACCACACGATGAGAAAAAACCGTCCGTTTGTCAATTTCTTTCTTAACACGACCGATCACAGGCAACTGCAATTGTTACTGCGCAGGCTTACTCTGAACCTAATACGGCAAGGCTTCAACGCCGCCGAAAGCTCTGCTAACAAAGCCTAACTCACACTAACCCCTTTTCCGCCGGGCTTAACCATACTATCCTGTAATCAAGGGTTCTGACATTTGCAACACACGGAGTAATAGTGCCATGTCTGTTTACAAGAAGTTGCTAGTCGCCATTGATTTAACGGAAGAAGCGCCACAAGTCCTGCACAAAGCAAAAGAGATGGCTAGGAGCCAAGGCGCTGAACTGATCCTGGCACACGTGGTGGAGCCTGTGGGCTACGCCTATGGTGGCGATATTCCGATGGATTTGACCGAATTACAGGACCAGCTCGACAAGGCTGCCCGCGAGCAGCTGACCAAGTACGGTGAAGAATACGGCATACCCAAAGAAAATCAGGTGGTGACCGTTGGCCGCCCTGAGTCTGAAGTACACCGCCTGGTCAAAGAACACGCCATTGACCTGGTAGTTGTGGGCAGTCATGGCCGTAAAGGCTTTCAATTGTTGCTCGGCTCTACCGCAAACGGCGTACTCCACGGCACCGAGTGCGATGTGCTGGCCGTACGTATTTTTTAAGACGCACAGTGACCAGCTGATTGCTTGCCGGCGAAATTCCGGCAAGCAATCGAGCAATTTGGCAATAAAAAGAGCCGGGGTCATTTCCCGGTCATTTCCTCCAGTTCCATCCAACGCTCCATTGCGGTCTCCAACTCTGCTCCCACCGCCGTCAGCCGGGCCAGGGTTTCATCAACTTTCTTCGCAGAATTAGCGTAGAAGTCCGCTGAGCCGATGGCGTCCTGCAGCTGTTGTTGCTCCTGCTCCAGGCGCTCAATGGTTTTCGGCAGCTGCTCCAACTCCAGTTTCAACTTATAACTGATTTTTGCCGCCGTGGGCTTGGTCCCGGACTGCGCAGCTGGCTTACTCTTGCTCTTACTTTCCGGCTTTTGCTGCTTGTCGCGCTGCCTGTCGGGCCGGCTGCCGCTTTTTTCGGCTGGAAATTGGCCGCCCTGGCGGCGCCAGTCGGTATAGCCCCCAACAAACTCGTGCACCTGGCCAGTACCGTCCAGAAACAGCGTTTCGGTGACCACGTTGTCCAGGAATTCCCTATCGTGGCTGATCACAATCACCGTGCCGCGGAATTCCGACAGCTGCTCTTCCAACAGCTCTAGAGTTTCAACATCCAGATCGTTGGTGGGTTCGTCCAGCACCAGCACGTTGGCGGGCTTGCTGAACAGCTTGGCCAGCAGCAAACGGGCGCGCTCGCCACCGGAGAACACACTGACAGGTGACCGTGCCCGCTCCGGAGTAAACAGGAAGTCCTGTAGATACCCCATAACATGTTTGCTCTGACCATTAATGTCAATGAATTCACGACCTTCCGACAGGTTATCAATTGCATTTCGAGTTAAATCGAGCTCGCCCCGAAGCTGGTCAAAATAAGCTACTTCCAGATTTGTACCGCGGCGAATGCTGCCCTCAGTGGCTTCCAGGTCGCCCAGCAGCAGGCGCACCAACGTAGTTTTTCCGGTACCATTTTCACCCACCAATCCGATTTTGTCACCGCGCAAAATGGTCAGGTTCATGTCACAAATAACCGCGGGGTGACCCGGATAGGCAAAACCGGCGCCCAGGGCTTCGGCCACCAGCTTGCCAGATCGAGCAGCGTCTTCCACCGCAAAAGTGGCCGTGCCACCGCGCACCCGGCGCTGGCGATGCTCTTCACGCATCGCTTTAAGTGCCCTCACCCGGCCCATATTGCGGGTGCGGCGAGCTTTGATGCCCTGGCGAATCCAGGTTTCTTCCTGCTTCAGGCGCTTATCAAAAAGTGCTGCGTGACGTTCCTCTTCTTCCAGCGCCTTTTCTTTCAAGTCGAGATAGTGATCGTAACTGGCGGCAAAGCTGACCAGCTGACCGCGATCCAGCTCCACCACCCGGGTGGCCATTCGGCGAATAAACGCACGGTCGTGGCTCACAAACAGGATGGCACCACGGAACTGGACCAGAGCGTCTTCCAGCCAAGCAATAGCGGGCACGTCCAGGTGGTTGGTAGGCTCATCAAGCAGCAGAATATCCGGCTCAGACACCAGCGCCCGCGCCAGCAGAACCCGGCGTTGCCAGCCACCCGACAGCGTATCCAGCGTGCGCTCGGGATCTACGCCGTACTGCGCCAGCATACTGGTGACTTTTTGGTCCAGGCGCCAGCCGTCCAAAGCCTCCAGACGCTCCTGCACCTTCATCATCTGGTTCAGGCTCTTTTCGTCTGTCTGTTGGGTCAGGTGGTGGAACTCAATGAGCAGTGCGCCGGTTTCAGGAAAAGCGCCAGCAACCACATCGTAGGCGGTGCGGATATCGCCAGAGGGCAAATTCTGTGGCAACACCGCCAACACCGCGCCGTCTTCCAGGCGGACGATGCCGCCGTCTGGCGTTACTTCATCGTTGACGATTTTCAGCAGGGTAGACTTACCCTCGCCGTTGCGACCCAACAGGCACACCCGCTCACCGGCCTCCATCACCAATGAGGCATTATCTAACAGCGGCTGCATTCCAAACGACAGGGAAACCCCGTCCAGCGTTAACAAAGGCACGTAGTTTATTACTCCGATTGATTCACGATAACGCAGTCACCCACGCTCAGCCGGCAAGGCGAGTCGTGAATCGCGTTCATTCCGAACATGATGCCGCCAGCGGTGCGACGATAGGTCGCAAGCGTCCGCAATGGCTGGACCGAAGCGGCTTTTTCCCCGGTATCTGGGTTAACAGTGGTCATTAAACAGCGGGAACAGGGGTTAAGCACCCGGTAACTGCCCTCGCCTATGGTAACGGCCTGCCAGTTGTCTTCCGACCATGCAGCGGCGCCATCAACCACGATATTGGGGCGAAAATGACGCATATCCACCGTAACCGCCAAGTGTTCATTCAGCTCCACTAGTGACGCCGTATTGGTAACCAGCAACGGATAACCGTCGGCAAAACTCACACGCCGGCGTTCTGTTGCCAGATTGGTCTGCACCTGGCGAAAACTGCTATCAGGCATGAATACGAAGCGCAAAGACAGGCCACAAAAGCGACTGATGGCACCATTGGCCGCATCACAACCCACCTGGCCCTGAACCCAATCGCGCCACACTCGCACAGACAGGTTCTCACCACTGGTTTGCAGCGCAATAGGCGGTTGCCCTGGCAGGGTAATAGAAACCTCGCCATCGGCACCCAGCGAAGGCTGAACCAATGCCAGCTGTGGCAGAGTGCGCTGGGTTACAAACTGACACTCGTCGTCAACCAGCATCCAGCGCCGGTCGCCGGCCGGACCAAATTCATCCAGCTCAAAAGAGTCCACGGCAATACCCGCAAGGGATTTGACCGGATACAGAAACAGCGAGTGCACGCGCATGAAAGTCTCCCGGCGGACAGCATGAAAGAAGACGGAAGAGTATAGCCGAGCGCTAACGCCATTACCCTTGTGTTTGCCCTTGTGATCGAAACGAACATAAAAAAACCCGGCCTTTTACAAGACCGGGTTTTCAAATTTGGAGCGGGAAACGAGATTCGAACTCGCGACCTCAACCTTGGCAAGGTTGCGCTCTACCAACTGAGCTATTCCCGCTAATGTTGTCGTAAGTTGTTGCCTGACAACGGAAGCGCATTATACGGATGTTTTATCTAGGGTCAACAAACTTACGCGAAATCTTTCAACATAATCATCAGGACACCCGCGTTTGGTCTGTTAAAGCACTGCCCTAGCCTTTAAAGCTTCCAGATTAATAGTCTCTGAGCCCATGTCCTGCCAGTTATCCGGATGGCAGGTAAACAACAGGATTTGGTGGCGCTGCGCCGCATCAAACAGAATTCGCTTCATGCTGTCCAGGCGAACGCTATCGCTGTGTACCAGCGAATCATCCAGAATGATTAACGTCGGCTTGTCGGCTTCTTTCAATAAATCGGCGTAAGCCAAACGACTGATAAGGCCCATCTGCTCTCGGGCGCCAAAACTGAGTTCGGCCATCTGACCGGTTTCCCCGTCGCGGGTGAAACGGCCCGGGAGCAATTGACTGTCTACCTCCAGCTGAGCATCGGGAAACAACACCGTAACGTAATGATTCAGGTGTTTCTGTAACGGCGCTTGCAAACGCTGAGTCAACGCCTGGCGCTTTTCCGTTAATAACTGGAGCAGCAACTGCAGCGCCTCTGCCCGACGCTGCAGTTGCTGGCAACGGCGCCGGTTTTGCTCCAGTTCGGCCAGGCAACGGCCACGCTGCTCCTCCAGGCCTTCGGCACCCCAGATCTCCAATCGTGCCCGCAACTCCTTCAACTCAAGCTCGCGCCCTCGCTGGGCCTGCTCAAGCTGATCCGCGCTGGCCCCCAGGCGCTGTATATCCTGCTGCACTAACTCCGGCCGTGCCGCGGCAATCTGCGCCAGCATCTGCTGCAAACGCCCCTGTTGCCCCGCCTGCTCCTGCTCAACTGCGATCAAATCGCTGTTTAACTGTGTCACTTCCTGCTGGCGTTGCTCGCTGTTCAGACTGGCGCGCAACGTGTGCCACTCGTGATCAGCGTTCTGATAACGATGAGATGCGGCCAGAAGCGCCTTTTCGTGTTCGCCGAAACGTTTCTCTGCTGCTGATAACCGATTTTCAGCGTCACTGCGCAGATCTTGCGCCTTAGCCAGAGCCGGTAAGCCTTTAGCCAATGTCGTAGCGGGTGCCAAAGCCTCTTTTTCTGCGCAGTTACGCGCAAGCTCCGCGCTCAAGGCCTGATAGTCGCTGTCCAGACTTGCCAGACCGCCGGGCACCAACGACTGCAATAGTTCCAGCATTCGATGCACATCCGCTTGCGCACGCTCCTGAGCGACCAGTGTATGATCTGCTGCCGCCAGGTCTGCAACACCCAGAGCCTGTAACTGCTCACCCAAAGCCAACTGCAACTGTTCCAGCTGACGCTGACAGCGAGCCAAGTCATCGCCACCAGGGGTAATTGTAAACTCGCCAACACCCACAATGCGCAGGCGCGTGCTGCTCAGCAGCAATTGCTCGCCCTGATGCGGCAACGTATCCTGACCCAACTCGATCTGTTGGCCAGCCTCCAGTTGCCATTCAATTCGCGTGGCAATTGCCTGCGAACGTAGGCGTGCATCATCCAGCTGGCGTTGGGTTGTACGCAACTGATCGACGGCGGCTTTGCTGATTTGATGCCGAGCCGTCAGCTTACGGCTCTCGCCCAGGGCCTGTTGTAACTCTGCCGCCCGTGATTTGCGCTCAGACAGCTGCTGCAACTGCGTTTTTGCTCTGGCGCTGCTGTGTTCCAGTCGCTGCCGAGTTTCCAGCAGCCCGGCCTGACGCTCTACCTCCAGCGCATCGCGATATTGGCTCTGGCACTGCTCTAAAGCAGCATGCAAGCCGGCTGCGGACGCTTGTACGTCATTCAGTGCCTGCTGCGCCGTGTTGTGTTCCTGCTCGCGCTGCTGCAACTGTTTGCCATCTGCCTGTACCTGCTGTTTATTGCGCTGTAACAGTGCCGCCCGTTGTTGTACCGAGGTCAAGGCCTGGTTCAACGTTTGCTGCTGGCCCTGTAACGACTCAATCTGACGGTAACGCTCCTGGGCCTCGGCAAGAGCCTGACGCACCTTTATCCAGGGTTGCTCACGGTCTATCTTGTGGAATTCCAGCGCAACCTTGGCGAGCCGGTCTACCTGATTTTGATACTGCTCTATGCGGGTTTCCAACGCGTCGAGCTCTTGCTGCCCAGGCAGCTCGTCAGCCAGCAACTGCTTGTATTCACCCCTTGGCGCGCCCCCTGCGGTCAGCAGTTCGCTAAGCTGCTGGCGTACGGTGTGAATCAACCCATCACCGCCTTCACTGACAACTTCCGATACCAGGCTGTTCAACGCCGATTGCAAATGATCGCCCGCATGCACAACGGCCTGTTCAATATTCTGCCCACTGCCCTGTTCTACCCAGAGTAGCCCCGGAATCCCCCAGTGCTCTTCTTTACTCGCGCCTTTTTTGGGGAACTGATAACCCAACAGCTGCGCCAACTTTTCTTCTGCCTCCTCGCCACTGTAAGTGGTGCCCTGTATCGACAGGTCACAGCGTTTACGCTGCAGAAAGCTCTTGTTCAACTGCCAGTTCTGACCGTTATAGTGAAACACCAATTCGATGGCGGGTGCTGCGGATGAATCACCCCAAGGCCGCAAATCTTCGGCGGCCTTGGAGCGATGGCGCTCAAAAAATGCCGCCCGAATGGCCCGCACCAAGGTGCTTTTACCGGCCTCATTCGGACCGGAAATAACATTAAT
Source organism: Marinobacter sp. LV10MA510-1 (assembly GCF_002563885.1). Taxonomy (GTDB): domain Bacteria; phylum Pseudomonadota; class Gammaproteobacteria; order Pseudomonadales; family Oleiphilaceae; genus Marinobacter. The sequence continues at coordinate 670,922 of NZ_PDJA01000001.1, read as the reverse complement.
ACCATCACTCAAGCCATTCAATAAAAACGGTTTTTTGAACTGCTTAAACTGCTCCACCCGCACACTTTCAAGTTTCATGGATGCTCCTCCTTGCGGGCTTCAAGTAACAGGCTGGCGAGTATGGCCAGGGCATCGCGGGCAGTCTGTGCTTCTGCACCACTCTGCCGGGTTTGCAGCTGCTCAAGCACATCACCGACGTAGCCGCTGGCCTGCAATCCCGCCAGATCTTCCTCCGTGGGCACCAGCAACAAACGGGAGCGATCGTAGGTAACGCTGCGATAACGCGCCTCCGCGCGGGACAAAGCCTCCGCCAGACGCTGCTCACCCGCCAGGGTGATGCTGCCTTCCAGCTTAAGATCCAAAACGGAACTTTCCGGTAGCTCGTCAAGACGCTTCAGCAACTCATCAATATCGGTCTCTACCACCAACTTTTCTTGCCATTGATGCCAGTGATAGCGTGCCGTTTCCAGTGCTTCCACCTTAGGCAGAGCGCCAGGTTCGGACACGGTCACCAACAGTGCAAAACCCGGCTGATTATTCCGGAAGCGCTCAGGCTCCGGCGTACCGCTGTACCAGGTTCTCTCATTAATCTCCTTCAGGCCATGCCAATCACCCAGCGCCAGGTAATCCAGCGCGGCGCTTACGCTGCGATCGGCGGCAATCGGATTGGTGGCGTCAATGTCTTCCGCCAACACGCCTTGCACACTGCCGTGGGCCAGCCCCACCCGCAGCCATTGCGGCGGGGTGCTGAGTGAATCAAAGGGCGCGGTCAAATCATCGTAGGTGTGGCGCTGGGTTAAAGGCGCCGCCAGCACAGCAATCTTCTGGTGCGGCAGTTCTATAACGCCGCTTTCTAGCGCAAGGTGCACATTGTCCGGCACGGCATTGATACGCCGGGCGCGGGTCCACACGCTTTCGGCCAGCGCCGCATCGTGATTGCCCGGCAGCATTACCCAAGGCCCTGTAAAGCCCGCGGTTGCGTTAAACGTGCGGCGAATACAGCGGTCAGATACGGTTTGCGCATCAAAAACGTCGCCCGCCACCAGCACGGCATCGCAGTTGTATTCCACCGCCAGTTGCGCCAGGCGCTCGATAGCGCCATAACGGGCCTCAGCCAGCGCACTGCTGTTATCGGTGTCAAAGCGGTTGAAATAGCGCCCTATTTGCCAGTCGGCGGTATGAAGGAACCTTGGCATAGTGATGGCCTGATTGGTGAAATTAAAGGCGAAACATTAACACCAATATACCGTCTGGCGCAGCCTATGCCACTAGCACTGTATATATAAACAGTGCTAAGCTGCTACACTTACTGATCGCTGCATTCGCCTTGGTCAGGTTTTTTTCATTTTAAAACAGTCGATACCGGTTTAAACACCCGGCAAGGAGACATATATGGGCGTACAAACGCTTTACTTCAGCGACCGTGATGGCAAGGAGAAAGCAATGGCTGATCCCAACAATCTGCTGTTCACTTCTAAAAAAGAAGCAGATGAACGCGATAAAATGCTGGAGTTTTCTGACGAATTGCGGGTATTTCTGGAGCGCAGGGTAGAAGGCATCGGCGAGCAGATGGCTGAGCAATGTGCGCTGGTACTGGCGCAAGAACGGGAGCTGCTGGCGCGGGCGCTGAAAAAACCCGAGCTGCTAAACCAGACGGCAGCCACCCCCGACCAGTAAGGTAATTTTAGCGAATCAGTATTCCAGCCCCAGAGCAAACTGGCCCAACGGCACGGGTCTGGAATACAAAAACCCCTGCAGCAAATCGCAATCACTGGCCGTCAGGTAGTTTTGCTGCTCAACCGTTTCTATGCCCTCGGCCACTACCAACAGGCCAAGATGGTGCGCCATGGTAATCACCCCTTGCACAATCGCGGCACTGCCCCGATCGGTGGTGACATCGATGATGAAACTGCGGTCCAGCTTTACCTTGGTAATGGGTAGCTGGCGCAAATAGCTCAAGCTGGAAAAGCCGGTACCAAAATCATCAATAGCCACCTGAACGCCCAGGTCACGAAGACTCTTGAGCATGGAGATGGCCTTATCGATGCCAGAAAGCAGCACACCCTCCGTCACTTCCAGCTCCAGCAATTCCGGCGGTAACCCACTGACTTCAAGCACGGCAAGCACGTCTTCGATGAACTCTGGTCGGCGAAACTGTAAGGGCGAAATATTGACCGCAATCGACACCGCCTGGCCCGTCTGGCGCCAACGTTGGGCCATGTCCATGCACGCCTGATGCAGTACCCAGCGGCCAATAGCAACAATTTGCCCAGTCTGTTCCGCCAACGAAATAAAGGCCCCGGGCAGCAACAGCCCGCGATCCGGATGATTCCAACGCACCAGTGCTTCCGCGCTACGCAAACGGCCGGTTTTAGCATCCACCAGAGGCTGGTAATGCACTACAAACTGCTGGGCTTCGATGGCTTCCATCAATTCCCGCCGCATAATCACTTGCTCTGCGCCGGTTGTAGAGGCTGCACCGTGGTTCCAGCTGTAGGTATTGCCACCTTGGCGTTTGGCTTCGCGCGCTGCCAAAGCGGCATTATCCAAGAGTTCTTTTGGCTGTTGGACTAAACCGTCGTCTGACGCAATGCCAATACTGGCGCTGATACTCAAGCGCTGGCCTTCTATGTCATAGGCTTCCGCAAGGCGAGTCAACATTCGACTGACAAGCATCTTCACTTCGGCCTCGGTTTTCAGGGCCGGCCGCATAACAACAAATTCGTCTGCCGCCAAGCGGGTGAGCTCATCATCGTTGGCTAACAAATTGCGCAGCCGATCGGCGACCACCGCCAACAACAAATCCCCCACCTGGCGGCCAAGACTTTCGTTCAGCGACTTGAAATCGTCGAGGTCGACGTATAACAGCACCATGTCGCTGGGCTTGCCGCGCGCGCGGGCAAAGGCCTGGTTGAGGTGCGTCTCAAACAGCTGATGGTTTTGCAGTCCGGTAACAGGGTCGTGGCGAGCCTGATAGTCAAGAAGCTCTTCACTCTTGAGTTGACGCGTAATGTCCTGCTGGGCCGCAATATAGTGAGTGCAATTTCCACGGCCATCGTAGACCGGGGTTATTGTCAGTTTTTTCCAGAAGGTGGAACCATTTTTCCGGTACGACAAGAGCGTAATATCAAGCTCTTCCTGATGCTCCAACGCTGACTGAATCAAGCGCAACGCTTCCGGCGCAGTGCCTTTGCCAAAGAGCACCAAAAAACCCTTCCCGATAGCTTCCTCGGGCTGATAGCCCGACATTTCAGTGAATGCCGGGTTCACATAGACCATTGGATAGCCCTGCACGCTCGCATCCAGCATCACAACGCCGTTCGGACTTGCCTCAATGCCGCGTTCAAGCAAACGCATACGATCTTCGGCTTTTTTACGCTCGCTGATGTCCCGGGCGATGCCGTAACCGCCCCTAACTTCACCATCAACAACGATGGGCAGGTTAATGACGTCTACAAATATGGCCTGGCCCGACGCGTTCAAGCCAGCGATTTCGTAACTATGAGACTCACCTCCAGCCATCAAAATCAACGCGTCACTGGCGACGTTGTAAAACTCGGGTAACAGCACCTTGCTGTAATGCTCTCCGACCAATTGGTCGCGACCATAACCGGCGATGACTTCCGCTGCCTGATTACAGTCCACAAAGCGGCCATCAAGCCCAATCTCGAAGACGCCATCAGGGTGCTGGCTGAACAGAGACCGGAAACGCTGCTCACTCGACACTCTGCGATCTCTTTCCGCCTGGTGCTCTATCGCAAGGGCGGCAAGGCCGGCCGCTTTGCGGATAAGGGTAATTTCGGACAGTTCTGGCGATTTACAGTGTCGGTAATAGGTGGCGAAGGTTCCCAGTAGTTCGCCAGAGGGGGAAATGATCGGTGCTGACCAGCAGGCTGCGATTTTCTCTGACTTCACCAGGTCGATTAAACCTACCCAGCGGCTATCGTTTAATAGATCTTCACACACCACAATTTCGCGAAGATAGGCCGCGGCTCCGCAAGAGCCCACCTCCGGACCAATTTGTATGTCGCGCATTGCCTGCTGATAGTTCTGGCTGAAAGCATCACCGGCGACCAAGCTCAGCGTTCGGTTCTGCGCCGAATAGAGCATCACCGACACCATGGCATCGGGAAACTGCTCTTCAACCATCGTACTTATCGCCGACAAAATAACACCGAGCGGGCTTCGACGCCCGATCAGATCATAAATAAATTGCGCAGTGGTGATTGCTTGGTGCATAGCGTCCCTATTGAGGAAAGTCCGTTACTTACAGAGCCGGTAATACCAACGTTATAAACTTACTGGCCGAAACGTTTTCCATTGAGCAAATAGTCGCTCTCTTCTTTTGTGTTGGTTCGCCCCAATGCTTTATTGCGATGCGGAAAACGATGGAAGCGCGTGATTATTGCCTGGTGTTCAAGGGCTGATTGCAAAAAGCTGCCCATAAACTCCCTTAACAAGCCGCTGGTGGATGCTGTGAGCTGTTCATAACACTCTATCGCAAGTGACTGGTCTTCTTGGCGTTCGGAGTGCTGCAAGGGCATATAAAAAAATCCCCGCTGAATGGCCGGTAACGACACGTCAAAACCTTTGTTCATGCCCTGCTTACATAACTTTCGAGCCAGAATATCCTGCTCAAATGCCAAAGCACCGCCGCGAAAAATATTGCGCGAAAACTGGTCAAGCAGCAAAATTTCAGCGAGCACGCCGCCAGCCTTTTTCTGCCAGTGGTCAAGACCCTGCTCCGAGGCAAACAAGACCAGCGACAAAAAACGCCTACGAATTTCCTGATCGAACTTTCGGTTACTCAGAAACCAGCGGTTGCGATGAGCCGAGTCAGGCAGCCCATTTTTGTCTAACTCACCAAACCAGAAATCCAGAATGTCTTTCCAATCGAACATTCACCATTACCCTGTTAAGGTTGCTGCCATAGTACTTGTCTCTGCGGCAGTGTACGCGGGAAACAAGGCAACAGACACCCTTCACCACTAAGGGGCCTTCTACGCAAGGAATGGAAACACCATGAGCAGACACATATTGCTGACCGGTGGCACCGGTTTTATCGGACGGATTCTATGTTGTGAATTACTCGCAAACGGAGACCAAATTACGGTTTTAAGCCGACAGAGTGCAGCAGATGTGCGCGCTATATGCGGTCGAGTTGAAGCGCTGCCGGATTTGGCCAAATTGCGGGGCCATAAAGGCTTTGATGCCATTATCAACCTGGCAGGCGAAGGCATTGCTGAAAAGCGCTGGAGCGAGACGCGCAAGCAGGCAATTCGCGACAGTCGTATCGAACTTACCCAACAGCTGGTTGATGTGGTAAAAACCTGGCAGCAGCCGCCACAGGTCATGGTGTCCGGTTCCGCTGTTGGTTTTTACGGCGCCCATGGCAACCTTGAAGTAACCGAAGCAACGCTTCCACATAACGAGTTCACCCATCGTCTTTGCAGTGATTGGGAACAGGCCGCTATGAAGCTGGCTGACATGGGGGTGCGCGTCTGCCTGTCGCGAACCGGAATCGTGGTGGGCGCTAGTGGCGGCTTTTTGCAACGCATGGTTCTGCCGTTCAAACTCGGTGTAGGCGGCAAGCTTGGCAGTGGTGAGCAGTACATGCCTTGGGTACACCGGCAGGATGTTGTCGCCGCCTTACTGTGGATGCTGAATACCGAGACCGCATCGGGCGCTTACAATGTTGTCAGCCCATCTCCGGTGACCAACGCGACATTTACAAAAACCATGGGCAGTGTGCTCCATCGCCCTACGATTCTGCCGGCACCCGCCGTGGCCCTAAAACTGGCTTTGGGGGAAATGTCCGGACTGCTGCTGACCGGCCAGCGCGCAATTCCCGCAAGGCTTGTTGCTGAGGGTTTTGAATTTCGCTTCACGGACCTGGAGCCTGCGCTAAAGGATGCGATCGCAAACTGAAGAATAGCGGCAAAAAGTGTTGACACGGACAAGGGTGGCTCATACTATGTGCGCCACCTCAACGAGGCAAGTAGTTGAATATGTTGCGTCCCCTTCGTCTAGTGGCCTAGGACTCCGCCCTTTCACGGCGGCAACAGGGGTTCGAACCCCCTAGGGGACGCCAATTCGTTCTACTTATATTTCTTCGTTCTGGAACACAAAAAATCTCCGAAAACTGCCTAAGTTTCCGGAGATTTTTTATGTAACACACTTCAGTTTTATAGTGTTAGGCCTCGCAGCCTTAATCAAGCTGGCTTGTCGATCTTCTTATCCGCGGTTTTGGTAGCGTCAGGGCCATGGGCTTTTTGATCGCGCATAATAAAGACGCCAAATCCTACAAAGAATGCCACCACCAGCAGCACAGTTACGATTCCAGCAATAACAACGGTGTCCAGATACATGGCAAATCTCCTAAATTCTTGTGTTTCGATCTGAATTCAGGTTACGACTTGCCGCATACCCCCGTGTTGATCTACATCAAGCCCTATAACGGCTTAAAAAAATAAGCCGTGGCCTGTGATCGGCCCCGCCTTTTTCTTCCTTCGAACGGCGACCAATACAAGACACCGCGAAACTTTGACTGTTATAGTCCATTACTACCTTTCGCTAGATTCCGACCACTTGCGGGCGACCAATCCTTGATATGACGACACTTTTTAAGCGCCTGAACCTGTTTCGTCAGCGTTCGCTGCTGTCTTTGCATTTACTGGCCTGGGTCTTGCTATTCAGCCTGGCGTTTACGTTCATTTCGTCTGCGATACAACTTTACTCTGACTACCGCAAAGAACTCACGCAAATTACGGAGCGCATGCAGGCCGTCGAAACCAGCGACGGCTCTGGGCTGTCGCGAAGCCTGTGGGCGCTGGATCAGAAGCTTCTGCAAATCCAGCTGGAAGGCATTCTCAGCCTCCCGGATATTGTGCATTTAAGGCTTGCGATTGAACCCGATTCTGAACTGGTCATTGGTGAGCTTCCCCGCGATGCCGACACCATCGTTCACAGTTTTGAGCTGAATCATGGCCAGGGCGACAAGCTCAAACTCGGGCGACTTACCATTACCGCTGGCCTTGCCAGGGTGCATCAAGACATGAACAGGCGGGTGGGCATTATTCTCGCCACCCAGTTTTTACAAACGCTGTTTGTTTCCATTCTTATTATCTGGATTTTCCGGTTTTTTGTTACCCGACACCTGACCACCATGGCGGACTACGCCAGAGACTTTTCAATTCATAATCTGAAGCGCCCGCTGACGCTGAATCGGCCTGATACCCCTGGCCGGCGTCAGGACGAATTGGGCCAGGTGACCGACGCCATCAACCAGATGCGCGAGCGCCTGAATCAGGACATGGCCCGCCAAGAGCAAGATGCCCTGGAAATCCAGAAATTTTCGCAGGCCATTGAACAAAGCCCGTCATCGGTCATTATTTGCGACCGCCAGTGGCGCATTGAGTTTGTAAATCAAAAATTCAGCCAACTGACCGGTTACAGTGCCCGTGCCATCATCGGCAAACACCCGGGGGCACTGGCAAGCAGCGCCTCAGACAGTCGGGATACTGAAAAACTGTGGAAGTCCATTCGCCTGCAGGTACAGCGAGTTGGAGTCTGGCAGGGCGAAGTGACCAGTGCCCGGCGCAACGGCGAGCGCTTCTGGGAGCAGCTCATCATAACGCCCATCAAGGACGCGAAAGCAGACACCACCGGATTTATGATTCTGGGTGAAGACATCAGTATTCGAAAACGCTATGAGCGCCAGCTACTGCGACAGGCCAACTACGATATCCTGACCGGGCTGCCAAACCGCATGTTGGCACTGGACCGTCTGAAGCTGGCACTGGCGCAAGCCCGGCGCGAAAGCACTGAAGTGGGGGTGATGTTTCTTGACCTCGACGATTTCAAGCATATTAACGATACCCTGGGCCACGACGCCGGTGACACCTTGCTGGTTGAAGCCGCCAGGCGCATTTCCAGCTGTCTGCGCGGCACCAGCACAGTCGCGCGTCTGGGCGGCGATGAGTTTTTGGTAATTTTGCCTGGCCTGCAAAGCGCCGAGGGGTCGTCTCAAGTAGCCGAGCGCATACTCGAAACGTTTTCAATGCCTTACCATTTAAACAGTCACGAGGTTTACGTAACAACCAGCATTGGTATTGCGGTGTTCCCCGCAGATTCTGACAACAGCGGCGAGCTGATGCAGCACGCCGATGCGGCCATGTACCAGGCCAAGCGCAAAGGCAAAAGTGACTACGTGCATTTTTCGCCAGAGATGAGCGAAGTATCCCACGAACGCCTTCAGCTTGAATCCCGCCTTCGACGTGCTCTGCAACAAGAAGAATTCGAGTTATTTTACCAACCCATTGTAGACACCGCTAACGGTAACCTGCTGGCGGCAGAGGCCTTACTGCGCTGGAACAATCCGGAAATTGGCCAGGTCATGCCCGACCGCTTCATTCCGCTGGCCGAGGAGACCGGGCTGATCACGGCCATTGGCGAATGGGTAATTCACCAGGCCTGCCAAGCGGCCATGGCCTGGAAAAACCAACTGGGTCGCGATGTGGGCATTTCGGTGAACGTTTCACCTCGCCAGTTCCGCGACCCGGGCTTTGTTACCTCTGTGATGGACGCATTGTCTACGTCCGGCCTGGCAGCCGAGTTTCTGGAACTGGAAATTACCGAGCGCCTCATTCTGGACAACTCGATTGAGACTGCCCAGATTTTGCGGGAGCTTGACGAGCACGGCGTGCGCCTGTCGGTAGACGACTTTGGTACCGGCTATTCAGCCCTCAGTTACTTGAAAAGCTACCCGTTTGATACACTCAAGATTGATAAATCGTTTGTGCAAGATGTCCTCAAAGACCCGGATGACGCAGCGCTGGTCAGCGCAATCATCAATATGGCTCACAGCATGGGGCTCAGGCTGATCGCAGAAGGCGTTGAAGAGGAGGGGCAAGTCCAATTTCTGCAAAAGGCAGGTTGTGATTGCGCTCAGGGTTACCTGTACAGCCGACCACTACCCGCTATCGAATTCAGTCAGTGGCTGGATTCGTACACAGGCCAACAAAGAATCTGACAAACCGGAAACCCAGAATTATGCAAGACACATTGTTAGTGGTGAACTGCGGTAGCTCATCGCTGAAAATTGCGCTTTTTGACAAAGATCGACAAAAGATCGCGTCGATGCTGGCAGGACGGCTGAACACTCCCAATGCCCACTTTCGCATTGGAACACAGCGGGACGCCACCGTGCTGCCACCCAACACCACGCACAGGGAAGCCCTGGCCGTGCTAGTGGATGTAGCGCACAAAAAGGGCCTGATGCCGAAACAACCGGCGGCTATCGGCCACAGGGTTGTTCATGGCGGTGAAACATTTCGCGAAGCGGTACTGATTGACGACAAAGCGCTGGCCGCTATAGAAGCCTGTAGCGCGTTGGCTCCACTGCACAACCCGGTTAACCTTGAAGGCATTATAGCAACCCGCGAGCTGTTTCCGTTGGTGCCTCAGGTGGCTGTTTTTGATACCGCTTTCCACCAGACCTTGCCAGAAAGGGCATTTCATTACGCGCTACCACAACACTACTACCGTGACTGGGGTGTTCGCCGCTACGGCTTCCACGGCACCAGCCACGCTTATATGCTGCAACAGGCAGCTCTTCGCCTGGAGCAATCCACGGCTGACACCTCTATTATTTCTGCGCATCTGGGCAACGGCTGCAGTGTTACCGCCATACGTGATGGCAGAAGTGTTGATACCAGCATGGGCCTGACCCCTCTGGAGGGGCTGGTAATGGGCACCCGTAGTGGCGATATAGACCCCGGGCTGTTCGATTACCTGCAGAGCAAAGGCGTCAGCGCCGAGCAACTGCACTACGAACTCAACCACAGCAGCGGTCTTCTCGGGCTGTCAGGGCAAGCCAACGACATGCGCACCCTCAGCGACCTGGCGAATCAGGGCGATCAGCCAGCCCAACTGGCCATCGATGTTTTCTGCTTCCGCCTGGCCAAATATGTCGCCGCCATGATGGCATCACTGAACCGGCTTGATGCCCTGGTGTTCACCGGAGGCATTGGCCAAAACAGCGCCCGCGTACGCCAGCAGACCGTCAATCACCTGGGACTGCTTGGGTTCGCCATTGATGAGCACAATAACGATGACAACGGCCTGAATCGTGACGGCCGAATTGACTGTAAAGAGTCGCGCTTCCCAATACTGGTGATTGCTACCGACGAAGAACGTGTCATCGCGGGCGAAGCAGTACGTCTGGCAAAACTCAACTAACCGATTTGTCCCACGCTAGCGGCGGAATTTGTAACTATGGCAAAAAGTCTTTTTATTGCACCAACCTCCACAGATTCCGGCCTGACGTCTGTGTGCCTGGGCCTGTTGCGGGCACTGGAGCGGGTGGGTGTCAGCGTTGGTTTTTATAAGCCGTTTTGCCAGGTGGTGCACCAAGCCGATGCTACCCACAATAACGGCAAAGACTCTTCTGTTGAGTTTGTGCGCACCCACAGCCATCTTCAGCCGCCAACACCCATTACCCTGAAAGAAGCACAGCACGCGCTCAATCACAACAAATCTGACCTGTTGCTTGAGCGTGTAGTGGGTGAGTACCAGAAGGTGGCCTGCACCGTCGATGTGGTGATTATAGAGGGCCTGGAACCCGACCAGAACGGCACCTACATTACCCGCCTGAACGCCGAAGTCGCCCGCAACCTGGGCTCGGAAATCATTCTGCTAACGTCACCCAGAGGCTGTAGCCCCGTCGAGCTGGACGAACAACTGGGCTTCTCCGCAAGACTGTTTTCGGGACAGCATGAGGCTGACGTTCTAGGCGTTATTCTTAACAAAATCGGTGCGCCAAAAGAACGCAACATGCCCGGCATGACGACCCTCACCGCGACACCGTCTGAAGATTACCGCAACACATGCAAAGTGTTTAGTAGCGGGCAGTATCGGTTGTTAGCCGAAATACCTTGGGAACCAAGCCTGCTGGCACCGCGGGTTTCAGACATTGTGCGCGAACTGAAGGTAAAAGTACTGCACGAGGGCCAAATGCAGGCCCGCCGGGTGCACCGCGTTTCTGTTTGCGCCCGCACCATCCGCAATATGACCGAAATTCTTAAGTCCGGCACCCTTTTGGTGACTCCCGGAGACAGGGAGGACATTCTTGTGGCCGCCGCCGTAGCGGCCCTGAATGGCGTGCCCATGGCCGGCATTCTGCTCACCGGCGGTTTAATACCAGACCAGCGGGTGATCGAATTGTGTCGCCGGGCCATGGAAACCGGCATGCCGGTTCTCAGCACCACCACCAACACCTACGAAACCGCACACATGCTAGCGGGCCTGTCGAGGTCTATTCCTATCGACGATCCGCAGCGGATCGACACCGCCATGAACCTGATCGCGCCGCGCATTGATACCGACTGGCTGCAGGAACACCTTAAGGTGCCGCGCCAGACCCGTATGTCGCCGCCGGCGTTTCGTCACCAGCTTTCCGAGCGCGCCCGTGCTGCTAACAAGCGCATTGTTTTGCCAGAAGGCCACGAGCCGCGCACGGTACAAGCAGCCGTCATTTGCCACCAGCGCAAGCTTGCGCGCTGCGCCCTGATCGGTGACGCCATCGAAATACGCACAGTAGCAGCCTCTCTGGGCCTGGAATTACCACCCGACCTTGAAATTATCGAGCCCTCTGCGGTGCGCAAGCGGTACGTGGCGCCCATGGTAGAGTTGCGCAAACACAAAGGCTTTTCTGCCGAAGTGGCGGAAAGCATGCTTGAAGACAACGTCGTTCTGGGTACCATGATGGTCGCGCTGGACGAAGCAGACGGCTTGGTGTCCGGTGCCATACACACCACCGCCAACACCGTGCGCCCTGCCCTACAGCTGATAAAAACCCACGACAACGCGAAAGTGGTGTCGTCGGTCTTTTTCATGCTGTTGCCGCAGCAGGTTGTGGTTTACGGAGACTGCGCCATAAACCCGGACCCCAACCCGGAACAGTTGGCAGACATTGCCATCCAGAGCGCACAATCAGCCGAAGCATTCGGCATTGAGCCGCGCGTGGCGATGATCAGCTACAGCACCGGCGAGTCTGGCAGCGGTCAGGATGTGGATAAGGTACGCGAAGCTACCCGGCTGGCGCGGGAAAGGCGCCCGGACCTGCTGATTGACGGCCCCCTGCAGTACGACGCCGCCGCCATTGAAAGCGTGGGCCTTAGCAAAGCACCCAATAGCCAGGTGGCCGGCCGCGCAACCGTGTTTGTGTTCCCTGACCTAAATACCGGCAACACCACTTACAAAGCGGTGCAGCGCAGCGCCAACGTGGTCAGCATTGGGCCTATGCTGCAGGGCCTGCGTAAGCCGGTGAACGACCTGTCACGGGGAGCGCTGGTGGAGGATATCGTATTCACCATCGCCATAACCGCTGTTCAGGCCAAGCAGGTGGAAGACGCCGGCAAAGCCTGACCTTGCCCGGCCTTACGGTCTTACATAGCCAACGCCCATAAAAAAACCGGCCCACTATTGCTCATAGCGGGCCGGTTTTTGTTAGCGCTTAAGGCAATTCTGACTATCAGCGCTTCAGGCTCTTCTGCCGCGCTTTTTTGGGCTTGCCACCGCCCTTCTTTTCATCGTTGTCTTTTTTGACTTTTTGCCGCGGCGTCATCCGGTCCACTTTATGGGCAAACGGGTTTTCACTGGAGCGGAACTCGAAGCGGATCGGCGTGCCGGTTACCGCTAACACCTTGCGAAAGCTATTCTCCAGGTACCGTTTGTAAGCACCGGGCAAGGAGTCTGTCTGATTACCGTGCACCACAACCGTCGGCGGATTAGAGCCACCCTGGTGAGCGTAGCGCAGCTTGATCCGACGGCCATGAACCATGGGCGGCTGGTGCTGGGCAATCGCATCTTCCAGAATCGTGGTCAGGCGATTTGTTGGCCATTTTGCCATAGCCGATTCGTAGCAGGCGTTGACCGACTCGTACATCACACCCACCCCAGAACCGTGCAACGCCGAAATGTAATGCTTGTCGGCGTAGTCCAGAAAGTCCAAACGCCGGCGAATCTGTTCCTTTACTTTGTCACGGTCTTCACCGTTCATGCCATCCCATTTATTGATAGCAATCACCAACGAACGGCCGGCACTTAGCACGAAGCCCATAAGATGCATGTCTTGGTCAACCAACCCCTCGCGGGCGTCAATCACCAAAATCACTACGTGGGCGTCGTCTATGGCTTGCAAGGTTTTGACGATCGAGAACTTCTCAACCGTCTCTCGCACATTTTTGCGCCGCCGCACACCGGCGGTATCAATCAGGGTGTATTCCTGGCCCAAACGCTCGTAGGGGATATAAATGCTGTCGCGGGTGGTACCCGGCAGGTCGTAAACCACAACCCGCTCTTCACCCAGCATGCGGTTTACCAAGGTCGATTTGCCCACGTTGGGGCGGCCAACAATACCGATGCGAATGCCGGGGTGATTATGAGCAGCGTCTATCTCTGCATCTTCCTCCGGCGTCGGCAGCAGAATCTCCAACATAGATCGAACGCCGCGATTGTGAGATGCGGCAATGCGAAATTGGGATTGAAAACCCAGTGCATAAAAATCGGATGCTACCAGATTTGGATCCTGGCCATCCGTTTTGTTAATCACCAGGTGCGCGTGCTTGCCCGATCGGCGCAGCTGATCAGCAAGTACCTGATCACCAGGCATAACACCGGCGCGGCCGTCCACAATGAACAGAACGATGTCGGCTTCTTCAACCGCCTGCAAAGACTGCTTTGCCATCGCGGCGTCAAGCCCAAGCTCGTCGCCCATCAAGCCGCCAGTATCGATGACAATAAAGCGTTGATTTTCGTAATTGCCTTCACCGTATTTACGGTCGCGGGTCAGTCCCGGAAAATCGGCGACCAGTGCATCCCGCGAACGGGTCATCTGGTTAAACAGTGTGGACTTGCCCACGTTCGGGCGGCCCACCAGGGCAATGACTGGATTCATAGTGTTTCACTACTCAAAAAAAATGTCATTCGCTACTCACAAAAGAAGTCGGCCCAGTTTGGAGGCCGGGCCGCGTGTCGCGTCAGTTTTTCGATTGCAACCTATAAGCGGCGAGTTTACCGCCGTTGCCGAAGACCAGCAGATTACCATTACTCAGGCGCTGGGCCGGTACGCGGATACCGTCACCATCAAATTTCATCTGCCCTACCAGCTCGCCGCTGTCTTGGGACATCACGTGCAGGTAACCGTCAAAGTCACCTACCACCAGATAATCGTCGAAGGCAACCGGCTGGGTCAGCTGGCGCCAGGCCAGTTTATCCTGAGTCCACAGGTCGCGGCGATCGGAACCGCGCATAGCGACCACGTCGCCGTTAGCAGACACCAGAAAAATATTGCCATTACTGACCATGGGTGAATACAGGCTGGAGGCTGTCTTGCTCCAGATGTCATTGCCGGTGCGCAAATCAATCAGCGCCAGCTTGCCCTGATAGCCCACCGCCAGAATCGCGTTTTCCAGCACCAAAGGCTGGCTGGTAATGTCGACCAAGCGCTCAAGCTCGGTACGGCCCTGGGGCGCGCCTACTTCGTACTGCCACAGCGGCTGGCCAGATTCTGCAGACAGAGCTAATAATTTGCCGTTGGCAAACCCGCTTATTATAACGTCGCCACCGACCAGCGGCGCTGCTGCGGCGCGAACCGACAAGGCAGGCACAACACTGTCATATTGCCAACGTTTTTCACCGTCAGCGGCATTGAATGCCAACACGCGGCCGTCGGTGGTTTGCACAACCACCAGGCTGCCATTGGACTGCGGCGCCGAAAGAACTTCAGTCGGCAGTGACGCGCGCCAAAGCTCGCTGCCGTCTTCCCGCGACAGCGCGAGCAAATCGGCATCACGGCTTACCAGATACAGCTGATTGGCATCGCCGCCAACGCCGGCGAAAATTCGGTCTTCCACCGAATTTTCCCAGATCTGTTTGCCGGTTTCTGCGTTCAGAGCGAGCAACTCTCCGTCAGCCGATGCGGCGTAAACAACATCGCCGGCGTTTAGCGGCGCCAGGTACAGAAACTCGCCGTCATGGCCGTCACCCACAGTAACGTTCCAAACCCGTTCAAATGACACCTGCTGGTTAACATCCGGCAATTGTGCAGGCTGTTCAAACGTATCGTTGGCGCTGCAACCGATCACAAGGGCAGACGCCACAAGCACCACAGCACTGGCGCGCAGCTGGCGGAAACCTGCGCTTAACATCACGCATCACCCCCAACACCCAGATCCGCCAGTTTCAGTTGCAGAACGCCACTGCGATTTTCTTCGCCCTGTTCGCGGGCCGCCAGGTAGGCGTCACGGGCGCCATTCTGATCGCCTTTGGCGAGCAAAATGTCACCGCGCAATTCGGCAAACATAGCACCAAAAGCGTCGCTGTCTTTGGCACCGTCAATGGTGGCCAACGCCGCATCATAATCTTCCAGAGCCATTTGAGCTTGCGCCAGACGGCTGCGCACAACCAGAACCAGAGGCTGAGTCTCCGCCGCTTTATTCAGTGCCCACTGCAAGGATTCAACGGCGCCTTCGGCGTCGCTGTTCTGCATGAGCTGAACCCGGGCCAGCATCAAATTGGCGTAAACCGCGTAAGCGCTGTCGGCATGTTCATCGCGCAGGGTTTTAGCCACAAAAGCGACGGTGTCGGCGCTGGTTTCATCTTCCGTGCCAAAGGCGTTCATCAGAGTAACAAACTGGTTGGCAGCCTCGGTACGCTGCTGGGCCTGTTGGTTTTGCCACGCTTGCCAGCCGAACACAATCGCCAGGGCCGCACCAATACCAATCAGCAGCGAACTACCGTTGTTCTTCCACCACTGCTTGATCGCTTCAACCTGCTCTTCATCTGTACGCAACTCGGCCATGATAACTCCTGTTGTAAATTAGAAACGGCGCTTTAAACGGATTACTGCGACAGCGCCTGCGCTAGAGCCGCGGCAACCTGCTGCCGCGGGAGCTCTTGCTGGGGCTCGTCTGTACGTAAAGGTTTAAGGCCAACACTTTGATTCTGAAGCTCGTTATCACCCAAAATGAGTGCATAACGGGCGCCGCTTCGATCGGCTTTTTTCATTTGGCTTTTAAAACTGCCCGCACCGCAATGGCTAATAATGGTGTAGCCCGGAAGCTGGTCCCGCAGCTCTTCAGCAAGAAGCAACGCTGGCGCAACTGCCTGATCGCCCATTGCGGTAACGTAAACATCGGCTTGGTTATTGACCGACTCGGGTATCAAATTAAGGGTTTCCAACAACAGGATGAGACGCTCCACGCCCATGGCAAAACCAACGGCGACCGTGGGTTTCCCGCCCAGTTGCTCTACCAGTCCATCATAGCGGCCACCAGCGCAAATCGTGCCTTGGGCGCCCAGGCTGTCTGTAATCCACTCAAATACCGTCTTACCGTAGTAGTCCAGGCCGCGAACCAGCGCCGGATTCACCGTGTACGCGATTCCGGCGGCGTCCAACAATTGCTTCAAGCGTTCAAAATGATCACGAGATTCGTCGTCAAGCCAGGCGTCCAGTTTTGGTGCCTGTTCAAGAATCTTGCGGGTAGCCGCGTTTTTGCTGTCCAGAATCCGCAAAGGGTTGGTTTCGAGCCGGCGCTGGCTGTCGTCATCAAGCTCGGCTTTAAACTGCAGCAGGTATGCGACCAGCGCCTCGCGATAGTTTCGGCGGGCCTCAGCGGTGCCAATCGAGTTGATTTCGAGACGCGCATGGTCAGCCAGGCCAAACGTTTTCCACAACCGCGCCGTCAGAATAAGAAGCTCTGCGTCTATGTCGGGCCCAGCCATGCCAAAGCACTCGACACCCACTTGGTGGAACTGGCGGTAACGCCCTTTCTGTGGGCGCTCGTGGCGAAACATCTGGCCGGTGTACCACATCCGCCGGGTTTGGTTGAACAGCAGGCCGTGCTCTTCGGCAGCCCGCACGCAACCCGCAGTGCCTTCAGGGCGCAGAGTCAGGCTGTCGCCGTTACGGTCTTCAAAGGTGTACATTTCTTTTTCAACAATGTCGGTCACTTCGCCGATAGAGCGCTTGAACAGGTCGGTCTGCTCCACAATCGGCATACGGATTTCCTGGTACCCGTATTGCCCCAACACCTTACGCACTGTTGCTTCAACATATTGCCAGACCGGAGTCTGTTCGGGCAGGATATCGTTCATCCCGCGAATTCCCTGAATCTTAGCCAAGTTAAACCCTTAAACGTCTCTGTGGTTTGAGCAGTGGCGTGGCGCCAATGCACTGCCTGCCAATCGTGAAACCAATACTTGTGACCGCTGTTGTTATCGGTCAGTCAGCAGAACGGACAATAATGGCGTTTTCAGCTTCCTGACGACGCGCAATTTCTTCGCGAATCAGACGCTCAAGATCGTCAGTCAAATTTGCGTTGTCCAATTTCTGCTGTGGCTTACCATTCATATAAAACAGGTTTTTCGGGCTGCCACCGGTCAAACCAATATCGGCCTCTTTGGCTTCGCCCGGGCCGTTCACGATACAACCAATAATGGCCACATCCAGAGCCTGCTGCACGTCTTCCAAACGCACTTCCAGATCATTCATGGTCTGGATAACATCAAAATTCTGCCGCGAACAACTGGGGCAGGCAATAAAGTTAATGCCGCGGGAGCGCAAACGCAGGCTTTTGAGTATGTCGTAGCCAACCTTGATTTCCTGCACCGGGTCTGCTGCTAGCGATACGCGGATGGTGTCGCCAATGCCGTCCATCAGCAACAAACCAAGCCCGATGGACGACTTCACAGTACCGGAACGGAAGCCGCCGGCTTCGGTGATGCCCAGATGCAAAGGCTGGTCAATCTGCGTGGCAATCTTGCGATAGGCTTCTACCGTCATAAACACTTCGGACGCTTTAAGGCTGACCTTAAAATTCTGGAAGTCGTGGCGGTCAAGAATATCGACGTTGCGCATGGCAGATTCCACCAGCGCGTCTGCGGTAGGCTCGCCGTACTTACGCTGCAGGTCTTTACTTAGCGAACCTGCGTTAACGCCGATCCGAATTGGAATATTGCGGTCGCGGCAGGCACTGATGACCGCGCTGATGCGGTCTTCCCGACCAATGTTACCCGGGTTGATACGCATGCAGTCAACGCCCAGTTCGGCCACCCGTAACGCGATCTTGTAATCGAAATGAATATCGGCAACCAGCGGAACACCCGCGCGGGCGCGAATACGGCCAAACGCTTCTGCGGCTTCCATTGACGGCACAGACACGCGGACAATATCGGCACCGGCGTCTTGAAGGGCCTGTATCTGCCCCAGCGTTGCTTCCACGTCGCAGGTTTCGGTGTTGGTCATACTCTGGACGGCAATCGGCGCGTCGCCACCCACTGGCACATTGCCCACCATGATCTGGCGGGATTTACGTCTTTTAATCGGAGATTCATGCTTCATTTGCGAGAACCCATCTGTGAAAACCCATCTGTGAAAACCAAAAGTATCGGCGTTTACGTTGTGCTATTCATTCAAGGCCAAAACAAACTCGGCGCGATTACCAACGACGCCTTTGCTGCCAAGGTCAACCGGGGCGCCTTCAAAGCGCATGACCCCGATTGCATTAGCGGCACCTATTACCAGGCGAATATCGCTTTCAGCGCGCAAATCAATTCGGTCGCTCTGGCGCTTCAGACCGCTGGCCAGGCTTCTGCCATTAGCATCTCGAACCTGAATCCAGCAATCATCAATAAATTCAATTTCCAACCGGCCGCGGTTGTCTGCAACCTGAAGAGCCTGTTCCGTGTCTGTCGTCGAACGATCATTGTCGCTGATGACGGCCGAATTGGCTGCTGCCTGCGCCAGCGAAGACACCGCGCCGTCAGAAAAAGAGCCTGTGCCTGTCGCTGTCAGCGGCTCTAGCGCGCCTTCTTCGTTCGTGGGCGAAGCTGATAGGTCGCCATCACTCGTTTCGTTTGGTAAAAGGTTATCTTGCTCAGACTGTGTTGTTAAGCCATTTGCGGTACTGCTTACAGCATCGTTTGAATCGCTCTCTAACGCCACCGCTTCGGCACTGTCACCGGTCAATGCCCCAGCGCCTGTCAAACTAGCCAGCTGCGAAGGATTGTAAATAAACGAAAACACCAACAAGCCCAGTACCGCCAGGGCAAACAGCCACAACGCGGCTTTGGCTACCCGGCGTTTTTTTCGCCGCCGGCGTTCTATATCAACCAGCGGATTCGCAGCTTTCGCTTGCGCCTGCTCCTGACGCCTGGGTTCCAGTTCATGATTAAGGTCGGCAATCAGGGCGTTGCCATCCAGGCCTACCTGGCGCGCGTAGGCGCGTATGTAGCCTTTCAGAAAGAGCTCTGTATCAATCAGCTCGTACTTGCCATTTTCGATGGCCTGGATAATGGCCGGACGAAGATGCTGGGCATCGGCTACTTCGGCTACGCTAAGCCCTTTCGCCTCACGGGCCTGTTTTAACTGTGGGCCCACCGGCCGATTGCCAGGGGCAGTTTTATTCTCTTCATTGGCCATTAGACATCAGTACCTTATATTGCCGGAGTTCTGCCGATTCGGGGAAATTGTTCCGCAACATTAACGCTAAACTGGCCTCTTGGTCACGTTTGTCCAGAAGGCGCGCAATACGAACCCCCACCAGCAGGCTTTCAGAGGAGTGCTGCAGGCGGGCGCTGCGCTGCATTATGGTTAACAGCCGGCTGTAATAGTAGTCGGATGCTGTCACATCACCGGTTTCTAACAGCACGCGTGATAAGGCCAGCAATGTTTTGGGATCACTGCGTGCTAACTCGGTGGCGCGGCGGTAGCTGCTGATCGCAGCTGGAAAATCATCCAGCTGCTCCTGAGTCATCCCGAGGTTGAAAAAAACGGAGCCCCGGTCCGGATAACCGGTATCGCCAGAAGCCTTGGCAAACTGGTCGCGCGCCTGTTCCATTCGGCTCTGGCCATACAAAAACGCGCCATAATAAACATTGGCGCGGGTATTTTTTGAATCGGCGGAGATTGCGCGTCTGAAATTGCTTTCAGCCAGCTCAGGTTCGCCCTCGTTGGCGAAAATAAGGCCTTTGGCGGCTAACGCCGGCGAATTATTCGAATCAATTTCCAGAGCACGGTCCAAGTGATGACGGGCTCGCTCAAAATTTCCCTGGCCAATATACGCTGATGCCAGCTGAACGTAATCCGTCAGCGCTTTCTGGCGATCGGCTTCGCGGGCAAAGCGGCTGTCAGTGGTGGTTACACAGCCCGAAAACAACAACACCGTCGCCAGCATCAGCGACATCATAAAACGGGCACTGACAAACTGATTTACCATAGCCGTGAACTCATCCTGAAGCTGCTATTGGAGAAAGCCTGCCGCATCCACAGCCGGGTATTTACGCTGAAACCTGCTGCACCGCAATATAGCGAGCGCTGCGGCGGGTTCGGTCTTCCACCTTGCCCACCAGCTGACCACAAGCAGCGTCTATATCATCGCCACGGGGCATGCGTACAGTCGCAATATATCCTTCCTCGTTCAACACCGCTTGGAATCGCCGGGTGGCATTCATACTCGGGCGTTCATAGCCACTTTCCGGGAACGGATTGAATGGTATCAGGTTGATCTTACACGGCAAACCACGCAGAACCTCGGCCAGTTCTCGCGCTTGATCGACATGATCGTTCACACCTGCAATCACAGTGTATTCAATCGTTGCCTTGCGCTTGTCTGGCAGGCGACTTAGATAACGGCGGGTAGCTGCCAGCAACTCTGCTATTGGGTACTTTTTATTGATAGGTACTAACTGGTTACGCAACTCATCATTTGCGGCGTGCAAAGAAATAGCCAATGAAACATCGGTAACCTCACCCAGCTTGTCGATCGCCGGAACTACGCCCGACGTGCTCAGGGTTACCCGGCGCTTGGAAATGCCGTAGGCCAGATCTTCCATCATCAGATTCATGGCGTCTACGACGTTGTCGAAGTTCAACAAGGGCTCGCCCATGCCCATCATCACCACGTTGGTAATCGGACGATCTGGGCCCGGAGCATAGGGCATGAACGTTTTGCGCGCAGCCCACACCTGCCCAATAATCTCGGCAGAGGTCAGGTTACGGTTGAAGCCTCTCTTACCCGTTGAACAAAAACTGCAATCCAGACTGCAACCAATCTGTGATGACACGCACAGAGTGCCACGTTCACCGTCAGGTATCAGCACGGTTTCTACGTTGTTGCCGTTGTCCATGCGCATTACCCATTTACGGGTGCCGTCTTTGGCCACTTCGTCATAGACCACTTCCGGGCCACGTACTTCGGCGATCAGCTTAAGCTTGTCCCGCAGGGGCTTGCTCATATTGGTCATTTCATCGAAGTCACCCACACCACGCTGGTGAATCCATTGCAGCACCTGGGTAGCGCGAAAACGTTTTTCCCCCAGGGATTCAAAATAGGCCTCAAGCTTGGCTTTGGGCATTCCCAGAAGATTTGTTTTTTCAGCGGGTGCTGTCATTGTATAACCTCGATCAAATAACCAATCCGGGGGCAGCAACACCGCCCCCGGTGAACAAAATCAGCCGCGCGGGCAGACTTCGTTATCATTGAAAAAATAAGCAATTTCGCGCTCTGCGGAAGCCGCCGAGTCGGAGCCGTGAACCGCGTTAGCATCAATAGACGATGCAAAGTCGGCACGAATAGTGCCAGCTTCCGCTTCTTTTGGATTAGTAGCACCCATCAGGTCACGGTTTTTCAAAATGGCGCCTTCGCCTTCCAAAGCCTGAACAACCACCGGGCCAGACGTCATAAACGCGACCAGATCGTTAAAGAACGGACGTTCTTTGTGCTCGGCGTAAAAGCCTTCAGCCTGATCCTGGCTCAGGTGCATCATTTTTGCTGCAACAACATGCAGCTCCGCATTTTCAAAACGGCTGATGATTTTGCCGATTACATTTTTTGCAACGGCATCAGGCTTGATGATCGACAGAGTGCGTTCATTCGCCATTGTGATTCTCCATTAGAGGTTAGATAAAAAACGAGCCTGCAATTATACGCAGTCACGGGGCCGGTGCCTACCGCGCAGACCGCAGCCGGCCAACAACATCAATAATGTGTGCCGCCGCGAAATCCACTTCCTCGCCGCTAGTATACCGGCCAAATGAAAACCGCAGCGCACACTGAGCCTGCTTATCGTTTAGCCCGATACCGCGCAATACATAAGACGGCTCCAGGGTTGCCGATGTACAGGCCGAACCGGAAGACACCGCCAATTCACGCAGGCCCAACATCAGGGTTTCTGCATCAATGCCCGCAAACGACAAATTGATAATACCGGGCACTCGCAAGCTGGGGTCATCACCGGCTTTATCGCCGTTGAGACGGCTATTGAGACTCCCGTTAAGGGAAACCCCTTCAAGCTCGGCCAGCGCCCCCAGAAAATGCCCACGCAACTGCTCCAGCCTGGCACTGTCGGCGGCAAGGCTGTCTGCGGCCAACTCAAACGCTTTACCCATACCCACAATTTGATGGGCCGGCAGGGTGCCAGAGCGCATACCGCGCTCGTGACCGCCACCGTGAATCTGCGCTTGAATACGCACGTCTGGCGAGCGGCGCACGTAAAGCGCGCCTATCCCTTTGGGGCCATAAACCTTATGCGCCGACAGTGACAGCAAATCAGCACTCAAGGCCTTTACATCCACCGGTATTTTTCCGGGAGCCTGAGCTGCATCAACGTGAAAAAGTACCCCGCGGCCACGCAGTTCGGCCCCAACAACCGCAATGTCACTAATGCTGCCCAATTCATTGTTTACCAGCATCAGGCTCACCAACACGGTCTCTGGCCTGAGTGCCTCGACCACCTGCCCAACATGAATACGCCCGCAAGCATCGGGCTTCAGCCAGGTAACGCTCACACCCTGCTCCTGCAGCCAGCCACAAGTATCCAGAACGGCTTTGTGTTCAATCATAGAGGTAATAATGTGGGGAGCATCGTGCCCGGCCACCGCGCCCTTGATCGCCAGGTTGTCAGACTCGGTAGCACCGGAGGTCCATACAATTTCGCGGGGATCGGCGTTGATCAATGTGGCCACCTGGCGACGTGCAGTTTCTACTGCTGCTTCGGCCTGCCAACCATAACCATGGGTACGCGAGGCCGGGTTACCAAAGACACCATCCAATGTCAGGTGGCGCATCATTTCTTCGGCAACAGCAATATCTGCGGGCGTAGTGGCCGCATAATCTAAGTAAACGGGTTTTTTCATGGCGTTAGAAACCAGACTTAAACCGGCGCCTGTTCGCTCAGCAGCCGGGTGTTAATCGTTTCAAAACCTGCATCGCTCTGGCGCAGATTCTGGCGGTCCGCCACTTGGCGGATTTCACGTTTTTTCATCAAGTCATTCAGGCTAATGTTATCCAGAAACTGAAAAATCTGCTCGCTGAGGTCAGACCACAGGTGGTGAGTCAGGCATTTCTCGCCGCTCTGACAATCGCCCTTATTACCACAGCGTGTGGTATCAAGTGACTCGCTGACAGCGTCTACCACCTCTGATATAAAAATGACATCAGCACCGCGGCTCAGGCGATAGCCACCGCCCGGGCCACGAATGCTGGCCACCAAGTGCCTGCGTCGCAGCCGCGAAAATAGCTGTTCCAGGTACGACAGGGAGATTTCCTGGCGGGCTGATATATCAGCAAGCGTAACCGGCCCATGGTCACCGTGCAGTGCAAGGTCCAGCATAGCGGTTACCGCGTACCGGCCTTTTGTTGTCAACTTCATAAACTCCGCCCCGCGATGGAAATTGACCTCTATTCGCAAACACGAGTATGAATTGACCTACTAATTCAGTCAAGTATTCAGCCACTATCCCTTGTGGGCTCGCTTGCATTCTTCCCGCCGCCGTCTTCGGAAATCTTTGAAGCGTTCTCTTCAGCACCCTTTTGTGCACCCTTTTCAGTACTCTCTTTGGTACTCTCTTTCACACTCTCCTTCGCACTGTCTATAGCATCCGCTTTGGTGATCGGCTCGACCGCAGCCGCTGCAACCACTTTTGCGTCTTCGCGGTTTTTTTTGCGCGAGGCGTCGCTGTCGGTATCGCGCAGGCAATCAAAATCGTCCTCTGACAGCACCGGCAAATCGCCGTTCGGATAGTCGGCGCTTACCTTGCGCAAGGCTTTGCACATTATTTCCATGCGGTCGTCCACTGCGTGCATGTGGTCGAGCAGCGAACGCATTGCCCGCGCCAGTGGGTCTGGCATTTCTTCGGTCACGCCATAGGCGTCAAAGCCCATGCGCTCTTCCATTTCCCGGCGCCGCGAGCTTTGCTCGTCTTTGTCTTTTTCGATCACGCGGCCCGGTATGCCAACAACGGTTGCGCCAGCTGGCACCGCTTTTGTGACCACCGAGTTGGAGCCCACTTTGGCGCCCGCGCCTACTTCAAATGGCCCCAATATTTTGGCTCCGGCGCCTACGACCACCCCGTCACCAATGGTGGGATGGCGCTTACCCTTGTTCCAGCTGGTACCGCCCAGGGTAACGCCTTGATACAACGTAACATCGTCACCGATGACCGTAGTTTCACCAATCACCACACCCATACCATGGTCAATGAAGAAGCGTCGACCAATGGTGGCACCGGGATGAATCTCAATACCCGTAAGCCAGCGCGTAAGCGTAGACAGAGTGCGAGCCAGCCACTTCAGGCCCACTCCCCATAACCAGTGTGCCACCCGGTGCAGTAAGAGTGCGTGCAGGCCCGGGTAGTTGGTCAGAACCTCAAAGGTATTACGCGCAGCGGGATCACGGCGGAACACACTGCTGATATCTTCTCGTAATTGTCTAAACATGACGTTTGCCCTGGTCCTGCTCCGGCGCTTGTGGCCCGGTACTGGAGGTTGATTGCTCGGTTGCCGAAGCGCCTGCCGTTTTTTGAACGGCCGACAAAACGCCTCTTAGGATATTAACTTCCATTCGGTCCATTTTCGCCCGCTGGAACAACCTGCGCAGACGCGCCATCAGTTGGCGCGGCTTGTCCCGGCGATGAAAATCAATTTCTTCCAGCACCTGCTGTAAATGGCCAAAAAAGCCTTCAACATCGCCAACACTGGCAGGAGCTACGTCCCACCCGGGGTCACCAGGCTGCGCAATTGGCTCTAAATAGGGCCGCCGGGCATCGGCTTCAAGCCCTTTCAGATAACTCATGCGCAATTCATAACACATAACCTGAACAGCCATCGCCAGATTCAATGAGCTGTAATCCGGATTGGACGGAATATGAATATGATAGTGACAACGTTGCAGTTCGTCGTTGCTCAAGCCATGATTCTCCCGACCAAACACCAGCGCCACTGTGCCCTGGCCGCAATGGCTGGCTGCCGCAGTTGCGGCCTGGTCCGGCGGCATGACTGGCCAGGGCACCTTGCGCCCGCGAGCGCTGGTGCCCATCACCAACACGCAATCCGCCAGTGCCTCGTCAAGACTGCCCACCACGGTTGCGGTGTCCAGAACATCCGATGCCCCGGCGGCCCTCGCGTACGAGGTTTCGTCCGGGAACGATCGTGGGTTCACCATCCACAGATTTCCCAATCCCATATTTTTCATGGCTCGCGCTACCGCACCAATGTTGCCAGAGTGGGAGGTTTCCACCAGAACAATACGGATTCGGTCGTTGTAGGTGTCAGGTGAGCCCAGCGGGCGGGACGGTTTGTGCATGATAACGGCCTGTTAGCAAAATTAGGCGGCAATAATAACAGTTGACATCCTCCTCCACCAAACCGCTTAACCGGCTTTTTGGAAGGGGATTCCTACCTCTAGACGCTTATGCCCAAGCGCGAGAATGTTCCTGGCCGCATTGGAATCGCGGTTGTGAGTGACACCGCACTCACAGGTCCATTCTCTTATTCCAAGGCCTGCTCTACCTTTCGGACTGTTGGGGCTCAAAGAGCCACAACACGAGCAAGTCTGGGTGGTGTACCGTTCATCAACTTCCAGAAAAATCCCGCCTGCGCTCTCGCATTTGTATGACAACAGGGTTCTTAGTGTGGACCAGCCAGCGTCGAGCACCGACTTGGCCATAGTGGTTTTTGCCAGGCCGGAGCTGGACACATTACCGACAACGATCAGGCCGTTGTTATTGACCAGCTCACGACTGAATTTGTGCAAAGCATCGTACCGGCGATTGCGGATTTTGGCGTGAATCGCTTTCACCCGCTGTTTTTTTCTCGCTCGCTGGGCCACCGCCAGCTTTTGCTGCTGATCCCGATAGAAGCGACCCGCTTGCAGCGGCTCGCCCGAACTGGGCGTAGCCGTGGTCTTCAGGCCCAGATCCAGACCCACGCTGCCAGTGCCACACCGGCGATCGGGTTTTACCGAGACAACCACGCAGAAATACCACCGACCTCGGGCGTCCTCAGAAAAGCAGCCAGAGCGGAATTTGTACTGAGACAAACCGTAACTGTCCCAGACCCGATAATGCTGACCGTGGAACCGAACCTGCCCGTTGCTCCAAACCGCGGCGCCGGTGTTCACTGGCACCCAGCCGAGCGACCGGCGAACCCCGTGGGTTTTACGCCACGCGAGTTTGGATTTTCGGAACTGCTTGCGGCGTGTGACGTATTCCTGGGCAACGACCTGAAGTGTTTGGCTGTGAAGGCCTAGAAGCTTGCCGGCACCCTTGGTATAAGGATGAAGATCGAAGGCCGACAGAAACTGTCCTCTCTCCCGAATGCTGCGATGACTGAGTTCATTCACAAAATTCCACACACGGTTAACAGCCGCGGCCTGACAGCGCAGCACATTAGCGTGTTTGTCCCGAACTCGGACTTTGAGGGTTTTGGTGAACTCGGTCATACTGTATATAACCACAGTATTTCTGCTAAGACTAGACCTCTGTCGAGGTCACGCTATCCATCCCCACCCAAATGTTAGAGAAGTCGCTCCCGCTCCACTTGAGTCAATTGGATGGGGTATTTCGCGACTACGTTGATAAATCACGAAAACCAGCGGGCAACCCGTGTGTTCAATGGCCATTATCCGCGCTTATGCGGAGTCTAAAAACAGACAAAGCGCACACCGACTGATATAATAATCGACCTTAATACACCCGGATGTTGATCACTCAGATGCAACCAGCGATTAAAATGGCCCTGCGCGTTGCGCGCCAGGGGTCGGACTACCTCAAAGCACATTTCGAGCGCCAGGAACCCAGCGACAAAGACAGCAGCGAGCGAGAGCATCAGCTGGACCGCGTCGAACAGGCCATTTACGATAATTTCGTAGAGCAGCTCGAAAAAGCCTACAAAGACCACCACATTGCCCCCCTGAACCAGGCAGATGCCGGCACCTATGACAAAAGCTGGCACATCTTTCCGGTTCTGGGTCGCGACAATTTTCTGCGGGGTATTCCGGAATTTGTTCTGGCACTGGCCCAGAAAAAGAACAACCGGATTGAGAGCCTACTGATTGTTAACCCAATCACCGGTGAAGAATACTCAGCCAGCCGTGGCCACGGCGCCGCACTGAACAGCCGCCGGGTGCGGGTATCAGAAGTGCGCCAACTAATCAGCTCGGCGCTGGCTACCAACGTTCTTGACCAGGCCCGTAAAGACGACAACCCACAACTGTGGGGCGAAATGGCCACCGTTCTGGCAACCAACTCACGGATCTTCCGTACGTCTGGGTGCGTAGTGCTGGATATCGCGCGGGTATCAGCCGGCCATCTGGACGCAGTGATTGCCTTTCGTCCGGAAGGCGCCGAAATGGACCTGGGTGTTGCCCTGGCGATGGAATCAGGCGCCCTGACCGGGGACTTCTCTGGCAACCCGTCGGCCAGTAATGCCAAGCAGTTGATTGTGGCTAACCCCAAGCTGTTTCGTGAATTGCTGAAGGAACTGCATCCGTTCCGCGGCCGCTTGCCCCGCTAAACCGCACTTGCCCTGTTAGCAAAGCAAGCACAAAAAAACCGCCAATCCCGAGGGACTGGCGGTTTTTTTATGCTTGCGAAACCACTGCCGATAAAACAACAGGGTTTATCGGCAGTGTCCGTCTACAGCCCCTGTCAAAAGAGCTACATACGGTCCAACCATTCCGGCGGTTTCTCGTCTTCATCCTGGCCGACAACGCCTTCTTTCACCGGAAGAATCAGGTCTTCGCGAGACACGCCGAGCGCAATCAACAGGTTCGCCGATACGTAGATAGACGAGTAAGTACCCACCACCACGCCGATAATCAGCGCCAAAGCAAATCCGTTGATCGCCTCACCGCCGAACACGTAAAGCGCAATCAGCACCACCAGCGTGGTACCAGAGGTATTGATGGTACGGCTGATGGTCTGATGAATGGATGTATTGATCACCTCCCATGAGTCCCCCACCCGCATGGTGCGGAAGTTTTCCCGGATACGGTCCGCCACCACAATAGTGTCGTTCAGCGAATAGCCGATGATGGCCAACAGGGCGGCCAGAACCGTAAGATCAAAGGTCCACTGAAACAGCGAAAAAATACCCAGCACAATGAGGACGTCGTGAGCCAGGGGCAGCACGGCAGCAATACCGAATTTGAACTGAAAGCGCATGCCAACGTAAATCAGCACCACCAACAATGCAATCAGCATGCCCAAACCGCTGTCCTCTTTCAGTTCTTCGCCCACTTGGGAGCCAATAAACTCCGAACTGATTAGCTTCAGCTCAGCTCCGCCCGCGGTTAAGGTGCTGGTAATCTCTTGGGCCAGCATATCGTTACCCGACTCTGAGAGCCGCACCAAAACCGTTTTGTCAGAACCGAAATTCTGCACCACAAACTGCTCATAGCCGGCGTCACTCAACGCTGTGCGTATCTCAGGCAGAGCTGGCGCCTGCTGGTATTCAAATTCAACCGACGTGCCACCGGTGAAATCCATACCGAAATTCAACCCGCGCACCGCCAACAGGCCCACAGCGAGCACTAGCAGGGTAATCGAAAGAATTGAAGCAATCTTCCGAAAACCCATAAAATCAAACGGTTTTTCCTGAGCGTCATGCATTAGCCTGCTTCCCTCCAATCGAAAGTTTTTCGACCCTGCGGCCACCATAAACCACATTGACGATACTGCGACTGACTATCAGGCCACAAAACATCGATGTCATAATGCCCAGGCTTAAGGTAATTGCGAAACCTTTCACCGGGCCGGAACCCATGGCAAACAAAATGAGTGCCACCAGCAAGGTTGTGATGTTTGCATCGAAAATGGACACAAAAGCCCGCGAATAACCGGCGTTTATGGCCAGCTGCGGCGCAGTGCCGGCTTTCAACTCTTCTCGTATGCGCTCGAATATCAACACGTTGGCATCTACTGCCATACCCACCGTCAGAACGATACCAGCGATACCCGGCAGCGTCAGCGTAGCCGACAGAATCGACATGCAGGCAATCAGCAACATCAGGTTCAGAGTTAGTGATACGTTGGCAATAAGCCCGAAACCGCGGTAGTACAGCGCCATATAAATCAGCACCAGCACAAAGCCCAGCAATACCGACATCATACCGGCGTCGATATTTTTCTGACCCAGGCTAGGGCCAATGGTTCGTTCCTGTACAAAGTACATGGGCGCGGCCAATGCACCGGCGCGCAGCAGCAGTGATAGCTCCGACGCTTCCGGAATCGAGTCCAGACCGGTTATACGGAAGCTCGCACCCAGTGCAGACTGCACCGTTGCCAGGCTGATGATGCCTTTGTCCACTACCCGCTTTTCTTCGGTGACTACTTCGCCGTCAACCATACGGTCTTCGGTTTCGGTGCGAAACTCAATAAACAGCACCGCCATACGCCGGCCAACGGCGTTGCGAGTGGCACGGTTCATCAAATCGCCGCCCACAGAGTCCATTGTAATGCTGACTTGTGGCTGGCCATTCTCATCAAACTGCTGCTGGGCATTGGCTACGTTATTACCTGTGGCAATGAGCTCACGCTCTAAGCGAGCGGTACGCTGGGGCGTATCGCGAAAACCAAAGGTTTCGACACCACCGGCTGGCGTGTCTGGCCGAGCTTCCATTCGAAATTCCAGATTCGCGGTGGCGCCCAATACGCGTTTGGCTTGCGCGGTATCCTGAACACCCGGCAACTCAACAATGATGCGACTGGAGCCCTGGCGCTGCACCAGCGGCTCGGCCACACCCAATTCGTTCACCCGGTTACGGATGGTAGTCAGGTTCTGCTCCAGGGCGTATTCCTGAATGGAGCGCACTTCGGCTTCCGACAGGGTTAGCGCAATCAAGCGCTCGTCGCCACGGGTGCGCTGGTCCATCATAAACTGCAAGTACTGGCGGCGAATCAGGGTGAAGGCTTCGGCGCGGGATTCGTCATCACGAAAGCTTAGAATAATTTCCCGTTCGCCTTCGATATCTCCCTCTAGCTCACCACCGCGGTAGCGAATGCGCTCCTCGCGCAGTTCACGTTTGATTTGTCCGGCCAACGCTTCCAGGCGCTGGTTCACAGCGGTTTCCATATCCACTTCCAGCAGGAAGTGAACACCGCCGCGCAAATCCAGGCCCAACTTCATTGGGCCGGCGCCCAAGCTGCGTAGCCAGCCAGGAGTAGATGCAGCCATGTTCAGCGCAACCAGATAGTCGTTGCCCAGTACCGCTTGCACCGCAGGGCGGGCCTGAAGCTGATCTTCGCCGCTGGTTACCCGAATAAGCGCGTCACGATCCTGCAAACTGCTACTTTTTACCTCGATACCCTGGGCTTCCAGAGCCTGCACCGCACGCTCCAGAACGCGTGCGTCGACTTCGGTACTGCTGCGGGCACCGGTAACCTGAACGGCAAAGTCATCCGGGAATAAATTCGGGAGTGCGTATATAAAGCCGATTGCCAGGGCAACCAGAATAATGAGGTTTTTCCAGAGCGGATACTTGTTAAGCATGGGGTTCCTATAAGCCGGGCTGGCGCCGACCGTGGTGTTTCAGCCAGATAGAACCAGCCGGGCTAAAAGGCCCGGCTGAACGTTCTTTGGCGCGGCTCAGATATCTTTCAACGAGCCTTTTGGCAAAGCACCGGAAACCGCTACTTTTTGAATACGAACTGAAACGTTGTCGGCCACTTCCAGAACAATAAAGTCATCAGACACCTTGGTGATCTTGCCAACCATACCGCCAGAGGTAACCACTTCGTCGCCTTTGTTCAGGCCAGACATCAATGACTTGTGCTCTTTGGCGCGCTTGGACTGCGGACGCCAGATAAGGAAGTAAAAAATCAAAATAAAGCCGGCAAAAAAGATAACCTGCCCGATAACGCCCATGCTACCGCCGGCTGCGTCCTGCGCCATTGCCAGCGTAGGAGCCAGTGCCAGCAGTGCAGCAACGAGTAATTTGATCGATTTCATGCATTTTCTCCGTTAATTGAATAATAAAGTGTGAAAAACAGGTTCAGGCGCCGCTAAGCTCGGGCGCAGTTGCGCCGCGCAAGGCGTAGAATTCGGTTACAAAGCTGCACAATGTACCTGCTTCAATGGCCCCACGCAATCCACTCATCAAGTTCTGGTAATAGCGTAAATTGTGAATGGTGTTCAGCTGCGAAGCGAGCATTTCTCCACACTTATCCAGATGATGCAGATAACTTCTGGAAAAGTTCTGGCAGGTGTAACAGTCACAGCTGTCATCCAGTGGCGCGGTGTCGTGGCGGTTTTTGGCGTTGCGGATCTTAACAGTGCCGGTAGTGGTAAACAGATACCCGTTACGGGCGTTGCGGGTAGGCATTACGCAATCAAACATATCCACACCGCGACGCACTGCCTCTACAATATCCTCAGGGCGGCCTACGCCCATCAGGTAACGGGGCTTGTCCGCCGGCATTTTTGGTGGCAAGTCGTCCAGAATACGAATCATGTCCTCTTTGGGCTCGCCCACCGACAGCCCGCCAATGGCGTAACCGTCAAAACCGATGTTGGTCAGGCCGTCCAAGGACTGCTTGCGTAGGCTTTCGTACATTCCGCCCTGCACAATGCCGAACAGCGCCGCCCGATTGCCCTCATGGGCATTCTTGCTGCGGGCCGCCCAGCGCAAAGACAACTCCATGGAATCTTTGGCTTCTTTTTCGGTGGCCGGGTAAGGCGTGCATTCGTCAAAAATCATCACAATGTCCGCACCCAGATCGCGCTGCACCTGCATCGCAATTTCCGGGTTCAGCTCCACCGGCGAGCCATCCACCGGCGAGCGAAAAATCACGCCCTGCTCGATAATTTTGCTGGTTTCGCCCAAGCTAAACACCTGAAAGCCACCGGAGTCAGTCAAAATTGGCCCCTGCCACTGGGTAAAATCGTGCAGGTCGCCGTGGGCTTTGATCACTTCGGTGCCCGGGCGCAGCATCAGGTGGAAGGTATTACCCAAAATAATGTGGGCGCCAATTTCCTTGATGTCACGGGGCAGCATGCCTTTCACTGTGCCGTAGGTGCCAACGGGCATAAACGCCGGCGTTTCCACCACACCGCGGGGAAAGGTCAGGCGGCCACGGCGCGCACGGCCGTCTTCACCCAGTTTTTCAAAACTCATGAAACAGGCGTCAGTCACCGGGTTTCTCCGTGATATTCTTGTGTTTCGGGGCCGCCCTGCGGCTCCGTTGCAGAGTGCTGCAGCATGCCACGACTGGGCACTTGTCCGGTAATGAACATGGCGTCGCCATAGCTAAAAAAACGATACTCTTCGCGCACGGCTTCTTTATAGGCGCCCATCACGTGTTCGTAACCGGCAAAGGCACTGACCAGCATGATCAGCGTAGATTCGGGTAAATGGAAATTGGTAATCAGTGCGTCTACGGTCTGAAAGCTGTAACCGGGGTAAATAAATATGTCAGTGTCACCGGCAAACGGACGCAGGTTACCTTGATGACTGGCGGATTCCAGCGAACGCACCGAGGTGGTGCCCACGGCAATCACGCGGCCGCCGCGGGCGCGGGTGCGGGCCACGGCATCTACCGTGTCCTGGCGCACATGAGCCAGCTCGTGGTGCATTACGTGGTCTTCCAGTTTGTCTACCCGCACCGGCTGAAAGGTGCCAGCACCCACATGCAGGGTTACAAATGTAGCTTCTACGCCCATAGCTGTCAGCTTCTGCAGCAGCGCTTCATCAAAATGAAGGCCAGCGGTTGGCGCGGCAACCGCACCGGCCTCGCGGGCATATACGGTCTGGTAACGCTCTCGGTCAGACGCTTCATCCGCACGGTCAATATAAGGTGGCAGGGGCATATGACCCAGGCGATCAAGAATATCCAGCAGTGATTCACTGCCGTCGGCCTGCAACTCGAACAAAGCATCGGCGCGGGCGATAACGTTCAACGCGGTCCCATCTTCCAACAATACCTGTTGCCCGGGCTTGGGGGATTTGGACGCGCGCACGTGGGCCAGCATCTGCTGATCGCCGGTAATGCGCTCCACCAGAATTTCTACCGCGCCGCCGGTTTCTTTTTTCCCGAATAGACGCGCAGGAATCACCTTGGTGTTGTTAAACACCAGCAAATCACCGGGCTGCAGAAGGTCGGGGAGGTCTGTGAAACGGCGATGATTAATATCGCCAGACAGACCATCAAGGCAAAATAGACGGGAAGCAGAGCGTTCACTCAACGGATAGCGGGCAATCAGCTCATCCGGTAAGTCAAAACGAAAATCGGAGACATTCATGAAAAGGACTATGCACGAAACCGCAGGGTGCGGCTTATAAATATATGGTAGCGGCGGGCGGACTCGAACCGCCACACTATTACTAGCAACGGATTTTGAATCCGTCGTGTCTACCAATTCCACCACGCCGCCATCAGAAGAGGGGCAATTATACTGACGCTGAGCCTGAAATCAATAACAAAAGCAGAACAATTTCCCTATCCTGGCAATAATTTACAAACGGTCAAACAATGACAGCTGAGATACCCGTGCAAACGATTGTTGTGCCGCCTGCAATACAAAGCTCTGAAAGCTCAACCTACTGATGGCCTCTGCGTAATCAAGGTCTTGCAGCTGCGAGCGAATCTCTTTGCTGTAGAGTGCGGAATCTTCCAGAAATGCCTGGGTGGATTCCACCGAATTCATCCGCCCACCCAGTTCGGTCTGTTTTAAAATAAAACTTTCCTGAGCGTTATCCAAGTTGGACAAGGAGCCGGCAATCAAGTCGTTGTAAGCGTCTGAACCCGCGCCATCGCTTTTGCTCAGATTATCCAGGCCGCTGGTCAGGTTTTCTATGGTTTTGAAGACTGATTGCTTTGCGCTGGTTTCGATGGTGAATACGTCGTCTTCCACCGCACCCGTCAGCGTGAACTGTACACCGTTGACGGTGACCGGCTCACCGGGGGTGAAAGAAATAGTGGCATTTATAGTGCCGTCCGCGTTCAGCAAATTCAGCTTATCTGGCTCATCTCCTGGCACGGCTGGCGCTGCAACTTGCAGCTTAAATGTAGAGAGACCGCCTGCCTGTAAATCCGACCGATTAATAACGCTCACACTATTTATACGCCCAACAACCGACGCTGTAGTTGCACTAGCCGTCGCTGGAATACGGTCAAAAATACCCTTACCATGATCGCTGATCGCCACGGTGACACCGTCATCAATTTCCAGCATCCGTTGCCCTTCGTCGCCTTGGTAAGTCCAGCCGTCACCTTCGTTAGCGAAGGCCGGTGTGCCCCCTTGAAAACCGCTGAAAATATATTCGCCAGAAGCGTCCTGGGTGTTGGCCATTTGCGCCAACTGCTCCAAACGTTCTTTCATTTCCGAGCTTATAGACAGGCGATCGTTGGCCGACAGCGAGCCGTTACCTGCCTGCACCGTCAACTCACGCACGCGCTGCAGAATGTCCAGGGAGCTGGAAATAGCACTTTCTTCTTGGCCCAGCCGGTTATTGGCCAGTTGCGCGTTGCGCTCGTAGGTTTCGATGCGCTTCACTTCCTGATCCAGCTTCAGAATACGCGCCGCCGCAACCGGGTCGTCTGACGGTCGGTTAACGCGCTTGCCGGTGGCAATTTGCTCATCGGTTTTGTTCAGCTGCGCGCTCAGATCCTGCAGCCGATTGATGCCGCCGGAAAAGATTTGTTGTGAAGATATTCTAATCATCTCGCATTACCTTTTTGAACCTTGCCCGTTTTAGCGGAAGGTTTGCAGCAATGTGTTGAACAGATCCTGTGCAACAGTAATCACCTTGGCCGACGCGTTGTAAGCGGCCTGGTACTGAATTAATTTGCCGGCCTCTTGATCCAGATTCACCCCGGAAACAGACTCGCGCTGATTGAACGACTGCTCCAGCAGGGTTTTTCCCGCCTCCAAATCCAGCTGACTTTGGCGGGTTTGCACACCCACATTTTCCACCAGCCCGGCGTAGCCCTCGGCGAAACTCTGACTGCCGTTGTTCAGTGTGTTTTTTGTGCCGAATGACGCCAGAAACTCGGCGTTGCGGTTGTCAGATACGCCGTTTTTGTTGAACTGAATTTCGAAGCTGTCACCAGCCACAGGCTGCCCAGTCACGTTAAACTGAAAGCTTTGATAAGCATCCTCGTCTGACGGATTGTCACTAAACAGGCCTTGGCCGGGTTCAAAAAGAGTACTGGCAACAACAACGACATCATCATCATCGGTATTTTTTTCGTATTTTCGGCTGACAGTATAACGCAGCTCACCTTCATTGTTCTTTGAAAACTCCACAACCAGAGGCTCGTTTGC